>JAJFKO010000063.1 GCA_021773175.1 Gammaproteobacteria bacterium
GCGAAGCATGTTATCAGCAAAGCGATGCTGGAAATTATTCAGGAGACAAAGTCCGAATAAGATATTTTGGACATGCCTGTGTGTTATTACAGACAATAAATACAAGCATACTTATTGACCCTGTTATTAGTTATCAAAATAAAATTGGAATATCGCGATATAGCTTTCATGATTTGCCCGACAAGATTGATTACGTCTTACTAACGCACAATCATCAAGATCATGTGTTGATTGAAACATTACTACAATTACGGCATAAAATAAAAAAAATCATTATTCCTGCTTCTCAAGGCGGTGTTTTAGTTGATCCTTCTTTAAAATTAATATTAGAAAATATCGGATTTAATTCAATAGTTACATTGAGTGAGCTTGAGCATATAGATTATGTGGATGGCGAGATAGTTGGTGTTCCTTTTTTTGGTGAGCATGCTGATCTGAATATTCAAACAAAGTTAGCCTATTATATAAATTTAAAAGGCAATAACTTATTGTTTTGTGCTGATTCTAATAATCTTGAGCCGCAGATGTATGAAAATGTTTTTAATATTTTAGATCCAGTTGATTTTCTGTTTATTGGAATGGAGTGTGATGGCGCGCCATTAAGTTGGTTGTATGGACCATTACTTACAAAACCATTAAATAATAAGAATAATTTATCAAGACGACTTTCTGGTTCTAACTCTATTAAAGCATGGGATATTGTTCGTATTACAAAATGTAAAGCAGCATATGTTTATGCTATGGGTTTAGAGCCATGGTTAAAACATATAATGGGCCTTAATTGTTCTGAGGAATCTATTCAGATTATAGAATCCAATAAATTCATAAATCTATGTAAAGATAATAATATTATCTCAGAGCGACTTTATGGCAAAAAGCAATGGTTTCTACCTGGCAAATAATTAGGAATAAGTTATGAATATATATAAAATTTTTCTTAAGCAAGTTAAATGTACACCAAATAGTGTGGCTATTATTTCAGAAAGTAAGAAAATCACTTATCGTAAACTATTAAAGCTTTCAGAAAGATTAGCACAAGAAATATCACTTTCAGGTATTAATAAAGATGATATGATTATAGTGGCATTGCCACGTTCGATTGATTTTATTGTGACTATTTTGGCAATTCTTAAAGTTGGTGCTGTTTATATTCCTCTCGATATAGATGCGCCCCAAGATAGATTATCAAAAATATTATCAAATATAGATGCATCTGTTGTTATCACTAAGAATAATTGGCGTCATAAACTTGTTAGTTTTAAACATACAGTCATATTTTATAATAATGGTCATGTTGAGCATAATAGAATTTATAGAAAATCGATTAACAAAAAAATAGCCACACCTGATCTTGCTTATATAATATATACCTCAGGTACGACAGGCACTCCTAAAGGCGTTATGATAAAGCATATTAGTGTTATTAATTTAGTTAAATATTCTAAATTTATTAACATTAATAATGCATCTATTTTGGGACATTCTTCGAATGTATGTTTTGATGTTTCTATGTTTGAAATTTGGGGAACATTGCTTAATGGAGCAAGCCTAGTAATCATCCCTAATGACACCTTGCTCTCAGTTAATCGCTTAGATAAAGAAATTAAAGATAATAAAATAAGTATTTTATGGTTAACGTCAGGGTTGTTTAATTATCTTGTTTCTGAAGATAGTACAATTTTTAAAAGCTTATCATATCTATTAATTGGCGGTGAGGCACTAAATATTAATAAAGTAAAACTGTTATTTGATACTGATTCGAAGCCTCAACATATAATAAATGGTTATGGGCCTACGGAAGGAACTATTTTTGCAACTACTTATGAAGTAGAAAAAATTTCAGAAAAACAAAAAAGTCTTCCTATTGGAAAACCCATCTTAAATACAGAAATAGCCATTTTAAAAAATGGAAATGTCATAAAAAAACCTGGGGTAGTTGGAGAGTTATGTTTATCTGGATTAGGTTTGTCAGCAGGATACTATAAACAGCTGGAGTTAAGTAATGAAAAATTTCCACAGCTATATTCTGAAGAGCATAACTTGAAAAAATGGTATAAAACTGGTGATTTAGGATGTTACTTAGATGATGGAAATGTTGAGTATATAGGAAGATTAGATCGTCAAATAAAAATCAGAGGTTATAGAGTTGAAGCTCAAGATATAGAAAATACAATTAATAAAATAAAAGAAGTGAAAAACTCATTTGTAAATCTTGAAAATAATAATGGGCACTCTACATTGGTGGCATATGTTTCTATATATAAATATGAGAATTCAGAGAAAAAATTAGCATCTGTAAAACATATTATAATCGAGCATCTGAAAACGTTTTTACCATATTATATGATCCCGAATCATTTTGTAATATTAGATAAATTAGCATTAAATAATAATGGTAAAGTAGATGCAAAAGCATTGTCTGAAAAATATAAAATCACTTGTAAAAAAGATTTTGAAAAAAGTATACAAAATTTATTTTATAATGAACTTTTAAAATCAAGCAGTTCTAATGCTGAAGAAAACTTTTTTGAATTAGGAGGTGATTCTTTACAAGCTATCCATCTGATTAATACGCTTAATAAAAAATATAACGCCAACCTGTCCTTTGCTGATATTCTTAAAAACCCGACAGTCAAAGATCTGAGTCGATTAGTTCGCAGAGTTAGTGATAAGAAACATAGTCAGAGTCAGGTTATTATATCTGATGACATACGGCTTAATAAAATACAGGAAAGTATTTGGGTCCAGCAAAAAATATCAAAAGATAAGTCCATATATAAAATTCCTCTTGCCATTAAAATATCAGGTAAAATAAACAAAGTGATATTTAAAGAATCACTTAATTTATTAATTAGAAACCAACCTTCGTTGCGGACTATTTTCTTTACTGATTCTAACGACAACCCAAAACAGAAAGTTATCAATAAGGTAGAAAGTGGATTAAAGTATTCTACTATATCAAATAATGAATTGATTGATATAGATAATTCTCTTAAGAAGAAAGTTGATATCTGTAATATAGATGATGATGGTATACAATTTATATTTGAATTAATTGAATTGAGTGAAAGTGAACATATTTTTCTTGCGATATTCGATCATATTATTTTTGACGGATATTCTAGAACTATTTTTATTAAGGACCTCGTCGAAATTTATAATATGGTTGAATCTGGATATTTGATAGATGATTTAGTAATAGAAAATAGAGTCGAGTCTTATATTTCATCAATAGTGAATAAAGATTCAGTAATAAATGATTCATCAGGATTTGACAGTGAAAAAAATGATCTCTATACCAATACTGCCGTAAAGAATATGCATTCTGGAAATAAGAGCAATGCGGTACAACAATATAGAATATGTTTATCAGAACAAGAAACAAAAAATATTAGATATACAGCGACTAAACATAAAACAACAGATTTTATTGTTGTCTTAGCTATATTGCAGATGTTAGCGCATAAGACTACAGGAATGGAAGACTCTATTATTGGTGTACCATTTTTTAATAGAGACGGACATGAAAAAAACTCATTGATAGGTTGCTTTGTTGATGTGCTACCAATTGTATCTTATATAACGGATGCGAATAACTTTTCCCAGCTACTTGAAAAAACAAAAGCATCATTTTACAAAAGTCTAGCGACAAATAATAAGATATCAGAAAATATGCTATTTAATATGGCATTAGTTGATAATAATTATATTAATACAGATAAAAAACTAGGAGGAGCCAGTATTGGAAAAATCAATCTATATCACAATGTTGGCTTACTAGATTTACGAGTTTTATTTGAAATACATGGTGGTCATATTGAGTTGGTTTTTGAATACAAGATTGAAATATTTAGTAAAAAAGACATTATTAAGATGGCCCAGAGATTTCTTAATATATTAGAGGAGTCTTTAAAAAAATATAAGTCTAATTTTAGAAGTGTAGTGGATTTGTTCCAATATAGTGCAAAAGAACACCCAAATGAAATAGCGTTATCGCAAGCAGGTAGTCACTTAACATACAAAGAACTAAATGCTAAGTCCAATCAATTTGCTAGGTATTTAAAATCTATTAATGTTGAATCTACTTCTTTAATTGGGTTGGCTTTACCATCTTCTATGGAGCTATTTACTCTTATACTCTCTATATTAAAAATCAAGGCGGTATATTTACCTATTGATATAAACTATCCTCAGCAGAGAGTTAAACACATATTAGATGATAGCCAATGTAGTGTAATAATAACGAAATCGATATACAAAGAAAAATTTAGCAGTTTACAGCACAATATTATTTTTATAGATGAGGTGGAAATTGATAAATTTAGTAATGATGATTTTGAATCACAGTCTCTAGCTGATAGTCTTGCTTATGTTCTTTATACATCTGGTTCTTCTGGAAAACCTAAAGGTGTAGAAATATCACATAGAAGTCTTAGTAATTTAGCGGTCAATCAAGCTAAATATCTAAATATTACTAAAGGTTCGCGTGTTTTGCAGTTTGCATCCCCAGGATTTGATGCTGCTATTTCAGAGTGGAGCACTTGTTTTGTAACTGGAGCAACTCTTTGTTTACCTATTGCTAATGATTTTAAAGAAAAGAGATTACTTGATGTATTTACTGAAGAAAAAATAACACATGTTACGGTGCCACCTTGTTTTGCAGAAATATTGCCAAACGAAATATTAAAAAATCTTAATGTTTTAATTATTGCTGGAGAAAAATTTAATTCTTCTCTTATCAAAAAAATAACTCCATTTGTAACAGTCATAAATGCATATGGTCCAACTGAAGCTACAGTATGTTCTACAATGAAAACTTATCATGATATTGACGAACATAATAATATTGGTTCTGCAATTGCTAATGTGAGTGTATATATTCTAGATGAAAATAAAAATCCTGTTTCACAAGGTCAAAGGGGTGAGATTTATATTGGTGGTTTAGGGCTTGCACGAGGTTATAGAAACAATAAACAGCTTACTCAGGACAAATTTATCAATGTAACTATTAACGGTATTGAGAAAAGACTTTATCGCAGCGGTGACATTGGTTATTTTATAAATAGAAATGAAATTAAATTTGTTGATAGATTAGATAGGTTAATTAAAATACATGGATATCGAATTGAGCCAGCAGAGGTTGAAAAAGCACTCTGTGAGCACGATGCAATAAAGAAAGCAATTGTTACAAAGTCGATATCTCAAGGCCAAGAAAAATTAGTTGCATACTTAATTTTCTATGAAGAAGCATCAAGGACACTTTTCTCTAATAATCTTTCAAAACAAATAAGAAATTTTCTGACAAATAAATTGCCTGAATTCATGATTCCTAGTGCTTATATGCCATTAGAAAAAATACCAGTAACACACCATGGGAAAATTGATTATCAAAATCTCCCTTGCATTAATGATGAGAACAATAAACTAAAAAATTGTGATCGTAAAAAACAAAAAGCACAAGACAATAGCCTTACACAAAAAATAGAGCAGCTTCTTTGTGGTATTTTAAATAAAGAAAGTATTGATAGTGAGGATAATTTTTTTGACCTTGGTGTTGACTCGTTAGCAAGTGTTAAGCTATCTCTTGCCGCTAAAAGGCAAGGTATTACAATAGATATTAAACAAATATTTGATTATCCTACTATTGCATCATTATCCTCAATAATTACAGACAATAATAATGCTGAAAATTTAACTGTAAAATACCAGAAACTATCGAAATTCCAAGAAGGTCTATATTTCTTATCTCAATCTAGTGCTAATCAAGCAGAATATAATATTCCTTATGTTGTAAGGATCTCTTCTGGATTAAATTTAAAGATATTTCAAGAGAGCTTTTTATTTTTGTTACAACGCCATGATTTACTTCGAAGTAAAGTAGAGATATCAAATAAAGAGCAACCACAATTATATATAGATGAGTCGCTTGAGAGTATAAATATCATTGACATGTTAACAGCTGATATTGATAAGATAGATTTAACCACATTAATAAAAGAAGAAATTAATAAGCCTTTTGATTTAGAAAAAGAGAAGCTATTACGTTGTTTATTATATCAATTTTCTAATCGAGAGCATTTGCTTGTAATAGTAATGCACCATCTTATTTGTGATGGTTATTCTATGGATGTTTTTTTGTCTGAACTGAGTGAAATCTATACTGCAAAATATTATCGCCAAGACATTAAATTGCAGAACATTGCTCAACAATATTCAGATTATGTTACTTGGCAAATACAGCAAAAAACTACAGAGGATTATCAGCGAAAGAAAGATTATTGGTTAACTAAATTATCAAAAATCCCATCTTGTTTAAATCTTAGCTGTGGTAATTATAATAAGATAATTAATAGCGAGGGAATTGTCTCTCGAACTAGATTAAATTTAGAAGTAACTAAACTAGTGAAGTCTATCGCAAAAGAACAACAAACAACTATTTTTGTTACCTTACTAACTTTATTTAAGATCTTATTACATCATTATGCAGAAGAAGGAATAATTGTCGTTGGTATTCCTGCAAGTACTCGCGGTATTGAAGGGTATGAACAGACAATAGGGCCATTCCTTAATTCTTTAGCTATCGTAACTGATATTTCAAGAAATGATATTATCTGTAATATTTTTAGAAGAGTACGAGACAATGTTATTACAGCTTATGAAAATAATGATGTCGCCTTTCCTGATTTAGTTGCAGACCTAAAAGTTACAACGTTAGAATCAAGAATGCCTATTTTTCAAGTTTATTTTTCAGAAGAGAGTAGTTGTAACAACCTTGATTTTCCTGAGGTAGTAATTGAGGTCATTGATTCATCTACTGCAACAGCTAAATTTGATTTAACGATGATGTTTCGTGACATTAATAATGAAATAGATATCTATTTTGAGTATCCAAAAGGTCTATTTGATGATTATGTGATTAAAGAAATGTTATCTAGGTTTAAAAGGATGATATATTTACTAAGTGAATCACCATCAAACTCTGTAAAAGCACTATCATTTTTATACAGTCAACAGCAAGACTTATTAATATCAGCTGAAAGAGAAACGCCAGTTACAAATATAATTTATAAATTTGAAGAGGTCGCTGAGATATTTCCTAATCGAGTTGCGGTTAAGTTTAATGAGATAGAGATAACATATCAACAGTTAAACAACAGAGCTAATCAACTGGCAAACTATTTGTTATTACAAAATATTGGGCAAAATGATATCGTGGCAATCCTATTAGATAAGTCAGTCGATACTGTTATCGCTATAATTGCAATATTAAAATCTGGAGCTGCTTATCTGCCTTTAGATCCTTTGCATCCAAGTAAAAGAATTAATTTTATAATTAATGATGCTAATGCAAAATTAGTGTTAACTAGTCGGTGTTTAACTACAAAATGCAGTAAAACAAATAGTGATTTTATTATTCTTGATGAAAAAAGTCAGGATGTCAGCCTATGTTCAGAAGATAAACCTGTGATCACTGTTTCTGGGTCTTCATTAGCCTATGTTATTTATACATCTGGAACAACGGGGAAGCCAAAAGGTGTGATGGTAGAACATAAAAATCTATTACATCTAATTGATGCTAGTAAAAGTATTTTTACTTATAGAGAAACTGATGTCTGGTGTTTGTTTCATTCAACTGCATTTGACTTTTCAGTGTGGGAAATGTGGGGAGCTTTTTTTTCTGGCGCAAAATTAATAATAATTTCGGATGAAATTACAAGATCAAGCTTGGAGTTTTATCAGTTAATTATGAAAGAAGGTGTTACCATTCTTAATCAAACACCATCAGCATTATTTCAATTATTCTCTCTTCCTGCATTTGATTTTTCTTGTATACCGAGTATGCGTTATATTATCTTGGGTGGAGAGAAATTATGTTATAAAACCTTAAGCAAATATATTCCAAAAAACATTGCAACCGTACCAGAAATTTATAACCTCTATGGTTCAACAGAGTCAACGATACATAGCACCTATCATTGTATCAATTTCTCTGAAGATTTTAAAAATTGTAAATGTTTGATAGGAAAAGCATTATCGCATTTGAATATCTATCTATTAGATAATCAATTAAACCTAGCCCCATCTGGAGCTTTAGCGGAAATCTATATTGCTGGTGCAGGATTGGCAAAGGGTTATCTAGGACAAGAGCAGTTAACAAAAGAAAAATTTATTGTTAACCCTTACAGCGTTTCAGCTGAAGATAAATTTCTTTATAAAACTGGTGATATGGGAAAAGTCTTATCGAATGGATCAATTGAGTATATAGGTCGTTATGATAATCAAGTTAAAATTCGTGGTTATAGAATTGAGCTTTCTGAAATAGAGTCAGTTATCAACTCAATAGATTTTGTAGAAAGAGCTGTTGTAGTAACACATAAGACTAATTCAAAAAATATAATGATTATTGCATATGTCAAAATTAAACAGAATAACAATATCGAAATTAAAATATTAGTTACTAATATTAAGAACGCATTGATTAAAAGTTTACCCTTTTATATGCAGCCTGATCATTATGAAACTATTGATGAAATTCAATTAACATCAAATGGCAAAATAGATTTATCTTCTTTACCCAAACCTAATTTCGAATACCGCATATTACAACCAGAGTATATGTTGCCTCGAAGTGCAATAGAAGATGCTATCTGCAAGGTGTTTATTGATATCCTCGGTACTAATAGAGTTGGTATAAATGATAGTTTTTTTAGTATTGGAGGTAACTCAATTCTAGTGGTTCGCTTGATGATTAGAATAAACTCTGCTTTTAATACTAATGTTACTGTAAAAGATTTATATAAACATTCTAATGTTAGTGCACTTTCTAAATTTATTCTTTCTCTATCAACACGATCACTTGCTAGCAATATTATTAATATCTGTGATTCCACGTCAGATAAATGTTTGTTTCTTATTCATCCAAGCTCAAGTTTGTCTGTTTGTTATACTGGGTTGCATTCTTACCTTGATTCATCTTTTGGGGTTTATGTGATTAATAATCCTCATTTTGGCAATGAAGAAAAATCTTTTCAGAGTGTTGAGAAAATGGCTGAAGATTACTGTAAAGCAATACAAAGTATAAAAAAAAGTGGGCCATATTATTTAGGTGGTTGGTCTTTCGGTGGATTAGTTGCTTATGAGGTTGCAAAAAAATTACAAGAAAAAGGAGAGGAAGTTCTTAATGTTATTTTGATTGATAGTTTTAATAGAGATCTTATGGATGAGGATATGCAAACTGATGCAACAATTAAGCAGGATTTGTTGGCTGAAGGCATTGATATTGATGCCGATGAAGGTAAAAGCATTGCTTTTGAAGTTGGTAATAACTGGCGATTAATGATGGCATATCGTGTTGTTCCTTATTCGGGAAGAGTGACATTAATAAAAGCACAAAATTCTCTTCCTGTTAAAGATATAAACGGCATATCTAATGGCTGGGGAAAATACCTATCTAAACCTATAGATATCTACAGCATTCCGTGTCGGCACGGCAATATGTTTTTCCAATCACACATTAAGCGTATAGCAGAATTACTTAATGAAATTCTATTGTCTAAAGAAGTTACTGCAAAAACAGGCAATAATGACTGTTTATTTAATCAGTATATTAATTTCGCTAGTAAAAATAATGATCAGTATTTAGTTGATTTATTATTAAAACTCAGTAATAAATGATAAGGATATATTATGAAAATTATAAAAAAAGATATAGCTGTTATTGTTGATGCCTATTCTACAGGTAAAAATCTTAGTCTATTATTTGCTGGGAATGGTTTTGATTGTATTCATATTATTCCCTCTAACAAATTAAATAGTGTATATATGGATAGATATAAAGATTTAGAAAAGACCTTTTCTAAAACATATATTTATAATGATAACTTTTCTGAATTACTCAGTAAACTGGAAAATTATAATATTAAATGTGTTATTTCTGGTTCTGAAGCTGGAGTCTGTCTGGCTGATAAGCTTAATTTTACGTTGAATTTACATTCAAGCAACAGTATTCATTTAAGTCGAGCAAGGCGTGATAAATACTTAATGCAAAAAGCATTAAGTGACAATAATATAAAAGCAATCAAACAGATTGTTAGTAGTGATTTGGGTGAGATAATAAATTTTTTTAATCAGATTGATAGCCCAATTGTTATTAAGCCATTATCGAGTTCTGATGCAGAAGGCGTTGCTTTTTGTAACAACATATCAACAATTGAAACAGCATTTTATAATATTATCAATAAAAAAACACAATATGGTGAAGTCAATGAGCAAGTTCTTATTCAAAAGCAAATGTTTGGACAAGAGTTTATTGTAAACTCTGTAAGTCTTTCTGGTAAGCATTTTATTACTGATGTTTGGAGCAATGTGAAAAAAGATATTTCTGACCAATCACTGTATGACTATCAAAAATTATTAGAGCCAGGAGGTTCTCTCTATATACGGCTTACTGAATATGCAAAATTAGTATTAGATGCTTTGGAAATAAGAAATGGAGCGGCTCATTGTGAATTGATTTTGTCTGAAGATGAAATTAATTTGATAGAAGTTGGTGCGCGATTATCAGGTGGCTTTAATCCTGCTCTAACTTTAGATGTTTTTGGATATAGTCAACTTTCCTGTCTTGTTGATTCGTATTTGCGTCCCCAAATATTCAATGAAATCATATCTGATACTCCCGCACTTAATGGACATGCAATGATAGTTTCATTGATATCTAATGCCTCGGGAAAAATAAAAGACACCTCTTTTTTGGATGAGTTGATCAATGTTCCTGGTTTTTATTGCATCCAACATGACATGAATACAGCAGGATTTTTAGAGAAGACTAAAGACTTAACAACATCTCCTGGCAATATATATCTATTAACAAGAGATGAAAAGCAGTTACAAGAATCTTATAAGCAGATTCGTTTTATTGAAAAAACTTTATATGATTCTTTAATTACATAGGAGTATAGAATATGCCTTATTCAGGATTTGTTTTTGATTCGGTAGTTAAGGAAACATTAAAGGATAATATGTATGAAAAATACTTGGATATTGGTTGTGGTGCTGGAAAGTATGCTCGAATAATTCATGATGCTGTGCCAAACCCTTATATTGTCGGAGTTGAAGTTAGTGAAAATTACATTGATAAATTTAATTTAAATAAATATTATAACGAAATTCATTGCAATGATGCGTTGTCTTTTTGTAAAGATAATCTTGATTTTACAACGGAATTTATAATGATTGGTGACTGTATTGAGCATCTATGGAAATCAGATGGCAAAGATATAATTGATTTTCTAATTTATAGGAGTAAAAAAATTGTTATTATCTTTCCTTCAGAATTAGTGCAATTTGGTGATGCAGATAATCCTGGTGAACATCACATTTCTGTTTGGTCTGAATATGACTTTAAAAATTTTAATTATCAATATATAAAAAAAGGTTGTATGAATATAGCTATACTCGAGGGGTACTTATAGATTATATCATTGAAGATTTATAACAAAGTAGTTAGTTTCTTTGCGGTCTTTTATTAAATAAGAGAACAAGTATTTACATTTTAAAATACAAAGGCTATTTCAATTTCTTATTAAGAAATAAGCTTGTTATAAACGTAGGAGAAGAATTCATATGCTAGCTTAGATAAAATTACGAAATAATCTTGAATTAATATATTAATCAGATTATGCTGCAGAACATTGTGTTGACGCACCTACCTAAGGAAATGAGGTTTTCTTAGGTATATCGCGCAGCAACAAGAAAAGTATTTTTTTATCAGAGTAAACAGGACTTGATCATGCGACAGGTACCTTATTATTTAGTGATCGGCTCAGGTCGAATTGCATCACATATGCTGCATTATTTAAATTTGCTAGGCATTCCTTGCCGGCAATGGTGTCGCAAAGCTTATACTATTGAACAATTAGATCAATACAGTCAAGATATCTCGCATACTCTTATTGCCATTTCCGATAATAACATTAGCAACTTTTTAGAAAATCATGCTTACCTTTATGAAAGAAGTATTTGTCTGCATTTTTCAGGTTCACTAGTCTGTGAAAATGCTTATGCAGCCCATCCCTTAATGACGTTCACATCGGAACTATATAACTTACAAACTTACCGTGCTATGGCATTTATGACACATAAAGGGACGCCTGATTTTTCTGAATTACTACCGGGTTTACCGAACAAAACATTTCGTATATCTGCTGATGATGTTGCTCTATATCATGCTCTTTGTGTATCAAGTGGAAATTTTACAGTGCTGCTATGGAATAATATGTTTCAACAATTTCAGGAGAAATTGAATATCCCCAAAGAAGCTGCCCTACCTTATTTGCAACAAATAACCAAGAATTTAATGAATGAAAACAGTGGCGCATTTACAGGTCCATTTCAACGTAATGACCAGTCGACGATCGACAAAAATTATCACGCATTAAAAGATGACCCCTATCAAAAAGTCTATAAAGCCTTTATGGATATTTTTAATATAACAGAAGGAAGTAATCATCATGACAAAGATTAATGACTTTATGCGACGCTATGCTGAAGATGAAAAAATTAGCATGGTAACTTGTTACGATTATTGGTCAGCAAAAATTATTGCTAAAACAGAAATTGATGCAATACTTGTTGGCGATACCTCGGCAATGATTATGCATGGACATGAATCAACAGTCTATGCGACTCCAGAAATGTTGCTGATGCATTTAAGCGCTGTAAAACGTGGAGCTGATAACAAATTTATTATTGCGGATCTACCCTTTTTATCTTATCGCAAAGATATGGCAAGCAATATGCAGATTGTTGAAAATTTTATGCAGGCTGGAGCGCATGCGGTTAAGCTAGAAGGTGTGGTTGGTAATATCGAGCTCATTCGTCACCTTGTAGATTCGGGGGTCCCTGTTATGGGCCATATTGGGGTAATGCCACAGTCAATCAATACTCAAGGAAGTTACCGATTAAACATTTCAAATAAAAGTGAGGAGGAAAAGTTGATGCTGGATGCCATAGATTTAGCTGAGGCAGGTTGCTTTGGCATGGTACTAGAATGTGTCCCAGCATTACTCGCTAAACACATTACCGAAACGGTCGGCATTGCAACGATTGGTATCGGATCAGGTCCGTATACAGCAGGTCAAATATTAGTGTTACATGATTTACTGGGTTTATATATAGATTTTAAACCAGCATTTGTGAAAACTTATTTTAATGGTGCGTTACATATTCAACAAGCATTACAACAATATAACCAAGAGATTAAAAATAATGTTTATCCTGAAACTCTAGACTAGGAGAACGTTAATGACAATGGTAATAACATCAATTACAGAGTGGCAAAGAATTAGAGCAACAATGTTTTCTATGAATAAGTCATTAGGTTTATTTATGACGATGGGTAATCTGCATGCTGGACATATACATTTATTGCAGCGCTCTCTTGCTGACAATGATACAACAGTGATGAGCTTGTTTGTTAATCCAACACAATTTAATGATAAGAATGATTTTAAGAATTATCCTTGCACTCTTGATAATGATATTAAGTTATGTGAAGAAATTGGTGTGGATTATATTTTATATCTTGAATATGAAGATTATTATCCTGATGATTATCAGTATCAAATTCAAGAAACGCAGATTAGTAAGCTATTTGAAGGCGAAATACGACTTGGACACTTTGTTGGTGCTATGACTATCATTATGAAGGTCATTCTATTAACGAAAGCACATCGTTGCTACTTTAGTGAAAAAGACTATCAGCAACTACTATTAGTACAGGGTTTGGTAAAAGCATTCTTTTTAGACATCGACGTTGTTGCCTGTCCAATTATAAGAGATGCATATGGAGTGCCACATAGTTCACGCAATAATTTATTATCAGAATCTGCATATGCGTTAGCGAAGCAATTCATTAATATCTTTCATACCTATAAAGATAATAAGGTTATACAGGATAAGCTAGGAAAAATTAAAATAAAAGTTGAGTATGTTGCTGATTTTAAAGGCAGAAAAATTATTGCTGTACAGATTGGCAAAATAAGATTGATTGATAATATTGAAATAGATAAAATCGCAGCAAATGAAAATAGATAAGATTAGGACTTACGCTAAATGCTTCGACCTTGGCATTTAGCGTAAGTCCTAAAATTTTTGTAGAGGAAGACTCGTAGTATGTTGTTATGTTTAGATATCGGTAATTCACATATTCATGGTGGTATTTTTGATGGTGAAACGCTATGCCAACAGTTTCGTTATTCAACACAAAGTAATTCCACGTCAGACCAAATGGGAGTATTTTTTCGAAGTGTCATTCGAGAGAATAATATCGAAATTGACGAAATAAAGCATGTTGCTATTGCATCGGTTGTGCCAAGTATGGATTACTCAATAGGTTCTGCATTTATAAAATACTTTAATGTAGAGCCGTTTTTTTTACAGCCAGGAGCAAAAACGGGTTTAAAAATTAAAACACGTAATCCTTTAGAAATTGGTGCTGACAGAATCGCGAATGCTATTGCTGTTATGGAGCTATTCGAAAATAAAAATGTTGCTGTTGTTGATTTTGGTACAGCAACAACGGTAGAGCTTATTAATAAAGATCGTGAATATCTTGGTGGATCGATTATGCCAGGATTAAAAATTGCAATGGAAGTTTTATCGACGCATACAGCAAAACTATTTCCAGTTAATATTGTTAAACCAAAAACTATGATAGGTAACGATACTGTAACGAATATTCAAGCCGGACTTTATTACGGACATCTAGGCGCAATCAATACCTTCATTGATAATATCAGGCAGTTAACGAATGATGACGTGACTATTGTTGGTACCGGTGGCTTTGCTAGTATGTATCAAGAAGAAGATTTATTTACGACAATTATTCCAGATTTAGCATTGCAAGGTTTACGAATTGCATGGCAAAAGAATCATAAATAAATTTCAGCACTATAGAAACAAAAAAAGCAAAGAAATAGCTAGTTACATTTTCACAAATCCAACACTAGCACCACCATCAACAAAAAGAGTTTGGCCAGTGACGAAACCAGCGCGTTCATCTAAAAAGAATGCTACTGCATAGGCTACTTCTTCTGGCTCACCTAATCTTCCTGCAGGAATAGTGCTGACAAGCTGCTGTCTTTCTGGACTATTAGGAGGATAATTGTTATTAAGGCCTTCTGTTGCTATGGGGCCCGGCGCCACAGCATTAACAGTAATTCCACTATCAATAAATTCTAATGACCAGGACCTTGTTATGGCTGTTAAGCCAGCTTTTGCTGCGCTATAACTAGTGCGAGCAATTTTACCCAGCATGGCACGGCTAGTAATATTAACGATACGACCCCAGTTATTTTCTTGCATATGTGGAAGAAAAATTTTAGCTGCCTGGATAGCAGGTCGTAAATTTAAATCCATAACTTCATAAAAAGACTCTATCGTTAATTCTGCTATTAGTTTTGGCTGTACTCTTGCGACATTATTAATTATGCCATCTATATGATGCTGTTGTTTTATTTCTTCAAATATAGCTTGAGTTTCTTTCTGATTGCTTAGATCGGCATGATAAAGTATGCCCGGAAAATTTTCGCTAGATTTACTTCTAGCAATACCAATTACTTGATAATCTAAATTATGCAAATGCTTTGCTATTGCAAACCCTATTCCTTTTGAGCAACCTGTAATTAAAAATGTTTTCATAAAATAATTTAGCTCTATAATTGTTTTAAAATATGTTGTGTTTCAGGTTTTATGCCACGCCATAATTGAAAAGTACTTGCAGCTTGTTCAACGAGCATACCCATTCCATCATAAATTTTTTCAGCGCCGTGTTGTTGGCACCATTTTAAAAAGCTTGTTAATTCTTTTGCATAAACCATGTCATAACAGCATATGTCTTTATGTATAATGTTTTTTGGTATGGGTAGTTTAGCATTTTGTAAGCTGCTGCTTGTACCATTAATAATAAGGTTGAATGAATACTGCGTTAACTGCTCGAATTCACAAGCCGTGATATTGCCTAGTGCTGCAAATTGTTGCGCTAATATTTCAGCCTTACTCGTCGTGCGATTACTTATAACCAACATGTTTGGTTGTTCGCGTAGAATAGCAGGTAAAACACCTTTAACCGCACCACCGGCACCAATAATAAGAATGTTTGCACCTTTTAACTGAATATTTTTATGTTGTATTAAATCTGTTACTAAGCCCGTGCCATCAGTATTATCACCAAATAAGCTGCCATCAGTTCGAATTTGAATAGTATTAACTGCGCCACTTAATTTGGCGGCATTACTGATCTCATCTACTAATTCAGCTGCATTTGTTTTAAAAGGAACCGTAATATTAAAACCTTTGCCACCACGGGCACGAAAATTAGCTACAGTTTGACTGAAAGCATCAAGTGGTGATAATACTTTTATATATTGTAAAGATTGCTGCGTCTGTTTTGCAAAAGCATGATGAATAGTGGGTGATAGGCTATGTTCCACTGGGTTGCCAATTACAGCATAAGTATCAATTTTGAATGGTGAATCTGTCATAAGTGTGTACTTATTAGAAAATAAACCAGCCACCTCTATTACTTAGAAATGGCTGGTGCGCATGACGTTTATTGCATGCTGTTAGTATTATTATTATTGCTGTTGTTATTGTTGTGAGAATCATTGCTATTATTCATTGGTGTTGAACCTTGATTCCCTGAGCTTGTTTTTTGTTGGCCATTAGTATCATCTAGTAATTTTTTCATGCTATCTTCTTTGCTAGGAGCCGTTGTCGTAGAATTTGTATTTGCGTTTTCCATCGATTGCGTCGCACTTGGTTGCTGTTGCATTGCTTTGTTGTTTGTCGATGAATTTATATTAGCATTAGCATTTGCATTTTCCATTGATTTCGTAGCATTTGGTTGCTGTTGCTGTTGCATTGCTTTGTTGTTTGTCGATGAATCTATATTAGCGTTTGCGTTTTCCATTGATTTCGTAGCACTTGGTTGCTGTTGCATTGATGTGTTATTAGTTGTTGTTTGGCTATCGGCAAAACTTGCTGTCATTGCACAAACACTAGCAGCTAAAACGAGCGGTAATATAATTTTTTTCATTATTATTTTCTCCATTTATAATTTTATCCCTAAAAAATAAGAGCTATTACTCTTATTTAGTTTGTAACTCTACGTTAAACAAAACAGAATTGCTAGCCCTTTAGTGGGCTGCATCCCAGGTATCACCGATACCAACTTCAACGACTAAAGGAATGGCGAGTCTTGTAGCATTTTCCATTTTTTCTTTTAATATTCTAGCCGCTTCAGCAACACAGCTTTCGTGAACTTCAAGAATTAATTCATCATGTACCTGCATAATTAATGTGGCATTAATATCACTTGTTGTAAGCCACTTATCAACAGCAATCATGGCGTATTTAATAATGTCTGCAGCAGTGCCTTGCATGGGTGCATTAATAGCCGTTCGTTCTGCTGCTTTTTGACGTAACATATTCCGTGCATTTATTTCAGGCAAATTTAAGCGTCGGCCAAATAAGGTTTCAACATACTCATCTTGATGTGCTTTAGCTCGTGTTTCTTCCATATAGCGTTTTACGCCAGGATAGCGTGCAAAATAAAGGTCAATATAACGTTGGGCGGCATCGCGAGGAATAGCCAGTTGTTTTGCTAAACCAAATGCAGACATGCCATAGATCAGTCCAAAGTTAATAGCTTTGGCACTACGGCGTTGATCTATCGTAACCGCATTAATATTTGTAGAAAATACTTCAGCCGCTGTCGCACGATGAATATCTAAATCATTGGCAAACGCATCTAATAAACCTTTATCTTCTGACAGATGAGCCATAATGCGTAATTCAATTTGTGAGTAATCTGCAGAAACTAATTTGAATTCAGGTGGTGCAATGAAGGCATGGCGAATGCGACGACCCTGTTCAGTGCGTACAGGAATATTTTGTAAGTTAGGATCAGATGATGATAAACGCCCTGTTGCAGTTACCGCCTGATGATAAGATGTATGCACGCGACCGGTTTTTTCATGAATTTGTTCGGGGAGTCTATCTGTATAAGTGGATTTTAATTTACTTAGACTGCGATGCTCGATAATGATTTTTGGTAAGGGGTAATCATGAGCTAGTTCTTGTAACACTGCTTCAGCTGTTGAGGGCTGACCTTTTGGCGTTTTCTGTAGAATAGGTAATTGGCATTTCTCAAAAAGAATTTCTTGTAATTGTTTTGGTGAATTTAAATTAAATTCTTGACCGGCGACAGCATAAGCTTCAGCAGAAAGTTCTGCAATGCGTTTAGCTAACTCCTCACTCTGCTGTTGCAGTTCTTTAACATTTAGCAATACACCATGTTGCTCCATTTTACTTAAAATGGGCACTAACGGCATTTCAATATTATTAAAAATATGTTTTAAGCCCTCTTGTTCTTGTAATTCAGGCCAAAAGTGTTGATGCAGCTGTAGCGTGATATCAGCATCTTCTGCTGCATAGGGAGCTGCTTCGATTAAATCAATTTGATCAAAGGTTAATTGATTCTTACCCTTTCCGGCAATGTCTTCAAAACTGATATTGCTGTGACTCAGGTATTTTAATGCCAGACTATCCATATCATGACGACTCGCAGTGCTATTTAAAACATAGGATTCAAGCATGGTGTCATATAATGTTCCTCTAAATGTAACATCATATTTAGTTAATACACTCATATCATATTTAATATTTTGCCCAACTTTAGCAATATCTGGATTTTCTAATAAAGGTTTAATTTTCTGGAGAACTGCTTCTCGTGATAATTGTTTCGGTACATCTATATAGTTATGTGCAACAGGAATATAGGCTGCCTCATTGGCTTCAACAGCAATGGAAATGCCAACAAGTTCTGCTTGCATAGCATCTAAACTTGTTGTTTCTGTATCAACAGCAAATAATTTGGTTTTAGTGATTTTAGTTAACCATTTATCTAAATCTTGCTGTGTTAGAATCGTTTCATATTTTTTTTGAATAGTTTTTTGTTCCTGGCCACCCAAGGCCATTGCAAGCCAGGCTTTAAATTCTAATTCAGTAAAGAGCTCAATAAGCCTTTCATTATTTGGTTCCGTCTGAACTAAATCATCAATATGAAAAGGTAACTCAACATCAAGTTTAATGGTTACCAATTGTCGTGATAACGGTAAATATCCAAGACTGTTTCGTAAATTTTCTCCAACTTTACCAGTAAAGGAATCTGCAGCCGCAATAATATTATCTAATGATTTGTGCTCAGCTAGCCATTTAACTGCAGTTTTGGGTCCGACTTTTGGCACCCCGGGAACATTATCAACAGTATCACCAATAAGAGTTAGATAATCGATAATACTTTCTGGCGGTACACCAAATTTGTTTATTACACCTTCTCTATCTAGTGTTTGATTGGTCATGGTATTTACCAGGGTAACGCTATCATCAACAAGTTGAGCCATATCTTTATCGCCAGTGGCAATGATCATATCTTTATTTTGAGCTGATATTTGTTTTGCAATGGTGCCAATAACATCATCGGCTTCAACATTGTCAATAACAACTAAGGGGATCCCCATGGCTTTAATCATTTCATGTAATGGTGCTATTTGATTGCGTAAATCATCTGGCATAGGAGGTCGGTTAGCTTTATATTCAGGATAGAGGTCATTACGAAAAGTTTTTCCTTTTGGATCGAAAATGACAGCAAGATGTTCTGGTTGAAATTCCTTGATAATTCTTTTTAGCATATTGATCACGCCATAGATCGCTCCAGTAGCGTTACCTTTAGAGTTCGTTAAAGGAGGTAGTGCGTGAAAAGCACGATAAAGAAAAGAAGAGCCATCGACCAGTATCAAATTCATTTTATTGTTGTCATTCATATGATTAAAGATTCCCTAATAGAGGTTGTGCGGTATCCGTTTAGCCCGAGGATGGTTTTTGTTTGCTGTGAAATTATACGCTAAACTTAATTTAGTTCCACAATTCATTAGTAGAAAAAATGAATAAACAACAACGGTATGAATAAACAAAAAACTATACCCGTAGCGTCTCATTTATAGGATTTTATCGCACCGGGATTTTTTACGAGGAGGGCGTTCTAAATCGCAGGTAATAGCGAGACTATTGACAAGATTTAAAGTGCATCCCTCGTAGAAAATAACAAGCGAGGAAACCTAGAAGTGCGAGCGGTATATGTTCGCAAAAGAATCAATGTCTTATTGTGTATTTTTGCATTCTTTCTCATAAGCTTTTATAGCTTGGTCTAATCCTTTTGTATTAAAGCGAATATTGATGTGACCAGCAAATGTTCCTGGTGCATATATTTGCATAATAAAAGCATTATAACGTAGTAAATAGCGTGATAGATGTAAATTGGTTCGGCTTACCATACCAACACGTTTAGACTTAACTTGTTGATATAGACGCAAGCGATAAATATGTTGATTAAAGGTTAAGATATTTCGAGTTGCATAATACTTTCGATTACCAAACGTCTGACTGCCACCTTTGATAGAGTCCCGCATAACTTTATAGCTTTCAATGTTACGTGGAAATATCATTACAAAGCCTTCTTGTCTCGGGCTCCATAAAGCATCAAAACGTAGAGTCTTTGTTTTATTATAACCATGAGCGAAGAAAATACATGTGCTACCGCGTTTGAGTAAAATTACTTGATCTGCTCCATACACGCCAATACGCTTAGTCACACGTTTTTTTTGATTATCTGCCGATTTCTGTGTTGATGTAACGTTTGTATTTTTTTTACCATTTGAAGTTTGAGTATTAACTTTTTTAAGAGCTAGTTGAATCCATTCTGTTGGTATTGCCAAAGCGATATTGTCAGCACCACGTAATTTTAACGTTATAATACCAATAAGATCACCTTCATTATCAAATAACCCACCTCCGCTAGAGCCACGAGAAACAGAGGCATCTGTTTGTAATAGTGTTGAACCATAACGATGGTGTTTATTGGAAATAATACCTTTAGATAATGTACGTTCAATACCCGCGGGGTTTCCTATGGCTATGACATCTTCACCAATACCTACTTTTTCAGAGCCACGTATTTTTACTGGGTCAAAGATGTGGCCTGGTACCATAATTAAGCACATATCACGTTGCCTATTTTTATAAACAATGCGTACGGTTTTGAATTGGCTTTTATCTTTCATAAAAAGATATTGTCTAGCAAGAGCAACATGACAATTAGTTGCGAGTATGTTGGGCGTCACAGCAACAGCACTGCCAAGAATACGAGGCTGTTGGTATTGTGAGTTAGTTCCATAAAGGCTGAAGATAGAGGGTTTAACTTTAGAATAAATTTGTTGAGCATTCAGTCCCCAAGCTGTACTTACACTTAATCCAATAAAGAATATGAGGAAAATAGTTGGTAGTTTATTTTTTTTCATGATTTTCAATCTGTTACAAACTTATTTTACATAAGTCAAAGTATAGCATATGTTGCTATTAAGTAAATTGTTGCGCAATGAACAATCATTTTAGGCGAATGCGTATATACTTAAAATATTAACACATACGATCAAGCATACTCTGTTTGCAAGACAAGGAAGGGGCAAGCAATGAAAATACTAATTAGTGCTTTAGCAATCGTAACGACGGGATGTTTTTTTATTGGTTCAGCTGCATTTGCTGCACAAACATCACAACTTACATCATCACCAATTACAATAAATCATTCAACCTATGGCGATAATAAACCTATTGTGTTAGCAGCAAAGAAAAGGCAACATCGTTATCGCGG
Source organism: Gammaproteobacteria bacterium (assembly GCA_021773175.1). GTDB lineage: Bacteria > Pseudomonadota > Gammaproteobacteria > JAJFKO01 > JAJFKO01 > JAJFKO01. The sequence goes on from JAJFKO010000063.1 coordinate 21,770, forward strand.
TCGTCGTCATTATTCTAGGCATCGCTATTATAAGCGCCGATACTATAGACCATATCGTTATAGACGAAGCTATTATCGTCCATACCGTTATAGATATCGTTATTACCGCCCTTATAGGTATCGTTATTATCGTCCGTATCGATACTATCGACCTTCCTATCGTTATAATCGTTATTATCGACCATACCGATATAGATATCGTCACCGTTATTACCGTCCATATCGATACTATCGACCTCATTACTACAGACCTTATAATTATGGTGTCTATATAGGTTCTCCTGTCGGCATTGGTGTTTCATTTAGTCCATATAATTATAACTATTATAATTCTACTGCTTATACAGCGGGTAAACCTGTTAGTCATGGTAAAGAAAAGAGTTACTGGGTTGCTGCAAATGATGGCTATGTTCCGCCGCATGCTGTGCACAAAGGCCGTAGTAAAAATATGTACTACTGTCGCGCGGACTACAAGAGCAAAATGTACAAAGGCAGCTTGTATCATGATAAAGGTTGCTATATTAACTACAAAGGTCAGCGCCTATTAATGAATAAATATAGGGTGCTAACACGTTGAAATAGACATGAGCCTTTTTTATAAAAAAAGCAGTTGGAGGTGGCTCGTTGCCTTATAGTAATAAAAATAATAATGACAAAATCAGCAAATTCTTTTTCTGGCTATCTTGGTGTGGAACAATAGTTACGGCTATATTGTTTGTTGTGTTTTCACTTTATACTGCATACAGCGTTAATAGCGAACAAAATCGTATTTATCAGCAAGCTAAAAAAGTTGCAGGTGTTTATGCAAGACAACTAAGTAAAGAAATTGGTGTAACTAAAGAAGTCGTCAATAATCTAGCTAAAAAATTAAATAGTGATACGGAAAATTATGATAAAATTCCTGATCTTTTGCGCGAGATAATAAAAAAACACCCGATAATTTATGGCTTGGGTATAGCTTTTTCTCCTTATAAATACAGAGATGATATTAAGCTCTATGCACCTTATATTTATCGAGACAAAAAAAACAATTATAAAGAAATTAATATAAGTGATTTATATGACTATACAGCAACCTCTTCTGCTAAACCCAATTCTCCTGTAACGACATGGTATCATGTGCCTCTTGAAAAAGGTGCTATGTGGTTAGATCCCTTTTTTGGTTTTGAAAGTAAAACATATATTGCTGAATACAGTAAACCACTTTACCGCGCTAATGATGATAACAGGCCCGTAGGTGTAATATTTGCTGATCTATCACTAGGCGATGTACGTAACAGAATAGCAAGACTCAATATAGGCAAGCTTGGTTATGGTTTCATTTACTCAAAAGAAGGTACATTTGTTTCGCATCCAAATCCTGATGTGCTTGGACAGCCAATTGATAATAGCATTAAGAAACTAATCAAAATTTCAGAAAAAAATAAACGTAAAGATATTTTCACATTAATTAAAGCCAAGGATGAACTTACTGGGCAAGAAGCCTGGTATATCTTTCAGCCTATTCCTGGCACTAAGTGGGTATTGGGGCTTGTTCTGGATAGTAAGGAAATGCAAAGTACGATTTATACAGACAATCGTGTATATATGATTATTGATCTATTTTTACTGGCATCATTTGCAATATTTGCATCAATGCTAATTTTTCGTGCTTATAAAGGTAAACCGAAAAATTTGTGGTTAATGTCTATGGCCATTGCTGTAATATTTGTTCTAGCATCCGTTTACTATGCCAATATTCCAAACGTAAAAAAACAAGATACTGGTGTTAAAATTTATAGCGTATCGAGTTTAAGTCAATTCTGGCAGCTATACGGTTTACAAAATGAAGATTTACAACAACAAGAATTAATTTATATTCCTGTTGGTTTATTTATACAACATATAAAATTTCCATCTGAGCGAGAAGTTGGAATAACAGGATATATTTGGCATAAATATTCCAAAAAGTATGCATTGTTAATAGAGAAAAAAAGAATATCAAAATTGTTTTTATTTCCACAACAAACAGACAAAATGATATTAAGTAAAGCTTATCATCACATTAAAGATGATGTTGAGACTATTGGATGGCGCTTTACATCCCATTTTCGTCATTTCTATAGTGGCAAATTGTTTCCATTTGACAAGAAGATCATTTCAATACGCTTATGGCACAAAGATTTTTATAAAAATGTATTTTTAATACCAGATTTAAGTGCTTATGATCTTATTAATCCTGAAGGTTTGCCAGGTATAGATAAAAACCTCGTCTTAAAACGCTGGCATGTGAAGCGCAGTTATTATAGTTATAAACCTTATACGGTTACTACAAATTTTGGTAATAAAGAATTTAAAAGGCGTACCGATATACCAGATTTAACTTTTAATATTGAGTTAGAAAGGAAACTAACAGAACCTGTTGTAACCTATTTTATGCCGCTTATGATTGTCACCATTCTTGTTTTTCTAAGCTTAGTTTCGAATTTAGGAAAAGTCAGTGAATCAATGTTTACGGCATTGACATATAGTGCCTCCCTATTATTTGTGTTAACTATTACGCATATTGCATTACGGCGAGAGATACAAACGCCGGATATCACCTTTATTGAGTACTGTTACATTCTGATGTATATTTTTACCGTATTTGTTGTCATAAATAACATATTTGTTATACAAAAAGTAGATTGGAAGTTTATTCAATATAGAAATAATTTAATTCCTAAATTGTTTTTTTGGCCATCGCTAACGTTGTGCATCATGATTTTGACAATTGTCATGTTCTCATCTTAATACTACGTCTTATCTAATTTTGATAGTGACCTTTTATTCATGGTTTGCTATAGTTCGGCTTGCTCATTTAGGGCTGGCGCAAAACCCTTTATACTTTATTTTCTCAAAGGGTATCTATAAAAGGTTTGGCGTAAGCCATATTATGAAAGCTTTGTTCTAGGATAATTATAAATGTATAGTTTTTACCGACAAAAACTTCCATTATTGACATTACTAAATGCAAATCTGGCATTATTTTATGCTTTTCTGTTGATGTCATATCCTAATATAGATAATCGACTTTACTCTCTTTTTTCTCACCTAAGTTTGTTGCAAATATTTTTAATTGCGGCAATTATTTTTTGTCTATTTTATTCTTTTTTACGTAAAAATATTAAGCGCTTTCTTGTTAGTGTTTATACTATTGAAATGCAGTTTCTTATATTAATCATTATGCCATTTATTATGCATAGGATAACTGCATAGTCGCTAGGATCATTCTATGAAATTAGCTTGGCTAACTGACATTCATTTAAATTTTTTACATACTCCTGAAAGGTTACTTTTTTATCAAAAGTTAATAGATTGTCAGAGCGATGCTATCTTGCTGACGGGTGATATTGCCGAAGCACCTTCTCTCTCGCCATTATTAGAAGAAATGGCAGAAGCAATTCGAGCTCCTATCTACTTCATTCTTGGTAATCATGATTACTATCACAGCAGTATTAAAAAAGTTCGTGAAGAAATGCTGCTGCTTTCTGAAAAGCATACCTACCTGACTTGGTTACCACAGCAAAAATTCATAAAATTGACAGATGACTCTGTACTTCTTGGTCATGATGGTTGGGCTGATGCTCGTTATGGTGATTTTTTCCAAAGTCGTTTACGCATGAATGATTGGAACCTTATTGAGGAATTAAGACAGGTCGATCTACTTGGTCCTAATGCGCTATTACAAAAGCTACAATTTTTAGCCGATAGTGATGCCAATGCCTTACAACAAATGTTAGAAAATGTTTGGCAGCAAAACTTCAAACAAGTAATTGTCTTGACTCATGTGCCACCATTTGCAGAAAGTTGCTTACATAACGGCCAGCCTAGTGCTCCTGATTGGTTGCCATTCTTTGCTAGTAAAGCAACAGGCGAAGTTTTACGAAGCCAGGCTTTACAGCACCCCGATAAAAGTATTATTGTACTGTGCGGTCATACGCACTGTTTGAGTCAATATCAAGCAGAAAAGAATTTATTGGTGCGCACTGGCCAGGCTAAATATGGTGCGCCCGAAATACAAGATATTATTATGATATAGATATTTAGAAATAGGGATATTGAAATGGTTCGCAAACGTGTAATTGTCTTTTTTGGAATACTACTTTTTTTAGTCATCGCATTGCAAAACACTAAAGTTTTTGCAACAAACTACCCATATCGAACGTTGAACGTTACTCTGCATTCTGCATTAAAAGACTATTTAAGTAATTATAGAAAAGAAGAATATATTTCTGGTTTAGCGATGAGTGTTAGTTTACCTGGCGAAAAAATTCGAAATTTCTATGTGGGTAAAACTCGCTTTGGTCGCAAAGGTCGTAGAATAAGTGGGCGCAGTTTATTTCAAATTGGTGGTATTACACAAACTTTTGTTAGTGCTATTATTTTAAAATTAGCAGCCGAAAAGAAAATGTCGATTTATAGTAGTACTGGACGTTGGTTACGTGAGTTTAAAGCTTGGTCTGATATTCCTATCAGAAAACTGTTGAACATGACCAGTGGTATTCCTAATTATGCTGAAACTCAAGTATTCTATAAAACAGAAGAAAAGCAAATTAAAACAGCATGGACACGTAGACAATTAGTTAATTTAGTTTATCCAGCAAATAAAAATGCGCCTGCAATGAAGCAAGGCTATCATTATGCCTATACTAATTACCTCCTTGCTGGTTTGATGATTCATACTGTAACAGGATATAGTTTTAAATACGCATTAAAGCATATGGTTATTGATAAACTACGTTTGCGTAATACATTTTATTCTGATGGCTTCTATCCTACAAATGTTCGTAAGCGCCGTGTTCACGGTTATTATAGTAATGAAAGTGTGATGCCGCGTTTATATCATCGTGATGTAACTCAAAATAATTTATCATGGCTTGGGACTGCAGGTGCCATGATGTCAACGCCAGAAGATGTAACCATTTGGACCCGTGCTTTATTTAGCGGTAAGTTTTTACCAGAAAAGCAAATGAAACAAATGCTGCAATTAGTTTCTACTAAAACTGGTAAGCATGTTGCTAAGGCAACGAAAGATGATCCGATGGCATCAGGGCTTGGCTTTTTACAGAAGTATGTGCCAGGTATTGGTAACTTTTGGTATGCAGAAGCACAAACATTAGGTTATCGAACCTTAGTGTTTTATGCACCTAAATCAAAAATGATTATTACAATTTGTACTAATAGTGCGGTAGATAAAAAAGCCGGACAAGATCATTTAATGCCATTTGTCGAAGAGATTTATAAATTATTAATTGCTTCTAGAAGTGAGCATTAATAGTTTGCTGGGAGTGAAACATGCAAACACTTTTATCTATTCTTGAAAGTGTAAATTATCGACCTGTAATGCTAAATAATCTTAGTATTACAGGTGCAGAGCCAGTTTTACCCGCACGATTTAAAATAGCCACAGCAGCGGCCGCAGCAATAGCTGCAACAGGCCTAGCGGCTAGTGAATTATTTAATCTGCGTAATAATACTTCGCAAGATATCAGTGTTGATTTACACGATGCAGCATTAGCAATGCGCTCGCATGCTTATATGCAAGTTGTTGGTGAAGAACCACCAAAATTGTGGAGTCCACTTTCTGGTTTTTATCAAACAAAAGATAAACGTTATGTGCAATTGCATTGTAACTTCCCGCATCATGCTGCTGGTGTTGTTAATGTTTTGCAATGTGAAAATACGCAAGAGTCTGTTGCTGCAGCAATCAAAACGTGGCAAGGACAACAACTTGAAGACACTTTAGCAAAAGCCGGTATGTGTGCTAGCTTAATTAGAACGCCTGAAGAATGGGCGCATCATCCTCAAGCACAAGCGATAGCAAGCTTACCACTAATGGAAATCATTAAAGTTTCTGATAGCAAGCCTGAAGCTTTAACTGAAGCTGACCGCCCTTTAACAGGAATACGAGCGCTAGATTTAACACGCGTTATCGCAGGACCTATCACTGGTCGTACTTTAGCAGAGCATGGCGCGGAGGTTTTGCGGATTGGTTCACCTAATTTACCTTCGATTCCTGGTTTAGTAATTGATACTGGTTTTGGTAAGCGTTCTGCATTTTTAGACTTACAACAAGATGCCGATCGCAACAAATTAAAAAAATTAGTTCAACAAACCGATATTTTTTCACAGGGTTATCGCCCCGATAGTCTGGCACAACGAGGTTTTTCAATGGAAGAACTTATTCAATTACGACCAGGTATAATCTGCGTGAATTTAAGTGCCTATAGCCATGTTGGTCCTTGGGCTAATCGCCGTGGTTTTGATAGTTTAGTGCAATCAGCAACAGGTATTGCTTATGAACATGCTGGTGGCTATCCGCCACAACATCTTCCTGCACAAGTACTCGATTATGTTTCTGGTTATCTTGGCGCTTTTGGTACGATGGTTGCCTTACAACGTCGAGCTGAAGAAGGTGGTAGTTATCTAGTAAGAATTTCATTAGCACAAACAGCCCATTGGTTAAATGCCTTAGGACGTCTTAATGGCGATGACGTGATGCAGCGACGTATCCCAGAGTTTAATGATGTAAAAGATAAATTGCTTTGTGATAAAACGCCTTTTGGCGATGTTTATCATTTAAAACCTGTTATACAGCTTTCGAAAACACTCGCTCACTGGTCACACGTTGCCGTGCCATTAGGTAGTGATTCTGCTGAATGGTGAGAATATATGAGTGAACAACACAAACCTAAAATAAATGTTGCGCTGGTGCGTGCATTAGTCAAGACGCAATTTCCACAATGGCAAACACTTACAATAGAACCAGTAAAATCTAGTGGCTGGGATAACAGAACGTTTCATCTTGGTGATGATATGTTGGTACGACTACCAAGTGCTGCTGATTATGCTGCGCAAGTTGCAAAGGAACAACATTGGTTGCCAAAACTAGCGGCTAATTTACCTTTGCAAATTCCAGAACCCTTAGCCATGGGTCAACCCAGTGATGATTATCCATGGCAATGGTCAATTTATCGTTGGTTGCAGGGTGAAACAGCCGCAACAGCAGAAATAAATAATTTAAATGAATTTGCCACTAGTTTGGCGGAGTTTCTGATCGCGTTTCATAGAATTGAAACTACCAAAGGACCTATTGCTGGGAAACAAAATTTTTATCGCGGTGGTTCGTTAAAAGTATACGATACAGAAACACGACAGGCGATTGCGACGTTACAAGATAAACTCGATGTTAAGGCTGTTACCGACGTTTGGGAAACAGCTCTTGCAACGAATTGGCAAGCGCCACCAGTCTGGGTGCATGGTGATATTAGTGCTGGTAATTTGTTACTACAAGATGGAAATTTAACCGCGGTCATCGATTTTGGTCAGCTGGGAATTGGTGATCCTGCTTGTGATTTAGCAATTACCTGGACGTTATTCTCAGGAAAAAGTCGAGAAGTATTCCGTAATAAGCTACAGCTTGATGCGAGTACATGGGCCCGTGCTCGCGCTTGGACCTTATGGAAAGCTTTGGGATATATTGTTTCTGAAAACAATGATATGAATTTCGAAGCTAAACAATCTTGGCGAATCATTGATGAGGTAATGGCAAACCACCTTGGTGAAGATTGAAATGACAAGGATGCAATACATGTCGAAAATTATTAAAGACCATATCGATTTTAACGGTGCACGTATTTCCACAACGCAATACGCAGAAATGTACCAACAATCATTACAAGCTCCAGAACAGTTTTGGGCAGAACAAGCTGAGAAATATATTACTTGGAGTAAGCCCTGGGATAAAGTTTTAACAGGTGACTTTGTCAATAACAATGTACGTTGGTTTTCTGGTGCTGAATTAAATGTATGTGCGAACTGTATTGATCGACACTTGCCTGAGCGAGCTGCACAACCAGCTATTATTTGGGAAGGTGATGAACCTACTGAATCGAAAGTATTAACTTATCAAGATTTATATGAGCAAGTCTGTCGTTTCGCTAATGGTTTGAAGTCAATTGGCATTAGCAAAGGTGATCGTGTTTGTATTTATATGCCGATGATCCCAGAAGCTGCGATTGCAATGCTGGCATGCGCGCGCATTGGTGCAATTCATTCTGTGGTTTTTGCAGGTTTCTCGCCAGCAAGTTTAAAAAGTCGAGTTCAAGATGCAGAGTGTTCGGTGATTATAACGGCTGATAGTAATCGCCGTGGCGGTAAAATCCTTCCTCTAAAAAGTAATGTTGATGAGATTATTGCAGAGTGCTCTTCCGTAAAAAATGTTGTTGTCGTTCAATATAACCAACAACCGATCACCATGCATGAGCACGATATTTGGTATCATGAATTAATTAAAGAACAAGCAACAGATTGCCCTGCTGAACCGATGCAAGCAACCGACCCATTATTTATTCTTTATACCTCGGGCTCAACAGGCAAACCCAAAGGTATACTGCATGGCCAAGGTGGGTATTTGTTATATGCCACGATGACCTTTCAATTAGTCTTTAATTATCAAGCTGGCGATGTTTATTGGTGCTCTGCTGATATTGGTTGGGTTACTGGACATTCTTATATTGTTTATGGTCCATTAGCGAGTGGCGCAACGACGTTAATGTTTGCTGGCGTACCAAACTATCCTTCTTGTGCGCGTTTTTGGGAAGTTATAGACAAGCACCAGGTTAATATTTTCTATACTGCACCAACGGCTATTCGCGCTTTGATGCGTGATGGTGATGCTACTGTACAAAGCACTAGCCGTAAGAGTTTGAAATTACTCGGCACAGTTGGTGAACCGATTAATCCAGAAGCTTGGTTGTGGTATTACAATATTGTGGGTGAGCAGCGTTGCCCGATTGTCGATACTTGGTGGCAAACTGAAACTGGAGGTATGATGATTACGTCTTTCCCTGGTGCAATACCCTTAAAACCTGGAGCAGCCAGCTGGCCGATGTTTGGAGTTGATCTGGTAATTGTCGATGAGCAAGGTAATAAATTACAAGGTGAAGCCAGTGGTAATCTTGTTATTTGCAAACCTTGGCCTGGACAATTGCAAACAGTCTATGGTGATCCAAAACGCTATCAAGCAACCTATTTTTCACAATATCCCGGCATGTATTGCACGGGCGATGGTGCGCATCGAGATAAGGATGGTTATTATTGGATCACCGGACGCGTTGATGATGAGATCAATGTTTCAGGACATCGATTAGATACTGCTGAAATAGAAAGTGCCTTGGTTGAGCATCAAGACATTGCTGAAGCCGCGGTGGTAGGTTTTCCCCATGAGATTAAAGGCCAAGGTATATTTGCTTTTGTAACACCAAAAGCAGGCGTGACAGTGAATCAACAATTAACAGATGAATTAATTCAGCTGGTTCGAAAAAATATTAGTCCCATCGCAACACCCGATCATATTCAATGGGTAGATGATTTACCGAAGACACGATCAGGAAAAATCATGCGTCGTATATTGCGTAAGATTGTTAATGGTGAAATAGAAGCGTTAGGTGACATCTCGACTTTAGCAAATCCTGAAACGGTACAGTTTATTATTGATGAAATAAAAAAATAATTGAGTTCAATAGCTATCAGGCTCGAAAAGGCTTTAATTTAATTGGGCTAGTAAGCTTTTAGCATCCTCTAAGCTTAGTAATTGGTAACTTACTTCATAGTCATGGTATTGGCGTAACAGTTTAATAGCTCGATGTTCAAGACGGTCAATACTATTGCGCTTAGCATTCATTTTTACTTCTGCTAAAAGTATTCGCTTTTCTGCATCATTAATTGCAACGATATCAATTTCATTTTTGTGGCCACGCTCCCAATAAGATCCGATTCGATTATACTGTTGTGACTCTTTTAATATTGCTACAAAGAAGCGTTCTAATATCCTTCCACTATATGTTGATATGCTTGATTCTATTTGCTGTTTTATATAATTGAAATTCTGCATTTCAATAGCATCTCGATTATTATGAAAATAATGAAAACAAAATTGTAAGAAGTTATCATTGATAAAATATTTCTGTAATCTTGAATTGGGTTTTGCATCTATAGGTTTAAAACTCGTAATGATATTGTATACTTTCTCCAGGTTTGCAAGATATGCGCTGACATTCTTTTGTAAAATAGATTCTATTTCACTGCTGCTCGTTTTGCCGCGAGAAATTAATTCTAATATAGAAAAGTATGTCGCATAATTTCCGCCGAATTCTTCTATTAATTGATTTCGACCTTCATTTAAGAATGGGGAGTCTTTGCTGAGCATATAATCTAAACAAGAATCTAAATTGTGGCATTGGTTTGTTATGAGTAAATCAAGATATTTTGGCATACCACCCGTTAATAAATAAAATTCAAATAAATTTTTTAAATCATTAATGCTATTATCTTGAAGAATATTTTGGATTTGTGAAATTGAAAACGGATTTAGTTTTATTATATTGTCAGCGCGTCTAAATAAAGGCTCTTTTTGGTTTTCAAAAATTTTCGACATCAATGGATAAATTGAACCAATAAATAGTAATCTCATTTTACTGGTTGCTTTGTTGAGATCCCAAATACATTGTATATCTGAATACACGGATGGATTGATTGCATAAAATTCTTGAAATTCATCAATGATAACAGTGATAGGATTTTCTTTTGCGTAATGTATCAACCATGCAAATATATCTTTAAACGTTTCAAGCTTACCAATTAATTGCACATCTAAAACACGTTCTATTTCCTTGGAAAATTGTTCACAAAGCAATGTTTCGGATTTTTTGGCGATGAATAGATAGACAAACCTCTGGTTTTTGACAGACTCAAGCGCAAGTGATGTTTTGCCTATCCGACGTTTTCCCAAGATCACAGCCATTTTACTATTCTGCTTTGACTGTTTTTCTAATTTTGTTAATAGCTCAAGTTCGCTAACACGATGATAAAACTTCATTTTTTGCAAACTCTATATAATAATGTGAGTTATAATAATCGCTATTATTATAATAGGTTTTTGTAAAATATCAATTTTATGGTGACGATACTTAATTATTAAGATGATCTTGCTCTGCCATTAATATGATCTGCATAAGTTCGGGCATTGGTATTACAGAGCGGAATAACAAAGATATTTAGGATGATTTTCTTCTGTATCTAATGTTGGCGTGATATATTTGCGTCAATATCGTCCAGTATTTAATTTTGAATGCGAGTCTATTTTTATTTGTTGAATTAAACAAGAGGGCATTAACCATGTTTGCAACGTATTCTACTGTGCAAGATCGTAAAAGTTTTTATTACACAGCATTACTGCGACGTTTGCTTGCTGACGACAATATTTCTGTAGAAGTTGTTGATGGTGAATTAAATATTACTGCTAGTTCAGCCGAAGAAGCAGAGACAGTTAAAGCGAGGTTAGAAGAAGTTTTATATTCTCCTAGTAACTTGCAACTTGCCTTAAATCTTCAGTTGCACACGGTAAGAGAGTTTGGTGATAACGTTGAAGGCGCACCAGAACCTGTTGCTGAACCCATTCCTGATTATGATATTCCTGAGGCGAGCGCAGAAGCGGCTGTTGAGTTTTTTAATAAAGTATTCGGTAAGAAAGCTTTTAAGCATGTGTTGTCTCCAGAAAAACTATTTGATGATGAAGCAACAGTTGAAGATGGCATTGTCTACTCATCTTTTGAAAATGCTGATGATGTTGCGGATCATTGGGAATCATTTATACGGTACTGTTTTTCATACATGCAAGGTCGTTCAATAACAGACATTCGTAATGCTTTTCTGAAAGACAGCGAATTTTTACCAAAGCCTGAGAAGTTATTAGATAAAGATTGGTTGATGTCTGAAGGTAAATTACAAGGTTTAATGCTGCAGTGTTTTGGTATGGATAGAATAAAGCGTAGTGAAGATGAACCTGAACAAGTACAAGTACGTTTTAATTATGGACGTCTTCTGCGAAAATTGTTTCCCCCTCGTATAAAAATTAAATCTGTTGTTGCTGCCACGGAAGCTTTAGGTGCAACTACTGCTAATGCAAGTGGTTCTGAGGGTACTGCTGCTGTTGGCGGTGCTGTTGGCGGTGCTGTTGGCGGTGCTGTTGGCGGTGCTGTTGGCGGTGCTGTTGGCGGTGCTGTTGGCGGTGCTGTTGGCGGTGCTGCTGAAGGTGTTGTTGCTCCTGTTGATGCTGCTCCTCTTGATGCTGCGCCTGTTGCTTCTGTTGATGCTGAAGGTGTTGGTGCTGAAGGTGGTGATGCTGAAGGTGTTGTTGCTGAAGGTGTTGTTGCTGAAGGTGGTGCTCCTGATGGAGATGTCTCTGCTGAAGCAACCCCAATACAACTTCAATTGTCAGAAAAAGAATTTTTAGAATATATAAGAAACATAACTGAGCATGATGTTTTATTTGATGTGGGTAAAGAGGTATTGGAAGGCGCGGCTGCTGCAGAATCTGAAGCAGCCGCATCAGATTCTGATCAACCAACATATGTCGCCACACCAATTTTACTTGACTATGAAGAAGCTGTAATAAAACCACCACTTTTTACACTCCATATCGATGTTAGTGCCAGTATGAGAAAACATAGGGTCGAATTCCGTCAGCAAATTTCCCGATTCTTAGATGATTTACATGGGTACTATGCAAGTGAGAGTGCAACATTTAATCCTGAGGCTGTAACCGTAGAGATAGTGTTTTTTTGGGAGGATTTGCAGAGACTAAAGAAAATGACGTTGGCTGATCTACAAAAATTAAAAAATGCAGTGAACCAACAAAGCTTTAATAATGCTTGGACCAATTTATATGGAGCTGTAGCTTCAACACTTGCAATGGTTCGTGTTGATAAAACAACTGAAGCATTTCAACATGTCAATATTTTATTTACAGATGGTGATGATAATTGTGGTAAGCATTCTATTATGATGAGTCAAATAGAGGATCTAGAGAATAGCGCTGTTCCTCGACCACCATTCCTTATTTTTGGTTTTGGTGATGTAAATACAGTGAAGTTAAAGAGTATTGCGGGATATTTTGGTAGCACTTATACAGCATTAACGAAACTTACAGATTTTTCTGATGTGTTAAAAGCACTAGCACCTGAAATGCGAACAGTTCGACGAGTTGTCAACTTCTTCACGGCAGTTGCTGGCAAATCAGAACAACATCATGTGCCTGTTTATGATGCTATGGGAGTCCAAGGCGCCAATCTTGCTATACGCATCCCTGCTGGATCAGATTTAAGTATGCGATATTTAGGTGGTAACTTACACGGTCGTTTAGTTGCTGCAAACAAGATTCCTGAAGCAAATGCTTGTGCTCAAGTTAACATATATGTTGCTGATGCTTTGCGAATATATTCTGATGCTAGAACCAAGGCAGCAACGCGTAAACAGCAATTAACCGAAATAAAATCAAAAGTACAAGACATAAAAGCTACTCATAAGCACGATGATGTTTTAACAAATTATATCGATAGCGTTTTAGACGATTTAGAAAAATGTCTCGATGAGATATCTCTGCTAGTTACTAATCCTCGTCATTCGGTAGCGTCATTACATGCGCTTAGAACGAGAAGCGAGGTGATTCCACAAGCTAAGATGGCTGCTGCGCTTGCTGCAAATGTTAGGCAGGAAGAAATAAGACGAAAAGCAATAAAAAAGCAATAGCAATCTGTTAGTTATGTTGAAGTTTGTTATCAGAAGAGTTAAAGCAAGGATTTATGACTAAAACTAATATTAATACTAAGCAAGCAAGTGCAGAAATCGACGTAAAAATTCGGCATTTATTGTATTAGCAGGAAAATAGAAGTGTTGGTGTAAAATGCAAACATCATCAGTTGGGCTGTGTCGTTTGTCATGCGAAGTACTCTTTCAAAGTGGAAATCATTAATCTCTAATAAGTCATATAATTTTATAAGAAAAGAATGGCCATTCGTCAAGTTGAACATTCCAGTAGTCCGAGTTCCGTCATTGTTTAGGTAAAAGCGTATATTGTATTATGTATATAATGCAATAGACAGGCCAAGAAGATAATTTCTTTTGGTCCTATCTACTGCTGGAAGAATATTAACATAAAATTCTTTTGCACTAAACAAGAGGGCGTTAACCATGTTTGCAACGTATTCTACTGTGCAAGATCGTAAAAGTTTTTATTACACAGCACTACTGCGGCGTTTGCTTGCTGACGACAGTATTTCTGTAGATGTCGTTGATGGTGAATTAAATATTACTGCTAGTTCAGCCGAAGAAGCAGAGACAGTTAAAGCGAGGTTAGAAGAAGTTTTATATTCTTCTAATAATTTGCAACTCGCCTTAAATCTTCAATTGCACACGGTAAAAAAGTTTGGTGATGAAGTTGAAGGCGCACCAGAACCTGTTGCTGAACCCATTCCTGATTATGATATTCCTGAGGCTAGCGCAGAAGCGGTTGTTGAGTTTTTTAATAACGTATTCGGCAAGATAGCTTTTAAACGTGTATTGTCTCCAGAAAAATTATTTGATGAAGATGCAACAGTTGAAGATGGTATTGTTTCTTCGTCTTTAGAAGATGCTGAAGATATTGCGGAGCATTGGGAATCATTTATACGGTACTGTTTTTCATACATGCAAGGTCGTTCAATAACAGACATTCGTAATGCTTTTCTGAAAGGCAGCGAGTTTTTGCCAAAGCCTGAGAAGTTATTAGATAAAGATTGGTTGATGTCTAAAGGTAAATTACAAGGTTTAATGCTGCAGTGTTTTGGTATGGATAGAATAAAGCGTAGTGAAGATGAACCTGAACAGATACAGGTATATTTTAATTATGGGCGTCTACTGCCAAAATTGTTTCCCCCGCGTATAAAAATCAAGTCTGTTGTTGCTGCCACGGCAGTCCCAAGTGCGACTACTGCTAATGCAAATGGTTCTGAGGGTACTGCTGTTGGCGGTGCTACTGTTGCAAGTACTTCTGCTGAAGGTGTTGTTGCTCCTGAAGGTGCTGCTGTTGCAAGTGCTTCTGCTGAAGCAACCCCAACACAGCTTCAACTATCAGAAAAAGAGTTTTTAGAATATCTGAAAAATATCACTGAGCATGATGTTTTATTTGATGTGGTTAAAGAACCTAAGGGTACAGAGGTATTGGAAGGCGCGGCTGCTGCAGGTTCTGATGCTCAACCAACATATGTCGCCATACCAATTTTACTTGACTATGAAGAAGCTGTTATAAAACCTCCGCTTTTTAGACTACATATTGATGTTAGTGACAGTATGTTTGATTATAAACAAGCATTATGTGGGCAAGTTTCTCGATTTTTAGATGATCTACATGCTTATTATTCTGCAGCAGAAGAAAATTTTGACCCTGACTCAGTCGCAGTAGAGTTATTATTTTTTGGTGGGTTCGTATATGAGCCAATAAAAATGGCGCTAGCAGATTTGTCAAAACTAAAAATGACAGTGGGGTCTCAATCATTTTGTGATGGTGGTACAGATTTATATGGAGCAGTAGCTGCAACCGTTAAAAGTGTAGTTGATAAGCGCACAACAGAAGAATATCAATTTGTAAATATTTTATTTACAGATGGTAGCGATAATCGTGGTCACTCCAAGGATATGATGAGAGAAATAGAACGACTAGAAAAAAGTGCTATTCCTCGACCATCATTTCTCGTTTTTGGTTTTGGTGATGTAGAGACAGTAACATTAACCCGCATCGCAGGATATTTTGGTAGCTCTTATACAGCATTAACACGTCTTACTGATTTTTCTGATATGTTAAAGGCCCTAGCACCTGAAATGCGAACAGCTCGACGAGTTGTTGACTTCTTCACAGCTGTTGCTGGTGAGTCACAGCGACATCAGGTACCTGTTTTTGATGGTATGGGAGTCCAAGGAGCCAATCTTGCTATCCGTATCCCTGTTGGAGAAGACTTAAATATGCGGTACCTAGGTGGCAACTTACACGGTCGTTTAGTTGCTGCTGGTAAGATTCCTGAAGCAAATGCTTGTACTCAAGTTAACATATATGTTGCTGATGCTTTGCGAATATATTCTGATGCTAGAACCAAGGCAGCAACGCGTAAGCTGCAATTAACTGAAATAAAATCAAGAGTTCAAGAATTAAGAGATGCGCATAAGCAAGATGGTGTTTTAACAGATTATATCGATGAGGTTTTAGGCGATTTAGAAAAATGTCTCCGTGAGTTATCTCTGCTAGTTACTAGTCCTCGTCATTCGACAGTGTCATTACATGCGCTTAGAACGAGAAGCGCGGTGATTCCACAAGCTGATGTGGCTACTACGCTTGCTACGCTTGTTGAAAATGCTAGTCAGAAAGAAATAAGACGAATAGCAATGCAAAATCAATAACAATTTGTTAGTAAAGTCATCTGAAGTTAACTAAAAATTAACTTCGGGTGGCTCGCCGGGATCAACACTAAGACCTAGATGCCGATCTTCAAGTGGCATGCCATAAGTAATATGATTATTAACAGTATGACATAAGGTCTGTTCTTCTAGTGTCATCGTATTAAATGAAATCGTATTGCATTTCGTTTGTAATTCAAGAATCCGCTTATGCCGCATCTCAAGATATGTGTGTGCTCGACGTTCTTCAACAATATTTGTAACGAGAGGTTTCTCATTTGGATTCGGTGGATAGATGATCTCACTACGTAATACATCTTGTTGTTGTTGACGTTGTTGTTCTAGCCAATCTGGACTTTGTTGAAATTGAAATGGACCGATGCCGATTTGATCTTGTGCGATGACGGGCTTAGCCATAAAAAATATAAATGATAGAAATAATATAATAGTTAAAGCGCTGAAGGTGTTAATAATTTTTATCATGACTAAAAATTCTCTAAAATTGATTCATTATATTTCTATTGTAGTTCATTTTCAGCATTTGAGATGACAGAATGACTCTAATACGTTATTCTCGCCAACAATGCTAAAAGAACGCTAAGTAGCCGTTTTTAATAAGAATAATACGGGAGCGCCGAGTGATTAAGAAAACCGCCAATAGTATTGCCGCGAAATTATTATCGCAAGCAGGGATAGTCATTAATGGTCCCAACCCATGGGATATTCAAGTACATAATGACGATGCTTTTTCGCGTGTATTGCGCAAAGGTTCTTTAGGCTTAGGTGAATCCTATATGGAAGGTTGGTGGGATTGTGAAAGTATTGATAGTTTACTATTTCGATTGTTGCGCGCTAATCTTGATATTGCTGTAGAAGAATATTTGAATCCTGTTTTCTATTTTCTGGCTTATCATGTTCACGATTTAGCATCTTTATTTTATAACTTACAAAATAAAGCGCGCTCGAAAATTGTGGGCTATAAACACTATGATTTAGGTAATGAGTTATTCACCCGCATGTTAGATCCTACTATGTGTTACTCCTGTGCTTACTGGAAGGGTGGTGATACTTTAGAAGATGCACAATTAGCAAAACTCGCTTTAGTTTGTGGCAAACTGCAACTACAACCTGGAATGCGCATTTTGGATATTGGTTGTGGCTGGGGAAGCTTCGCGCATTATGCTGCAAAGCATCATGGTGTTTCTGTTGTTGGCGTGACAATTTCTAAAGAGCAGAAGAAACTTGCTGAAGAGCGTTGTGCTGGTTTGCCTGTTGAAATTCGTTTGCAAGATTACCGTGATATAGATGAAAAATTTGATTGTATTGTATCAATAGGTATGTTTGAGCATGTCGGTTCGAAAAATTATCGAACTTATATGGAAACGGTTAGTCGCTGTTTAGATGATGATGGTTTATTCCTATTGCATACTATCGGAGGCAACTCTGCGAGAAAAGCCAGCGATCCTTGGATTAATAAATATATTTTTCCAAACGGATTAATTCCTTCTGTTGACCAAATTGCTAAAGCTTATCAAGGTTTACTTTACATGGAAGATTGGCATAACTTTGGTGCTGATTATGATAAAACCTTAATGGCTTGGTATGATAATTTCAATGCGCACTGGGATGAACTGAAAGAATTATATGATGAACGTTTTCGGCGTATGTGGCATTTCTACTTGCTGAGTTGTGCTGGAGCATTCCGGGCTCGGGACTTACAGTTATGGCAAGTCGTATTATCCAAGCGCGGCATTGTTAATGGTTATCGTTCTATTCGCTAGTGTTCAATTGACCCACAAAATAACGTCGCAATCACCAGAAAAAATAGGCTCATTATCTATTTCGTGGTGAAGTTGGCTATAGTTTATAGTGAGCTCTGGCTCAAGAACTATTCTTATCAGCCTTGTAGTGATCTTCTACTTCACGTAGTTCAAACCACATCGCGTTAAGAATGGCAAATGAACATGCTAAGCCTAAACCTAATATCCAAGAAAAATACCACATAGTTCTCTACTCCTAATAAGATGCTTTATTTTCAGTAATGCTTTGTGTTGTAACTTTACCACGCATAACACGATATACCCACGAGGTATAAGCTAAAATTATAGGGATAAAGATACAAGCAGCAATCAACATAATGAATAGTGTTGTTCGACTTGAAGAGGCGTCCCAAATAACTAAGCTTTGATTTGGATTAGTGCTTGATGGAAACAAGAATGGAAACATGCTTACACCAAATGTTGTTACAATACCTGCTAGGCTTAAGCTACTGCAGCAAAATGCAAATCGGCCTTTACCTAGTTTCGCGGTAATTATTGCTAACAATGCCCCTGCAAAACCGAATATTGGTGCTAACATCATCCAGTCATATTTCTTGTAATTATCTAACCAAGCGCCAACTTGTATCGTTACAACTTTATGTAACGGATTAGATGGACCAGCAAAAGCAGTGAAATGCTGTAATTCAAAACCTTTGATGCCATAGGCAATCCAATAACCACCAACTGCAAACAATACAATAACGATTAAACCTGCAATGCGCGCTGCGGTAATAGCACGGCTGCGAACAGGGTCTTCGGTTTTTACTGATAAATAAAAACCACCTTGCATAGCAAACATCGCGACACTGACAACACCACAGAGTAAAGCAAATGGACTAAATAAATCAAAGAAACTACCGGTGTAAAAAGAACGTAAACTTTCATTAAAATGAAATGGTGCGCCTTGCAGAATATTACCAATAGCGACACCAAACACTAGAGCTGGAACTAAACCACCAATAAAGTGGCCACAATCCCAAGCGCGGCGCCAAATAGGGCTGTCGACTTTACTGCGGTATTTAAAGGAGACGGGTCTTAGTATCAGAGCAGCTAAGACCAGTAGCATTGCCAAGTAAAACCCAGAAAAAGAAACGGCATATAAATATGGCCATGCAGCAAAAACCGCACCACCTGCTAAAATAAACCAAACTTGGTTACCTTCCCACACCGGACCGACAGTATTAATTGCTATACGTCTTTCATTATTGGTTCGAGTGATAAAAGGCAAGAGAATTCCCATACCCATATCAAAACCTTCCGTTACAGCGAAACCAATTAAAATAATTCCGAGTAATAACCACCATATAAGGCGTAATGTTGCATAATCAGGCATGTCTATCTTCCTTCGTGATTTAATTCTAGTTTTGTTTCAGGGCTAATACTTGGGCCAATCTTGACGTATTTGACCATTAAGAACATTTCGACAATGGCAAGGACAGTGTAAAACAAAATGAATCCGCCCAATGAAATAAATAACTCTGTTGGGTTTGTTGATGAGGTACCAAGGAAGGTTGGCAATACACCATCAATAATCCAAGGTTGACGACCATATTCAGCAACAACCCAACCAAGCTCTATGGCAATCCAAGGTAATGGCAGGCTAAACAATGCAGCATATAAGAACCATTTCTTATCAAATTTGCGCAATGATGTCAGCAGAAATGCAGTTGTAAATAATAGAATAAAGAAAAAACCACATGCCACCATGATTCTAAATGCCCAGAATAAAACTGGTACATTAGGAATGGTTGAGTTGGCTGCAGCATTAATTTGAGCGGTATTCGCTGTTAATGGGTCTTTGGTGTAGCGTTTTAGGAGTAACGCATAACCTAAATTCATTTGATGGCGTCGCAATTCAGCTTGTGCAGCTTTGTCATTCGCATTTTTCTCTAAAATCTTTAATGCAGAATACGCTTTTAAACCATCTCGAATTCGTCCTTTTGCTTCAGTAACCAAGTTATCAATACCTGGTAGAGGTGTATTAAAAGAACGCGTAGCAATAAGTCCTAACATATAAGGAATATGAACCGCATAAAGTGTTTTATGTTGTTTCATGTCTGGAATACCAAATAAAGTAAATGATGCGGGTGCTTTTTCGGTATGCCACATTGATTCCATCGCAGCAATTTTCATGTGTTGGTTAACACCGGTTAAATAACCACTTTCATCACCAAGGACTACAACAGATAGTGCTGCCGCTAAACCAAAAGATGCTGCTATGACCATGGAACGTTTAGCGAGTTCTTGATGGCGATTTCGAATTAAGAAGTAAGCGCTAATAGCAAGCACAAAGACGGCACCCGTTATATAACCGGCACTAATAGTATGTACAAATTTAGCTTGCGCAACGGGATTGAAAATAACATCGGCAAAATTTTTCACTTCCATGCGCATAGTGTGGAAATTAAAATAAGCACCTACGGGATGTTGCATCCAACCATTTGCAATTAAAATCCACATCGCAGAGAAATTGGTACCTAATGCGAGTAACCACGTTACTGTTAGATGACCAACTCTTGAGAGGCGATCCCAACCAAAAAAGAATAAGCCAACAAACGTCGCCTCTAAGAAGAATGCCATAAGGCCTTCAATTGCTAAGGGTGCGCCAAAAATATCTCCAACATAACGCGAGAAATAAGCCCAATTCGTTCCAAATTGGAATTCCATGGTAATGCCTGTGGCAACACCCATGGCAAAGTTAATACCGAGTAAGATCCCCCAGAATTTCGTCATATCTCGCCATATGGTTTTCTTCGTCATAACATAAACGGATTCCATAATGGCAAGCATGACAGTTAAGCCTAAGGTTAACGGTACAAATAAAAAATGATATAGCGCCGTTAATGCAAATTGTAGTCGTGATAGGAACACAACTTCATGAATGGGGATCATAATTTTTAGCCTCTACTTTAGATTATATAAATCTTTAATTATTTAAAACGTAAAATTAAAACATCACAATGTGCTGCGTGAGAAACGCCATCAGCCGTTGATCCTAACAAGGTCGCTAATGGATTATGTTTGTGGCTGCCAACAATAATTAAATCAGTTTTGAGTTCATCTGCAGATTTAACAATTTCATTTTTTGCTGGGCCAACTTTTAGAATTAAATTCTTCGCATCAATTTTTAATTCTTCACCTAATTTACTCAACGCTATGTCGGCATCGTCCATTTGTTTTTTCTCTAATGAGAATGTATCGATGTAGCTGTAAGCGTAAATAGGTAAAGGTTCAATAACATGAATAATAGTTAAGCTAGCTTGAAATGCGTTAGCAATGGTCTGAGCTTGCTTGGCACTATCAAAGGCTTCTTCTGCCAAGTCTGTTGCATACAATACATGTTGATATTTCGACATAAGACTATCTCTCCTGTTTAAAGTTTTGCTATTATATGAGTTAAGTGCTGTAAAACATTGATATGGATCAAGCATTCGTTTAAAAGACCTTGTGCAAGTCCTCTTAATGCAGAAGGCAATAACACTATAGTTTTGAAGAAAAAGCAACACTAGGAAGCCATGGCGTAATGCTAGAATATAAAAAATTTAAAGCCAACTGTATGAACTGTTCAATTGCAGAGCTATGCTTGCCTGTGGCGTTGTCCGATTCAGAATTAAGTCAGTTAGATAAAATCATTAAAAAGCGTCGTATTATTCATAAAGGTGAAGAATTATTCTATCAAGATGGAAAGTTTATGGCTCTTTATGCTATTCGTTCAGGATCGTTCAAAACATATATATTAAATCAAGATAGCCAAGAACAAATCACCAGCTTTCATTTACCTGGAGAATTACTAGGTTTTGATGCTATTAGTAAAGAAAAGCATTTGGTTACTGCTAAAGCTTTAGAAACAAGCTCTGTTTGTGAAGTACCATTTACAGAACTATTAACCTTGGCCGCGCAGCTACCAAAGCTGCAAACACAATTATTTCGCTTAATGAGCCGAGAAATGGATAATGAAATGAAATTGCAAATTAATGCCAGCGCTGAGCAACGATTAGCAGTTTTTTTACAGAATATTTCATCACGCTATAAACAACGAGGTTTGTCTTCAAGTAAATTCATTCTAACGATGACGCGCCAAGATATTGCTAATTATTTAGGTTTAGCCACTGAAACGGTGAGTCGACTTTTCAAAGCGATGCAAGGTAAAGGGGTTATCCAGGTTGAGCGTCGCGAAATTAGTATTCTAGATTTTGACAAATTACAGATAGCAACATGCCAGCATAAGGCAATGTAGCATTAATAAAATAAAGGAAGAGTGATGACACAAAAACAACAAGAAAGCTGTCAGCTAACTATCGAAGGGATGCATTGCGCCAGTTGTATTAAATCGATTGAAGCTGCTTTGCATGAGGTGCCTGGTGTTACTAATGCGAGTGTTAATTTTGCCGATAAGCGCGCTATTATTATTGGTAGAGCGGAAGAAAAAGCGTTAATTAATGCTGTTAAAAGTGCGGGGTATCAAGCGGAAAAAGTACAATCTGAAGCTGAAGCACAAGATAAACAAGAAGCTCAGGAGCAAGCATTTTTAAATAAGGTATTTTGGAAAATGATTGTGGCTTTTATTGTTGCTATTCCTTTATTCATATCCGCAACAATATATCCATTCTTACCACCACTAGAAACAACAGCACAGCAATTTGTTTGGTTAGGCGTGGGTATTATTTCATTATTAACGATGATTTATTCTGCGGGGAACATTTACGCCGGTGCTTGGCATGCGTTTAAATCACATTCTGCCAATATGGATACTTTAATTGCGATTGGTACGGGAGCAGCATGGCTTTATTCTATGACCGTTATCGTTTTTCTAGCTGTTATGCCGGAAAGTACCCGCAATTTATATTTTGATACAGCAATTATGATTATTGCTTTAATCAACTTAGGTTCTTATCTTGAAACACGAGCGCGAGGTAAAACGTCGCAAGCCATTAAACGTTTGATTGGTTTGCAGCCGAAAACCGCGCGTGTTATCCGTGATGGTGAGGAACAAGATGTAGCATTAGAGCAAGTCCAACAAGGTGAGTTAATTCGCGTTAGACCTGGTGAAAAGATTCCTGTCGATGGCGAGATTACGGAAGGTACATCAACAATAGATGAATCAATGTTAACGGGTGAACCGTTAGCCGTTAAAAAAGCTATACACGATGAGGTTGTGGCAGGGAGTATAAATAAAACCGGAAGTTTTATTTTTCGAGCAACCCATGTTGGTAAAGATACCGCTCTAGCACGAATAGTGAATATGGTTCGTCAAGCACAAAATTCAAAGCCAGCAATTGGACGTTTAGCAGATAGTATTTCAGCGGTGTTTGTTCCGATAGTTTTAATTATTGCCGTGATCACCGCATTAGTTTGGTTTAACTTCGGTCCAACACCAAGATTAGTATTTATGTTAGTAACAGCAATTACCGTGCTAGTGATTGCTTGCCCCTGTGCTTTAGGTTTAGGTACACCAATGGCGGTTATGGTAGGTGTGGGAAAAGCCGCAGAATTTGGCGTGTTGATTCGAAATGGTGATGCTTTACAAACGGCGGGTAAGCTATCTGTGGTTGCTCTTGATAAAACTGGAACAGTAACTGAAGGCCAACCAAAAGTCACTGACATCATCACTGGAGAAGGCATTTCAGAAAGTGATTTGCTTGTGCTTGCTGCAAGCATCGAAGTTAGCTCAGAACATCCCCTTGCTGCAGCCATTGTTGAAGCAGCTAAAGAAAAGCAATTATTATTAGAGAAAATAGAAGCCTTTCAGGCAATATCCGGTCGTGGGGTCAGCGCGCAAGTTAATAGCAAGTTAACGTTGTTTGGTAATAAAGAATTGATGTTAGAAAATAATATTAGTATTGATGACTTGAATGTAAAAGCAGAAAAATTAGCGAGCCTTGGAAAAACACCGATGTATTTAGCCCAAAATGGTCAGTTAGCTGGTATCATTGCTGTTGCGGATCCAATCAAAGCTGATTCAGCTGCAGCGATAAAACGTTTACATAAACTCGGTATTAAAGTCGCGATGCTAACTGGCGATAATCGTCATACAGCTGCAGCAGTTGCTAAGCAAGTCGGCATTGATGAGTTTTTTGCGGAATTATTACCTGAAGCTAAACTAGCGAAAATAGAGTTATTACAACAGCGTGGTGAAAAGGTGGGTATGGTTGGTGATGGTATCAATGATGCACCTGCGCTCGCTAAAGCAGATGTTGGTTTTGCAATTGGCACCGGAACAGACGTTGCTATTGAAAGTGCTGATATCACGTTGATGCGAGATTCACTAGAAGGTGTGCCTGATGCGATTGCTTCATCGCGTGCAACAGTTAAAAACATTAAACAAAATTTATTTTTCGCATTTATTTATAATATTGTTGGTATTCCGATTGCGGCAGGTATTCTATATCCATTTATTGGCTTATTACTTAGTCCTATCATTGCTTCAGCAGCGATGGCAATGTCATCGCTAACAATCGTTTTAAACGCTAATCGTTTACGTTTCTTTAAACCATAAGCAGGAGTGAATTGCTATGTTAGAAGTTTTTGTTAATTTAGCCGGTATACTCCTCATCGCTTTTATTTTATGGTGGTTTTGGTTGGCAAATAGCAGTTTAAAAAAACAAGCAAAACAAGGTGAAGCTATAGAGGTGATTGTTGATGGTGGTGTCTATGTGCCAGATACCATTGTTGCTAAAGCGGGTGATGAGGTCATGCTGAGTTTCTTGCGCAAGGATTCGAGTCCTTGTTCTGAAACAGTCGTTTTTGCAGAGCTTAATCAAAGCAAGGACCTTCCCATCAATGAAAAAACCATGGTAACATTGCGCGTTGAAGAACCCGGGATTTATGAGTTCACTTGTCCTATGGGTATGTATCGCGGGAAGCTCAAGATTGAATGATATAGCCAATATTACACAACAGAATCCTTATAAATTAGCATTTACATCATCGCTGGCGATTTTCTTTGCTTATTTTCCATTAGGCATAGTTTTTGGTGTCTTGTTTGTGCACCTTGGTTTTACCTGGTATTTAGCGCCTATTATGAGCTTATTAGTTTATGCTGGTGCGGCGCAGTTTGTAGCGCTAGGCATCATGGCAATTCATGGTACCTATTTTGAGATTTTTTTGGCAACAGTCTTCATCGCTTTGCGTAATGCATTTTATGGTATCAGCTTTCTAGAACGATTTAAAAATACTAAATGGTTCGAAAAAACTTATCTTATCTTTGGTTTGGTTGATGCAAATTACGCGATCATGGTAACCAACACACCTTTACCTGATGCCAAGCAAGATAAGAAATTCTGTATATATTTAGCTTTCTTATTACATCTTTACTGGGTGGCTGGCACGTTTCTTGGTGCTGCATTTGCTAATCTATTGCCGAGTATGCCGGGTTTAGCATTTGTTTTACCGTGTTTTTTTATGACTTTAGTTATCGAGCAATACTTAAAAGTTAAAACGATAAAACCCTTTATGATAGCTTTGGTCGCAGTTGTTATTGCTATGTTGATTAGTCCTAAGTATATGTTGCTCATTGCGATAGGCCTTACTGTTGTTTTGTTACTTTTCTACTTTCGTTATGAGGCAGTGACATGAGCTTTTGGTATGTTGTAACTTGTATCTTAATGTTGTTTTTATTGACCGTTGTGACGCGTGCCTTACCGTTTATTGTGGGTAAAGGTATGGGAAAGAATAAACACGTCCAAACACTTAGTTTGTATTTGCCTGCTGCAATTATGCTATTACTGGTTATCTATGAGGTTAAAATTCCAACTTGGGGACACTTTCCTCATGGGATTGATAAGCTCTTAGCATTGGCGATTACTGCTTTCATCCATATTTGGCGCCGTAATATGATTCTGAGCATTATTGTTGGAACGGTGGCTTATATGTTACTGCATCATTATATTTTCTTAATGGGGCCATTATTTCATTTAAATTAATATTATTTTCCATATCGCTGTACTGTAGTTAAGTAACCCTTAAACTCTTTTTCTGCAGCATTAATTGAGTCAGTGCTACTAAAAGAGTAAAAATTATTTAACTCTTTTAACAGGTGAAAAAATGGAACGGAACATTCGCCTTAATTGGCAAGAGCTTGTCGCAGAAGCCGTAGCGCGACGTAAGCAACAACGCTTTACTCAAGACAACTAGCCGTTTTGGCTGGTGTCAGTAAACCTACATTAAATAGTTTTGAGCAAGGTAAAACAAATATTACCGTGCAAAATGCTATGAAAATTTTAAGAATGCTTGATTTGGAGTAATAATAAATTTTACTCAGTTGCTCGGCGCATAAAATAAACATACTGAACAACGACACCAATGCTCATAACTGCCATCAAGATCCCTAAAGGCAGTAAAGATGTTATCCCCAAGTGCGCAGCAATTGCTGAACCAATAAATGCGGCAAATAGTTGTGTGCCATTAAGTAATCCTGAAACACTTCCCGAGGCCTTGCCTTTAAAAGGTTTAAATGCAGCAGCCATGGTGTTTGAAAATAAAAAGCCGCTACCAATACCAAACAGCATGAATGGCAGAAGAAGTGTAAATAACGAGTAGTAACCTAGTATGCCAAACAATAATAATAAACTTCCTGCTATAGCTAGCATGATAATCGATAGAAAAATAATTTTATCGACATCAACATAGGCTAAAGCAATCGTATTAATAAACTTAGTAATAAAAATCGCGCCAGTTAATGCTAAAGTTATCCAGCCATATTGTAATACAGTAAGCCCCATATACTTTTGCAACATGAAGGGCGTTACCGTATAAAATATCATAAAGCCCGCGTAGGCAACTGACTTACTTAATGTATTAGCTAAGAAAATATTATTTTTTGCTATATTCCAATAAGTTTTTAGTATTGGCTTAATATGAAAAACATGGTGTTGTTCTTCCTCATGGGTCTCAGGGATTGCAAATATCACCACTAATATAACTAAAATACTGTAAACAGATAGTACGGAAAAAACTGTGCGCCACCCAAAATAATGATCAATATAACTGCCTATGATAGGTGAGAAAATTGGACCTAAACCAAAGAACATCGACAAAATCGAAGAGACTTGCGCAAATTGTTTATCATCAAAAATATCGCGAGCCATGGCAGGCGCGGCAACATTAATTGCAGCGAAGCCTGCGCCTTGTAAAAAACGACCGATATAAAGCGTTGTAATAGAGTCTGAAAGAAAGCATAGAATACTTCCTATCAAGCCAACGGTTATCGCAACTAAAATAACAGGTTTACGTCCAAAACTATCAATGATTGGTCCGTAGAAAAAAATACCGATAGCATAAGCAAGAAGATATAGCGTAATACTCAATTTAACAGCAACGGCAGTGGTCGCAAAGGTATTGGCAATACCTGGCATAGAAGGTACATACATATCGATCGCTAACGAGCCAATCATGCCAATGAAGATAATAATACTGCAAAAAAGTATCATTCCAGATGTAGTATGAGTTGCAAGGATTCTTTGCTTTAACTTTTTCATTATTTTTGATTGCTCAAATGCTGATAATATTGTTAATTTGTTTGAATATTGCGTAGAATAGCGCGTCATTATTGAATCAGCAATAGATTAAGTATTTTTACGCAAGGAAATAGCATGCAAGTTTATCCAGATATTATCTCACTAATTGGTAATACACCTATTGTTAAAGTTAATCGACTTGATACCGGTCCATGTGAGCTGTATATCAAGCTTGAAGGCCAAAATCCTGGTGGTTCGATTAAAGATAGAATTGCATTAAAAATGATTGAAGCGGCTGAAAAATCAGGACAGCTCAAACCTGGTGATACCATTGTTGAAGCGACCGCAGGTAATACAGGCTTGGGGCTAGCGATGATTGCTGCGGTAAAAGGTTATCGCATGATGATTGTCTTACCTGACAAAATGAGCCAAGAAAAAATTTCACATCTAAAAGCTTATGGTGCGGAGATTGTCATGACGCGCTCTGATGTGAGTCGTGGCCATCCAGAGTATTATCAAGATTTAGCAGAAAGTCTTATTGCTAAGATGGATAATGCTTTTTATGTTAATCAATTTGCGAATGAAGTCAATCCACAGACTCATGAAGAATGGACTGGTCCTGAGATTTGGCAACAAATGGGTAAAGAGCTTGATACCATTGTTGTGGGTGCTGGTACTGCGGGAACCATTACAGGTGTTAGTCGTTATTTCGCTAAAGTTGCACCACATGTTGAGTTTATTCTGGCTGATCCGGAAGGCTCGATTCTTACTGACTTAATTAACGATAAAAAAGTTGTGCAGAAATCTGCAAGCTGGATGGTGGAAGGTATTGGTGAAGATTTTGTTCCGGTAACATCTGACTTTTCTCATGTTAGCCGAGCTTATCCTGTTAATGATAAACAGTCTTTTCATGCTGCGCGTGAATTATTATCAAAAGAGGGTATTTTTGTGGGAAGTTCAACCGGAACACTAATTCATGCCGCATTGCAATATTGTCGTGAACAAACCGACAAGAAACGCGTATTAATTGTTTCTGGTGATAGTGGCAATAAGTATTTAAGTAAAATGTTTAACGATACTTGGATGCAAGAAAAAGATTTATTATAACTCTAAATAATATACGAGGAAAACGATGAAAAAATTTGATATAGCAACGCGTGTTATTCACGCAGGACAAGAACCTGAAGCAACAACAGGTGCAGTAATGACACCTATCTTTACTACATCAACCTATGCGCAAGCAAGTCCGGGTGAGCATCAAGGTTTTGAATATTCACGCTCACATAATCCAACACGGTTTGCATTAGAAAAGTGTGCAGCCGATCTTGAATCAGGGCAAGCAGGTTTCGCTTTTGCTTCTGGTATGGCTGCGATTTCTACCGTGATGGAACTATTAGATACTGGCGACCATGTTGTCGCTGTTGATGATTTATATGGCGGTACTTTTCGACTATTTGATAAAGTGCGACAACGCTCAGCAGGATTACAATTTAGTTTTGTTGATTTAACGGATATCAGTACATTAGAACCTGCAATTCAGCCAAATACAAAAATGCTTTGGATTGAAACACCAACGAATCCGATGTTAAAACTTGTTGACCTTGAGGCAACCATTGCTATTGCGAAAAAACATAATTTAATTGTTGTGGTCGATAATACGTTTGCAACCGCTTGCTTACAGCGACCATTAGAATTTGGCGCTGACATTGTGGTGCATTCAGTAACAAAATATATGAATGGTCATTCTGATATGGTCGGTGGTATGGCTATCGTTGGTGATAATGAAGAATTAAAAGAGCAAATGACCTTTTTACAAAATTCTATTGGTGCGATTATGGCGCCTTTTGATAGTTTTTTAGTATTACGCGGCTTAAAAACACTAAGTATTCGTATGCAGGCTCATTGCGATAATGCAATGAAAGTTGCTGAGTGGCTAACAACACATAATAAAGTCGACGGTGTTATTTATCCTGGTTTAGCGTCACATCCGCAACATGACTTAGCTAAAAAACAAATGCACGGATTTGGTGGCATGATTAGTTTCTATGTTAAAGGTGGTTTAGCTGAAACACGCGAGTTTCTAGAAAGTCTTAAAGTTATCACATTGGCTGAAAGTCTTGGTGGCGTAGAGAGTTTAGTGAATCATCCGGCTATCATGACGCATGCTTCTGTACCAGAAGAAAAACGTGCTGTACTAGGTATTACAGACAATCTAGTACGTTTATCCGTGGGTATTGAAGCAGTGGAAGATTTGCTAATGGATTTAGAGCAAGCTTTTAAAGCAGCAAACGTTTAATAATTTAAAATACTATGCGCACTATAAGAGTTTTTCATTCAGAAACATTATCTGAAAATTCAGTGGTTAGCTTAGCAGAAGATGCGGCTAACCACGTTGTGCGCGTATTACGTTTAACTGTCGGTGCTGAAATTAAATTATTCGATAATTCGGGTTATGATTTCACTGCTGAAATTACCGCGATTAGCAAACGCGACGTTCAAGTTAAGCTTATTGATAAAATTCAAATAAAAAATGAATCACCACTACAAACTCATATTGGTCATGGTGTTGCACGCGGTGAGAAAATGGATTTTGTTATTCAAAAGTCAGTAGAGTTAGGTGTTAACAGTTTTACGCCTCTATTTACGGAGCGTTGCGAAGTTAAACTTAACGCTGAGCGTTTGGCTAAACGCTTGGAGCATTGGCGTAAAGTTGCGATCAGTGCTTGTGAGCAATCTGGGCGTGCAATTGTGCCAACAATTAATCCAGCTTGTAAGCTTGTTGATTGGTATACGCAA
The DNA here is from genome assembly GCA_021773175.1 of Gammaproteobacteria bacterium. Taxonomy (GTDB): domain Bacteria; phylum Pseudomonadota; class Gammaproteobacteria; order JAJFKO01; family JAJFKO01; genus JAJFKO01. The sequence continues at coordinate 52,128 of JAJFKO010000063.1, forward strand.
ATCACAGTAAGTAATAAATTTGTGTTAGATCCCAAAGCTTCACAATCGTTAAAGAGCTTTCAAACAGAGAATATTTCTAACTTAGTTGCCTTGATTGGTCCGGAAGGTGGTTTGAGTGATATTGAAATTGAAAGTGCTAAACAACAAGGCTTTGTTGGTATTAGTCTTGGCCCTAGAATTCTACGTACGGAGACAGCAGCTTTAACAACCTTGAGTTTAGCTCAGCAACTCTGGGGTGATCTCTAATACGCCGCAAATGCGGCGTAAATTTAGGGCAAGCACAAATCCTTAGTTATTTTATCGTAAGTCGTGTGTGTGCCTTGCCATTAAGCTTAATTGACCCGCCACCGCTTCTTCTATATCGACTGCTGGGATTTTCTCGCCACCAATACAACGACCCAGCAAATCCAATACAGTAGCAGCTAATTGAGAACAGTCATGGTTAATATCCACGCCTACAGCATCCCTTAGTTTTGGCCATAAATGTTTTTCAACATCACCATCTTTAACGTTCAAAGCTTCTCGAATACTACTTGCCTCTTCTTGATACTGTTTGTTGTTATCCACTAGTGAAAGTAACAGTGCATACTTCGTTGCCATCGTTAACTCTGGCTCGGCTAAAAGCTTTTCTAATGCTGTTAACTTCTCTATAGTTTGTTGAGCTTGTTTTTGTTGAGCAGCTGATGCGCCAATCTGTCCACCACATTCTGCTCGTAGGTCAGCAAAGGCTACTAATACTTTGGCAATATCACTGAGGAATACATGTTCTGTATATCTTGCAAGTTGTTTCTTATACTTCGGTAAGACTATCTTACCTAGATGATACTTCTCTACTAACTCTGCAAGCGATACACATGCTTGTTGTAATAACTGTTTTCTAAGTTCTGTTCTATGCGGAGCGTTAGGCGCAGCTAAACGTTGTTGCTGTTGGCCCATACGAGCTCTATCTGATGCTTCAAATGGACTTTGACATACTGGCAGCGGTGCTACAAGATAATCAAGATATGATCCTAAACTTGATCCTTTATCGTTTATAAATAACGCTGGTATTACACGCTGCAAAAGTGCTGATAACTTTCCGGCGCCATTTAGTAATTGAAAACAACGCTCATCTCTACGCGCGGCATCAAATAAGATAATATCCACACTAGCATCAAACATACGCCGTACATGCTCTTTTCCAACTTCGCTTGAAGGTCTTAATAAATATCGAGCGTCATCTATACTCTGAGCTCTTCCTGCAAATGTTGATCCTAGGGCTGCTGCTGATAATAAGGTATCGCTTTTGGGCGTATATTCAATCATTAACTCTAATAAATATTCAATAAATTCAGGTAATCCATTTTGATACAGTTCGAATAGACGCTGTCGTAATTCTACATTTGAGACGTTTACAAGAAATTCTTGCATGAGTAAAGCCACAGCAGCTTTGCTTAATGCTGCAAAATATTTTGGTTCTCCACCACCAAGAAATCTGCCTCTGGAAGAAGACATTTCATACCAGCGCCATGCTAAATAAATAGGCCAGTTATCACCACCCCACTCATCATAAATGCCTGTACGTAAATAATGTTGGTAGCCACGACTACCAAGGCCATCTCCATTATAGAGCTTCTCTTCCGTACGCAGATTAGCGACGACGATGGCTAATAACAGTTGTCGATAATCTTTTAAGGCTGCGGTCACGATATCTCTTAATAATTTGTATTCCTTACTATTATCGAGTAGGCCTTGTAATGTTGTTAATAAATGTTCGCGACTTTCAGATTGAAATATTGGCACCAATAAATCACCCAACAAAAATAAAGGTTGTTTTTGTAGTTCTGGTTCTGGTAGTCCAACGCGAGTCATTGTGCTGCGAATCAATTCAGGCGTGAGTTGCAAGTGGCTAATAGGATAAGTGTTGCCTCTATAAGTGAACTGTTTTTTCTTTAATAAGTAGGCAGATAAAGCGCCAATGACTAAGTCTTTGTCCCACTCGCTGACCCGAGTTGTTTCTGAATTAAAGATTCTTGTCATAGTCCTTGAGAAAAAATTACCTTTCATTTATCAATATCTCTCTTTATTTAACAATTTAAGACTCACTATTCTCATAAGGAATTTTTATGTATGCAGCTAACTGACGATTTATTGAAATATCGGTTGTTGAGCCGCGAGCAAGCTAGGAGCGGGAGTCGCCATAATATTTTCCTAATGATTATGAAAGGGAAAGCATCATAATATGATATAAAACACGCGTCAAATTCTGTCCATTTTAGCGAGAAATATCCCTGGAGATATTTTGATTGCAATATAGCTTAAGCTTTTGAATTTAGGTAAAGAATGTCTTGAGAAGTTATATTTTATGAGTAGTTTGCTACCAATACCTATTTTGTCAAACACGCTGTGAATATGTCTTTGTACGCTTCGCGCAACCTCCCTATTTGCGAGGGTTTGGCGAAACATGAACATCTTAGTGATATTACGTATAAAAATCTTGCTCCTGAAAGGCTATCTCTCTATAATCTGGCACTTTATAAAGAATACAGGCCTAAATATATTGCTTGTGAAGCATAAAAGACAATATGCGCCCATTTTAGCTGCTCGCCGAGCAGCTTCTTTGTATGTGCTATTGCAATTTAGTTTAGCATTAATCATTGCGGTGGTTTTATGGGGAACTTTAAATGGCCAAGCAGCATTATCGGTCATTTATGCAGCAGTAGCGGTAGCGCTTCCCAGTTTGTATTTTATTAGAAGATTGTATTCAATCTCAAATGGTTACAATCCAGAGCGCATAGTGCGGGGTTTGTATGCCGGCGAAGCCGGTAAGTTTGGGTTAAGCATTATCATCATTACGTTGGTTTTGGCTTTAACCAAAGTGAACTTGGTAGTTTTTATAACAGCATTTGCTGTATTACATATTATGATAATATTTGCGCCGTTCATTACGGACAGAAAATGCGCAACACAATAAATGGCAATCTAGGGGTTTTCTAAATGAGTGTAACAACAGGTAAATTAACAAGTGGTGAATATATTCATCATCACCTGCAAAATTTGACCTTAAGTCTCAAAACCATGAAATTTACCACGGCGGCACAGCATCCTGGTTTTTGGGCAATTCATGTGGATACCTTAGTCATTTCTTCTATTCTTGGTATTTTATTTTGTTTTTCATTTTGGTTGGTGGCTCGTAAAGCCAACAGTGGTGTCCCGCGAGGTTGGCAAAATTTCGTCGAGATGACCATTGAATTTATTGATAGCCAAGTTAAAGATACATTTCATGGTAAATCAACATTCGTCGGACCATTAGCATTAACCATTTTTGTTTGGGCCTTCTTGATGAACTTCATGGATTTAATTCCTGTTGATTTAATACCGCGTTTAGCAGAAAGTACTGGCTTGCATTATACGCGCGTGGTGCCAACGGCGGATCCTAATCTTACTTTTGCGATGTCAATTTCAGTTTTCTTTTTTGTCATGTTCTACAGTATCAAAGTTAAAGGTATTGGTGGTTTTTCTAAAGAATTAGTCACGACACCTTTTAAAAATGACTCTTGGATTGGCAAGATTATTTTAAGCCCGGCGAATTTGTTTTTTAATGCCATGGAGCATTTATCGCGTCCGCTCTCATTATCCTTACGTTTGTTTGGAAACTTGTTTGCGGGAGAATTGATTTTTATTCTCATCGCGTTATTGCCGTGGTATTTGCAATGGATCGTAGGTGATGCATGGTCGATATTTCATATTTTGATTATCTTATTGCAAGCCTTTATTTTTATGTTGTTAACAGTGGTTTATTTAGCTTTAGCGGTGGAAGAACATTAATTATTAATGTTAATTACGTTGCTATTGCGAGCTAAATCATAGATTTTATTTATTAAGGAGCGAGAATGGAATTAGCACATTTGGTTGCCAGTATTCAAGGTATGTCAGCAATTGCTGTTGGCTTATTAATTGGCTTAGGTGCATTAGGTACCGCAATTGGTTTTGGTTTATTAGGTGGTAGATTTTTAGAAGGTATGGCTAGACAACCTGACATGACTGCTAGACTTCAAACAAAATTATTCGTTATTGCAGGTTTACTCGACGTTGTTGCAATTATTGGTGTGGCTATCGCATTAATTATTTTATTTGCCAACCCGTTTATGACTCAAGCATTGGCTTTAGTTAAGTAAGAAGTATTATTACAAAATACTAATGACGCTAAGTTAATTAGGAGATTGCATCTGTGAATTTAAATGCAACGTTATTTGGTCAAATGATTACATTTACTATTTTTATATGGTTTTGTATGAAATTTGTTTGGCCGTATATCGTCAAAGCGATGGAAGAGCGTGAAACGAAAATCGCTGATGGTTTGGCTGCTGCTGAACGTGGTCAGCATGATTTGGAATTAGCGCAACATCGTATTAGCAAACAATTTCGTGAAGCGAAAGTTAAAGCCAGCGATATTATCGTCCAGGCACAACAACGTTCTAATCAGATTATTGAGGAAGCACAACAACGTGCGCGCGAAGAAGGTGATCGTTTGATTGCAGTTGCTCATACTGAGATTGAGCAAGAGCGACAACGTGCGAAGCAAAAATTGCGACGTGACACAGTTGATCTTGCTATCTACGGAGCTGAAAAAATTCTTGAGCGCGATATTGATGATGCAGCACATGCACAGATGTTTGATAAATTAATAGCTGAGATTGATGATTAATGGAAAAGATTACTGTTGCTAGACCTTATGCAAAAGCTATTTTTAATATAGCGTTAAGCTCGCAAGAATTAACAGCGTGGTCTGACTACTTGCAGATACTAACGCAGGTGATTATGGATAGTCGTATAGCAACGTTGATTGATCATCCAAGTGTTGCAGTTAATCAAAAAGTTACATTACTACAAGAAGTCTGCCAAGCAGTGTTGCCAAAAGGCGGAGAGAATGTAATACAAGTATTAGCTGATAATAAACGTTTATTATTGCTACCAGAAATCGCCGCTGTATTTGAACACTTACGTCGACAATATGAAAAAACGATTGATGTGAATGTGTTATCGGCAAGTGCATTGAGTGATGAGCAACAACAAAAATTACAAACAGTTTTAGAGAAAAAATTACAGCGTAAAGTCGCCTTAAATGTTGAATTACAAAAAGACTTACTGGGCGGTATGGTTATACAAGCAGAGAGCCTCGTTATTGATGGTTCTGTACAGGGTAAATTACAGCGTTTGCATCACGCGATGTTAGCGTAAATATTTTTTTGGTTTTTTAAGATTAGGAATGAAAGCTTATGCAGTTGAATCCTTCAGAAATTAGCGAACTTATTCGCGAGAAGATTGAGAAATTTGAAGTTATTAGTGAAGCGCGTAACGAAGGTACTATTGTTAATTTACAAGATGGTATTGTGCGTATTCATGGTTTAACCGATGCGATGCAAAATGAAATGTTAGAATTTGATGGTGACGTTTATGGCGTAACGATCAACTTAGAACGTGATTCTGTTATTGCCGTAGTCTTGGGTAGCTATGAACATTTAACTGAAGGTTCAAAAGTAAAATGTACTGGCAAAATGTTAGAAGTGCCTGTTGGTGAAGCTTTGCTTGGTCGTGTTGTTAATACCTTAGGCCAACCCATTGATGGTAATGGCCCGATTACAACAGAACATTCTTCACCGGTTGAAAAAATTGCGCCGGGTGTTATTTGGCGACAATCTGTCGATGAACCATTACAAACAGGTCTGAAAGCGATTGATACCATGGTCCCTGTTGGTCGTGGTCAGCGTGAATTAATTATTGGTGATCGCCAAACAGGTAAAACGGCTGTTGCTATTGATACCATCATCAATCAAAAGAATACTGGCGTAAAATGTATTTATGTTGCTATTGGCCAGAAAGCATCATCTGTTGCGACGGTTGTACGTAAGTTAGAAGAGCATGATGCTCTGAAACATACGATTATTGTTGTTTCGGGTGCAGCTGATCCTGCTGCGATGCAGTATCTTTCTGCCTATGCAGGTTGTGCGATGGGTGAATACTTCCGTGATAAAGGTGAAGATGCTTTAATTATTTATGATGATTTAACCAAGCAAGCTTGGGCTTATCGACAAATTTCATTATTAGCACGTCGTCCACCTGGTCGTGAAGCTTATCCTGGTGACGTTTTCTATTTGCATTCACGTTTATTAGAACGTGCTTCACGTGTTAGTGCTGCCTATGTTGAAAAAATTACAGATGGTAAAGTTAAAGGTAAAACAGGCTCACTGACTGCATTACCAATTATTGAAACGCAAGCGGGAGACGTCTCTGCTTTTGTACCTACCAACGTGATTTCGATTACCGATGGACAAATCTATTTAGAAACTGATTTATTCAACTCCGGCATTCGTCCAGCAGTTAATGCTGGTTTATCTGTATCGCGGGTTGGTGGTGCTGCTCAAACCAAGATTGTGAAGAAGCTGGTTGGTGGTATTCGTATTGCGCTGGCGCAATATCGTGAATTAGCCGCGTTTGCACAGTTTGCTTCAGATCTTGATGAAGCAACGCGTAAACAATTAGAACGTGGTCAGCGCGTGACTGAAATTCTAAAACAAAAACAATATATGCCAATGAGCATCGCAGAAATGTCTATTAGTCTTTACGCTGCGCAAAAAGGCTTTTTAGATGATGTTGAATTAACACGCGTGGTTGGTTTTGAAGATGAATTATTACAATTTGCGCGTAGTAAATATGCTGCGTTTATGGCGGAAGTCAATGAGCATTGTAAATATGGCGAAGATATTGAGAAACAATTAAAAGCTCTCGTTGAAGATTTTAAACAAAATCATTGGCAGCATTTAAGTACCGATGAAGATAAATAGTTGAGTTATTATGGCATTTGCACGAGAAATTCGAACTAAAATTACTTCGATTAAAAAAACGCAAAAGATCACCAAAGCAATGGAAATGGTAGCTGCGAGTAAAATGCGTAAAACTCAAGATCGCATGTTATTGTCGCGCCCCTACTCCGATAAAATGTATCAAGTGATTGGTCATTTAGCACGAAGTCATTCTGAATATACTCATCCTTTTTTAATTTCACGTGAAATTAAACGCGTGGGTTATATTATTGTGAGTACCGACCGCGGTCTTTGCGGCCCTTTAAATAATAGTTTATTTAAGACAATTCTTTTAGAAATGCGCGATTGGCAAAAGCGAGAAATTGATGTTGATTTGAGTATTTTCGGTAAGAAAGGTCAAGGCTTTTTTAAACGTTTTAGCGGCAAAATTTTAGCTTGTGCTGATCATTTAGGTGATGCACCAGACATTAGTGATTTACGCGGCGTGGTTGATGTCATGTTAGAAGCTTTTACTAATGGTACGATTGATGCTTTATATATAGGTTCTAATCGCTTTATTAACACGATGGTACAAAAACCCATTATTAAGCAATTATTGCCACTACCTGTTAAAGCAGAAGAAGATAATCTTGATTATCATTGGGATTATATTTACGAGCCTGATGCTAAACAATTGTTAGATTATATTTTAGAGCGCTATATTAAGTCACAAGTTTATCAAGCCGTTGTTGAAAATATTGCAGCTGAACAAGCATCAAAAATGGTTGCAATGAAGAGCGCATCTGAAAATGCTGGCGAATTGATTGATGATTTGCAGCTTGCCTATAACAAAGCACGACAAGCAGCGATTACCAAAGAACTTGCAGAAATTGTTTCAGGAGCTGCCGCAGTTTAATTTTAGTAGGATTACTATTAAATTTTTTAGTAGTAGTCATGGTTTTTATCTTAGAGGACGAATGAATGAGTACAGGTGAAATAGTACAAGTAATCGGGCCCGTTGTTGACGTTGAATTTCCTCTCAATGCGGTGCCAAAAATTTTTGATGCATTACATGTTGAAGAAAATAAGTTAACGCTTGAAGTACAGCAACAACTTGGCGATGGTGTTGTTCGTACTATTGCTATGGGTAGTAGTGAAGGCTTAAAGCGCTTGATGACAGTTATGAATACAGGTGAGCCGATTAAAGTGCCTGTTGGTAAAAAGACATTAGGGCGTATTATGGATGTCTTGGGTGAACCGATTGATGAAGCTGGACCTATTGGTGCTGAAGAGCACTGGGCTATTCATCGTGAACCACCCACCTTTGAAGAACAAGTCGCAAGTGTTGAATTACTTGAAACCGGTATTAAGGTTATCGATTTACTTTGTCCTTTTGCGAAAGGTGGTAAAGTTGGTTTATTTGGTGGTGCCGGTGTTGGTAAAACCGTTAACATGATGGAATTGATTCGTAACATCGCTATCGAACACAGTGGTTACTCTGTGTTTGCAGGTGTGGGTGAGCGAACTCGTGAAGGTAATGACTTCTATCATGAAATGAAAGAATCAAATGTATTAGATAAAGTATCGCTAGTTTATGGTCAGATGAATGAGCCGCCGGGAAATCGTTTACGTGTTGGTTTGTCTGGATTAACCATGGCAGAAAAATTCCGTGATGAAGGCCGCGATGTTTTATTATTTATTGATAATATTTATCGTTACACACTAGCAGGAACAGAAGTATCTGCATTATTAGGGCGTATGCCATCTGCTGTAGGTTACCAACCAACCTTGGCAGAAGAAATGGGTCGTTTACAAGAACGTATTACTTCTACGAAAACAGGTTCGATTACATCTGTTCAAGCAGTTTATGTACCTGCGGATGATTTAACTGATCCTTCACCTGCAACAACCTTCGCGCATTTAGATGCAACGGTTGTATTATCACGACAAATTGCTGAATTAGGTATTTATCCTGCTGTTGATCCTTTGGATTCAACCAGTCGTCAATTAGATCCTTTGATTGTTGGGCAAGAGCATTATGATCTTGCACGTGCAGTACAGGGTATCTTACAACGTAATAAAGAATTAAAAGATATTATTGCGATTCTTGGTATGGATGAATTGTCTGAAGAAGATAAACAAACTGTGACACGAGCGCGTAAAATTCAGCGCTTCTTCTCACAACCTTTCTTCGTTGCTGAAGTCTTTACTGGTTCGCCAGGAACGTATGTACCATTAAAAGAAACCATTCGTGGCTTTAAAGCGATTATTGATGGTGAATATGATCATGTTCCAGAGCAAGCTTTCTATATGGTAGGTACCATTGATGAAGTTGAAAAACGGGCGAAAGCATTATAATTAATTCAATAAAAGGGGCTGTGTAAGCCCCTTTGCTCTCTTAGGAGATTAAGTATTATGGCTCTCACAATTCGTTTAGAAATCGTTAGTGCAGAAGCAGAAATTTTTTCCGGCATGGTTAACAGTGTTGCGGCAACGGGTTCAGAAGGTGAATTAGAAATTATTTTTGGACATTCACAATTATTGACGCGTTTAAAGCCTGGTAATATCCGTGCTGAATTAGCCAATGGCGAAGAAATGGTACTGTATGTTAATGGTGGTATTTTAGAAATACAGCCGGATATCGTTTCTATTTTAGCGGATACAGCAATTCGTGCTGAAGATTTAGATGAAGACGCTGCTCTTGATGCTAAACGCAAAGCTGAAGCCTTATTAGAAGATAAGCATCAGGGCGAGGTGGAATATTCTGATGCTTTAGCTGCGTTGTCCGAAGCAGCTGCGCAATTACAAGCAATCCGAAAATTACGCAAAAAAGTTCATATAGGCTAAATGCTAGATGTGATTTATATCAAGACTATCAATATTTTGATCAGTTTTAATTAGCACTCTTAAGTAAAGAGTGCTAATATTAGAAAGATTAAAAAGCGAACAAATTTTAACTAATTTAATATTTTGAACTTTATTCTCTATTTGAGTGGTTTTTAACTTGTAAGCTTTTGTTTATATTGTGTTTTATGTTAATTGCGACCTGGTTTTAAGGTTTAGCAAGCAGGATGAGGTAAAAGTCATGAATCAACTCTCACTTATTGATCATGCCGTTCCACTAGGTAATCTAGAAACTTACACTTATTGGGCGAATAAAATTCCTATGCTGTCCGAGCAGGAAGAGAAAGATTTAGCTTTACGTTGGTATGAGCAAGGTGATCTTGAAGCCGCTCGCAGATTAACTCTATCGCATTTACGTTTCGTTGTGCGTGTCGCACGTAATTATCTTGGTTATGGCTTAGCTTTGGGTGATTTAATCCAAGAAGGCAATATTGGCTTGATGAAAGCGATCAAACGTTTTAATCCACATGTTGGGGTGCGTCTTGTTTCTTTCGCTGTGCATTGGATTAAAGCTGAAATGCATGAGTTCATTTTAAAGAATTGGCGGATTGTTAAAGTTGCAACAACCAAAGCGCAACGTAAATTATTCTTTAATTTACGTAGTATGAAAAAACGTTTGGGTTGGTTTAGCAAAGAAGAAGTTGAAGGTGTTGCTCAAGATTTAGGAGTCAGCACAAAAGATGTTTTGGAAATGGAATCACGTCTTAATGCTCATGATGCAGCCTTTGATGGCTATGCAACAGACGGTGATGATGATAGTGGTGCAATGCAGTTTGCTCCAGTACATTATCTCGAAGATCACACTATGGATCCCTCTTGTCTACTCGAGCAATCAAGTTCTGCAGAAGTAGGTAATCAAAATCTTTATAGCGCAATGCAAGATTTAGATGCTCGTAGTCGTGATATTTTAGCTAGACGCTGGCTCGCTGAAGACAAAGCAACATTGCATGAGCTTGCTGCTGAATATAATGTTTCTGCAGAACGTATTCGTCAGCTAGAAAAAAATGCGATGAAAAAACTGAAAGAAGCAATGGCTGAAGCGGCTTAAAAGTCTTAATTATCAGAATTTAAAAACAGGATGTTTTGTTAGTGACATAGAGTTGTGGCTGGGTGTCAGCATGGAATACACTATGCACGAATTGATTAATAAATAGAGCTTTGCTTATATTAAGAGTAAATAATTGAATCTCAAGTCGAGTAAAGTATGTTTTTTGAAGAAAAAAATATATATAAGGTTGAGGTTGTAGCCAGAATTGACGCGCTCGCTGATAAGGGTTTTGTTAGTGGCGCTGTTGTTAAAGCTTGTAGTAATCATCAAGGACCTTATTTAAATAATTTACCTCTTAGTATTCAATTGATTTATAAGTTAAGGGGTGTGATTAAATCAATAGATGAGTCTAATGCAATATATTCAGCACGTAATGATAGGCTCCTGTGGCTAGAAGAAAATAGATCCGCAATTATCGTTTGCTGTAAAGATACAATATTTACACTCCAGGACTTTTTAAATCTCCGTTCTCCTCCTTCAGGAATAGATAGCTATCTAATAAAGAAGATGGCCAAGTTTTATCCTGACAAGTCTCTTGCTGAGTGCATCATAACAGATAAAAGAATGATCAGAGTTCTTAAGTCAGGCGTGAAACCCGATGACGATGAACTCTCCTTTTGTGTAATTCCTAATATTAATTCGAAAGAAGATTTCGAAAGCTTACAGTCTCTAATCGATGATGAGCAAAGACTTAGGCTAGTAATGCAATGTTATTTTTTAGTAGAAACTGAGTATGTTGATAGACGCTTTTGCAAACTTGCGTTTATTGAAGATGCTATTCTCAAAAAAGTAAAAAGTCTTGAGCCATTTATCAGAAAACACGTATCTATTAGAGGAGTAACACTGGAAAACTTTGCTAAGTTATCAGATAAGCAGATTAAACGCTTCAATAATTTCGCGGAGATACTAGAGACACTAGAGACAGAAAGCTGCCGTGTCGCAAACAAAGCTGATTTTGATTTGCTAAGAAATTACGATAAAGATGATTTTGGTGAACGATTGAATTTAGCAAAACAACATTATTTACTAAATTATATTAGCCTAAAAGATTGGTTGGAATATGATCTACCGATACTTAAGAATATTACAGCAAGATTAAAAGAGTTTAGTCACTGGTTTTGGGTTGAGAGTGAAAAGGAACTTAATCTTTCTGACGATGAGAGCGTTATAGATCAATTTGGTGACGAAAGTGGTCGTATTTTAGAGCAACTTGGGGACCTAAAATCTACATCTCTTAAAAATAAGCAAATTAATGAAACTTTAATGGCTGAGCTTAGAGGTAAACTTCAAAGGCTTATATACGAAAAAAATCGAGATAGGCCTAAGCTTTAAAATTTAAATCTTTAGAAAACTAAGTAAATCTTAAAATTTTAAATTATAAAATACTCTTTTTAATAAACTTAGTTTCCTAGAATCTACCGGCATAGCTAATTTCTCATTATAAATAATGCTATTAGCATAATAACGGCGCTGAATAAGAGGTATTCTGCTAATAAATTTGGCATCGATAGATGGTGTTGTAAGGCAATTAAAAGACCTGGACTCAATCCACCAAATATAGCAGCTCCCAGGTTATAACTAACTGATACACCTGTATAGCGCGTAGCTGTTGGAAAACTTTTTATTAGAAATGCAGCGATTGGGCCATCAACTGCAGCGACAATAATTGCTAATAATGTTGCTGCAATGAACCAGTAAGCCAAGTGGGATTGTTGCAATAATTGTAAAGCTGGAAAGATACCAGTAATCATAAGGAAACCAGCAATCACAAACGTTTTTATTTGGCCTAGGTAATCTGATAAAGCACCCTAACAGATAGCAAAGCATGCTTCAGTTAATGCTACATAAGTAGAAATTTGCAAAGCATTTTTTTTATGCATGCCTAAATGCGTTTGCAAATAAGAAGGTAAATAAATTTCAACAACAATTATAGCAATGTCCGATTAGATTTTGTAGCTATGGAGCCTGCGCTCTTATCTCTTTATCTAGAGAATGCTGAACAAAATGCCTTATTTTTTAGTGCTGAAGTAGGGCAACTGCCTTTAGCTATGAGTAGTAGTGACGATGATGATGAAGAAGAGGCTGTCGCTCATCCTGCTCGAAGAAGAAGAATGGAGCAGGGGCTGAAAACCTGTTTCACTTTTCTGGTGTGTTTACTGCTACTGGCAGCAGTAGTGCTCCTGGTGCTTTTGCTATGGGTGTTGCATCACTCAAATCTGATTCTTATGATAGACGAGGAAGGCAACAGAAACATAATCGTTAATATAATAGTATTAATCCATCATTACTAAACTAGTATCAATAATGTAAATAATATCTATTAGGCTAGTCGTCTTGCTGCCCTTGCTGTGGCAAGTCGACGAGAAGTTTCACCTTGTAATGCGGCACTAGAATTTCTAGTTGTAACTGAGCTGTGAGCAGCCAGTAGCTTAGCATCACTGTCTGTGGATTTTGTTTTTGAGTTGGCTAATTGTTTTTTTAACGCTGGATTTGCAGCATATAGTATTTCTAATATTGCGTAGCCATCATCAGACCTTTCTAACCAATAGAGTGGCGAGGTATCAGCATATTCACCTGCTTGCTCAGGCCTGGAAAGGCTAAGCATATCGGCAGTAAAGTCTTTTGCTAAGTTTGAATTAGTCTCAAGCAAGATTTTTAAAATGGGTATGTAGTTTTGCGTCATGAAATATAGGACCGTAAGAGTTCTATCCATTTGTGCTCGTGGAGCCTTTAATACCTCAATAGTGATGGCCTTTAAAAAAATTTTCTGTTGAGTCTTACTTAACTGGGAGAAGTTTTCTAAATATTGAATGATTCTTCTCTTCTTAGGGTCGCCTCTTCCTAAGAGAAAAGCAGATGATGGCATGCTTAACACCTCGATTGACATACCTTTGCTAATCAAAAATTTGCAGATAGCATTACAATGCCCGGTATTGTCTTTGAAGAAAAGTATGAAGTAAAGCGAATTGAATATTGCTTGTAGGCGAGCCTTAGAGTGTTCATGGTTATCTTGGTCGCTGCTTGATGCTAAGAATACGAACTCTGTAAGCATTTTATTAAATGCAAAAGCATTCAAACTATTGGCGAGCTTGTGGATGCTAGCAAGGTTTCGATCCGGATTTTCTAATGCTTCCATAAGATGGCCTGTTGCTGAACTACCTAGTGATTGCACTGGCTGCGTTGATTGTGCTGGTCGTTGCTTTCTTTCTCGGCGTTTTTTTTGCTCCTTGTTCGCTTCTGCTTCTGCTTCTGCTTCTGCTTCTGCTTCTGCTTCTGCTTCTGCTTTTGCTTTTGCTTCTGCTTTTGCTTTTGCTTTTGCTTTTGCTCTTGCTCTTGCTCTTGCTTTTGCTTTTGCTTTTGCTTCTGCTTCTGCTTCTGCTTCTGCTTCTGCTTCTGCGAGTATGGGGGTAGCTTTAGGCGCTGCTGGCTGTTCTGGATAGATATCAGTAAGTGATATACTCTTATCTCTCATAATCGCATAGGCTGCGGTTTGTGCTTCGTCATCCCCTGCGTCGAGTAATGCTTTGCAACGCGCTATCCAACCCGCTCTGCTTGCTGCTTTACTTTCTTGAACAACAATTGTGGCAATATTCACGGACTCTGTTTCTGCTGTAGTTTCATGGTCAGTCTTTTGTTGAGCTTGCTGACAAAATGATATTAAATGTTTTTCATTAGGATAATGAATGAATATAAGGTTTTGCTCTGTACGTGTTAATGCGATAAACGCAGAGCTAATGCCGGCAATGTCAGGACTAGAAGGTTTATAGTCTTTATCTTTTGGTAGGTTAGATTTTGTAGTCGCATGACTTGCAGCCTGCATATCTGCAGTTTGAATATTCTCAAAGGTCGCGGTGTTAAATAACCCATAAGCAATAATGGTTTTATATTGTTGTCCTAAGATTGAGTCTGCTGTGAAGACCAACGGCGTATTAAAACGCAGTTTAGCAGCAGCCACATCGTCAATACAGCTAACAACAATAGCTGTATCATGTTGTTGACATAAGTCATGAATAGTTTTGCTGTGTTGCTCAACATCTGCCTCAGCAATGAAACTAACATGGCCTTCTGTCGTGACATCGTCATTAACAACCTGCATTTGCGTATAATCAGCTTTTGCTTGATTGCCAGCAATATATTGTTTTAAACGTAACAGCGCATTAACGATAGGAAGCACAGCTCTGGGGGTTCGGTATGACAACATGAATCGATGTTTTTTGCCTGAAACCTTATGATCATGCCAAAGCGTTTCTATAAACGTGTCAAAAGGTGCGCCGCCACGGGCATTTTGGTGATTATCACCACAAAAATTAACATGCCTTGGCTGTGTCGCTGCCGCCATAAGTATTTGTAATTGTAAACGTGAATACATCTGGCTTTCATCGACATAAAGTTTGCGAAAGAGCTGGCGAGGTTCTGTTTGAGCCAAGTGTGGCCTTAGGTCGTAGAAATTTAAATCGTAGCTAGTTGCACTGTCTAGGTGGCGCAAATAAGTTTGATAGGTGGTATAGAGTGTTTTACGTAACTCATCATTCGTTGTTAAACTCGAACCTCTTGCACCAGACTGAAGGTACGTCTCTTGGCTGTCATAACCGCAAAGCAAGAGAAGTTCCGTATAAAGCGCTTTGTGAAAGCGATTTTGTTGTAATGCGGTTCTACATTTTTTACTTTTAATCTTTCTTTGTTGAAAGAAGTCTGCTTCTATCAACGCAAGTTGCGCTTTATTTGCTTGGCACCAGACCATAAATTCCTTTTCACCATGTTCGCTTTTATTTGCTAAGCTAGCATCGACACTGAGAGCAAAATCTTTATATGAGAATACATCAAGCGTAACAGAGGTATTATCATTATCTGCAATGGCTTCCTGGAAATGTCTTGCAACTACATTGGCTAATGGTTGGTGGGGCGCGATATAGCCAATGCGTAATGGTTTATCTGCGTGTTGTTGACAAGCCGTCCTATAGGCCTGTTCTGCGAGTACTACCTCAACCGACGTTTTACCGCTACCAGCAACCCCCAAGATTAAGCTGGCATCGCGAAATGCAATCACTTCTTGTGTGTCACTGAGAATAAGAATTTGATCTAAAATGATGTGTGCTTCTTGTAATGGGCTACTCGCACTCACTTCTGCCTGCCAAGCTGCAGAGATATCAGTATGGACGTCTTCTTCTGCCGCATTGAGATTCATACTATCGATGCCGAGGCGTGCTAAGTAACGGTGAAGTAGATTGGAGGTCTTCAGTGCTTGGATATAGTCATCATGATTATCAAAGTAGTCAACCGCAATAAAGCGGCCGCTTTTTTGAACCAAGAGAGCGCGAGCGTTGCCGCTGGTGCGAAGCGAGAACAGGCCCGGATGGTCTCTTAACTGCTTTAAATTATTGCCATTTTTTGATTTATCAGCGAATATTTTAGACTTTGCCTTTTTAAGTTTGTCAGGCGTAACAATATCGGAAAAATAGAGGATAGACATGGTAATCAGGTTCCATTACAGCATTTCAAGGGACTAATATATTGATAATATTAGAGTTGTCTGGATTATAATTGAGCAAAGTTAAGGTAAAATTAAGACGTCATAGTTTATTGTTTTTAAAGGGGAGTCTGATCAGCAACTAAACTTAATTACTACTAGGCAGCTTTCTTGTCATGAATAATGCTATTAGCATAATAACGGCGCTGAATAAGAGGTATTCTGCTAATAAATTTGGTATCGATAGATGGTGTTGTAAGGCAATTAAAAGACCTGGACTCAATCCACCAAATATAGCAGCTCCCAGGTTATAACTAACTGATACGCCTGTATAGCGCGTAGCTGTTGGAAAACTTTTTGTTAGAAATGCAGCGATTGGGCCATCAACTGCAGCGACAATAATTGCTAATAATGTTGCTGCAATGAACCAGAAAGCCAAGTGGGATTGTTGCAATAATTGTAAAGCTGGAAAGATACCAATAATCATAAGGAAACCAGCAATCACAAGCGTTTTTATTTGGCCTAGGTAATCTGATAAAGCACCCCAACAGATAGCAAAGCATGCTTCAGTTAATGCTATATAAGTAGAAATTTGCAAAGCATTTTTTTTATGCATGCCTAAATGCGTTTGCAAATAAGAGGGTAAATAAATTTCAACAACAATGATAGCAATACCAGCATAGGCGGAGATGATAACAGCTTTAGTTAAGGCGAAAGGTGATTGTTTCATTAACTCTAGAAAAGGTATGCGTGCAATTTCATTTTTTTGTTTAATGGCTAGGAACTCTGGAGACTCGGACAAGTCAAGACGTAAATATAGGCCTAACAGCCCAACAACGCTGCCAGCAATAATAAATGGCCAGCGCCAATTCGCTATTAAAAAAACATGCGAAGATAAGGAGCTAAACATTAGCACTAATAATGAAGCAGAGAAAATACCGAACCCAGATGCACTGGTAATAATACCTGATAATAAGCCTTGTCGAGATTTGAGTGATTCAAGCAAATAGGTGCTGCAACCACTGTATTCCGTACTGACTGCTAGTCCTTGGAGAATGCGACAGCCTATTAATGCTACTGAAGCCCAAATGCCAACTTGGTGAAACGTTGGTAACAGACCAATGGCAATGGTAGCAAAACTCATCATCAAGATTGTAATAACTAAAATAAGCTTGCGGCCAACTCTATCAGCAAAGTGGCCAATCACAATAGAGCCTAATGGCCGCATCAAAAAACTTATCGCAAACACTGACCACGCTAGTAATAATCTGATAGCAGGTTTTTCAACAGGAAAGAAAGTATTTGCAATAGTAACAGCCGAAAAACCATATAGTGTGTAATCAAAGTATTCTAAAAATACTCCAGATAACACGCCAATTAGCATTTTTCGTGGAAGTTTTTGTTTATTTATGTTGTCTATTGCAAGAGTGCTATGCATCACCAGTAACTCATTATTCAATATTGTTAGTAGCGATTAATCTGTCATCGCTAAAATGGTTTTCCATTCAGTTTCACTTACAGGAGTAATTGATAAACGATTACCTGGACGTAGCAGTACCATGTTTTCTATTAATGGGTTTTCACGCAGTGTTTGAAGTGAAATCATATTTTTAAATTTCTTTTTATACTTTACATTGACCATAAACCAACGTGGTTTATCAGGATCACTTTTGGGATCGTAGTATTTACTTTCTGGATCAAAAGCGGTGTGATCAGGATAAGAAGTTTTAGCAACTTCAGCAATACCAACAATACCAGGGGGCTTACAGTTAGAATGATAGAAAAAAATCAAGTCGCCTTTCTGCATATCATCACGCATCATATTACGAGCCTGATAATTACGAACACCATCCCAATGATCGGTTTTATTCGGCATTGCCTTTAAGTCGTCAATACCAAAAGTTAAAGGCTCTGATTTCATTAACCAATATTGCATGAAAGTGTCTCCCATCTCATTAATAATATTTGCATGAATTATAAAAACTAATTGTTGATATGTCTCGCAAATAATAATACTAATTACAAGATATATCGACAATTAGTTATGTGCCTGGCTAAATTTGTGTTATTTTTCGAAATAATCAAGATTAGTGATTAGTTAAATAGAAGCTAGGTATGCAAGAGAAGATTCATAGTAAGGTAATATTAACTACAATTGTTGCAGCCCTTGCCTTTGCCTGTATGAATTTCTTTGTGAAGTTAGCGCAGGTGCATAGTTCTTATCAATTAGTAATATTCGCAAGATTTTTAATAGCAAGTATTATCCTTTTGCCTTTTATTAGTTTTGATAAGAAGCTCACATTAAAAACATCGCGTTATTCTTTTCATTTATTACGTGCATGCACTGGTTTTTTAACGGTTTCCTTATTGATATTAAGTTTAAAATATTTATCTGTTGTTGAGTCAACTTTACTCTTTATGACATATCCTTTATTTGTGCCAATATTATTCTTTTTTATAAAAAAAGAAAGCTTGTCAGTGAAAATTTTAGTGAGTTTGTTGATAGGCTTCTTTGGTATTTTTCTAATTCTTAATCCTGATACAAACCATATTTCATCTAATGCATGGATAGGGCTAGCTGCTGGATTCATGGGGGCGGTTGGTATTCTCATCACCAGCTCGTTAGGTAAAACAGAACCTGCGAGAAGAACCGTTTTCTATTTTTCTATTCATGCAACAATATTTGCTTTTATACTTTTGACATTTACACGTTGGCACATGCCGTCTTACCATGCTTTGCTTCTTCTGATTGCAATGGGTGGTTGTGGCCTATTGTATCAACAATGTTTATCGTATGCCCTGCGTCATTGTCATCCGGTATTAGTTATTCCTATTATGTATTGTTCAGTTATTTTTGGTGGATTGTTAGATTGGATTATGTGGCATGAGGTGCCAAATGACTATGCATTACTAGGCTATTTTTTAGTAATATCTGGAGCAGTATTAACAGTGTGGTTTAAAAATAGAAATCAATTATCTCGTCAACAAGAGCATGTATTATCAAACTCATGAATTGCTATAAGTAAGGCGCATTAAGGTTTTTTGATAGAGTAAAACTGTTTACCGGTTACGATACCATGCAAGGGAATATCCCAACTATCACATTTCATACTTGTAACTTTTTGACATTCAAAAGCCAGTCCAATTAATTTAGGTTTTGCTAGGTTTATATTTTTAGCATCATGTAAGAATGCAAAAGTTCGGTCATAATAACCTTTGCCCATACCAAGGCGGTCACCTTTTTCATCAAATCCAACTAACGGGACTAATACTAAATCAAGTTCTTCAGCAGCAAAAATATTCTCATTATTTAGATGTGGTTCTGGTATGCCATAACGATTTGTTTTAAGTTCATCGCCTGATTGATAACGTACAAAATGTAGTGGTGCACTATCTTCTTCGGCAAGTACCGGGAAATAACACTGTTTTTTTTGTTCTTCAGCAATAAATAATATTGTGCTTGGATCGAGTTCGCCATCATTTGCAAAATATAATGCGATGTGTTGGCTTTGTTGAAATACAGGTGAATTTTGTAAGTTATTAGCGGCTTGTTGCGATAGTGTTTGGCGTTCAAATGGTGATAAATCACGACGCTTTGTTCGTAATTCTTGACGTAATTCAGTTTTATTTATCACGTTAACTTCAACCTTGAATATTATAATTCCATCTGATCTTGTTGTGCTAATGCATCAGCAAGTTTTTTTTCAAGTTTGTTAATATCAGCGTTAGCTGTAGTAATAAGCTCTTCACCATTCGCTTCATATAGTTTTTCATAAGTCGTATTAAGCGCAGCTAGCATAAGTAATTTTTCAAATGGGATGCTATGATCTGTTGCTTGAATTTTCAATAATTGTTCATTTAAACATTTTGCTGAAGCAAGTAATTTATCTTGCTCGCTAGCAGGACAACGAATAGATAATTCTCGATGTAATAATTGTACGGTAACATCTAGCATATTACTCATGTTCATGCTCCATCATGGTTTGTGAATTAATTTGAGTTGCTTGCCATTGTCGTAATCGGCCTAATGTATCTTGTACTTTGTCTTCTACTTGTTGATTTTTTTCGGAAAGCGAAATGTTTTCTGTTAATAGACTATTTTGCTGATTGCGTAAGCGTTTATTTTCTTGCCTGAGCTCTTGGTTCTTATGCAATAACTCATTCACCTGCTGTGTTAGCCTTGATAAGTCGATTGTTGCCATGGTGTATCCTTACTCTGATATTAGGACTTACGTAAAACCCTTGGTACTTCGTTAAAAAGCTTCGTCTGTCCGGCCTTATATTAAAAAACCTCCACATCTTATGAGAAAAGTCCTTTAAAATCAAATGTTAATAACATTATGCTTGTTCATCTATCTGAACTGCTCTAAAGATGGTAAAATTGTCGTTTTTTCAAGCAATATAGAGGATATACTCAGTGACAGAGCACATAACCTATAGTTTAAATATTCCAAGTTATGAAGATGTTAAACAATCGTTAGAAGCGTTTGCAGCAAATTCAGGTCCGTCTGAAGCACATGGTTTAATGTGTGGCTTACTTTGTGCTGGAGCAGAGTTAGATGGCCAAATGATGTTTGCTCCTATTATTGGGCATATTCAAGCAAAGGATGAAGAAAGCCAATATAATCGCCAAATTTTATTAGATCTATACGAGTTTACAATTAATAAAATGCAAGGTTTTGAGTTTGATTTTCAAATCCTATTACCCGATGATGATAGTGCCTTGCTAGAGCGAGCTGCTGCATTAACCTATTGGTGCCAAGGTTTCTTGTCAGGTCTAAATCTAATTAATATTAGTGTTGAAGATGCTAAAACAGAAGATACTTTAGAAGCAATGCAACGAATTCTAGAAATTGCGACGCTTGACTACGAGTCAATTACGATTGAAGAAAATGAAGATGAAGACGCTTATATGGAAATTACCGAATATGTCCGTTTAGCAGTTTTAATGATCTATAGTGAGTTTGCTAAGCCTGCAACGACGGCTGAAAGTGGCGAAAAACAATTACATTAATAAGCGTACCTAAATAAAAGGAAAAATAATAATATGCAAGAACAAGCAATCTATGCGGCGCGTCGTGAGAAATTAACAGCACAATTAAAAGCAAACGATATTATTCTTATCCCTGCAAGCAAAGAACTTTTACGCAATGGTGATGCACATTATCCTTTTCGTCAAAATAGTGATTTCTTTTATTTAACAGGTTTTAATGAGCCAGATGCTATCTTGGTTTTACGCGTTAATTCAGCAAATAACTATGACTTTACTTTGTTTTGTAATGAACGTGATCCAAAGATGGAGCAATGGGTTGGGGCTCGTGCAGGTACGGCAGGCGCGATAAAAGAGTTTGCTGCAGATAATGCTTTTTTAGTTGATGAATTTGCAACAAAGTTACCGGAATTGTTGTTAGGTTGTCAGCGTGTATTGTTACCGTTAAGTGGTGCTAGCTATTTTCATGAAGAAGTCCTCGCGACTATCAAAAATTTACAGAGAAAAGTACGATCAGGTATCGTTGCGCCGGTTGAGATTATTAATAGTGAAACATATTTACATCCTATGCGCCGAGTTAAGGATGAACATGAAATTCAATTACTGCGTCAAGCAGCAGAGATTTCTGTTAGTGCACATATGAAAACAATACAAGCCTGCCGTCCTGGGATGTGGGAATATGAATTAGAAGCTATATTAAAGCATGAGTTCTGTCGACATGGTGCGCGTGAAACAGCGTATGAATCAATTGTTGGCAGTGGTGCGAATGCTTGTGTTCTACATTATGTTGCCAATAATGCAAAAATGAATGATGGAGATCTCGTGCTTATTGATGCTGGTTGTGAATATCAAATGTATGCCTCGGATATTACTCGTACATTCCCAGCAAATGGTCGTTACACTGCAGAACAAAAAGCTATTTATGAAATCGTTCTGCAAGCACAAAAAGATTGTATCGCGGCATTAAAACCTGGCGTCGCTTGGCAAACGTTGCAAAGCATTGTGATTACAACTATCACTCATGGCTTAGTTGATGTTGGGATTCTAAAAGGTAAACCCGAGCAGCTGATTGAAGAAAAAGCGTATCAACCTTTCTATATGCATTTATTTGGACATTGGTTAGGAATGGATGTGCATGATGCCGGCAATTATAAAGACGAAGGTGAGTGGACGTCAATGCAAGCTGGCATGGTGACAACGGTTGAACCTGGAATTTATATCATGGCGGGCATGAAAAATGTCGATGAAAAGTGGTGGAATATCGGTATTCGTATTGAAGATGATATATTAATTACAAATGATGGTAGTGATGTTTTAACGGCTGCATTACCGAAAGAAATCTCTGATATTGAAGAGTTAATGAAGTAATAGTGATGCAAGATAACAATAACTACGACATTGTCATTATTGGTGGCGGATTAGTTGGCAATAGCGTGGTCTGTGCTCTGCAACAATACCCACAATACTGTAAAAAGCTACGCATAGCGGTTGTTGAAGCTGTTCCTGCGACTGAGAAATTACAAACTGATTTTGATGTGCGTTCAGTTGCACTGTCTTATGGCAGTAGTTTGATTTTCCAACGCTTTAAGATTTGGCAAAAGATGCTATTGCAAGCTAGCCCTATAAATAACATCCATATTTCGACTCGCGGTAATTTTGGTTCTGCTAATGTTAAAGCCGAGCAACAAAAAGTTCCTGCACTAGGTTATGTTGTGGCAATGCCGGTGTTGCTAAAAGCATTTTATGATAAATTTTCTGAGTTTGATAATGTTGATTTATTATGTCCTGCAACAGTGAGCAATATCGAACGTATTGCGACAGGTCATCAGCTAACACTGATACAAGATGGGAATAACAAGCAGATTAACGCAAAGTTAATTATCGTTGCTGATGGTACCCGCTCTAAGACTCGCGACTTATTACATATTAATACCAAACAAACAGATTATGGGCAGTATGGTGTAACAGCCAATATTGGTTT
Source organism: Gammaproteobacteria bacterium (assembly GCA_021773175.1). Taxonomy (GTDB): domain Bacteria; phylum Pseudomonadota; class Gammaproteobacteria; order JAJFKO01; family JAJFKO01; genus JAJFKO01. The sequence continues at coordinate 75,300 of JAJFKO010000063.1, forward strand.
AGCCGATGATCATCAGAACTATGCTTATGAGCGTTTTACTGCAACGGGACCATTAGCGATGCTACCTATGACGGAACGTCGTGCCGCAATGGTTTGGTGTGTTTCAGAAAATCAAGCTGCAGAATTAAAAGCGGCTGATGATGTTACGTTTTTAAAATCATTACAAGAAACATTTGGTTATCGTCTTGGTCAGCTACAACAAGTTGGCGTTAAACAAATTTATCCATTGCGCTTAACACAGGCCATGGAATTATCGCGCCCAGGTATAGTGTTATTAGGTAATGTAGCGCAAACACTACATCCCGTTGCTGGACAAGGTTTTAATTTAGGTTTGCGCAGTGCTGTCAAACTTGCTGAAGTGATTATTGATGCATTACGTAACCAGCAAGATTATGCGAGCAACCAAGTTTTAAAAAATTATGAATCACAACAATTACAGGATAGAGCGACTATTACGCTCTATACTAATTTTCTCGTAAAATTGTTTTCAAATAATGTACCTATGCTTGGTTATCTACGCGGTAAAGGTTTACTGGCCCTAGACTTACTGCCTTTCAGTAAGCAGCCACTCATTAAAATGAATATGGGTGTAGCTAATCAGATTATGGCTGAGTATTTATGAGAGTTATTTTGTTTATTGCCGTATTGTTTGGCTTGACTGCTGTTGTTGCCGGTGCTGTAGGTGACCATGCTTTGCATATGCTGCATACTTCACGACAATACCAAGCTTACTTAACTGCTGTTCGTTACCAAATGTGGCATGCAATTGTGTTATTAATAATAGGTTTTGCCGCTTATATTAAACCAGAGCTTTTGACTAGAAAGCTCATAAGGTTTGCAGTATTAAGTTTTATTTTAGCGATCATTCTATTTTCAGGAACTATCTATTTTGTTACCTTTAGTCACTTCAAAATTTTACTTTATCTAGTACCGTTTGGTGGCACATTATTTATGTTAGGTTGGTTAAGCCTATTAGGTTGTGTGGTTATATTATAAATGTCAAAAGAATATTTACTAAGCATCAAGAAAATGAATGATATTAAAGTAAAAGTAAATAAAAATAACCATGCATAAGAGCATGATGAATAATCGATTATTAAGCCAACCATTAGCGATAACATCACAATAGAAATTAATGCAATAATATCAAAGAAACTACAGATTCTGGCAATATGCCTTGTGTCATAAGATTTCATTATGATCGTCATGCGCTCTATTCGTATTAAACAATGTAATAAAGAAAAGTTAAACAGAACAAAATATGTTAATAAGTAATTGGTGAAAATAGATAATAATAGAATATTTGTGGCGTATAAAAATATCAATGTGCAGAGAAAAATTTTTGTGTTTGTTATCCTGATCGTAAGCTTAGATATATAGATTGATGATAGCGCTCCTAGCCCGTACGGCACAGTAAATAGAGCATAGTGAATTTTATCTAGAGATAAGCTATCCAAAAAATAGATGGGGTAGATGATGTTTTGCACCATGACTAATATATAGGGAACAATTAATATTAATAATATTTTAAAGAGTGTCTTGTTCTTCATTAAGTAGCTAACAGTTGATAAAAATCCTATATCTTCAGCCTTGGCTATTATATTTTTACTATAGGCTTTAATTGGAATAATGAGCGCCACACTGACTGCAGTAAGCAAAATGCTACATATAAGAATATTTTTCAAGCTATAAGAGACAAGAATTGCAATTATAACGCCAGATAAAAGTGAAATTAATTGTCTAATAAATTCTAAATGTCGATTTAAATTATAATAATCATTATCAGATACTGTACTGTGAGATAAAATAGTAAATGAAAGTTGTTGCATAGCCCTAATAACTATAGCGACAGAAATAATTAAATAGAATTTTAATAATGAAAGGTCGGTATGTGTTGTTATAGTTATTAAGAATGCATATAGAATCAAAGATAATAAGATAACAGAGTAACAAATGTTCTTTTTAGGAAACCTATCTACGATAGAACTAAACTTTGGCATTAATATAACAGTCGCGATATAAGGCACAACTGTCATAATAGCAATGTTCGTTACACTGCCACTATTCGTTAATACCATCCAGGGAATACTAATCAGTAATATCCCATTAGCAATCCCTGAACAGAGCGAGCTTGCGTATATGAAAAATAGATTATAACGAAAAATCTTGTTCATGATTATATCGCAAAAAAATCTACGTACTGTCGTGGCATATAGTTACCTTTATGGCTGTAGTAATCTTTAATTTCCAATTTCTGTACATCAAAAGCATGTTTTATATCATGAATCTTATTCACAATTTCATGGATTTTATCTGCGCTTATTTTATCAATGTAATCGATATTTTCTTTTAATAGTTTTTCATGTCCCATTTCAACGTCAACTTTAATATGGGTGAAATAGCTATCTAGCAAATCTAATGGAACCCCATAATGTTTATTTAATTTACTGCTAATGTCTTGAGCTGAATCTATATCAAATTCTGATGCTTCAATAACGCTAGCGATTAATAAAACAGAATAGGGTGAATAGCAAAATAATTCTTTTAATAGTAAGTCAATGAGTCGAGTTGAGACGAGTGGAATGCTGTTTTTAACTTCAGCTTCACTTAAGCCTAGTTTCAATAAACATCTAAGTACAAAAATCTCATGTCCACATTCTTGTTGATAGTAGTTATAAAGTATTGGTTTGAATGTCTCGTCATCACAATTCTCATAAGCGTTATAAAGTGCTGAAGGGAAGTTTTTTACATAGTGATAAGATTCTAATAACCAACCTGTAAGCACATTTTTATCAACATTATTATTAATAATATCATTAACAATATGTGTTTCTGCGAGTTGATCACGCCAAATGCGTACAGCATCCAGTAGTGTATTTCTTATATTATCTTGGGTGACTTCCTGCATATGCTTCACGGGTAAGTGCAATATATCTGCTTCAGATAATGACGAGACAATCTCACCAACTCTTTTTTTCGAATAATTACTTTCTTTGGCAATTTTTTCTATAGTATTGTAGCCCGTGCAATGTGATCTGATCTGTAAAAAATCTTCTGCATCACTTTCAGGGACTTCATAAATACCATTACTTACAACAAGGTAATATAAACCATCCTTGTTTTGATGTTTGGTCCATAAATTATGTCTAAACTTAGGGAATTTATGAAAATCTTTATTCTTAACAATCATCTTTGAGTCTCCTAAAATAAGAGAGGGTGGCATATTGCCACCCTGAGTAAGATTAACCGCAAGTTACAACAACTACTGCGCTTTGGTCTTTTTTATTGGTTTTTTCTAGTTTCATGGTAAATCTCCTTAAATTTAAAATATGCAGCTTTATTCTAGCAACGCTATGGGTGGGCATGTACAGTAATAACTACGTAAACTTAAAGAGATTGCGTGATTTTTGGTATTTAATAGAAGAAGTATCGCGATTTAAAAATGCATAGGTAAGATAGCCCCGGCACCAGCAAAGTAGTGGGCAATGAAAGGACTTTCATAATAATAATAGATATTACTAGAGCGGGCAGCAAAAGCATTCAGTGCGTCTTTCACCCAGACTTCAGCAAAAGCTTTATTACCTGTGGCAATGTAAGCGACATCGCTACGCAAGTATTTCGCTTCTAAGTGGGTGTCTCCGTAGAGTGTTGCATTAAACTGATTAACAATACCGGCTATTCGAATATCACTGCAGCCAACACCATTAGCAAAAAGCGTTAAGTTATTACTATCAACCCAGAGTAGGTTTAAAATAGCATCGCCAGCATAATAAATTTTTCTAATATTCAGTTTGCCGGATAGATTAATTTTACCACTACCATAAACATACATATTTAAAGCATTACTATAAGCTTGGAATATATTGATATCGCCGTTGCCGACATAATAAAAATGAGATAGATAAGCTTTACCAAGGATGTTTAAGTTCCCAGTACCGCGTTTATAATCGATAGCTAAATTTCGTGAGTTAGTTCCCTCTATATTGATATCACCACTAGCACGATTATAAAAAATGTGACGGACATCAACATCGCCGACAAGATTGATAGGACCAGAGCCACTATCTTTTATTATTAGTGGAGCGGGCGTTAAATATTGCATATTAACGCTGCCAGAACCTGAGGAATTTAATTCTGCTAAACCAATTTTGCCGTTGAGATTAACGCTACCGTAACTTTTAACAGTGACGGTTGTGTCTTCAGATACGATATGATTCATCAAGACGTCACCACGAGCATCACTAAAAAGTCTTTCTAGATTATATCCATAGCCATTGATATACATCGGTCCAGAACCAAGTTGTTCAACGACTAAATGACGAGACTTTAATTTTTCAGTGTTGACGCTACCGTAACTTTTATTTATCAAAACATGTAAGCGTGGTAGTCGTACTTGAATTAACCAGTGTTTTGATACTCGCCTAGCACTACTTAAGGGTAGAATATATAAGGTTCCATTTTTTACATGATAAGCATCATACGCTAAATAAGCTTTTGGACCGCGAACTTTAATGCCATAGTGGTGTTGATTACTTACAATAAGAACTTGTGCGTGGCCTGCGACAACAACTTGATCAAAGGCCGGTACATGGTTGTTAACAAATAATTCTGGATGCGGTAATTTATAATGGTGACGAACGCCACAGCCGCTGGTGATAAGCACGATCGCAATGGTGGTAAGTAATAATCTGAAATAGCGCATAAGTCTCGATTCTTGTTGTCTTAGGACTTACGCAAAACCCTTTATACTTCGTTAAAATAGTTTTCAAAAGTCCTCGCGTATTATATGTATACTATCGGCTTTTTGAAAACTATTTTGCCTCGTCTAAAAGGTTTATCGTAAGCCCTAATGTCTTTCTTGTTTGAAATCTGCTTTGACATATTGCTTATTCATTGATTTGCCAAGCAAAAACTTGGCATATGCTACCATTGCTGCCGTCTGGAGGGAAGCATTTCATTCATATTTTATTGTTTTGCGATCAAGACTAGATTTTTCTTCTTAGCATCTTATAATGTCTAATTTTTAACAATATGACATGAGAGACCTAGATGGATATTGCACAAAGTATTGCGAATGAGTTAGAAGTAAATACAAGCCAAGTAATGGCTGCTGTTACCCTATTGGATGAAGGTGCCACGGTACCATTTATTTCGCGTTATCGTAAAGAGGTCACTGATGGCTTATCAGATACGCAATTGCGATTATTAGAACAGCGTTTGCAATATCTACGTGAACTAGAAGAGCGGCGTCTTGTTATTTTAAAAAGTATTGAAGAGCAAGAAAAGCTTACGCCTGAGTTGAAAAAAGAGATTTTAGCGGCTGATAATAAAACGCGTCTTGAAGATTTATATTTACCTTATAAACAAAAACGTCGAACTAAAGCACAGATCGCTCGTGAAGCAGGGCTTGAGCCGTTAGCATTAAGCCTATTAAACGATCCCACTCAAGATCCTGAAAAGCTTGCCAGTGAATATTTAAATATAGAAGCAAAAGTAGAGACAACAACCCAAGCCCTCGATGGCGCGCGCCAAATCTTGATGGAAAATATGGCTGAAGATGCTGAATTGCTAGGTAGATTTCGAGATTATATCTGGCAGCATGGTGTTATCAATAGTGTGGTTGTTAAAGGTAAAGAGCAAGAAGGACAAAAGTTTACTGATTATTTTGAGTATTCAGAAACAATTCGCAGCATACCTTCACATCGTGTTTTGGCTTTATTGCGTGGACGACGTGAAGGTATGTTACGTGTCACCTTAGATTTAACAGAAGCAGAGGAATTGCAATGTCAAGAAATGTTAGCGACCAAGCATGACATTGTAAACCAACATCGTGCTGCAGATGCATGGCTTGTTGAAACAGTTCGTTGGACATGCCGTATCAAGATGTTTACGAAAATTGATTTAGATTTAATGCAACAATTACGAGAGCAAGCTGAAGAAGTTGCTATTCAAGTCTTCGCAAAAAACTTACATGACTTGTTGATGGCTGCGCCGGCCGGACAAAAAACGATTATGGGTTTGGATCCAGGGTTACGTACGGGTGTTAAGGTTGCTATTGTTGATATCACTGGCAAATTGCTTGATCACACGACTATATTCCCGCATGTACCCAAAAATCAATGGCAGCAATCAATTGCTATACTTGCTGCATTTGCAGAAAAATATAATGTTAACTTGGTTTCAATAGGGAATGGTACCGGTTCACGAGAAACAGATCGTTTAGTTAAAGAATTGTCGCAGCATTTCCCCAAATTAAAACTACAAAAAATTGTTGTGTCAGAAGCTGGAGCCTCTGTGTATTCGGCTTCTGAATTAGCCGCTAAAGAATTTCCAGATTTAGATGTAACATTTCGTGGCGCAGTATCTATTGCCAGACGCTTACAAGATCCACTTGCAGAGTTAGTGAAAATTGAACCTAAGGCGATTGGTGTTGGCCAATATCAACATGACCTTAATCAGGTGCGCTTAAAACGCGGCTTGGATAATGTTGTTGAAGATTGTGTGAATGCGGTTGGTGTTGATGCTAATTTAGCGTCGGTGCAACTATTATCGAGAGTCGCTGGGTTAAACCAAACATTAGCAGAAAATATTGTTGCTTATAGAGATGAGCATGGGATGTTTACAGACCGTAAAACTCTATTAAAAGTGCCACGTATGGGTGAGAAAACATTTCAGCAAGCTGCAGGTTTCTTGCGAATTAGTAATGGCAGTAATGCTCTCGATGCTTCTGCTGTACATCCGGAAGCGTATCCATTAGTAGAGAAAATGTTAAAAAACTTATCTCTGGATATTAAAGATGTTACAGGCAATAGAGAAGTTCTGAAGAAATTGTCGGCAGAGGATTTTACTGATGAGAAGTTTGGTTTGCCAACGGTGCAAGATGTTATTGCTGAATTAGAAAAACCCGGTCGTGATCCGCGACCAGAATTCGTCACGGCAACATTTAAGGATGGTGTCGAAGAAATTAAGGATTTGCGTGAAGGTATGTTACTTGAAGGTGTTATTACTAACGTAACTAACTTTGGTGCTTTCGTGGATATTGGTGTTCACCAGGACGGCTTAGTTCATATTTCGGCTTTATCAAATACTTTCGTAAAAGATCCGCGTGAAGTTGTGAAGACTGGTGATATTGTTAAAGTTAAAGTCATGGAAGTCGAGGTTAATCGAAAACGTATTGCTTTAAGTATGCGCCTAGACGATAGTGTTGTGCCAGCAGCTAAAAAAGATTCGCAGAAGAATAATAGACAGACTATGAAAGATAAGCCGCAAAGTAATAAACCCAGCAATCATGATGCTAATACTGGACAGAATAAACAGCGTAATTCAGCCATGGCGGATGCGTTAGCTGGATTATTGTCTAATACTAAATAGTCTGCTGACTATGCTCGTAGCGTGTCGTCTTTTATGTTTGAGATGACACGGTGATCTTGCCTCCAGACAGAAAGTCACTATGGAAACTTACTTTCTGTCCACTTAATAAGTCTGCTTTAATCTGTATCCGTAAAATATAGCTTTCTTGGCATTGAGCGATAAGTTCTACAAGAATATTTTTTAAGCGTGGCTCATAGTGCTCAACTGTTGTTTGTATTGCCATTAAAAGCGCTTGTTTCGAAGTGTTTATATCACTATAAAAAGTTAAAACGTCAGGTAAACCATAATGCTGTAAGTGTGGCATGTTGATTTGCCGAGTATTTAATAATTCACTTAAGTGCTGTTTAATACTTTCTAGTATTGCATTATGTGGTTTTTGTAATAACTGATATGGTTTCTCAGTATTTAACAAGTCTAATAAAGTAACGGACATAAGATACGTTCCTAATAAAATAAGTGTCAGCATAGAGGAGAGATAGGTATGGAAGGTTGCCAAAGTGCTATGCTGACACTTAAATCTAGACTCCACAGTTTTAAACAAGACTTACGGTAATTGCTTCAACCTTAAGGTTTAGCATAAGTTCTGTTTAATTCTTATGTGGGGAATTATGCTTTGTCTGTCCAAGTATCCTGCGTACTAATATTACCATCTAAATACTCCCATTTTATCGTTTTATAACGAAATGCAATTTCTTCTAGATGCCCATATTTCTCTTTATCTTTTGCTTTGACGTCATGGACGATGGGCTTTGTTGATACGACTTTGACATCCTCTAACGTGTGGCGGAAATATTCTTCTTCAGAACCACTATTATTAATGTGGTACCAACTTATTTTTACTTGTTTTAAAGTTTTTCCGTCGCAGCATGCTTTAGCTAAAATAGGTGATGCACTACAAAACTCTTTGACAATTTTTAACGCTTCATGCTTGCGTGTTCCGGTAAGTTTGCCAGTATCTAGATCTGAAGGGATACGAATCTCATGTCGAAAATCAATAATTTCAGCGCTGCCTTCGCGACCATTTATTTTTACGGTACTTTTTATTTGATTGCCTTGCTCATCTGTCATCCATAAATAGCCTGGAATTGCCATGTTATTCTCCTCTTAAACTTAATATTTCAGGACTTACGCTAAACACCAATCTCTTTGTTAATTATATTGTCAAAAAACCTCACGTATTACGTATACTATCGGCTGTTTTGACAACATCATTGCCTCGACCTTGGTATTTAGCGTAAGTCCTGTAGTTGTTATGTGGTGATTGTAGGTCTTGTGCATTATAGAGCGATTATTTGAGGGCATAATATAGTCGTTCTGCTCGAGTTAATTTGAAATTTACTTACATTCTGTCTCATACCCATTAGAGTCGATTTCTGTGATGGGTATAAGTTAATTTTTATTACTGGTCGTTGGCATTTGTGATACTAACGATAAACGGATGTCCATGCCTTCAATTTGAAAGTGAGGCACAATGCATAAAGAAACACTAAAGAAACCTGGGTTGTCTTCTATTTCATTAACTTCAACATAAGCCTCTTTCAAAGGATGGCTTGCAATAATTTCAGGTTCTGGATTGTTCATTCGAGTAACAAGTGTCTGCAACCAGGTATTAAGTTCGTTTTTTAACGCAATACAATTTTTATTAGTGCCAATTTTCTCGCGCTGTAATACTTTTAAATAATGAGCTAAACGTGAAGTCAAAAAAATATAAGGTAGTCGAGCATTGATGCGACTATTAGCGGTTGCAGATGAATCAAGATATTGTGTGGCTTTTTGCGTTGAATTTGCTGAAAAAAAGCAAGCAAAATCACTATTTTTATAATAGCTAAGCGGTATAAAGCCTAACTCTGCTAATTCAAGCTCGCGAGTTTCAGGTATGAGTATTTCAGTTGGGATTTTTGATATCCAGCCTCGGCCAACTTGATATTGATGTAAGAGTAGATTGTCGATCTTGCCGCCGGCTTCGGGGCCGCGAATATTAACTGTCCAGCCATGAGATTGGAAACTGCGGACTAAGTTGCTGGCAAATGTAAAGCTAGCATTACCCCAAAGATATTTGTTCGCATCATCAGCGATCACATTTTCGTTATAACAGAATTGCCGTATTGGATTTTGCTCGCCATAAGGCAAACGTAAAAGAAAGCGAGGAAATGTTAAACCAATATAGCGTGCAGCATCGGTTTCACGAAAAGCATTCCAACGAATATATTCGGCTCGTTCCATATACTCTTTTAAGTCTTCAATTTTCGCGACCTCATCTAAGGTTTCTTTATGAAAAAACTCACTGCCTAATGCCGCAATGAATGGTGCATGAGTTACTGCAGCAACATTAGCAATGCCTTGTAATAAAGTAATATCTTGATGACTAGAGTTAAATTCATAATCACTAATCATCGCACTAATGGGTTGGCCTCCAGGCGTATCATATTCATCTACATAGAGATGCTTATAAAGCGCAGTTTGTGTGGTATCCATGGCATTGTTAAAATCTAGGCGAAGATTCTCTTTGTCTATATCGAGTAATTCAATTTTGATATTTTCTTGATAACTAGTTTGGCTAACTAAATAATTTAAGCTGCGCCAACTGGACTCTAAAGCTTGGAACTGCGCGTGATGTAAAATTTCATCAAGTTGTAAATTAAGCATGTGATCTAACCTTCCAATAAAGTAATCAAGCATACCTGGATCGACATTTTCAACATGACTATCATCCGCAATAATAAGATCAAGTAATACATTTAATGCTGCAGCCATTCTTTGTTGGCTATTCGTATCTGCGAGACTCTCTGTTTCACTAAATGTGCTCAGTGGCAATAATTCGCTGCTTATTAAGTTGAGATTGCTTAATAAATTCTGATTGGTGTTTTTTGCTGTAAGTTGACTCTGCTCTATCATGATAGATTTCCCCTCTCGTATTTAGTGTTGTTGATTATTCTCTAATTGATTGAGCTCATGTTTTAGTTTTTTAATACCATCTTGCTGGTTTATGAGCTTCTGCAGTTCAGTTTTAAAGGTTTGATTATTGATAAGGTTGGTTTTTAGATCCTTTAATAAATTACGCATAGCAAGGAGTCTATTCAGTTCGGGAACTTGTTTGACAATCTTCTCAGGATGAAAATTATTAATATGCTTGAACTGTAAAGCTATAGACAGTTGTTTATGCTTGTCATCGAGTTTGTTTGCTACCGATAGGCTTAATTGCGGGGAGACTTCTTCTAATACTTGATTGAAATTATTTTTATTTATGGCGATTCGTTCACGATCAACTAAATGTTCGTTATTATTGCTCGCACTATAATCCGCTAAACATAAAATTTTTAGTGGTAGTTCATGCTGTTTTTGACTGCCTGTATGATCAACATTAAGTTGTATATTGATTCTCGCTCTGGGGATTTCATTATGAAAGTAGTTTGCCATGTGATTTTCCTCTTAGATTTTTTGCTTAGTTTATTGAGCGTTTATTTTTGGTCAATTGCAAAAAACTGACAGAGTGTCACGGCTGATTTGTAATACGGTGAAAGTTATAGTAATTATTTTAGAATCTTAGAGTGAAAAACAGTATTATGAGCGAAATTAATTATGAGAATATGAGCTATGTCCGAGACCCCCAACTCAAAAATATTAGTTAGTGCGTGCTTATTAGGTAATAAGGTTCGTTATGATGGTAATGATTGCCTTATTGCGCATGAAGAATTATTTGCTTGGCAACAAGCAGGACGAGTTGTTGTGATCTGTCCAGAAGTTGCAGGAGGCTTGCCCGCACCAAGAGCACGGTCAATGATTCACGGTGAAGGTTCTGGCATGGCAGTACTTGAAGGCAAAGCTCGGATCATCGATGAGTTTGGCAAAGATGTTACTGCAATCTATCTTGCTGGTGCTCAAAAAACCTTAGAATTAGCACAAGCCAATAATATCAACGTCGCGATTCTCAAAGAGCGTAGTCCTTCTTGTGGTCGTAACGCTGTTTATGCTGAAGATGGCGAGACTAGAATCGCTGGAATGGGCTCAACGGCAGCCTTATTGGAAAAGTATGGCATACGAGTATTTTCAGAAGATCAAATTGATGACGCATTAAAATTAGTAATGGAGGTAGATAGTGATAAATAGAGCTGTTATTAACGAGATCTGGGGGTGATTCAAAATGCTCAATCAATCCATTATGTATGTTTAACCTCCTATAATTCACTTGGCGTAAAATATCAGTTTTGACTCTATAATTTTCCTCAATTACACTTGGGACTGTATTAAATTAGAATTTATATTATTATTTTCTATATGAAGGAATCTATCTAATGAATAAACGAGTTAATTCTATTTTGTCAGCATTGATTGTTGCTGGTGCATGTCAAATGGCAGCCCATGCTGCAGTTCCTAAAGATACTTATGCAAGAACGAATGCAATGGGCTTGAGTGTCAATATACCTTTGAAAGATGTTGAGAAATGTTATGGCATTGCTCGTAAAGGTTTAAATAATTGTGCGAATGCTCAGCATGGTTGTTATGGTTATGCGATAAAAGATGCAATGCCCGATGAATATGTATTTGTTCCTAAAGGCAGCTGTTTGCGTATTAAAGGTGGTAGCTTGACACTGATCACAGGCAAGCCTTCTGCTAAAAATGATGCTTTCATGAAAAAAGTAACTAATGCAAATGGTGAACTTAACCCTAAAAAACTAGATGCTATGCGTGTCGAGATTCCCGCATCAAAAATTGAATTGTGTTATGGCATTGCGAAAAAAGGCATGAATGATTGTGCGAATGCAATACACAGTTGTGCGCATCAAGCAACGCGAGATGGTAGTAAAGATGAATATGTACATACTATTCGCGGCACTTGTAAACAAATTGTTGGTTCAGTGAAATCAGAGTTACCTGATATCAATGGTTAATACGCAACTTAAGGGGGTTGGCATAGGCTTACGTGAGCCCCATTTCCAACATATATTAGCAGAGAAGCCGAATGTTAATTGGTTTGAAGCTTTAGCTGATAATTACTTTAACTTTAATGGCATTGCATTTGAAAATCTCTTGCAAGTTCGCGCACATTATCCCATGGCATTACATAGTGTTGGTTTATCGATTGCTAGTCACGAGCCATTAGATAAAGAATATCTTGAAACGTATAAACGCTTAATTGAGAGCATTAAGCCAGAAATTGTATCAGATCATTTAAGCTGGTCTAGTCATGGTATTTTCCATAGTCATGAATTACTTCCTGTCTTAATGACAAAAAAGAATTTAAATTATATTGCAAGTAGAATTGATGCTATTCAACAGTATCTCGACTATCCATTACATATCGAAAATCCTAGTACTTACTTAATATATAAAGATAATGAGATGCCTGAGTATGAGTTTTTTAATCGTTTAGTTGAATTAACCCAATGCAAAATACTATTAGATGTTAATAATGTCTATGTTAATAGCGTGAATCATGACTTTGATGCAGCAAATTATATTACGCAGCTATCTCAAGATAATGTTGGGCAATTTCATTTAAGCGGGCACAGTCAACAAGAGGGTTTTCTTGTTGATGATCATGGCTCTAAGGTTACAGACTCGGTGTGGACATTGTATAGGTTAGCTAGCCAACGTTTCGCTAATACACCAACACTAATTGAATGGGATATGCATATCCCTGAATTCAGCGTATTACAACAGGAAGTTGAGCACGCCACAAGAATAAGTGATTCTTATGCAAGATGATGCCTTAACACAACAGTTATTATTAAAAATACTAATAGAGAATAGCGATAGTGATGCGTTCGCGCAAAAATTTTCAGAAACGAAAAAATTTACATTACAACAACGCATGGATGTCTACAAAGCCAGTATCGAATCACGTTTAATAAGTACGCTGCAAGCAGTCTATCCTGTTTGTAATTGTTTAATTGGCAATGACTGTTTTGTACATCTAGCTAAATGTCATATACAAACGTTTCCCAATCCCCCTGCTGATTTAGCAAGCTATGGAGAGGCGTTCTATCAAACATGTCATCAAGATGAAAACACTGCGTCACTCTCATATTTAATCGATGTATGTCAGTTAGAGTGGTATTTTCATTTGGCGCATTATCAATCTGTAAAGCAATTTGATTATTCAAGCTTAGCTACAGTATTGCAAAATGAGCATGATGATGTTCATTTCCGGCTTAATCGCTCAGCAACCCTCATGCGCTCAATCTACCCGGTTCGAAAAATCTGGTTAGTGAATCAAGATTACTATGTAGGAGAGCCAACTGTATCTTTGGATGAGGGTGAAGATCATTTAATTATTTTACGGAAACCCGATGCTATTTATATTGATGTATTAAATCGTGAAGACTACGCAATATTATATGATATCCAAAAACATAAGTCGCTAAATGAACTAACTCAACTCTATTCCCAAACCAGCATCACAGAACTGCTTATTAAAGCCGTATCTGCCTGTTGGATTGATAGTTTTGTAGATGTTGCTTAGTAGTGACTTTGGGGAAAGTTCATACTTAAGTGTTAGATTCTTAAACTTCCATTTTAATTTTTGTCGCTTTATAAGGGGGTAGTGTCTTATATTAATAGTGCACACAATCCAATTATGTCGAGCACGGAGCTTTAGCTAACTGCTCTTTTAATGTCCATGTCTAATTCTACAAAAGGTGCTCGTGGTATTTTGCAGCTACAATTAGCATCACCGATATTGCAAATGGTTGGAAAATTTGCTATAAAAGCAGACCCAATTTAAGGGTAGTGGTTGGCCGAGGCTATTTGTTTGCAAGACGATATTATTAATGAGTGTTGTGTTGCAAGCCTTTAACAGGCTTAAGTTTTTGAAAAATATAGGTTTTGGAGAGTTATTATGTCTCAAGTATGTGAAGTTACTGGTAAGCGGCCAATGGTGGGAAACAATGTTTCTCATGCTAAAAATAGAACCAAGCGACGTTTTATACCGAATTTACATGTGCGTCGATTTTGGTTAGAAGCTGAAAAACGTTTCGTAAAATTGCGTGTTAGCATGAAAGGCCTACGTATTATTGATAAGCTTGGTATTGAAGAAGTGCTCAAGCGTATTGAAGAACGTAAGAAAGAAGAACAAGCGTAATATTACTTTATAATTTTAGGATATATATGAAATGAGAAAAATTGTAAGAATGCATTCAACCGCGGATACCGGTCACTTCTACACAATGATGCGCCATGATAAGGGTGAAAAGTTAGAATTAATGCGTTGGGATCCCGTTGCTAGAAAACATGTTAAATATATTGAAAAAGGAAAATTAAAATAAGCGTTTTTATTTTAATTTACTCGAATACGAAAACCCTGCAATTGCAGGGTTTTTTGTTCGCAGTACCGTTGAATTTTTTTAGCTATGTTAACGCAACAGAATAACCTTTTAATCTTATCGCAAATTGCTGTAATGCTTCGATGCCACTCGCTTCAGCTTGCTTACACCATTCTTGTAATGCTGCAATTAATTCATACTGTGTTGCTGAGGTTTGTTGCCATATTGCCTGTAGTCGCTGGCGAAAATCATAAGCTTTGCGTAGATTCTCTCGCTGTGCCAAGAGTTCTGTTAAATACAATATACCTTTACTATCAATTAAGCTGTTATCGCGTAGTAAAAGCTTTCTACCACGTTTTAATAGTTTTTGTGATGCAACGCTCGCTTTTAGTTTTTCACTTGCTAGCATCGGTAACATTACTTCCTTACCGTAATGTGTTATGACTTGAAAACGATTATTGATAATTGTTTTTAGAGTTTCTAAATCAATTGTCGATTTATTTGCTATAAGTTGTAGTTTCGGTGCGACTCTTCTTATCTTCGCTAGCCGACATAGTGTTAAAAATTTTATGTATTGCCAACCAATATCAAGCTCCCACCATTTTAAGGAAAATTTTGCAGACGTGCCGTAAGTGTGATGGTTATTATGTAATTCTTCACCAGCGAGCAGAATGCCAAGTGGAATAATGTTACGAGCAGCATCGGAGCATTCATAATTGCGATAGCCCCAGTAATGGCCAATGCCATTAACAATGCCCGCTGCACAGAGCGGCGTCCACATCATTTGCAAAGCCCAAAAGGTAATACCTGGGATTCCCAAAAGAACAATATCAATAATAAATAAAATACCAATACCAAGATAAGGAAAACGACGATATACATTTCTTTCTAGCCAATCATTCGGCGTACCTTGACTGAATTTTTTTACCATGTCTTTATCTTTTGCTGCGGAACGATAGAGCTCAGCACCTTGAAAGAATACCGTTTTAATACCGAATACTTTCGGGCTATGCGGATCACCTCTTTTATCACTATAAGCATGATGCTTGCGATGTACTGCAACCCATTCGTCAGTTACCATTCCTGTAGTCAACCAAAGCCAAAATCGACAGAAATGACTAAAAATAGGGTGTAACTCAATAGCGCGATGCGCTTGGCAGCGATGCAAATAAAGAGTGATCGCAATGAAGGTAATATGAGTTAGTATAAAAAAAACAATCACATACTGCCAAAAAGACAGGTCAAGCAGGCCGTAAAACATAAGACATTCTCCATTAGCTGGTACTAAAAATTATAGCACAGTAATTTAGCTAAAAATGTGGGGCTTTTTATGTTGTGATGTTCTTTCAATTTCATCTATCCTTGTTTATCCCCATCGGAACTCAAAATGCGAGTTTCTACCTTCCCTTTTTGCCGCTTGAGAAGTTATTTTGAATGCGCAATAGAAGTGCTACTACTTATTCAAAATAACGTCTCTAACAACAAAAATGTTTGCTATAATTCTCGCATTTCGAACCCCAATGGGTATAGACTTATGAAAAAAAAGAGAAACCTTATGTCAGAACAACAACCTTCAGGTCAACTAGCCACTCAAACTTTAGCGATGCCAATGGATGCGAACCCTAATGGCGACATTTTTGGTGGTTGGCTATTATCACAAATGGACTTAGCTGCAGGTATCCTTGCTAAAAAGTTTTCTCATAGTCGTACAACGACCGTAGCCTTAGACTCAATGGTTTTCAAAAAAGCGGTATGGGTTGGGGATATTGTTAGTTGCCATAGTGAAATTTTAAAAGTTGGCTCGAGTTCCATGAAAGTTAAAGTTGAAGCTTGGGTTGAACGGCAATTAACAGATGAAAAATACTTAGTAACAGAAGGTGTCTTTACTTTTGTTGCGATCAATGCACAAGGTAAGCCTCATCCGGCTGATCCTAAAAAACGTTAATAAATAATATCGGAATATATTTGAATAATACCTGAGTGTTTTGAAAAAAAGTTTGTCCGTGCCCTGCCTGTGCCCTTTGGGTATGGGTAAACGAAGTATATAAGCCTCTATGCAAGCTCTAAGCGGCTAGACCATCGATAGTGATAGTAATATTACGATTCTCATGACTACCAAACAGCGTGTGATTGGTTGCAATCGGTTTGTCGCCACCATTAGTACGAATATCTAGGCGATGTTGATTAATCCCTTCAGCCCACATAAAGGCCGCAATACTACGTGCTTGATTTTTTCCTATCTTATAGGCGAGCTTTCTAAAAGGCACATTATCAGTATTACCTTCAATAATGATGGGAAAGTTACTGTAGAATTCAGCTACTCTGACGACATTATCGAGAATAAGATAAGAAGATGGTTTAATTTCAGCCGTACTAACGTGAAAAACTCGATCGACAGGAACATACAAGGTGGCTTTATCGCCGAGAATAACAATCTGTACACCTTCGTCACGTAAAGCCGCGATTAATGCACGCGGTTGATTGTGCTCAAATGTGGTAACCAAGCCGAAAGCATTATCAGCAGCGACACCTACAGGGTGTTTCTTTGCATGTTGCGATAGTGGAGAATTATGAATGAGCGAGCGACCCATGTAGTTTTTTGCAAGTGGATATTTATTACTGCTAGCACAGCCAAAAAGTAGTAGTGCCGCTGCAAAACAAAGAGCAATTTTAACAATCTGCCGGAAATTAGACATCTCCTAAAGCTCCATATTATTAATTTTCACAAATCCATTGCAATAATTGGCTGAATTATACAGAGTTTTAGCTATAATCCAAATATTAATTTGTAAATGAGCCCTAAGGGTATCGATAAACTTGAGGATAATTCATGAGTAATGAGCATCGCATGATTGCATTTGATAAAATGCAAAGTTTGGGTAATGACTTTGTCATAATTGAAAATCTGTCTTTATCCATTTCTTTGAGCAAAGAAGATATCACGATATTAGCTGATCGCCATCGAGGCATTGGTTTTGATCAATTATTACTATTAGAAGAAAGCGAAACAGATAAAGCTTTATATTCAGTACGCATATTTAATGCTGATGGTCACGAAGTCGAACAATGTGGTAATGGTCTACGTAGTATTGCTGCATATTGCTTACGCCATGGTTTAACTGAAACGAAAAACTTTAAATTAAGTATTAATTCACGAATTGTCACATTGGAATTATTTGACAATGACATCGTTTCTGTTGATATGGGACAACCTATCTTTGAACCTACCGCCATTCCTTTTTTAGCGGAGCAGCAACTCAAGACCTATTCTCTGTTTATTCATGGCGATAGTTTTGAGACTAATGTTATATCTATGGGTAACCCGCATGCTGTTTTATTTTGTAGTGATGTGGCTGAGGCACCTGTTGAAAAATTTGGAAAAGCGATGATTAACTATGAACGTTTTCCTGAAGGAACTAATTTTGAGTTTGCTCAAGTTGTGGATCGTGGAATAATAAAGTTGCGTATCTATGAACGCGGAGTAGGAGAAACCATGGCTTGCGGCAGTGGTGCTTGTGCTGCTGTGGTAGCTGGCATCCAAAATGATTATTTAGAGAATGACGTTAAAGTTATTATGCCCGGAGGCGAGCTGCAAGTGCGTTGGTTAGATCAAAAAGCAGGTGTAAGTCTTATTGGTCCGGTACATCATGTTTTTGAAGGACAATTTTTATATCCACTTAAAGGTAAAGATTGAAGTCTTTCATCATTCACTATTAAAGAACGTCTACATAACTTTTCTATTTAGACGTTCTTTATAAAGTTTATAGCTTCGTATTTAAAATGTTTTATTCAACTTATCTTTCGCGCGTTGCCACCATGTTTTTTCTGGTTTCTTTTCTGTATTGACCTTAGCTGGTATTGTCGCATTTGTTGGTGAGTTAATTGCCGGTGCAGGTATTGCTGCCGGCGTTGTTGGTGTAATTGGTTGGGCTGGTTTAGCTGCTGGTGTTTGCGGTTTTTTATTATCAATAATGACTGCTTTTGCGGGCATGATAATAATCGGTTGAATCATGGGGAAAGATAATTTATTTTGATCGAACTTAGGTAAGTTATTAACACCTTTATTCCAATCTTTCACAAATGATGAGATTACTTTCTGTAATTGTTCATGCATTAATATCTGTTGTTTCTGGAAGTTTTTCACTACATCTTGGATTTGCTGTTTATTAATATTGATGCTAGCACCATACTGTAAATTCTGTGGGTTTGGTGCACCTTGTGGTGGTTGAGTCTGCCTTACTGTTTTATTTGTAACATTGGGGCCATACATTTGAATAGTGAAATATGAGTTGCTGCCTTGTAACGCTGATTTCTGCATCCAGCCAACGTTGCCTGTTTTGGGGTCGGCTACTTTAACCCAATCCCCTTGTTTCTTTAGTGATATTAATTCTTGGCCAGCATTATACGTTGCGATTGATTTAGCGCTTGCTTCTGGTTGTTGGTAAAGCGTTTGTTGTTTCCCGCTAACTTGTAAGAAATTAACCGTTGCTGCATTAGCGGTTAAGGTAGCACCCCAGATAAAGGTAGTTAAAATAAAAATGACTAAATAACGCATGGCATTCTCCTGCAGAAAAGTTTACGGTCTATTATTATGAAATATAGTATACTAAATCAATAAAAAGAAGGAGAACATATTCTTATGGCTAATCCTGCAGAATATTATATTGGTTTAATGTCTGGAACCAGTATGGATGGTGTTGATGCCGTTTTGATTGATGTTAGTGGTTATATTCCTAAGTTTGTAGCCGCGCATAGTGAGCGCATTTCCGCTGATTTGAAAATTCAATTGATTACACTCTGTGAAGAAGGGCCTGATGAAATTAATCGTCTTGGTGAGCTAGATATTATTGTTGGCAAGCTTTTTGCAGATGCAGTTTTACATTTGTTAGAAAAAACTAATCTTAAGCCAGAGCAAATTATTGCAATAGGCAGTCACGGACAAACCATTCGTCATCGTCCTGATGTATTACGCCCTTTTACTTTACAAATTGGTGATCCAAATACGATTGCTGCTATAACTGGAATTACCACTGTTGCAGATTTTCGGCGTCGTGATATTGCTTTTGGTGGACAAGGCGCACCGCTTGCTCCTGCGTTTCATGCTCAGACATTGCGAGATAAAACACAAGATACTATCGTATTAAATATTGGAGGCATTGCCAATATCACTGTATTACCCGCAGATGAAAAGCAAGCAATTATAGGTTTTGATACGGGGCCTGGAAATGTTCTATTAGATGCCTGGTGTCTGCTCTATCATCAGCAAGAAATTGATAAAGGCGGGAAATGGGCTGCACAAGGGACATTTCAAGAGTCTCTGTTAACAGAGCTGCTTGCTGATAGTTATTTTTTACAAGCACCACCAAAAAGCACTGGTCGTGAATATTTTAATTATGAATGGTTAAGTCACTGTATTGAGAGGACCAAGCAAAGTTATCTGCCGCAAGATGTGCAAGCCACTATTGTAGAGTTAACAGCGGTAACGGTTGTCAATGCTATTTCACAACTAACAACTATGGATAAAGGTAGACTGTTAGTTTGTGGTGGCGGAGTTCATAATGACTATCTCATGTCACGATTACACGAAAATTGTCATGATTTTACGGTCATGAGCACACAAGAATATGATATAGATCCTGATTGGGTTGAAGCTATGTGTTTTGCTTGGTTAGCGCAACAAACCTTGCAGCATCAGCCTGGAAATATTCCGAGTGTTACTGGCGCAAGTAAAGCAACAATTCTTGGTGCGGTGTATTATGCTTAAATTGTTTAAGTATTCCACTTGAAAACATAATTTCTGCCCTTATGTCTAATAATATAGGATTTTGTATGATCCTATAAAAGGAACATATTAGGAGGGTGAAATTATGGTATATCAACCTTGGAATTATAGTGATTTTAAATGAAGATTTCTCTAGAGAAAATCATTACGCGGACTTACTCGATACTAAGCTACCACGCTTAATTATTATTTAATGAATGAGAGTGAAATTAATAACATGATTTTGAAGCTTTTATTCCTTTTTGCTAGTATAGTTAGCATCAAAAAAGTACATAAAGCAATTTCTGCATAATTCTAGATTCAGTATATTAGGCATTCGCAATAGATATCAACTGCGTTTCCTAGGATAGTAATATATCTTCTAAAGTATCATAGGTTTCGTATGTCAGATTTGAAAAGAAACGTCTCAACTTTATATATAAGTGCTTTTCTACTATATGAAATGTTATGTTACTTAACTAATGCCATGATTATGCCTGCGATGATTAATGTCATTACATATTTGCATGCAAATAATTCTGATATTTCAACAACAGCTATTATTTATATAACCGGTGTATGTTTAACACCTCTTTTGATATCAATGGTTGCCGATACAATTAATAAGCCAAAAATATTGATTTTGGGGTGCATCATTTTTTGTTTGTCTAACTTTTTTTGCCCGTTTTCACATAATATCGTAGAGTTTTCTATATTTAGATTTTTTCAAGGAGTGGGTCAAGGTTGTATTTTCCTTGGATATACACTAATCCATGAATCATTTGATGATATTCCAGCTGTTAAAATTACATCGATAATGACAAATATTGCAGTTCTTGCTCCTTTATTAGGGCCTGTTTTCGGCTCATTAATAGCAATTTCACTAGGGTGGAAATACATATTTTGGATAACTGGAAGTATGAGCTTAATTGCTTTAATTGGGCTTCTGGGTTTGAAACCAAAAGTAAAAATTACCCCTATAAAAATTAACTTTAAGCTGCTTATAAATAATTACTGTGCAATAGTTGGAAGCAAAAAGTTCTTATTAGGCGTTGGCATTATGACTCTGGCTCTAATTCCCTCAGAACTATGGATGATTTTTTCTATTATCATTGTTATGACTACTCTTCATGAAACTTTATTGATATATAACATTTACATGATTATGATAGTGGGCTCGTCTATTCTTAGTACTATAGTTTTAAATACTTTAGTAGATAGATTTAGTTTTGTAGCTCTTATTAAATTAGGCTGTTTTATATCGGTTGTGGCAACAACTATTTCTATTATTGTTGTTTCAAATCATATGGCGTTTGTTTTATGTCTTTCTTTTTCTGTTTTTGGAGGCGGGTTATTTAGAGGTATTATTTATCGGAGTATTTTGACTGATGTGCATCACGAGAAAAATACAGTATCAGCATTATTCAATTTTATTTTAGCGCTATTCTTAATGTTGATTATCGAGCTGACAAATTCTATTTTCAAATGGAAAGGCTATTCTCTACATAATTTTGCATGGATTGCATTATTTTCAAGTATCATTTGTTTTTTATTCTCGCTTTATTTTGCTCGATTAAAAAAACAATTTAAGGACACAGAATTGGCTGCAGACAGTAATTTATAGGAATATATCATGCAATTAGAAAATTTAAGCTTTATTAAAGCAATGGATGGATTGGGAGAAATGTGTTGTTATGAAGCTACTGCGAATAATACAGATCTGTTGAAAGTAATTAAAGAAAATAATGATGAAATTGAAAGTCAATTGTTGAAATTTGGTGGCATAGTTTTTAGAGGTTTCGCGATTAGATCAGTATCAGAATTCAATAAGTTAGCCAATGCCATGTCACCGCACTTATTTGATTATGTCAATAGATCTACTCCTAGACATAAACTAGGAGGAAAGATATATACTGCAACTGAATATCCTGCTGATCGACGTATTCCATTTCATAATGAAAATGCTTATACATTAAGTTGGCCAAATAAAATCTTTTTTTATAGTGCGATTGCTGCTGATAGTGGTGGCGAAACAGCTACTGCAGATAGTAGATATGTTTTTAAAAAAATTGATCAAGAAATAGTAAATAAATTTAATGATAAAAAGGTTTTATATGTGCGAAAGTTCGTATCAGGAATTGATTTAAGCTGGCAAGAAACTTTTCAGACAAATAGTCGAGAAGAAGTAGAGAGATATTGTCAGGAAAACTCAATCATGTATGAATGGCCAGACAATCAAGAAAGTGTTGAGCTTATAACTAAACAGGTTTGCCAGGCGACTATCAAGCATCCTGTAACTAATGAAGATGTCTGGTTTAATCAGGCACACCTCTTTCATATATCATCTTTAGAAGAATCGGATAGGCGAGTACTAAAAGAAGCGTTAGGAGAGAATACCTTTCCTAGAAATGCCTATTATGGTGATGGCAGTGAAATAGCTTTAGAAGATCTTGAAAAGATTATAGCTGCTTATGAAACAGAAAAAATAGAATTTCAATGGCAAAAATCTGATGTCATGGTCTTGGATAATAGGCTCATGGCTCATTCTAGAAATCCATTTGCTGGAGAAAGAAAAGTTGTTGTGGCCATGGGAGAATAATGTACCTTGGTCAGATTGATTTGAAATTCACTTAATTCACTTATAAAGATAATGACTCATGCTATTAAATACTAAAACAGCCATAGTGATAGGCAGAACAAAATTATGTTTGGAATGTATCAAATGTTTAGTCCAGAATGATTGGAAAATAATTTCGATTGTCACTGAAGATAAAGATATTATTGATTGGTGTACACAAAATTCACTTCCTTACATTTCAATATCCCAGCTAGATACAATTAATGAAGATAGCTTTTATCTTTTTAGCATCATTAATGATGACATCATTCCTGAGACCTTTTTAGTTGATAGGAAAGTAATATTAGCACTGAATTATCATGATGCCTTGTTACCCAGCTATGCTGGTGTGAATAGCACAACTTGGGCCATTATCAATAACGAAGCGAAACACGGCATAACGTTGCATAAAATTGCCAAAGGTATTGATGAAGGTGATATAGCAAAAAAAACTATCATTCCTATTGAGTCGTCAGAAACAGTGCAGTCATTAAATTTAAAATGTACAGAGGCTTTTTTATGTTTGTTTCAAAATATTTTGGACGAAATCAAAGAAAATAAAGTTACATTTATTAAACAAAATTTAGAGAATAGAACTTATTATGGATTAAAGAGCATTCCTAAAAACTATGGCATTATAAATGGTGTAGAAAACTTTATATCTCTTGATTGCCTGGTTAGAGGTTTATTTTTTGGTGAAGGAAATGATAATCCTGTTGCAACGGTGAAGCTTGCATTAAATAATAAATTCTATTTATTAGAAGAATTAAATCTGGCTTTTGGTAAACAAAACTTTAGTTTACTGGAATACACAAAAAACGATTTGCCATTATTTAATAAAATAAAAGATATTTACGGGAACGATGTCAATACAAAAGTTACTATTAAAGATTTAGCTAATAAATATGAATTAAATTCTGAAGAGTCAAGTTGTTTATCTAGAATTAAAGCTAAAGAAAACAAGCATAAAAAACAAATAGAGAGGTTTCTAAACAACCCCGATGTTAGTTTGAATGCCATTGAGAGTCATGAAGGATATGCCAGCCAAAAAGAATTATATATAGATGAAATTTCTTTGTCTGCAAATATTGTGGCTGATGAGGTGTTCATCATAGTGTATATTGTCTTAGCGCGATTTTTCCAAACAAGCTTTATTATTTCATTATATTATTCTGGTATAGATATCCCCAGAAAGCTACGTGATTTAGTAGATAATCGCGGTTTTGCTTATGTTAAGCATGCATTGTTAAGCCAAGGCCTCAAAAAAATAAGAGATTACTTGAGCGAAGAAACAAATAGTCACACCATAACAAAAGATTTTTTCTATAGATATCAATTAAAGGCGCTAACAGATATTGCAATAAGCTTTGATAAAAATATTACAACAGATAATCATCGCGTAAAAATAGAAATTACAAGTGCAAGAATTAGAATAATCGGAAATATTCATGATCAAATATTAGTTAGTAGCTTAAGAGAATCAATTGAAACTATACTATATAAGCATGATGTAAATAGTCTCATTAAATATGATCTTACAGATATCAATATTCTAAGTGATGCCGTATATAAAAAAATGCTTTATGAATGGAATGATACAGGTAAGAAGTATCCAGAGGCAAAGCTAATCCATGAGCTTTTTGAAGAACAAGTAAGAGCTGTGCCAGATAATATCGCTGTGAGCTGTGGTGATGTTTCTTTGACGTATAAAGAGCTAAATGATAAAGCAAATCAACTTGCAAACCATATAAAAAGAAACTACCAAATTCA
>JAJFKO010000064.1 GCA_021773175.1 Gammaproteobacteria bacterium
GATGGCATTAGAAACGGATGTCATCAATCAGGGCATGGGCTTAGCCTTGCATCAACAAACGCATGTGAACTTCCAAGAGCTTGGCGAGAGTCTTGCCGATAGTGTCGTGACGACGGAGACGGACAGTGTGCTTGCGGATGCAGGGATATCGCAGCGTGCGGAAGCGGCGGTGGCGAATACGCTGGATACGCCGGTGACCGATGTCCTGAATGCCGAGATAGCGCATGGTAATTTGCATACGCTGAATGCCGAGACGATGGGCGTGCAGCTGATGGGCACGGAAGTGGGCGATGTAATGTTACAAGCCGAGGATGCGGCGTTGCATCACGATACGCACCATGTGGATGCACGAAACAGAGTACGCGGTGAGAAGGTTCCCAAAAAACCGCGCCAACTATTCGGGCATCAGACAGCCCATCCTTTGGCACAACACCCGCGAGTGAAACAACAGACTACGGGTAGTGCGGCAGCCTCCGCCTCTTCTTCATCCTCATCCAGCAAATGGGATGTGTTATATGACAGCCTGGCGGCAACAGAGACGGCGGCGGTCAATAATGCTGATACGGCAGCGGGATTTGTTTTAGGGCCGGTGGCACACGAGCAAACGGCACAGCGACATCGCACGATACGGCAATCTCAAGCGAACTCGAGTCATCAGCGTGTGTTGAGTCAACTGGGTGGCCAGCATCGTCATCCTTATTCTGCTTGGCATCATGCAGGTGTTGATTTCTTTGCAGTGGTGCATGGGATTAATGCTTTTGGTTCAGGGTTAGATGCGGGGATTGAACAGAGTGTGGTTGGCTTGTATGAAGCGGTACGCCACCCTGTCCTTACAGCAACAGCTTTTGATAATTTTATGGTTGCTGTCGAAACGCATCCTGTTGGATTGGCTGAGCATGCATGGTCAGCATTAAAACTGGATTATGCAAATTATTCGCATGCGGGTTGGCAGATGCAGTTGCATATGTTGGGCCACATGACGGGTGTTGTAGGCTTGGGCGTTATTGCGGGAGAAGGTGTTGGTGTCTTAAGCGATGGTGCGGCACTTGGACGTGTCATTGACAGTACTCAACGTGCAGCCGCCTCAACATTACGTAGTGCCTCGTTATTTGCGCGGAGTGCGAGTGATACGGTAGGATTGGGTAGTCGAGTAGCGTATGAGAATGCATTGGCTGGCTTTAGACACTTTGGTAAGTTTTTGGGAGGGGATAGCTTAGAGAATTCATTAGTAACTTTTCCTAAAGATAGCTCAACCATGCAGCATATTTTTAGGAGTAGTACAGGACACATACCTGATACTGTTAGTAACAGACAGATTATTCAGTCGGTTGTGCATGATAAAAAAAATATTCTTGGAACTGACAAATATGGAAATACTTGGCATGCGAAAATAAATCTTGATGGTACTCAAATATGGGTGAGAACAAGAAATGGTGTTATAACTAATGCTGGTTCAAATTCGACACCAAGGCCTTATGATTTGCAAACTGGCCTTAACAATAATAGGTTTCCAAAACCGCCGAAACTTAGAAATTAAATGGAGCAGAATATAATGAACTTAAATGAGAAAGAAGCTTTTATAGCAATGTTTTATTTTTTAGATGCTTATTTTGACAGGACTAAATCGGATGAAATTGGAAGTTTGCTGGGAGATCTAACTTTGCTCGATGATGGCAAGCCTGCTGATCCTGCAGCTTGGGAAGATTGGCAAGTAGCGATTAATAAGGCTATTAGAAAATGAGTAATAGCGTGAATATCATTTGTAGTGTCTTGAGCAATAAAATTATTATTGATACTCGCGAGCCTAAATTAATAGCTTTTCTAAAAGATCTTGGTTGCAAAAGAAAGCTTTTTAAAAGAAATATTTGGGTTTTACCTTATGCTAATGAGCAACAGCTATCATCATATTTAGCTGAGCTCCGCAATGTGAACTGTTTGTTCTCAGGTGGTTATGGATGGTCACCCTCAGCAATTTTTCAACACCTTCGAGATCGCGGTTTTTTAACAGGAAAAATTAAAGAGGTAATATGGACAAAGCCTGAAACAAAAATTGCACGTGAGGTTTAACTACGAATGGGGAATAAATTTAAAGCAACAAATGATTAGAAAAAGTACAAAATGGTCGATATGATTTTGTACTTTTTGTAAAAAAATTTCTTGTTAAAGAAATTATTGATAGCAAGTTTGAACCATTATTATTTAACAAGAAAGGCATTTATATGATGGCAAGTTTTACGTCAGCGCCACTTCTTAATTTATATGAAAAAGAAGTAAAACAATACATGATGCTTAAAGGGAAAACGATGTTTGAGCAGATACCTAATGGCATTGGGCTGGTTGTAAATCCTGGATATGATGTTGGATTTGATGTTTCACCGAAAGGAATAAAGAAGATATTAGATGATTTTAAGTAAAATTCTAAGCCAATCTACATGCTACGGGTGAAGGCTTTGTTTGTGAAAAGCACAAGATTGCTATTACATTTCTGGTTAACTAACAGACAGGAATAAAAAGGTGTAGTAAGAGCTAGGCTTTAGGATCCATCTTTAATCGAAACTTAAATTAACAACAGGAGTTAACATGAAAACAAACCAATCATTACTTAAAGAACGCGATACCCATGTTCCTATGGGTGTTAAATCTGACAAACCGATCATCGTTGCTCGCGCAAAAAATGCAGAGCTTTGGGATGTAGAAAGCAAACGTTATATTGATTTCGCTGGCGGTATCGGTGTGCTTAATACTGGCCATTGTCACCCAAAAGTCATTGCTGCAGCACAACAACAAATGGAACAATTCACGCATGTTGCCTTTCAGGTTTGTGCCTATGAACCTTTTATTGAATTAGCTCGACGCCTTAACCAACTTGCTCCCGGGAATACGGTTAAAAAAAGCATATTCTTTTCGACAGGCGCAGAAGCGGTTGAAAATGCGATAAAGATTGCTCGTATCGCGACAAAACGATCGGCCATCATTGCATGTCAGGGTGCTTTTCATGGGCGTACATTTATGGCATTAAGTCTGACGGGCAAAGTAAATCCCTATAAAGAAGGCATGGGTACTCTACCGGGGCCGGTGTACCATATCCCGTTTCCCGATCACTATCATGGTATTTCAGAACAAGAGTCGCTTGATGCGATCGCTGCACTATTTAAGACTGATGTTGCCGCGGACCAAGTCGCCGCGATTATCATTGAGCCCGTGCAAGGGGAGGGTGGTTTTCGTATTGCATCACCAGAATTCATCAGTCAGCTCCGGATTCTTTGTGACCAACATGGCATCTTATTAATTGCCGACGAGGTGCAATCTGGTTTCGCTCGTACTGGGAAATTATTCGCTATCGAACATAGTCAAGTTGAACCGGATTTAATGACTGTAGCGAAAAGTCTAGCAGGTGGCTTCCCGCTCTCAGGTGTGGTTGGCAAAGCAGAAATCATGGATAAAGCAATGCCGGGTAGCCTAGGCGGCACCTATATGGGTAATCCCATTGCCTGTGCTGCTGCGTTAGCAGTACTTGATGTGATCGATGAAGAAGATCTATTAACACGTAGCGATCATATCGGCAAGCAGGTGATGAAACGCTTACAGGCAATGGAGCAAATGCCTTATGGGAAGCATATAGGAGAGATCCGTGGTGTGGGTGCTATGGTTGCATTTGAAATTGTAAAAGATAAAGAAACCCATGTTCCTGATCCTGAATTAACAAACAAAATATGTAAGCAGGCTCTAGAATCAAGTCTGATCCTTTTATCATGTGGTGTGTATGGCAATACTATTCGTATCTTAGTGCCACTCACTGTATCTGATGAAATTTTATTTGAAGGATTAGATATTTTGCAGGATGTTTTTTCGAATCTTTAGGTAACTATTCAGCAAGAAACAAGTGTATTTGTTTCTTGCTGAATTTCTTTAAATAATGCTTTTGGCTCTACAACCTCTTGCACTCTGAGCATTACTTCTTTTTTAACCCACAGTTCTTGGCCCTTATATGATTTGCAGTTAAACATTCCAAGAATTTTTTCTTTGTGTTTGTTAGGTATTGTATCTTTATAATAATGTAGATTTACTTTGCAAACTGGAATGTTTAGCAATTTAGCTGCATATTACCTATTGGGGGGTTACATTAAGTGCAGGCATTACAGTTTGTGTATCTCCAAAACAAGCTCTATTAAAGACCATTATGAACAGCTTGGCGCGATATGTGAGTTAGATGTATCAGAGAATAATGTCGTGATACGAGGTTTTGCTATACCAACGTTTAACTGGCTTAAGTTTGTTATCACGGGCGGACGAGTTGACTGCTAGCTTTTAAGTCAATGCGAGAGTCACTAGCGACATTAAATGAAAGACAAATCTTATTTTTTCGTATAATCCGGATTTCAACTCCGGATTATACGAGATGGTCATAGTCATACAGCGAAACCGTTGTAATGCTATCGCTATCACCTAAATTCACAGTATTTGGTGGCTTATCCGATACAGATATTGCTAGGTTGTGACTTTCGAGGCACATTTATTTTTTAGACGCTTTTTTTCTTTTTGGCTTTGGCTTTGGTAGCTCTTTCTCAGTAATAATAATTAGTTCAGAAAGCCATTCAGCTTCTTCGATTTTATCTTGAATAAGTAGCGATGGCTTTGCTCCAGGATAAGCTGACGCTTCCTCAAATTCACCGACATATTCTTTCCCAGCATCAGTTGGCTTTACAAACAACTGATTATCACATATGAGCGCCACCACTTTATTATTAGAATATAGAGCATATTCACCAAACATTTTTTTGAATGAAATATTACAATTAACAGCGATTTGCTCAACTACATACTCTACAAAACTTAAATCTGATGCCATTTTAATCCCTCAATGTTTTTATCGGCTTTTATGACAAATGTCCCTTGCCATCTTATCCATGATTTTATAAAGCGCGGTTTTTAGGCATAGTCTTATCTCAGTGGTTCCCGTCATCCCTAATATACCACCTTCACACTGTCCCCAATAACGCTTTGAACCTACCGCTATACCATCTTTATAATACTTGCTAAGTAATTCGATATTACCAACGAGGTTGTCATTTTCCATAACGATATAAAGCTTTTTAATTGTAACATTCATGCGTATTTTATGTTTCAGTTGGCATTTTGTTTTATTTAGCAGGCGCAACTGTGTTGTTAACCACAAGGTAGGATTTTGAAATTGAACCGTTGTCATGCCATCACTGCCACCTAAGTTTGCAAGACTCGGCAGCTTATCCGATACAGATATTTTTAGGTTGTGATTTTTTGTTGTCTGCACTTGCTGTTGATTCGCTGATAAATTCACGACTCTTGTGCTAGCTGTTGTTGCGCAGGCAGACAAGAATAGTGTCATCAAAAGCAACAACACTATTCTCATTAATATCGCCATAATTTATTCCTTTTTTAATGAACCACACCAGCAGGATTTACTGCATAGATGGTGCCTTTGATGCGGATTCCTGAAATCAATGAAACGATGAAATAGTCTTGAGTTTGTTTAATAACTCTGGCTTTTTCTGTCTGCCCATCAATCGTCCGCACGATGATGATTTGCTTAAATTTCGCATAAGGATGTTTGCCTGGATGCTTGATATCCATAGCTATCATCTTACTTAACAAAGACGCGGCATCGCGTAATCTGGTTTTTAAAAGTTGTGCATGATGCTTTGTCCAAACTTGCATGTTGGCTTTGCTCTTAGTATTAGGTTGCTTCAACCTGAAAATATAATAGAAGTTATTTGCATAAAGCTTTTTCGGTGTATTGCCTTTAGCAAGTTTCTCATCTAGTTTAACATAAGCGGCAACCTCTAATTGTTTGAAGCTTGAATCTAGGGCATACGTTGTACCAATAAATAAAGTCGTATTTTCACGAGCAGAATTAACGATGGCTTGCTCACTATTATGGATATTATATTTCTCTTTGACGCTCTTTAATTTCAGCCAAGGCAATGTTGCTAACTGTTGTTTTAGCTTGCCTTTGAAAATAGTAATATAGTTAAAATCACCTAGCGCTTCCTGCACTGGCATAATGCCTTTCATTGCATCATTAACATCACTATGCTGAATACTCGCAACAATCAGCCCTCCAATTAAGCCCCCTCCGGCTCCCGCTTGCGCAGGTGTAGGTTTTACTATTGCCCCTTTATCCATAGGGGCATAAGGAGAGGGAACATCAGAATTAAGGAAGCTCATTTCACGCATACGTATATTACGCTGAGTTGTATTTACTAAAACGTTATCAGATTTAATTGTTCTTCTGTTTTGTAGCGTCAATGTTTGTCGTTGACTTGCACAAGCAGTTAGCAAAAGAATAACTTGTAAGAGTACAAAAAATTTAAGAAGAGATTTCATGTGATCACCCCATAAGCTTGGAAAGGTTAAATGCATCAGTCAATTTAAGCGGGCATCATACTAACTTTTTAATTAAAGATAAAACTGAAAACATAGAAAAGAGCACGTAAGAAATTTTTATTTAGCTAGATTTCAATGAAGGTTTATAAATGAATAATCGATTAAAATGATTTTAACCCACTGGTGATAGAATACATAATTAACTTAAATAACAACCGCATGGCTTATCTTTATGTTAAAAATACTTGAGGCTTTGCGCCTCGCTGGGAAGAGGTAAAGAAGTTCAGGATTGCCAGTCATATCTATGAAAATTAATAGCATATATCTGGCTAAACAATAGTGTTCCTCTTACATTGTGGATATTAGCTTGAGTCTGTTGAGTCTGATTTTGCGCCCATTCGTGCGCGTTTCGGCTTTCTTGGGGCTTCACTAGTAGCTTGAGAGGAGCTTGCTTCTGTCGTTTCTGCTTCAGGCTGTCTTGGTCGTCGTCTGGCTTGTGTTGAAGTCGTCGATGCCGTTGTTGTTCTTGTTGGCGTTACCACGGTTGAAAGCGATAACCCGGCAATGGAACTTAAGTTTTCTTGCAAGTCTGCAAGGGTTAATCCTTTTTGATTAACAGCACTAAAAAAAGTTAGATTATCATTCTGAAATTTAGTAAAACGTAAAGTGTAATGCTCTTCTTGTCGAGTCAGTACTAATGCGGTGACATTGTGTTTTTGGACAGGTAATGCTTCACAAATCTTTGCATGCACCGTTTCACATATTTGCTTACGTGCTGTTCTTGCGATAGTTTCAGGAAATGTTAAGACGGCAATAACTTTATTATCTTGTGTATAACCGACAAATGCTAAATTTGCACCACAATCCTGAGTGAGTTTTTCTTGTATCCAACTTGGCGCTGGGTGTGCATCGGTATTTTGAGACAAATACGTTACGATGGTGTTAGTAATCGTTGTTAATGATAGTGCCTCAGGGGGCACAGCTTCTAATTGTTTATCATCTTCTGCGGCAATAGCTTTTGCTCTAACCGGATAATCATCAGGTAGCTGCATTGGAGCATAGCGTCCATTTTGATATTCACCTTGATAATAGTCTTTAAACGAATACATGATTCTTTCTGCAATAGCGCGTGCCCATACAGCGGCTAATGTTGCATAAATAGTAAAGTGTTCTTTCGTAATAAATTGTTGTTTAAATTTACCATTCACAAATGTACTGAAATCTTCTAAGCTAATGCCCCATGTTCTCGCATCAAAATGTGCGGCAAAATTATAGTGTTCATCTTGAATAAATTCATAGAGCATCTTCGCAAACTTAAGACAGCGCTGTGGGCCTAGAGCAAGTAATATCAACATGGGTTTCATGCGTAGGTAACTTGCATATTCTATAATATCGCCAGAGCGAATTTGTAAAAAAGCCGCGATATTATTTGCAGCAAATCGATGGTTAATAATGTGTTGAGGGTGGTTGTGTAGAACCGTTAATACTTGAACGAGCTCTTCTCTTGTTAATATCGATTTAATCATTCTTGTGGGAATTGGGATGGAAAACCGTTGGTTATTTGTATGAATACTGCGTTTGCGAAAATCCGGTGATGGCCCTATCACTAAATAGGCTTGGGATGCTGACATTTTTCTTAGGAATTTCACTAAATGTCGCCCTTCAAAGCTCCAAAAGCCATAAGGGGAAAGTTCCTCTGAGTCTAATTTTAGCGCTTGGGAAAAGAGTAAAGTTGTTAGTCCAGTAGAGATAAAATGGATAGGTTCTGCCATATAGCCGAAATATTGTTCTTGATTATCTCTACGATCATACAATTTTGAATTAACATCATTACAAATACGGCTAGCAAGTGTTAGCCAGTATTGTTGCCATGCTGCGTTAGGAGCATGTTCATGTGGCGCTAATAATAGCGGATCTTGAGCTATTGGGGCTGGTATCATTTCATAGCCTGTTGTCATAAGAAAATTAGGATGTGTATTTTTCCAGGCGAGAAATCTTTCTAAGACGGTTGTTGTTAATATCGTATCACTGTCAATACAGAGTGTTGCAACAGTATCAGGATGTTCGGCATGAATTTCTTGCCATCTTTCTTGTGCTTTGAGCAGACAGTAGTTGCGGATCATGCCATAAGGAATTTGTAATTTACCATGCTGATCTAACTCTGATTGCCAAAAGAAAGAAGTCACAATAGGGAGGACTTTAGCAGAGACTTCTGGCTCTATTGCTTGCAAAATATGCTTGATATTTTGTGCTTCAGCTTCATGGGCATTAATCGCATAGATTAGCGTTACTGAAACATCATATTTTCTTACAGCTTGCCTTACATATGCAATGAAACGCTCAAAAGGGATATCTGGTGCTTTACCACGAGTCGGTACAACGATAATAAGATTTAAACTATTGGAGTATTGAAAGTCTGCATGTGAATATGATGGAATAATATCGTACTCCATAGGGACGATGCGAGGTCGTGCATTTCGAGGTCGTGGAATTGGCTTATTAGGGATACGTCTAATTAAAGGTTTATAACTAACGGGTTTTGGTCGTGAGCTGGGTGCAACTCTTGGTCTTTTCGCAGCTGGTGCTGCACTTGCTGCGTCATGTCCTTCAGTATATTCTGTGGAAGCTTCTTCAACATGATCATCTTGCCATTCGCTTGCACGTAATAATGTTTCGTCGCTTACTAAGTCATCAAGAACAACAAGTCTTTGCTGTGGTAAGCCATCACATAATATTCCAATGTTTGCTAACCAATCTGATAAAGCTTTAGGGATGAGAATTTTTGCTTTATCACAAGGCGGTAAAGCTAGATAATCTTTTGTTTGGGCTCTTTTCGCCGCATCTATCTGTGCTTGTATTGCGGTATGAATTTCTGGATAAATGATGGTGCCACCATTCACACGTTCGATATAATGCTGACTTAAATTTAAGGCATACATCAGTGGCTCGATAATATCTCGGGGAGATAGATCTCTACGGCCAGTAATAATTTCGTTATAGAGATATTTTCTGATGAAATAACTCAGAATTTTTAATTCGAAGACAGAATTAGTCAGAGGTAAAAGTATTTCACAATGTCGTTGTTGGCCAGACTGTCCTTTCTTGCGTCCGACGCGGCCTTTGACCTGAGTTAACTTCCCTTCGGTCCAGGCACCAGATAAGAGCGTGAGGACATCAGCATCAACGCGCATGCCCGAGGTGCCTGCATCGCCTAGAATTAATATGTTACTACGCGCTATTTTGTAAATATAAGCAAGGAATGAGAAGTAGAATACTTTAAATTCATCATTGTGCCATGAGGCTGTTTTCCCCGTAGTTGGTTGATCCGCATTTGTTAACAGTCTATAAACTTTTTGGAAGCGTTCAATGAGCGTGCCTTTGAACTTCAGTAGGAATTTTTCGAAGACTTTTAATTCTTCATCAAAATCCATGATGATTTCATGTTGAGATTTTTTTTCAAGCGCAACGACCTTTATCAGAAATTCAATTTTCGTTTTCTCTATATCTGGTAACTCACAATCAGAAAGCGACTGGTCAGGATTGTTAGTTTTGAATCTAACATATTTTGTTACAGCTTCTTTGATAGCAGTGGGGACTGTACTGGTTGCGTCATTAAGAGCCGCAAGACTTGCTTCAACTTTGTTGGTACCAATAGCTTGGATTGCACGTAATGCAGGCAAGAGTTTTAATGTATATCTTCCTTTATATTTAACAGCAATAGTTTTTGGGTGAAACATTTCATGAGCATATTCTGCTAAGTCATCAAACGATAAAATATTGTTAAAAGCATTGCGATTACAATCTCGACTAACGCGTTGTGTAATAGTTGTATGGCTGGTACCAATCTCTTTTAAGGTATCTCCATAAAATAGTCCGATGAAGCAATCACCGGCAGACTCAAATTCTTTAGATAATCTTAGTGCGAGTTGTGCAGCATCTTTTTTTAACTCCACAAAGAAAGCTATTTTTTTAGGGAATGTTGGCATGGCACGCATTGCAACCATGATTTCTCGATACAAGTTTCCCTGTACGCCATGTTGTGACTGTGGATCTTGTTGTGCGCGTAATCCAAGTACGGCGCTATAAAAGCTACGTATCATTTGAAACGATTGTTTTGAGTCTACTACAGGTGTTGAATCAGTTAATCGTTGGCATTGTGAATAAATAATTTTTTCATGTGATAAGTTATTTGATTCTTCAGGGGACTCATAGCGAACACCATAATGAAAAAGTAAGCGTACCCAGCGCATGAAGCTATTGCTAACTTTCCCAAGTTTTTTTTGTAAAAACTCTGGGGTTACTTGAGCCTCACCTCCACAGTGTTCCTCTATGCTTGTTTCAAAACGTCCCCAGTGTCTGAATAACGCATCATTCAATTGATGAAATTCACCGAGTAGGCTTGAATAGATGAAACGCATGTGTAGTTTTAGCTCATCCATATTATTAGGCCACGGTGTTGCTGACGACGCTAACACTAAACGATTTTCAACGGCGCCAACACTGCCGCTACATTGATAGGTTTTAGCGAAATCAAGAATAATATGCGTTGGCTTGATGCCAATGTCTTCATCTTTTTTACGTCTACGCTTTGTTGCTTGTCTTGTTTGGCTAAAGTCATTACTGGATTTTACTGAGATTAATTCATGACTTTCATCCAGCACAATCCCATTAAACAATGCTTTAAATGCTTCATATTTTTGAATGCGCCGTATTTGTTCGGCTTGTAATGCGGTTAACTCTGCGATTATTCTACTAATCGTGCTGCTATCAAAGTTAGCTCCACGCTCTCTGGAAAGCTGCTCTTGATTTTCTTCTAATATTTCCTGCCAATCATCACGATTCCCCATGACGAAAAATTTTGTTTTATTAAAAATAGCGGGTTCTATATTTCTTAAGCGTTGTCCAAACATCTTGAGTAAAGGATATTTTGTTTCATTAAGTATATTAATAAACTCATCATATGAGGCCTTTGCTTTAAGTCCTGGTGCGGCAGAAAAAAACTCATCGACAATAAGCTTTAAACGATCATTTGTTAATATAACAACACAGTAATTTCCTGTCCTTATTGTGTTTAATAATTCAGTATTAGAAAGTGATGATCCTTGTGCTTCTGAATAGACATTGGGTTGCTCTGGGAACAAGCGGTTTCTTAACTCTTCTGTTAAGGTGCTAAGCCAGTGATCGCGTATACTTTTTTTGGGTGCCACAACAAGATAAGGCTTTCTATTATTCATTGATACATCATGAAGATGTTGTGCCATCGCCATCAATAAAATATAGGTTTTACCGTAGCCTGTTGGTAGGTTGAGTAAGGTGCCACGGTTTGCACGTTGGTTCATGAGTATTTGTAACGCAAAGTCAGCTTGGCTGAATTTTTGATCTTGTAGTTCAATGTTAAATTGTGGCTCAATGCGCGGTTTTTTTATTACTTTATGTCTAGAAGCTTTTAGTTCTTCAGCAATTAAACCAATTTGTGTTTCATCACGGGCTTGGCGTGTGGTTAAGTTGCATGCTAAGTCTTCCCAAAAGTTTAAACCTTTGGCGCTGGCCTTTAAACCAAGCGACTTTGATAATACGCCATATGTTTGTTCCGCAATACAATATTGTACGGCAAGTGAATCCTCTAATCGTTGATCGGAGAGCCGAATAACGTTGTTTTTTGCAGGATGAGTAACGTGCCAGCTAGATTTACGTAGAATGGATAAGACGCTGGTATCAGATTCGGTTTTGGTTGCTGTGATGCTAGCAACATGTCTGCCATTAAAAAATATGAGCTTAGCCTCAAAGAGATAATACGTCTGTTGCTTTTGCTCAATGACGGAAATAATAATGTCTTCTTGGCATGCTGGTCTATTTTCTGCTTCATCGCCATAATCTACGATTTCTTTAATTTTGAAATAACAAAACTTTTTTAGGAATAGTGGCGATCTTGCAAAAAAATCACAAGCTTGTTGTTTCACCTCAGTGCTTAACTGTCGATTTGCTTCTTTGATTATAAGTTTTAATCTTGGAAATTTTTCATAGATGCAATCAGGTAAATCCCAACAACCTTTAGCTTTAACAAGTGTTTGAATTTCATTTATGTGAAGCATTAATAATTTTTCGAGGTCATCAGTAATATGACAATTAGCGATAGGGCAGCGATGCGCATGCAATTCAATTAATAATAACTTCTCTTCATCAGTTTGTTGTTTAAGTTGTTCGATAGTCGCTTCGGTGTGAGGCGAGCTACCAACAAGTCTTAAGCTAAGTTGGTTAGTATTAACGGCAGTAGTTTGTTCGGTGGATAGTTGAATCGTTGGTCGTGTATCACCTGTTAAGCTAAATTTTAATTTTACTACCTTTGGCGTTACAGCTTCTGCTGGAATAAATTGATAGATATAGACTTGACTACCTTCTGTGTGATAAAAAATGGCTTGCACTAATGTTCGTGTTATTCCCTGGAGACCACTGCTGCTTAGTTTTTTGATGGTTCTTGCTAACGCCTGCATGACGTGTTCTTTATGAGCATCTGTGACTGCAGCAAACGCTGTAGGGGCAAAACCATATTTTGAGAGTTGAGCAACTGCGTTTTGGTAGTTTTCGGGCATATTATTATTTTTGCTAGCGTTATAGGTATAGATTTAAGCGCCATATTTTGACCAGCTTTTAATGTTATGTCCAGTTTTCATTAAATTGACGCTGTAGTGAATGCTAATTACCTTTATACCCGTGGCTGACATGTTTAATGAAATGTTAAAAATCCTGTAAACCGAAGGTATTGAAATAAACTCCGATTTACAGAAAACATCTCCTCTAGCTTCTTTATGTGATTTTCTCTAGTTATTAACTAGATTTTTACCTAGATGTGAGCTTTGTTCGTGAGGTCTGTTGTTCAATATCATTTAGAGCTACACTATTTTCTTCTTCTGCACTATTTCTAAAAAAACCTTGCCTTAATAACAGTGTTGTTACTGCTGTCGCAGAAACTGCGCCACAGGCCACAGTGGCAAATACACCTGTCGAGATTGCTCCAATGGCCATCCCTGCGGCAGTACCAATTCCTCCACCCAAAGCAGCTCCAATCGGTATTCCTAGAACAACGCCGTAGCCACCACATGCAAGTCCAACTAATCCACCAATTGCTGTACCTACAGCAGTGCCAACTCCGCCACCTAATGATCCTCCTATAGCACCATTGATTGACATAAATGTAGTACCGATGGAAATAGCAATAGGTGAAAACATTGCAACATTTTTCAATGAATTGAGTAGCATTTTCTTCTTTGTATTTTCCATTTTAATATCCTCTATTTCTGATGTTTATATATCTTTTTCCCGATAGAGTATTTAAATGTTTTATCGGGAAATTTAGAGTAGAGGAATGGATGTTAGTTTGAAATACGTAAAATTCCCTGCGGTATTTTAAGAAATATCATAATAGATATCACGAATGGATTTTAGTATTATGGATAATCTTTTCTTGATGAAGGGTTTGATACGCCGCGTCATAATAGTGACAAGGCGTTTTGTTTACTTCCTGATTTAGTTGATAACGTGCATTAATAGTCTCGATTAACGCCTTTCTGTCGATAAGACAACGATTCTTGTTTTGCTTTTTCATGAAAATGCCTATGTATTATTATCGTTTGAATCTATTCGCGGATAATAACGGTTTTTTAAAAAAAACATATAGGGATTTTTAACTATATAAATTTTTATACACATGCCATATTATGTGATTTAGACGTTTATGTAGTGAGGGATGTAACGATGGAATCACCAGACTCAAGTGAATATGATGTCGAAAATGAATTTCAAAAAATTGTTTCGCCACTACTACAACATTCAAGGATCTCTTATTTCTGCTTTGTTCGACGCTATAAAGATAATTCTAGAGTTTGTCTCTCAACCCACCGTCACTGGAACCGTGCTTATATTTCAGAAAAATTATTTATATTTGATATATTTGAAAAAGAAGAGTGTTTTCTTAATAACGACTATATGTTGTGGGATACGTTAGAAAAAAACAAGGTTTACGAACTTGCGAAAAGTGATTTTGATATTATCCATCATCTAACCATGGTTGAAAAAAGATTAGAGTTTACGGACTTTTTTCATTTTGGTTCGAATATAAAAGAGAATATAGTCCAAAATAGTGAGTACCTTAAAAATATTGATGTTTTAACGTTGTTTACACAGTACTTTAAAGATAGCATTTCTTCTATATTGCCTGCTGTAGAAAGATTACAGATAGAAAAACATCACGCCACCTCATGTCTTAATAGTGATAATGAGGATTTGCTTCTGAATGACTTTAGTTTGTTGGTAGATGCTATTCCTATAAATCGTTATTATTTTATGTTGGACAACAAACAAATTTATCTTAGTAAACGTGAATTTGAATGCGTTAAATGGTTGGTGCGAGGAAAGTCAGCAACAGAAATAGCGAAGATATTATCAATCTCGCAGAAAACAGTGCAAAAACATATTGAAAATGTGAAAAACAAAATGAATTGCTATAAGCAATCAACATTAATATATAAACTACTTTCAGAGAATTATTTTAGTTCTTTATTGTTTTAGAATGTTAATATTCAGTCTAATCTGCAAAATTAGCATACTGAACGATTAAACAGAGAAAGAAAGCTTTAGTTTCTAAGCTTTCAAATACAATCTAATGCACATTACTGTACTTCCAATTATTTCATGACAAAGATTGCGATTATCTCAGGAACCCCATTGCCGATTCAAGTGCTGAGGCTACTGTAGATGCAGGTGCTAAGCTTGCTACACTCGAAACAGGGGAATGTGGTGTTGCATAAAAGCCAATTTCCCGCTGTGCCTTGTAAGAGGCTCGAGCACGTTCATCGCCTTGAACTGCTTTAGCAGCCAATACAGCTTCAGGTGAGAAACTAGCTGGGCAATCAGCAACAAAATTTATCAATTGAGATGCTAGCCAACAACTCATGTCTGTAAAGATCGATGATAAAGCTGATCCACTACTTTGAGCTGAATCTATATTGCTATTAGCTTTTGCTTTTAATCCATCATCATTTTGAGGCTTAAAGCCGGGCATCGTTTGCATCAC
Source organism: Gammaproteobacteria bacterium (assembly GCA_021773175.1). Lineage (GTDB taxonomy): Bacteria > Pseudomonadota > Gammaproteobacteria > JAJFKO01 > JAJFKO01 > JAJFKO01. The sequence continues at coordinate 15,434 of JAJFKO010000064.1, forward strand.
TTCTACACGTGGATCAGAAGTATCTCCTGGTGTAATTCTCAAAGGATATTGCCAATTATGTGGGGTTTGTGTCCACCAATTATAAGCAACATACACATCTTGATTTGCATAGATGTGTTGCAATACATCTTCAAGCACGGTCTCACAATTTGCTGTTTTAATCACGCCCATTTCAGTAATACGGATTTTTATGCCATGCTCGCGTGCAAGAGCAGTTAATTCGGGAATGCGGTTTAAAGCTAATGCCGTATTAGCAGGTACACATTCAGTCAAGCCAGTGCCGCCACCACTTGCACCATTAAAATAGGTGTGGATGGCCATTTGCACATCGCCATAAGTTTCAGGATTCGTGAATAACGGTTCTAATACTTTAAATTGTTGCGAGCCACTGCCATCCGCGTTCGTCCAAGCTCCCGGTGAGCCCCATAATGATCCTTCTATTGCAATGGTACCGTTAAATCCTCTGGCACGTGCTGCTTTAATCAAACCATCGTAACAGGCAAAAAGTTCTTCGGGAGTTGAATGTGTTGGTTCATTCATGGCTTCAAACACGATGTTATCCATACCAACGAATAAATCAGCAAAAGACGATCCAATAAGATTACGACATTGCTCTGGCGTAATAGGTTGACCTCTAAATTCCATATAATTATGTGGCTCAACTACCGCTTGTGCGCCATGTCCAGTAATATTCGCCACATACTCTAAATATTGTCGAACGTATTGTGAGGATCGATCAATCGTTAAGCCGTCTGGCGAGCCATATTCCAATTTAAAAGGCACTCTCAAAGAAACAAATTGATGTTCTAAAGCTGTTTGAATATCCTCGCAAGTCGGTGGATTGATTTCTCCAACGTTATGCCCCCATTCAAACCCAGAGTGATCCATACCTTTTAATAATTCGCCCACAGGCAGGGTGACATTTGCTGTAATATCACAATTTCTTTTATCAACTGTAACAGTTTGCGGTTTGCCAGCTTGATAAGAACCTAAGGACACCGACACACCATCGGCATTGGAAATGGTTACTTCTTGGGGAGTTAATCTTACACCAAAATGACCGCGATAATTCCCACTAGAATCTTTAACATCGTATTCAAGATCAATCCAACCATTATCGCCACCATTAGTCGCTTGTTGGATGCGCACCCATTGTTGGGCGAGTTGAGGCAAGCTTTGTGCGCAAGCATCAGGTTTTTGATAATCCGCACAAGAAGCATCTTGCTGCGTTGTTCCTGTTAGTTCAAAGCTTAAATCAGAAGCATTTTCAATTCCCAAGTTGGAATATTCAACTTGATCATCATCACTATCATTACCAGGAAGAAGTATGTTGTAAGCTGCTACGCCAGCACCCAGAAACACTGTGCCCGCGAAGCACGCAACTGTTGATATGATACCCCAACATAGTATTTTCTGTGGGAGGGACCATTGGCCGTCGTGGTCATTATCAATAGATTCATATTTATTACGTTGAAGATCGAGCATATTGATACCTCGCTTATGTGTAAAAAAACTAACCACAACTGTAATGAAGTTGACAGACTATATCCACTGTTATTTTTAACAGGTTTGTGCTAAATTTATCCGATGAATATTCAGCAGTTTCAAATAAAATGCCAGGCCATTAAAGTACTCCCTGAGCTAGAAGGATTATTAACGCAGTTTTTAAAACACTATGGTATTAATACCTTTTCCGTGACTTATTATGGTCACACGCCAGGTTCGATGAAAACATTACCTTATGAATTTAGTACTGAAAATTTTAAGCCTTGGCATGAGTTTTACATTGAGTCTAATTACAACACCATTGATACCACGCTAGATGATGCTTACATGACGTGTTTGCCAATATACTGGAATGTTCAGCAACAGTTAGCTTTAGCGAGGAATGCACAAGAGAAACAAATGCGTCAAGACTCGCTTGATTTTGGAATTAAACAGGGACTGTCGATACCTATACACGGGCCACACGATGATTTCGTCACGCTCACCTTAGTACAAATGAAAGATGAAGACGGTCTTGAAAATTGGGAGGTACATCAATTTGATTTTCTGATTGCAGCCTATTGTTATTATGAGCGCTTAAGTTATTTGGTAACGTCTAAATTAAAGAATGAGAATTTATATAATTTGAGTCAACGTGAAATACAGTGTTTAAAGTTGGTGGCCAAACATTTCAGCACAACACAAATTGCTCATGCATTGGATGTTTCTGAACGCACTGTACATTTTCATATACAAAATCTTAATAAGAAATTAGGGTCACATAACAAATATCAAAGTGTGATAAAAGCGATGCAAAAAGGCTTACTATAAGACTTTTTGTATCATGGGCTAGTGTTGATATTACAAGCATTGAAAGATGATGTTTTTCTTGTCTTTACTGGTAAACTTAGATGCTAAATAATATTGTATATTTTAACGAGATATTTTTGATGAGCCCCACCCTAACGTCAAAGGAAGAAAAGGCGGGGTGCATGTGAATGCTATTTATCTATCTCTTGGCAATGAAACTCGCCCTTCAACACTTTCAAATGTAACCATAGTGATGTACTCCATGTTATTAGTTAACAGTAGATTAAAGTAACTTTTGAGCCTGCGCTCAAAATGAATCGTATCACTAAGCTAATACGAAAATCAAATTTAGGGGTTACGCTAAAATCCAATCCCTTTGTTGATTATAAGGTTTAATTGTTTTGCCATTACTGATTCTGGTATTCTTAACGTCGTAAATTAATCGTAATCTATATTTTTTATGAAATAAAATTGGAAAAGTCTAATGATGAAAAAACCTCGGATAAAACTTTCGCATCAAATTTTAGTGAATGACAATAATGATTACTGTTTTGGTGAGGCAGGGCCCAATGTTTATATCATTCGAAATCCACCAGATTATTTTAAACAATTAGTTACGTTGCTTGATGGCGAACATACTCATGCTGAGATAGTAAAACATTTAACGCAACAGTTCAGTGACCTTGATGCAAGTATATTTACTGGTACCATAGAAAAAATGCAATCTATGCATTTGCTTGAAGATGCTGATGAGTCATCAACGCAACTTACCAATGAAGAGTCTGAGCTTTATGACAGGCAAATGTTATTTTTTTCGTTAGTAGAATCTAAGAATCAACCAGGCTTTCACTATCAAGAACAACTTAAAAATAAACATGTTGTTATTTTTGGGCTGGGTAGTTGGGGCACATGGATTGCAATGAACTTATGTCTGTCTGGCATAGGAGAGTTAACGTTAATTGATGGTGATGTTGTGGAACTTTCCAACTTAAATCGACAAGTACTATATAAATATGATGATGTTGGTAAGCTTAAGGTTGATGCTGGCAAACAAACATTATTGCAAATGCGGCCAGATATAAAAATTAATACAGTTAATAAGATGATCAATAGAGATAAAAAATTAATAGAGCAATGCATAGCCGGTAGTGATTTTGTCTTTTTAGCTTGGTCAAACTATGCGATTTTTCGTGATAATACCGTTGAAGAAGTAATACATGCGGTTGCTTTAGAACAGAGTGTTGCTGTAATGGAAGCGGGTGCAGATCCAATAAATATTTATGTTGGGCCTATATATCCTAATCAAAAAGATGAGCTTTCATTTTTTGATATAAAAACACAAGTAAAAGAGCATTGGATTCATGACGGTTCAAAAACTAGTGACTTTAGAAGTGCAAGTATGCAAAATAAACTTGCTGTGCCGTCAAGGGAGTTGAATTCATGGCATATTACTCCAACCCTTAGTACGATGTCTGGTATTGCAACTTCAGAGGCATTGAAATTTTTAGGCGGGTATGATGTAACGGAATTAGTTGGTAAGCGCTTTGAATTAGATTTTAGAAGTTTTAAATCATCTATTTGTGACTTTTTTAAGTTAAGTGTCTCCACTTTAGCTTCAAGTAAAGAAGCAGCGAAGACACCGTAACCTTTTTGTTAAACAATAACTTTTTCTAATATTAGGACTTTTTAAGCATGAATATTAAAAAACTCAAACAAGCAGAATCCATATTTCTAGAAAAATATCCTGGTGGTTTCGAGCATCCCTATATTGTTGCTATGGGGAAGAAACATAAAATGGATACGATGGTTGCTTTAGCACAAGAAAGCTTAGATAAAGCTTGTTTCACTAATATTCATGTCCTTGCTGCTAATATGGTGAAAGTTGTTAGTCGTGCCTCTATGGTGTCGATGTTTGAAAAGCCTAAATTTCGTGACTATATTACGGCACTTCCTACTCCTGAATTAGGAAAATTGGTAAATGGTTTACAGAACTTATTGTATGGAGATAAAGAACAAGGCTTTAATGCCATGTTAGAGGTGTTGAAGAATGGTAAATTGGCTAAGTGGTCGTTAATGACGATTATTCCAAACTATGTATATCCAGATGCCGAGGTTTTTATAAAACCAACTACTGCGAAAGGTGTTATTCAGTATTTTGAACTACAAGATCTAGAATATAAGCCAACACCCACATGGGAATTTTATCAAAATTATAAAAAAGCGATTTTAGCAATGAAAGCAAAAGTGTCGCCTTCTCTACGCTTAAGTAATGCGGCTTTTTGTGGGTTTTTAATGAAGAGTTTAGATATTAATCCTAATTATTAAGGTGAGCATAGGAGCTCACCTCAAATAAAAGTTGGGTTTGTAAGTTGAGAGTTATGATGGCTTCTTAACATGTGCATACGGACAGTTCTGTGCGTTTGCTGGACGAAGGTAATCCGCTTGTTCTGGGCAAACAGGGAAACCCATATGTGTTGTCCAGCTTCCTTTCTTCATCTCTGGAGGAGCTGTACGGTTTAATACATCCAATGTTACATTTAAGTGGTCAAAAGAATTATTTGGTTGCATGTAAGTACATTGTATGAAATCGGGACCTATCCAACCTGTTACTGTAAAAGTGAGTTTATACGTTTTGTATTCTTTGGTTTGTGGAACAGTTCGATCACTACTCATCCAAAATGATCCTAGATTTGAGCCAGAAGTTGAAACCAGTTTGCATGAACCACTACCAGTACCATCACCAGAACCCTTACATGATACGGTTATTTTTTGGGGGCAAAACATTTCAGCTGTTGCTTGAGCTTGTAAACTTAGAGTTAATAAGAGTAGTGCAGATAAGCTAAGAAGTATGGTTTTTAGTTTCATAGAACTACCTTATGATGGTTAAAAGATTAAATTAGGACAGCTGCTGAAGCAGCTTCAAGTTCGTCATACTATAACGACATGTTTAGTTTTAATCAAATTTTGCTGAAGGCATCTGAATATATGGTTGTTTTACTCGAGGCTGATCTAACAAGTGGTAGAGATAGTTAATAAAAAACACTTATGATTCAGAGTAAGTTATTCAGCAAAAGTAGATTCTTCTTTAACGGTGAATAACGCGGCTTTTTGTGGGTTTCTAATGATGAGCTCAGCGAATAATACTAATCTATAAATTTTATTCTGCATTTATCGGTACAACACGACGTTGTAACTCTCTGTATTTTCGCGTTGCATAATCAAAGTTTAATAAGCCTGGTGTTTGTACTTGATAAATATTATCACTAATCATTTTAAATGATGCTCTAAAATGCTCAGATGATTTAACAACTAGAATATAACGGCTTTTAATATCAACGCCCATTTTAGTAAAACATTCTGTGTTATAAGTCTGAGTGCGTTGACTGCAAACAATAATATCTAAATCTAATGCCTCATGATGAAGGCAAACACTCTTACCATAAGAAAAATCACCATCAGCAAATCTAACAATCAAATCATTACAGATGTTTTTCACTTGAACATTTAATAAAATAGGCTTTCCGGAAAAATCACTGCCTTTGCCGCCAATAGCAACAGTAAACGAAGTATTGATACCGGCTTTGGTGGCGGCTAGCACGGTTTTTTTATCGTAAAAACAAGCGAAGGCACAATGCTTCATTCTATTTTCTATAATTGCATCTAATATAAATGTTGCGTCTGCATAAGCGCCTCCGCCAGGATTATCGGAAAAATCCGCAATGACAATAGGCTTTGTAAGTCGTGATTGTTGTTTGATGTTGCTGAGAGTATCGTCTAGTGATAGAAGTGTAATGAGAGGCTGTCCTAAAGCAATATTTTGTAGTTCTTTGCCAAGCTTTTGTGCTACTGCATCCCCTTTGATTTTTTGATTATTGGTGATAACTAAAATCTTTGTACCGAGGTCAGCCGAATCTGCAAAAGGGAAACCATGAATAATTGAAGTTGAGAGTATGGTTGCATCTTCTTTTTCTAGCGTTTTGACTGCGCTTAAATAAGATAGCATTGGCTCTATGCTTGTTGGATACATATTTATCATGTTGCAATCATAAACGGATATTACTGGTTTAACCTTGTTAGCAAGACAATTTTTTATTATGTGGAATAACTCGTTGGTTCTGTCTATGGCATCGGTATGCGGATATTCTTTCATCCATATTGGTATGTCACAGTATGTAACCATCTGTTCTGTTAAATGCGTATGTGGATCAAATAGCGCGGCTATTAAAGCATCACAACTCAATGCATCTCTTGTTCGCTTTAAAATATCACCTTCACAATCATCATAAGCTTCGGCCATCATGGCGCCATGCAGGTGGAAAAATACAATATCAGGTTGCTCTTTTTCGATATCATTTAATATGTTGTCTCGAATAGTTTCATAATCATGTTGTAAGATTTTGCCTTGTGGATCCGTATATGTGCATAAACTTTCAATAATTTCCCATTGCTCTTGTTGGGCTAATTGATACATTGCAACTAGCGGCGCTTCATAATAATTAGGCGCTTGTAGATTTAACTTTTTGGAATAATGACTATTCTTAAAGTCTTGTAGACTAGTATTAAAAGCAGAAAAAGTATTGGTTTCTTGGGCAAAGCCGCATAATAATATTTTCAGCATGATGTTTATCAGCCTGGTAAGTTAGTTACTAAAGCAATGATCATTTATAACGTTAATAGTTAAATTCATTGCGGATTACTTTTGATATCTGGTTATAGTTCATAACTTCAAAATCCCCAACACCTTGTTCGTGTTGACCAGCATAAATAAGAAAGCCATGAGGGCAACGATCACCAACGAGTGTTTTAAAGTACTTTAAACTTTTTAAAAAAGATAGATGATAAGTTTCTGAAGATTTAATCTCTAGAGGCGTTAAGTTGTTGGCGTTCTGAAGAATGATGTCAACTTCATTTTGATGACTATCTCGGAAATAATATATACTAGGTTCTATGCCCATATTTAAGTGTGTTTTAACTATTTCTAGAATAATAAAATTCTCAAATAAATGTCCGCGGAGTGGATGGTTTGTTAATTGTGAAACGTCTAAGATGCCAAGTAAATAGCAGACTAATCCAACGTCATTAAAATATAGTTTTGGTGTTTTAATAATTCGTTTACCAAAATTTTCAAAATAGGGTTGTAATCGAAAACTTATAAATGAAGCTTCTAGTATTGAAAACCATTGTGAGATGGTAGAGTTAGCAATACCTAATTCATTGCTCATATTGTTAATATCAAGTATCTGTCCAACACGTGTTGCTGCAAGTGAAAGGAAGTGCTGGAATTGCATTAAATCTTTAACGTTAACTATTTTTCTAACATCACGTTCAAGATAAGTTTGTACATAGTCACGATAGTATTTTGCTGGATTTATATGATTTATATACACTCGTGGAAAACAGCCTGTGAGTAATTGCTCATCTAAGCTCATTTTCACCTGTGCTGAACTAAGTTCTGATAGACTCAACGGCAAGAGTTTCAGTAATGCTGTTCGTCCAGCCAAAGATTGGCTAATCTCTTGATGCAAAGAAATTTGGTGACTACCCGTTAAGATATACATACCATTTTTTTGTTTTTCATCGATAATTACTTGGATATACGAGAGTAATTCGGGTACACGTTGTATTTCATCTAGTATAGCGCCGTTTTGATATTGCTCTAAGAATCGACGAGGATCACTTTGTGCAAATCTTCTAATGTCTGGGTCTTCAAGATTAACATAGGGTTTCAGTGGAAAAATCTGTTTGACTAAGGTTGTTTTTCCAGATTGTCGTGGGCCAATAATAGTAACAACAGGGTACACTTTAGTACTCTCTATTAATTCTTCTGTGATGGCTCTTGTGAACATTAACATATCCGTGCGAAGTTATTATTCAATCGAAATATTACACTAAAATAGAGTAAAAATCATGTTTTTTTGTGTACAATGATTATTGTATCGAAATATTACACATTTTTGGGTGTAATAAGGATGTCGCTCACCTATCCACGTTGATTTCTTTCAGAAAATTAGCATTTTTGATTATTATAATAGTCATTACATAGTTTAATGACGATAATTATAATCATTTTAAATTGAGTTATAAGTATGTCAAAAATTTATAAAGTAATTCAAATTAGCGATAGTCATTTATTAAAAGATAAAAATGATTTATTACTTGGTTACAATCCATATGAAAACTTGAAAAAAGTTATAAGTCATGTTCAAGAACACAATAATAATATGGACTCTATTATTATGACCGGCGATATTTCTGGTGATGGTTCAATTGAAAGCTATCACCACTTTTTAGCGCTTATCAAACCATTGCAGTCTAAAGTTTGCTGGATCCCAGGAAATCATGATTCTTCTCATATTTATAAAATATTGACGGAATCTTTTTTTATAAGTAGTCATAAAAATATAATATTGGGTTCCTGGAATTTATTATTGTTAGATACGCGAGTAGCAAAAGAGAAGTATGGAATAATCAGCAAAGAACAATTCGATTTTGTAACAGAAGCGCTTAACTTAAATCACGATCGCAATATTGCCATTGCTCTTCATCATCATCCAATAAAAATTGATTCACCGCTAATTGATCATTGTATGTTACAAAACAGCGATGCTTTGTTGGCTTTCATTAAAAAACATAAAAACGTCAAATTGATGATTTGTGGTCATGTTCATAATTTTTATAGTCTTCAGCAGGAGTGCTTTGTTCTACAATCTGGTGTTGCTTCATGTTTTCAATTTAAACCACACATGACTGAGATAGAAACAGAAGATAAGCAAGGTTATACGGAGTACCTTTTTCATGATAACCAATTCTTTTCTAAAGAGATTTATATTTAACCATAATAAAAATTGAGCAAATCCTTAACATTTGTTATAAAGACCAGGCAAATTTAATGAAAAAATCTGTTTTTTTAATTTATAAACAAAGATAGTGAGAAGATAAATGAAACAAGTAGCGTTAATTTTTATGGCTTTAGCCTGTGTTCTTCTAACAGGGTGTGCCTCGATTGTTGAAGGTAACCACCAAACTGTTTCCGTGAAAACACCACCTGTTCATGGTGCTAATTGTGTATTATGGAATAGCAAAGGCAAGTGGTATGTTTCTAATACTCCTGGTTCTGTTGTTGTGCATCAAGATTATGGTTCTTTACATGTTAAGTGTAGAAAACCCCATTATGCAACAGCTAGAAGAACGGTCCGGTCTCATATGCGCGGCATGATGCTAGGTAATGCGGTGTTTGGTGGAGTGATTGGTGCGGGTGTTGATGCTGCCGATGGTGCTGCATATTTATACCCACAAAATATTATTGTACCAATGCGTAAAGGTCATGATGTTGTTAAGAAAACACATCAGAAGAAAAAGCATTCGTAATAAGTTTTTCATCGATACTCTCCTCTTCTATATTAAGGATGAGGAGAGTGTTCTAAGCAGGTCTGAATATTTCTATTACTTTCCTGATTAAGCCTTACTGCCACTTAGGCTTTCTTGCTCTTTTTATCTGTAAAACCGCAACTATTGCATAAAACAAGAATAAGATAAAAGACCATTCTGTAATTGTTAAGAACGCAAAACGCGGACCTGTGGTTTGGCATTCCCCAGTACCCTGGAAAATTATTTTCAAGGCTTCGCCTGTCGATAAGTTTTGAAATAAATAACCTATACCCGCGCCACAGCTAACAGCTGCTTCATGAGGCATATATTGAATCCATAGCTGTCGTCCAGCGACTAGTAAACCTATTATGGCAACAACAAGCAGAATATAAGCATAAGCTTTTTGCCCTGTTTGATGGGGGTTTTGCGTGGCGGCACATAAACAAACAAGACCCGCAATTAAAAAGACAACGCGTTGAATAACGCATAATGGGCATGGGTCAAGTCCATAAGTTTCTTGCAAATAGATAGCAACAGCAACAATGAAAATGCTTAATGCTAACAGGATAAAATAAGTTGTGCGGCTAGGAGGCAATGTTAGTTTCATTTATGGCATTTTCCCATAGTTAAAATCACTTTTAGCATTACTTTGATTACATTGAATCAGGTTAGGGCAAAAAGCATTAAAGTAATAAGTTAAGTTTAAGCTTATTAAGCTGTCGTCTGGTGAGCGAATCAATTGATCATAATTCACGCTCAAGGCTAGTTCCGGAATGAAGTTATATTGAAAACCAAGACCAAAATCAAGTCCACCTTCACTGCCATGGTTGTGATTAGGGTTAAATACCAGAGATTTTGAGCGATTGCGTGAAGCATAAAAGGCACCGAGTTTTGCTTGAAAACTGAAATCTTCATCAAAAGGAATGATTCCAACAATATCGGCTAATACGGCTTGAGTATTAACAGAACCATTTGCGGCAGGATTTAGTGATGTATAGTGCACACGACCGAAATAAATATAGTTAATTTCTGTCGCAAAATAATGATTCCACTGATAACCGGCATCGGCTTTATAACCTGCAGCACTATTATCAACGCTGGTCGCTTTTGGAATGGTATCGTTGGCGCCTATATTAGAACGAGCAAAGCCACCACCGGCACCTAGATAAAAGCCATTTGGTGTAGCAAAACAATTTTGTAAACAGACTATAGAAAATAGCACACAACATGTTAAAAGAATGTTTCTCATGATAAAAATCCCTCTCCCAAAAGCATTTCGGGAGAGCATCGCATCTTTTACGTGCTTATGCAAGTTGCTAAAGGAAGGCTTTAATCTTAACAGTTTTCGTTTAAAAAACTTTCTAGGATAAATTTAGCTGCGATACTATCAGTATCAATTTCGGAATAACGACGACGTTTTTTGCCGCGTTTAATATGTTCGGCCTCATAAAAATAATCTTTGGCTTCGCGACTAGAGAGGCGTTCGTCCATACCATACGTTGGCAATTGAAAGTGTGTTTCTAAAGATTGCATAAAGGTTTCTGCTCGATGTGTGATTTTTTGCTTGGTACCATCCATGTTTAACGGGACACCGACAACAAAGCTACTAGGCTGCCATTCTTTAATGATATGGCCTAATTCATCCCAATTAGGAATGCCATTATTAACTTTGAGTCGTGTTAGTGCTGATGCAGATTTAGTGAGTGGTTGGCCAACGGCAATACCCAAATGTTTTAAGCCAAAGTCGAAACCGAGTAGACATTGATTTGTTGGTAGGTTAATTTTATGCATGCCCTATCTTGTTCGTTAAATTATTAATATCAATACCAATCAGCTTAGCGGCAGCTTCCCAGCGTTTTTCATAAGGTAGGTCAAATAAAATTTGTGGATCTACAGGACTGATTAACCACATATTCTTTTCAATCTCTTTTTCTAATTGCCCAGCACCCCATCCTGAGTAGCCTAGTAGAACAATATTATCCTCAGGTCCTTCGTCTTTGGCAATAGCTGTTAAAATATCGCGCGAGGTAGTGATAATAATATTTTCATCGAGGTCGAGGCTCGATTGCCAATGGCCAACATTGCGATGGATCACGAAACCTTGCTCAATTTGGACCGGTCCTCCCGATAATACAGGTTTTTCAGCAGCTTGATTATGGCTAAATTCAATCGACATTTGTGAAAAAATATCTTCGATTAAAATGCCTATAGGTCGATTAATAGTAAAGCCTAAAGCGCCTTTCTCATTATGTTCGCAAATCAGACTAACAGAATGATAAAAATTTGGATCGTCAATATGAGGCATAGCAATTAAAAAGCAGTTATTTAGGTTTTTTAGATCAATAATTTCATTCATACTAGATTTTATCGACATAATTCTTCTCTTTCTCTACATTAATGACTATTCATTAGGATTTATGTAAAACTTCTTATCCTATAAGTATTAGTTGAAAAAGGCGATGTGGCAAGTTGTTAGACCATATATCTTTAAAATGAATATATTTCTTACAGGTTGATATTTATGACGCCATGGAAGCAACTATTTGATTTTAATAGTATTATTTTTACAGCACTGATGTGTGCAAAAGTTAATAGTATGTTGCTGAATAATGGCTGTTACTCTGTGGATAAATCGCTTATTATTGCGCCTAAATTTTTAACTGAGTTAGGACTTACGCCTTGTCTACCCAGGAGGGCACAGGCAAAAGATTAGTCGTAAGTTCTATGAGTTCCTGCCTATCTAAGGAGTAAATATATGATTGACGATGTTGCGGTTTCTTCTTCGGTGCAAGTGCATACTGACTTATCTCGTGCTGAGCTGGTGGAGCATGCTGTTAAACGTAATGAAGGTGTATTAAGTGCCAATGGTGCATTTACAGTTACCACAGGAAAACGTACTGGGCGCTCACCAAAAGATCGTTATATCGTAAAAGATGTTAATACTGCTGAAACAATTGAGTGGGGTAACGTCAATCAGCCCATTACGTCCGAAGCTTTTCATACATTGTGGGAGCGATCAGAAGGCTATATTAATAAACGTGAACATTTTGTTTCGCATTTACGCGTCGGCTCATGTGAAAAGAATTTTCTACCGTTAAATGTTATTACGGAAACTGCTTGGCAAACGCTTTTTGGTAAAAACATGTTTGTGTGTCCAAAAGGGGATTATAAAGGTGGCAAAGAACCATGGACAATATTGAATACGCCAGGTTGTATAACCGATCCACAGCGTGACGGTGTTAATGGTGATGGTGTGGTTTTGATAAATTTCACCGAAAAGAAAGTATTGTTATCGGGTATGCGTTATGCCGGTGAAATGAAAAAAGCGATGTTTTCCGCACTCAATTATTTATTACCAGAACAAGATGTATTACCTATGCATTGTGCTGCTAATGTTGGTAAGGATGGCGATGTTGCTCTGTTTTTTGGCTTATCTGGAACAGGTAAAACAACATTATCTGCGGATCCAGATCGCTATTTAATTGGTGATGATGAGCATGGTTGGGGGCGCGATGGCGTTTTTAATTTTGAAGGTGGTTGTTATGCAAAATGTATCGATTTATCAAAAAAGCGTGAGCCAGTCATTTGGGATGCTATTAAATTTGGTGCAATTATGGAAAATGTTGTTTTAGACCCTAAAACTAAACAACCTGATTTTAAAGATGACCATTTTACGCAGAATACACGTGCTGCGTATCCTCGTGAACATATTCCTTTACGTGTAGAAGAAAACCGTGCAGGACAACCGCATGCTGTTATCTTCTTAACCTGCGACCTTTATGGTGTATTACCGCCGGTATCATTGTTAACGAAAGAACAAGCAGCCTATCATTTTCTAAGTGGTTATACAGCTTTAGTAGGTAGTACGGAAGTTGGTAGTTCAGCAGGGATTAAGCAAACATTTAGTACGTGTTTTGGCGCACCATTCTTTCCGCGTCCAGCACGAATATATGCTGAATTATTGATGAAGCGTATTTCTGAAACGAATGCGCAAGTTTATCTTGTTAATACCGGTTGGACTGGCGGTGCTTATGGTGAAGGTGGCGAACGTTTCTCAATTCCAACCACGCGCTCAATTATTACGGCGATTGTGACTGATAAATTACGTAATGCTGAAACCAAAACAATTACGCAATTTAACTTAAATGTTCCTGTTCATATTGACGGTGTTGATGATAAGTTATTAGAGCCAAAACAAACGTGGTCTAATGCAGCAGAATACGATAAATATGCCGCGCTATTAGCAGATCAATTTAAACAAAACTTTACAAAGTTTAATATTAATGAGGCGATTAAGGCTGCCGGTCCACAATAATGATAAACTCCAGCAGAGCTTAAACTCTGCTGGAGTTTAAAACTTAGATCAAACCTTGTTGTTTAAGTTGTGATAAATGCTGTTCCAATGTCTGCATACCAAATTGTTGGCCTGTTTGCATCATTGAATAAATCTGACTAATTTTATCTTCCCGAATTAAATTACGGATAGCTGGCGTGGCGCGTAATATTTCATATGCGGCTATGCGTCCTCCCTGTTTCTTTTGTATTAAGCGTTGTGCGATGATGGTTTGTAGGGTGTCCGCTAATAGAGTGCGCGCAATAGCTTTTTCATTACCTGGAAAAACATCGATAATGCGATGCATCGTTTTAGCCGCTGAGTTTGTGTGTAATGTTGCTAAAACGAGATGGCCTGTTTCAGCAGCGGTTAATGCTAATTGCATTGTTTCTAGGTCGCGCAATTCACCTATCAGAATAATATCTGGATCTTGGCGCAATGCTGCGCGTAGCGCTGCTGTAAAACTTATGGTATCGCGATGAACTTGGCGTTGGTTAATTACGCTTTTTTTATTCTGATAAATAAATTCAATCGGATCTTCTATAGTAATAATATGCTTATGTTGTGTTGCATTAATATGATCTAATAAGGCTGCTAAACTCGTGCTTTTGCCAGAACCTGTTGGGCCAGTTATGAGGACTAAACCATTGGCAAAATCTAGTAAAGAAAGTATGCTTTCAGGCAAATGTAAATCAGTTAAACTTGGTATTTCTTGCGGAATAATGCGCATAACGGCACTTAAACCATGCTGTTGTTGAAAGACATTTACTCGGAAACGGCCAAAGTCAGTAATGCTATAACAGAAATCGACTTGGGAATATTGGGTTAATTGCTTGCGTTCTGATTCACACATGATATCGTAGAGCGCAGTTGCTAATTGCGTTGGTGATAGCACAGAAAAGTTAGTTTGTTGCAAATCACCATTAATGCGTAATAACGGCGGCAAATTACAAACTAAATGTAAATCGGATGCTGCTTGTTGGCAGCTAAAAAGTAATAATTCATTAATATTCATTATATCGTTCCATCATGATAGATATCGCAAGTAAAATACAACAATGTCACAAGCAGATTGCTGAATTAAGTGCTCAATACCAGCGTTCTGCAAATAGCGTGCAACTTCTCGCTGTGAGTAAAGGACAATCCATCGACAAAATAAAACAAGCTGTTGCGTATGGTCAGCGTACATTTGCTGAAAATTATATCCAAGAAGCCTTGGACAAAATGCAGGAATTAGCTGAATTTGATTTGCAATGGCACTTTATTGGTAGAGTGCAAAGTAATAAAGCCAAGCTGATTGCTGAACATTTCGCTTGGTTACATAGTCTAATGAGTGAAAAGCTCGCGGTAAGACTCAATGCCTTTCGGACTGATGGAATGGAACCTTTAAATGTTTGTTTGCAAGTTAATATTAGCAATGAGGCGAATAAGCAAGGATTACAGCTAGCAGAAGTTGAAGCGTTAGCTGCAAATATAAAGGCATTGCCGAAACTGCAATTACGCGGATTGATGGGTATGGCTGCGGCAGATATTGATTTTGATGAACAATGTCGCCAATTTAATTTATTAACAGAATGTTTTGCAATGCTACAAAAGAAAGGCTATAAACTCGATACGCTGTCCATGGGTATGTCTCATGATATGGATGCTGCGATTGCATCAGGTTCAACAATGTTGCGTATTGGCCGTGCCATATTTGGTGAAAGAGAACAGGTAAGAGGGTAATAATGTTAGATAAGATTAAAATATGTGTCATAGGTGCTGGTCACTTAGGACAAAGCATTTTAGGTGGCTTATTCGCACATGGTGTTCCCGCGAAAAATATTTATGCGACGAGTCTAGACAAAAACATTTTAGAGCAGTTAGAAGCTAAACATCATATTAATGTTGCAACTCAAAATACTGATGTAGTGGCGCAATGTGATGTGGTATTGATTGCCGTTAAACCACAGCATGTCGCGGGTGTTGCGACTGAAATTAAAGACAGTATTGCTGAACATCAATCTTTATTAATGTCTGCTGCTGCAGGGATCAGCATGCAATTACTGCAACAATGGTTTTCACAAAATGATGCCATTGTACGTTGTATGCCAAATACGCCGGCATTAGTACAGCAAGGTGCAACGGCATTATTTGCTAATGAACAGGTCAATGATCAACAGAAGGATATTGCCTATCAAATTATGCGTGCTGTCGGTGAAGTGGTTTGGGTAAATAGTGATGCTGAAATGGATATTGTGACCGCGCTATCTGGCAGTGGTCCCGCTTATCTTTTTTTGATGGCGGAAGCTATGCAAGCCGCAGCTGAAAAACTTGGCTTGAATCCTGAGGTAGCAAAGATATTGACGCCACAAACGATTCTTGGCGCTGGCATGATGTTAAAGCATAGCGATAGTGATGCGGCAACACTGCGACAGCAAGTGACGTCGCCTGGTGGTACGACAGCTGCCGCTTTGCAAAAATTTACTGCTGAAAATTTTTCTGAAATCGTTTTTCATGCTATAAAAGCAGCGGCAAATCGAGCCAAAGAACTAGCTCATGACTTACGATAATTGCCTCGAAATTGGTGTTTAGCGTAAGTCCTGTAGATGAAACAAATAGAGTAGAGTCAAAAATATGATGCAACCCTTAAATAGTGCCGCTTTGTTTTTATTACAAGTGGTTTTTAATTTATATATTATTATTATTATTATTCGCATGTTACTGCAATTCTCTAATGCGAATTATCATAATCCTGTTAGTCAGTTTTTTGTGAAATTAACTAAGCCCGTTGCAAATCCATTGCGGCGTATTCTACCGGTCTATAAAGATGTTGATTTAGCTTTGCTTGCCATTTTAATTGTTTTATCGATGATCCAAGTATGGATAGTAATGTGGGTTAAAAGTTTCTTAACCTTCCATGTGTTAGCAATTTTTATTTTAGGGATTGCTAATATTTTCGATCAAACATTGAATATTTATTTTTATGCCATACTTGCTGCGGCAATTCTAAGCTGGCTAAATACGGCGTATAGCCATCCTGTCGTGGAAATACTTTACTGTCTGACTGAACCTATTATGCGACCTTTTCGCCGCATTATTCCTACCATTGCTAATATTGATTTTTCGCCAATCGTCGTGTTAATTGTATTGAAGCTAGTGACAATTATTTTTGTCCATTCATTACAGAATCTTGGTATAGGTTTATTAATGTAGAGTAATTCGAGGAAGATTATTATGCTGGAAATGCAGCTTGCTGATATAGGGAAAGTTTTAAATGCTGAGCTAACCGGTAGTAATGTAACATGTCGGGGTATTAGTACTGATACCAGAACAATAAAAAAAGACAATTTATTTTTTGCTATTCAGGGTGAAAATTTTGATGCCAATGATTTCGTTGCTAAGGCAAAAGAAAACGGTGCTGCAGCTGCAGTTGTGAGTCGTAAAATTGATATTGATTTACCTTTGGTAATTGTGCCCGATACCACCCATGCCTTAGGAGCTTTAGCAAAATATTGGCGTGAGTTATTCTCATTACCAATCATTGGTTTGACCGGCACTAATGGTAAAACCACATTAAAAAATATGTTAGCCGCAATTTTTTTAGCTAAGCATAATAATGATATAGACAAAGTTTTATTTACCGAAGGTAATCTTAATAATGAGATAGGTATGCCGCTTAATTTATTAAAGCTAAATCAATCTCATGATATTGCGATTATCGAAATGGGCATGAATCATTTTGATGAAATTGCTTATCTAACTAATATCGTACAGCCGGATATCGCCATTATTAATAATGCTGGACCATGTCATTTAGAGGGTGTTGGTAATAGTATTGCTGGTGTTGCCAAGGCTAAAGGCGAAATTTTTCAAGGCTTATCTGCTGCGGGTATTGGTATCATCAATGCGGATGATAACTTTGTTAGTTATTGGCAAGAATTACTTGTTGGTAAAAAGGTTTTGACGTTTGGCATAGATAAACATGCTGATGTTGCGGCTGTTGATATTTCGCTAGAGAGCATGGCGTGTTTTACTCTTGTGTATGCTGATAAGTCCATAGACATTAAATTGCCTGTTCCAGGGCAACATAATATTATGAATGCTTTAGCCGCAAGTGCTGCAGCCATTGTTCAAGGTGTGGATTTGGCTCATATTCAAAAAGGCTTAGCCGCGATGTTTGTGGCCCCAGGACGTTTGAATATCAAACAAGGTAAAAATGGCTGTAAAATTCTGGATGACACTTACAATGCTAATCCTCTCTCATTGAGTGTTGCACTAAATGTGTTATCAGAATATCAAGGCCGAAAAATTGTTGTGCTAGGTGATATGGGTGAGTTAGGTGACAATAAAGAGGAAATCCATCTTGATATGGCAAATATGATTAGCAATGCTGGCACCAATAGGCTCTATACAGTTGGTGAATTAACGCAATTAACCTCGCAGCAGTTTGGTGATCATGCTCAACATTTCACTAATCATGCTGACTTAATCGCGGCTCTACAACCGGACGTTATGGCAGACGATGCAATTTTAGTAAAAGGCTCACGTTCCATGAAAATGGAGCAAGTAGTTGCTGCATTATCGTAAGCTCTAATATACCGCTCGCATTTTGGAGTATGGGCGGTATATACCCGTCGCGATCTCTTCATAAAAAATCTCGGTGCGATAAAATCCTAAAAATGAATTGCGACGGGTATAACTCATACTTTAGTTCCTCTGAAATTGATCTGAATCAAGGATTCTCGGGCTATACAGCCTTATACTTGAAGTAATAGTTTCATTAGGAGATTGTCATGAAAATCTTAGTTTTTAGCAGCCAGTCTTATGAAAAACCGTACATTGAGAAAGCTAATGCTGACACCAAACTAGATATCGATTTTATTGAAGCACCTCTCTCAAAATCAACAGCTATCCTTGCTAAAGGCTATTCTGTTGTTTGTTGTTTTTGTGCTGATCATTTAGATAAAGACACCATTATTTTGTTACGAGAATATAACGTAAAACTTATTGCTCTACGCATGGCAGGTTTTAACAATGTTGATATGCAAACAGCCCAAATCTGTGGAATTAAAGTAGTTAGGGTTCCAGCCTATTCTCCTTATTCCATTGCTGAGTTTACTCTTGGCTTGATGTTAGTACTAAACCGCAAAATACACCGTGCTTATACGCATGTGCGAGAACAAGATTTCTCATTAAAAGGTTTGATGGGTTTTGATTTGCACGGTAAGACAGTTGGGATTATTGGCACAGGAACAATAGGTGCTATTGTTGCAAAGATTTTAAATGGTTTTGGTTGTAAACTGCTAGCGACTGATCCTATAAAAAATGATTCTTGTGTACAGTTAGGTGTTCGTTATGTTTCTCATGAAGAATTATATCGTAATGCAGATATAATTACCCTGCATTGCCCTCTTCTTCCGGCAACCCAACATCTAATTAACCACGATGCCATAGATATGATGCAAGACGGTGTGATGTTAATTAATACCGGACGAGGAGCGCTGATTGATACAAAAGCTGTTATTCAAGGATTAAAATCTAAAAAAATTGGTTATCTGGGTTTGGATGTTTACGAAGAGGAAGAAAATTTATTCTTTGCCAATCATAGCCAAGATATTATAGATGATGATGTTTTCTCTCGTTTACTGACTTTTCCTAATGTTGTTATCACTGGGCATCAAGCATTTTTTACTCATGAGGCCATGACTAATATTGCTGCTACAACTATAAATAACATTGTGGAATTTTCTCAAGGTAATGTTGTTAATGAAGTAATCATTTAACAGGACTTACGATAATTGCCTCGACTTTGGCAATTATTGTAAGTCCTATTAGATATTTATAATGAGGTGATTTATGGGTGGTAATGCAAGTGACTATGTGAATCTTTTGCAGTTGTTAAGAAACTTAATTCGTAACTACTTAGAAGCAAATCTACAAACAGCGTCTTTTTCAGAAAAGCTGTTGCATCAAATGCGAGAATTGTTTGCTGATTATGGCGGAGATTTAGCTGAGAGTATTTCACTGGATGATGCAGAGTTGCATAGCGCTATTCGTCATATTCAAAAAGCAACGCATAGATATATTAAAGGAAAAGAGGAAACGTTAGAAAAACACTTAAAAAGTGTTCTGCAGCATCTACACGCGAATGTGGGGTTCATTAATATTTTAACTATGCATGTCAATAAGTTAGAGCTCGCAATGCAACTTAATGCTGAGCGGGATCTCCCCATAACTTCTGAGTTTGTGTCGCTATCAATGCGCAAAATAGAGCGGGCACAGCATGCTGTTGATGCAACCTTTAAGAGTATTAAAAGAGAACTTCGAGAGGTTTCATATTTATTAAATGCTATGCGGCATGATTTAACTAATTTGGAACATGTTAAGAAATCAACACTCAATAAGTTTGAGAGAATAACGAATAAGCTAGAGAAATTTAACGGATTAAGTGCTGAAGATAAAATGTTTATTCAAGTGGTAATGGAAAAACTACAACACGAAGGCAAGCTAGATTTTGCTGATGTAAAACAATTACGGCAAGTCGTGCAGCATATAGATTCACCTGCATTAACACCGGCGGAAAGTATATTTTTAAACAGCTTTTTGAATCAAGTTGTATATGAAGCTAATCAAGCACAGCTAGACAATCGTCGAGTAGGTGTTTTAAACAATATTCTACGTCGCGCAGATGGACTAACAGATGCAGAAAAATCTGCGGCACAATTATGTTTGCATAGTTTAATGGTTCATTTAGGTGATTATCATGAAGATGATGTTACTCTACACTTTGTTTGTATGTTAAGAGATTGGGAAAAAAATCAGATTCAACTGCATAAGCACTTATTACATGATGTAGAGTTACGTGAGCAACTTATTACTGACATGCGATTATTATTAAGGCAACAATTCCCTACTGACGAGGTACAAAGTAAAGCAGAGGATTCAATCTCTCATTCTGTTTATTTCGCACGCTTACATCCGAATAGAAGACTTCGTGGCATTACTGCTACTGCTGCTTAGCGTAAGTCTTATAAAAGATATTGGTGCCTTATAAGCTTTTGGGTATAATCTTCCTTTTTAATAATAAGGGAAGATATATATGCTGATCGTCGAGTTAGTTTATAAAAAACCAATAGCTGAAGTAGATAAACATCTACAGGCTCATCGTAGCTTCTTGCAAAGTTGTTATGACCAAGGTTTATTGGTTGCATCAGGACCTAAAGATCCGCGTGATGGCGGCATTCTTATTGCACTTACCGATAAAACAACGATGAATGAAGTAATAAAACAAGATCCATTCTATATTAATGGTGTAGCTGAGTATCACATTACACAATTTGAACCGGTTAAATACAGTGATGATTTTGCTGTAATACTAAAAAAAGCCGAACAGCTTTAATCTCTTAGATACCCATCGAAATTCAAGTATGATTTTCGATGGGTATTATCAGTAGATGAGTTTTATGCCTGCAAGAATGGTGAGCTATGCAACAAGCGCGCATCAGGATAGTAAGCAAAGATCAAGGTACCATCTTTAACGGTATTAATGACTTTGCGTGAATAGCGCTTGTTAAGTGCGGTGCAACCAAAACTGCGACCAAGGCGGCCAACACGATGAGCGAATGATTCACTCACATATGAGGCGCCATGCATAACAACATTACGGCGATAAGCGTTGGTATTAAATCCAGGTGTTAAGCCAATCAAATGCATAGAATAACCGTCGTTGCCGTAATAAGCTTTACCTGCTTTATATAAACCTAGACTTGATTCACGACTACCACTAACGTTAGAAAAATGTTTTGCATAATTTCCACCTGTATGTGAACCGTGAGCGACTAAACCTCGAAAGATAAGTTTATTATTTTTCATATTAAAAACCCATAAACGTTTTTCTGTTGATGGATCTTGGAAATCAATCACACTAAAAATTTGTTTTTTATCTAAACCTTGTTGTCGTGCGTGAGAATAAGCAAGTAGAGCGTAGTGAAGTGCCTTTTTATTAAGATGAGGAGCGATTTTCTGTAAGCTAAGCTCTTTTTGTTTTAAATTCTGAGTTGTTAATGCTTTGGCGGGTGAATAAAGAAAAAATAGAATACTGATGCTTGTTATTAATAGTATTAGTAGTTTGCGCACAATGGGACTCCTGTATCTCACAATCAGGACTTACGCTAAACCCCAATCTCTTCGTTAATTGTGTTGCCAAAAAACCTCATGTATTACGTATACTATCGGTTATTTTGAAAACACAATTGCCTCGATCTTGGTATTTAGCGTAAGTCCTGACAATTAAATAATAAGCATGCTTTTGTTTGTTTCAGCAAAGCTTATTATCGATGTATGTTAAATGTTCTCTAAATATTATTCACACATTAATATTTAAATTTTATTAACTTTGAGCCTCAAAAAGTTGCCACATTTTACCGATACTTCGCTTTTATTTCAACCAAATAGAGGAGAATCTGCACATATAATTAGCAAGAGGTTGATAAAGATACATGTTTTTTGTTAATTTGTTTACTATATGCTCAGAAATGGTTACCATCGCTGTCAATTTTGCGAGTAATCAAGGAACAACGTATGACGAAGCGTAAGTTTTTGCTACAGCTATTAATTATAAGTAGTCTTTTTTTTATACAGACAGGTTTTGCAAAAAATTACGCGAACTATAAAGCGATGATTGCCAAAGGCATTCAACATATCTTGCGCGAATCACCAGAAAATGTGAATGCAGGAATTGTTATCGCATCAATGCAGCATAATCATGTCTTGTATCGTCGTAATGCTACACGTTTTTATATCCCTGCGAGTAATTTAAAACTTTTTACAGCAACGGCAGCCTTGCTTTATCTCGGTGCAGACTATCGATTTAAAACTGAAATTGAAGTAGCCAAAAAAGATATTCATCACCATACCGTTGAAGGCAATGTCTATTTGAAATTTAATGGTGATCCGACACTAACAACATCAAATTTATATCGTCTGATTGGTGAGTTAAAAGATAGAGGCATTAATAAAATTGATGGAAATTTTTATTTAGATGATACGGCATTTAATAATGCGAAAGAATACGGTCACGGTTGGATGTGGGATGAATTAAATACTTGTTATGCAGCACCGTTGAATGCCATGACGTTGAATCATAACTGTGTTAAAACATATTTAAGCCCTAATCGACATATCAAGCGTCGTGCACATTTAAACATTGAATATCCCGCGCGTTTTCTACATTTTTACAATCACGTTTATACCGGTAATCACTCGGATAAGTGCACCATGAATGTGAAAGTGACGGATAATAACGAATATACGCTTTCTGGATGTGTACAATCTGATACGATGAATAAGAAATTTGATTTTGCTGTTAAAAATATTGGGCTATATGTTCGACAAAATTTACAATATCTATTAAAACAGAATGGTATTGAACTTGAAGGAAACATTAAAACAGCAAAAATGCCGAATGGTTTACACCGAGTTGCTGTGCATTACTCACCACGCTTGCAAGCTATCGTTACGCACACGCTTAAAGTGTCTGATGACTTATATGCGGATAGTTTATTAAAAACACTTGGTCATGTTTATTATGATAGGCCAGGTACCTGGAAAAATGGTGTTGAAGCAATAAAAGCCATTTTACGTCGTCACGCACATATCCATTTTAAAAATTCTGCGATTGTTGATGGCTCAGGTCTATCACGTTATAACATGGTAAGCCCTAATCAAGTGGCGCGTTTGCTGACCTATGATTATCATCACTTTCCTGTTTCTGCTGAATTACTATCTGCATTACCAATAAGTGGCATTGATGGCACTTTATTGCATCGTATGGGAAGTAAGGGAATGCGGGGTAAAGTGCGCGCTAAAACAGGCACGATGACAAGCGTATCTGCGTTATCAGGTTATCTATCCACATTACATCATCGACACTTAATGTTTGTTATTTTGATGAATAATTTTACAGGTAAAGTAGATAACTATCGGATATTGCAGGATAAAATTTGTCACTTTTTGGTTGGAAACGCATAGATAATGTACAGATGTTAACCTAAAAAGGGTGGTTTGCAGAAATATCCTACAAACAATCCGACAATTTCTGCAAAATTTTGAGCAAATGTCGGGTGGTGATTTTTCAATCTCTTACTATAATGAAGTTCTGTTTCTCAGGAAGGTTTTAACTGGTGTAGGGAAATAAGGATAGTGCCAAGACAGGGAGGTTGCCCACTATGAAAAATCAAGATCAAGAACAATTCCACGCTACTCATCACGTTCATCTACAAGATATCTACCATTGGGTTGGTGTTTTTTTTGTAAAATACTTTGAATCGCTTGGCAAGACTTATGACGAAGTCTACGGTCAGCGTTTATCACAAGATCCAGAAAAAGATAAGAACCTACATTAAATACTACGAAGAGCATTGCTAGGGTAAATCGTTAAGAAGCCTTTTATACATCTCTTACATGAAGATGATGTGCTAATGGCATGCTAAAAGTCGCATCTTCATGTAAAAGATGTATATATCGAAGTAGACTCTTTTAACTCTAACTCGTTGCCATCAGGATCGAATAGATAAAAAGAATAACCATAGCCTTCAGCGCCATAGCGTTTACCGTAGCGATGCAATTCTATACCGTGCTTCAGGAAATATTGCTGCATAGCCTCAAAATTAAAGTTACTGACTCGAAAACAAAAGTGTTCTAAATTTTTGTGGAGATTTGGTTGATAAGATGGATCGGCAATAATATCAAGAATACTTTCTCCGGCGCGTAATTGCGTTAGATTAATCTCTTTTTGAGTTTTCTCAATGTCACAACCCAAAATATCACAATAGAAATGCAGCATTTTGCTGGTATTTGCTGTTTTCAAAACAATATGGTCGAGGCCTTTAATCTTAAACATGGCTATTAGTACCTTGTTAAATCTCAGATTATCAAAAATTAATAAAATAGTAGATTTTATTTATCAGAAATACAATATATTGTTATATAGTATTCGTGAATAAATAAAAGAACAGAAAAGAAGAAATTTGAGCAAAATTTCTTGCATATTATTAAATCTTATCCTATTCATTACTTTAGGCGTCATAAAACAAAAGGGAAAATTATAATGATTAGAAAATTCACTATTGGGTTGGGGGCCCTGCTGTTATTAGTGTCTTTATTCGTCGCTGAACCACTATTAGCTGCAACTAAGCTAGGTACATTAACCATCCGACTACCAGAAAGCACATTATTAGGTGTCAATAGAATCAATATTGTTGATTCTGATAGTGGCAAAGTCGTTAAGGAAGAAAAACTTTGGCATGCGGTAACGACATTACCTATGGCTTCTGGGAATTACGAGATAATGTTTTCATTCAATAATAGTAATCATCGGCCACCGACTGAAGCGATGTACGGTAAATTCAGTATCAGTGGCGGCAGGAATACGACATTAGAGTTTGGTGCTATTGCATTTGATGCAGCTGAAGCACTTAAACATGCGGGTGTTCAAGGTGTGACAATTATTAATGCCAAAACCAAAACACCACTATTGACGGTTGCCAGTCCAGATAATAATTATTATGTATTTAAAGCGAAGCCAGTACCACCTGGAAGCTATGATATTAAGTTGCATTATTTTCGTAGTCCACAGTCGATTGAAAATCTGAAAAATATTTCGGTTAGTGCGAAAAAGATAACAACAGTAAGCTTAAACTCAGGGATTAAAGTAGCAAAACCTGAGCTGGCAAATGAAATTAATAGTTGGGAGTTGATTCCAAGTGGACGTAAAACGGCGGTTCTCAAAGTTAATCGTGACTATGATAACCCCAATTTTCTTTGGCAAGCTTTTGCTGTGCCACCAGGGAAATATCGTTTACGTGTCAGTATTGAAGGCTTAGACGAAACAATGCTAGCAAATAAAGTGGTAGTGATTAAGAAGGGAAACTTTATAAAATTTGATTCAGGCTTTTAAGTCAATAATGATTTCTAAAGCTCTCACTACATCCTTAAAACGCCGGGTTAACAGCCTGGCGTTTTTTTATTCCACATTTCTTACATGAAGATGCTGTAAAGAAAGATGAAGCTTTTCAGATTCGTGGTTCAGTAAAATCGAATACCTGAGCATCGGTTATTCTAAGCAAGTCAGAAGTATTGATCCGTAGTGTTGCTTTTGGTTCGCCAGAACCTCCATAACAATATTTGTTGTTCAATACTTTCTTATCAATTAATGTGTTGATATGAGAATTAATTAAACTAACTTCTCCCACTTTAGCGCCAGTAAGTTCATGCACGGTTTGCGGATCCGCTAAGCTGATATCCTTTACGCCTAAAGCTTTTTTTAGTTTTTTAAATGAGAGGCGTGTATTGCCACTGATGATGGCAGCATAATATTTCCCCTTGGATTTTAAAATAAGTGTGGGGGCAGTTTCATCTAAAGATAGACCGTAATGATTTGCACCGCTTAATGCCGTCTCAAAATTAAAGTCATCCGTCAAAAGTGAATAATCGATGTTTTGTGTTTTTAACAAGGCCATTATTTTGTCTGATTGTTCGTTTTTTATCATCGTTTAAATCTCCTCAAGACTATAATTCTTTAATGTACCAACAGTTAGTCCAGTCGTGTCCGGTATTTCCAATGGGCTCGTTAAGTTCAATAAACCCAAATTTCTTATACAAGGCATTTGCAGCATGCATAAATTGCATTGTTTCTATATAGCATTTTTTAAACCCTTCTTTTTTTGCTTCTGGTAATGCTTTTTGTAATAGTGATGCGCCAAGACCTAATCCTCGAAGTTCTGGAGAAAGATACATTCCCTTTAGTTCGACAGTATCTTGGCATGTTGTTGATAGTGGGCCAAAACCGGCTCCACCAACAACTTTATTACCCGTAACCAGCACATAGTAATTACTTCGTTTACTAGAATAGATTTCATATGTTTTACTGAGTTCGCTCTCAAAAAGATATGCCGCAGGATGCTTAGAATCAAAACCAAATTCTGCCCAAATGGTTTTGGTTAAATTTATCAATGAAGGCACATCTTTCTTAAGGAGTTTTCGAATACTATATTTCTGTTGTAATCTTGATAGTTTTAATTTCTTGGCATAGATCGACAATCCTTGTAATACGATATTCTTCTCTTCGTCAGTCATCAATTCTAAGGCATCGTTCACCTGTGAGTTTGCTTCCATGTGAATCTTATTAACAAGTACTAATCCCTCTTTCGTTAGAGAAATTACTTTATTGCGACGATCATTTGCATCCGGCTCAATTCGGCAAGCACCTTTTTCAGATAATTGTGCAGCTAGCCGACTGGTCGTCGATTTTTCAAGATTTAAAGCCAGAGATAACTGACCAAGATTCATGGTTCCATTAGAATCTAATTCAATTAAAGCATGGCACTGTGACATTGAACCTATCACAGAAAATCTATTATTAAGTACCCCATGTTCTCTTGCCATTTCTCGCGATGAAGATCGGATACTTTGAATTAAATGTTCTGTTTGCATAGCTACTTCTTCATTGGTACAAAGGTTGTAGCATACAACTATCGGTTGTGTTTTGCAACCATTTTGGGCAGAAAATAAAGTTATTCATTTATAATCAGGTGGTTACTGCTGCCAACTTTGGGTTGTCACTCTCCTTTCTAGAATCTACCTTTCAGAGTACCGAGTTTAGTCGAAGTTTTGCCGAAGAGGTTTCTGGGATTGCCCATTAAAATAATGTGACCTTGTCATGTAGTTCCAATCGTTATTAATACTTTAAATAGATTTTATGCTGAGAATTGAGGATAATAAGGGCCATTTTTCGATTAATAAAGCAGGGCTTGTGCGTGTTTACCATAGCTAATCCATGGATCTTATTATTATTACCACTGCCATGGTTACTATGGCTGATTTTTCCAAGGTCTAAAGATAAGCCTTATAATGCTGCGATCCGCATCCCATTTTTCAATGATATTCAACAGCTTACGAAAAGAGCTCCAAAAGGTTTCGGTGCCCAGCGTTGGCGAGTTTGGTGGTTGAGCTTGATTTGGTTATTAGTCCTGATTGCTGCAAGTGGTCCACAATGGCTGGGTAAACCATTAGAATTACCACGTCACGGCCGTAATATTATGATGGCGATCGATTTATCCGATAGTATGCGTACACCGGATATGGAATTAAATGGGCAGCGTGTTGATAGGCTAACCATGGTGAAGCATATCGCGGATAAATTCATTCAACAGCGCTATGGTGACCGGGTTGGGCTTATTCTGTTTGGCTCAAAAGCTTATTTGCAGGCACCGCTGACCTTCGATCGCAAAACCGTAATACAAATGTTGGATAATGCCGTCATTGGCTTAGCGGGTCCTCAAACTGCGATTGGTGATGCGCTTGGTTTGGCAATCAAACAGTTAATTAAACAGCCGAAGAATAGTCGTATATTAGTATTATTGACTGATGGTGTTAATACTGCTGGTTATGTTTGGCCATTAGCCGCGGCGAAAGTTGCCGCAGCAAATAATGTAAAAATTTATGCTATTCGTATTGGCTCAAATCAACCGATGTATTATAAAATTTTGGGTGGACGCCAATTATTGAATCCAGGTGTTGAAAAAGGTATTGAGACTTTACAGAAAATTGCCAAGATGACTGGTGGTTTATTTTTCCGAGCGCGCGATGGCTTGAGTTTATCGAAAGCTTATCAAGCGATCGATAAACTGGAAAAAGTTTCTGGTAAGAAAACCACGATTAGACCGATAACACCGTTATATCCTTGGTTTCTAGGTGCAGCATTATTATTATCAATGCTATTATTTTTACGCAATGTGGTGATAAATTTAAAACGTTATGAACACAATTAATTATTATATGAGTCAATTACATTTCTTGCGACCCGAATGGTTTTGGGCATTAGTGCCGTTAGCACTATTATTAATGTTCATGGTGAAAACGATGCGCAACAGCAACCAATGGCAGCAAGTTTGCGATAAACACTTATTGCCACACTTATTGGTAGCAACACAGCAGCGTCGACAGTATTTGCCATTAATCATATTAGCATTAGCGTGGTTGATCAGTGTTACAGCATTAGCGGGTCCAACCTGGCAGAAAAAAGCATTATCAGTATATGAAAGTAATACAGCCAATGTCATTGTGCTGGATATGTCGCAAGCAATGAATGCTAAAGATATTAAACCGTCACGATTGCAACGTGCTAAATTTAAAATCATCGATTTATTAAATCATATCGATGATGGTTTGGTCGGCATGATTGCGTTTACTTCAGAACCATTTGTCGTTACCCCCATTACCCGCGATGCCAGTGTCATTGCTAAATTAGTGCCAGCTTTGAATAGTCATATCATGCCAACTTTTGGGGTGAATATTGCTGTTGCATTACAAAAAGCGGCACAGTTAATCAAACAAAGTGGTGGTAAGCATGGCAACATTATTTTATTAACAGCGAATACACCTACCCAAGCTGCATTACAGATTGCCAAGAAAATTGAAAAGCAAGGCGACCGTATTTCAGTATTAGGTATGGGCACCACAGAGGGCGCGCCAGTACCGATGCGTCAAGGTGGTTTTGTGACGAATGATCATGGTGATGTTGTTGTTAGTCGTCTAGATCCGAAGGCTTTAGCAACATTAGCTGAAGAGGGTAATGGCATATACATTAATTTTACTGAGACCGATAGAGACGTTAACAAGCTCGCAGATTTTGTTAATCATGATTTTGTGGAGCAGAATCAAAAAACCAAAGATAAGTTGGAACTTTGGGTCGACGATGGGCACTGGTTAATACTACCTTTACTACTCATTGTTTTATTATCATTTCGAAGTGGGTGGTTGGAAAATGTATCGTAATAAAAAAACTTTTTCCATTATTACCATCTTATTGGCTTTATTCATTATGCAAAGCGCTAATGCTTTTACCTGGGCTGATCTGTGGCAGCGTACCGATCAACAAGCAAGCCAAGCGTTAAAGCAAGGTAAACCACAGCAAGCGGTAAAACTATTTAAGCAGCCAAACTGGAAAGCCGTGGCACAATATCGTGCTGGTGAATATGCTAAAGCAGCGCAAGAACTTACAAAGCTTAATACGCCTTACGCGCATTATAATCGTGGTAATGCTTTAGCGTTACAAAAGAAATATAAAGCCGCTATCGAAGCTTATAACCAAGCATTAAAATCAAAACCAACGTTTGCTAATGCGGAATACAATAAGAAAGTCGTTGAGAAGCTATTACAACAACAGCAAAAGAAAAATCAAAACAAGCAATCCTCCTCTAAACAAAATAAGAATAAAAACAAAGATCAAAAACAGCAGCAGAAACAACAAAAAAATAATCAACAATCGCAGCAACAGAAATCTGGCCAAGGTCAGCAGAATAAATCACAGCAATCAAAATCAGGGCAACAGCAAAAAAACAGTTCACAACACAGTCCACAGAGTAATAAAAAACAACAGCAGCAGAAACCAGAAAATTCAAAGGGTGATCAGCCGCAAAATAATAAACAGCAAAACAAGCAGCAGAAAAATCAAAACAAGCCACAAGCAGCTAAACACAATGGGCAAAACAATAAAGCTCAGCAACAACCACAGCAGCAAGGCAATCAACAAAAGTCGCCAGCGAAATCACAACCTAAACCACAACCAGCTAGCGCAAATAAGAGCAAACAAGCAAGCAAGATGCAAAAACCGCAGACAAAAGCACAGCCGGCATCTGGCACACCAAAACCAAGTAAGTTAAGTAAAAAACAGCAGTTAAAGAATTTACAATTACAACAATGGTTAAAGCAGATCCCAGACAATCCTGGAGGCTTATTAAAGAATCAATTTTATTTACAATATCAACGTCGCTTGCAAGAGCAGGGTGAATAAGCATGGGCAAGAAATTAAACATAACAATATTTATATTTTTATTACTAACATTAAGCTTGCAATGTTTAGCTGCAGGATTAAAGGCAAAAATTGATAGTCATCAAATTGCAGTTGGACAATCATTTAATTTAACGTTAGCAACACACCAAAACACATCAACATCACCAGACTTACGCGTATTAGAAAAATCGTTTTATATCTTTGGCCAATCAAAAGGAGTCTCTATTTCTAGTATTAATGGTAAAACGTCGATGAAGAAATACTGGATTATTACTTTGATGCCAAAGCATAAAGGTAAAATTATAATTCCATCGATACATGCTGGCAGTTTGAGTTCAAAACCGATTTCAATTACTGTCAGCAAAAAGACCGCCCAGAATAAAAGGCTTCAACACGCTAAAGAGATATTCTTAAAAGAATCAATACATCCGCTTACCGCCTATGTGCAAGGCCAAGTGCTTTATACAGTAAAGCTTTATTCGAAAGTGTTTTTCACCAATGCGCGCTTAACGTCGCCAGTTGCAGATGATGCTAATATCCAGCCATTAGGGCGTTCGTTACAATATCAAGCAACCGTAGATGGAGACTTATATCAAGTTGTCGAACAACGTTTCGTATTATTTCCACAGAAAAGTGGCGAATTAACTATTAAACCACCGGTCTTTACGGCCTATGTTGATAAAAATAATTCTGCCTCTATGCCACCATCATATCGCCGCTTTTTTAATAATCCATTTGGTTCTCCAATTAAAATTACTGGTCGCAAAATTAAGCTCAATGTTCATGCTATTCCAGCAAATATCTCCGTTGACCAATGGTTACCAGCAAAAAATATCAAGCTTGAGCAAACATGGTCAAAACCATTAAGCTCTGTGCATGTGGGTGAACCGATCACGAGGACTATTACTATTTACGGAGAAGGTGTCACTGCTGAGCAATTACCGAATGTAGGTAGTGCAAACATTGCAGGTATTAACGTTTATCCTGATCAGCCTAAATTGAAAAATACCACCAGTGAGAAAGGGATCGTTGGTGTTCGCCAAGTTAAAATTGCAATGATTCCCAACAACGCCGGTAATATTTCATTACCTGCGATTAAAGTGCATTGGTTTAATACCGCAACTGGCAAAAAACAAGTCGCGAGTTTAGGTGCACAAGTTTTACATGTAATGCCTACCATAGGGCAAGCAAAAAATTTAACACCAGCTGCGAAAATGCAGCACTTTCAACAAGCGGCTACCAGTCAAAACACACCGACATCAGCAGCCGTGACGAAGCCTCCAATTGTTAAAGAAAAAGTTAAAACGAAGATTGTCGATGTTTATTCGAATTGGCCATGGATTGTTGCAGTTATTTTTGCTTTATTGTGGTTACTAACCATGATGATTTGGTTGCGGTCAAAACGTAAAAATAAAACCAAATCAGCTAGCAAACCTGTTGTTGAAAAAACATCGCGTGCAACAATAAGGCATAAAGCCGTAAAAGCGATTGAAAATATCCAAGCCGCTTGTGAAGAACATGATGTTGATAAACTCCAAAAAGCGTTGTTATTCTGGGGGCGTAATCAATGGCCAGAAGTAACATTGACAAATATAGGTGACATTAAGCATTTTATAAAATCCAAAGAATTAAATAGTTTTATCGATCAATTAAATCGACTGCGTTATTACCCAGAAGAAAAAACCGATTTTGATTTTCAAGCGTTCTATAAAATTTTTGTTGATGTGCATACAGAGTTGCAATCTAACGACGAAGATGATGCTAATGATTTGCCTCCATTAAATTTATTACAAGACTAAGTTGAAAAAAAGGATTAGCTATGCCTACCTATGCTATAGGCGACATACAGGGATGCTATGATGAATTTAGGGCTCTATTAGAGCTGATTAAATTCGATAGCGCTAAAGATCAATTATGGTTAGCGGGTGATTTAGTTAATCGCGGTCCTAAATCACTAGAGGTATTACGCTTTTGTAAACAATTGCAGCCACAACCTATCGTTGTTCTTGGTAATCATGATGTGTTTTCACTTGCAGTTATGCAAGGCTTATTAGCTCAGAGTAAACACGATACACTTACCCCGTTAGTAGAAGCAGACGATATTACAGAGCTTTGGGATTGGTTGCGGTCACAAAAACTTTTTCATTATGATGCTAGTTTAAATGCTTGCATGGTGCATGCAGGAATTCCCCCACAGTGGGATATCGCAAAAACCCAACAGTTAGCGAAAGAGGTTGAAACAGTTCTTCAAAATGAACATTGCCAAGACTTTTTAAGCGTCATGGAAGGCAACAAGCCCTCTCTTTGGCAAGATGACTTACAAGGTCATGATAGGATACGCTGTATTGTAAATTATCTTACGCGATTACGTTTTTGTGATAGCCAAGGTTGTATGGAACTAGAGACTAAAACGCAGATTGGTACGCAACCAGAAGGTTTCTATCCATGGTTTAGAATGAAAAACCGAAAAGTTACTCAAACAACAATTGTTTTTGGCCACTGGGCGGCGTTAGGAGGGCAGTTAGAAGAAGCCAATGTGGTTGGTGTTGATACGGGGTGTGTCTGGGGGCGTTATTTATCGGCCTATTGTCTTGAAGAGAAAACTTGGTTCCGAATTCCCGCTATAAAGTGATTTGCCAACAACATTAAGCAATGTTATTGTTTGCGCTAATTGCAGCGGATGATCGAATAATAATAGGGAGCAAAATTTTGTTTAAATTTCTCAATAAAGTTTTTCAAAACTTATTATGGTATAGCCGTTTAGTTATTTTAATTGCGGTCATTACTGGGATTATTTCAACCTTTATTATGGTATTTATTGGTGCTGCAGATTTATTTTTCTCTTTTCAAAATATCTTTAAACTTTTTACCGGCAGTGTTGCCTTTGATGCCTTAAATAAAAATATCATCGGCCATATTATTAGTTCAGTCGATGCCTTCTTAATCGCAACTGTGCTATTGATTTTCAGTATTGGTCTCTATGAATTATTCATCAGTAAAATCGAGCAAATTGAAGATTATAAAAATCACGCGGGTATCTTAGCGGTAGATAGTCTCGAACAACTCAAAGAAAAACTTGCGAAAGTCATCATCATGATCCTGATCGTTAGCTTTTTTCAAAAAGCGGTAAATATCCATTATAAAGATGCAATGGATCTACTCTATCTTGGTGTCGGTATCTTCTTAGTGTCATTGGCCGTGTATTTCACGCATGGAGATAATAAGGATAAGAAGCGTAAACATCATCATCACAATCATCGTCAACAGCAGCATAAAAATGTTAATAATGCCTGAGGATTAACGTTATTAAAGCATAATGCGACTATTATATATTGGAATATTGATTAGCCAAGACTATTTGATATTCCAATATATAATAGTCGGTATGCAGGTGAATAATATGCTTGAGGACATACATATCTAACTGTAAATCATGGCCAAGCTTGACTATTTGTGGCAAATAATTTACCATATTATTTTTGTCAGTGTTTGACGTGCGGTGTGTTTGTCTTATGAGAAAAAGATCTGGAAGTAAAGCATCTTCAAAAGACGGTGCCGAGAAATCATCTCCAAAAGGCGGTGTCAGGAAAGCATCACCACCAAAGGAATCTCGCCCTCCTAGACGACCTGGTCGTCATAGCATACCGAGGCGCTTTTTAACGATAGGTAGAAGAAGCCGAGGCCTATCAATCGATCATTGTAGTGCCATTATTGATGCGAAGCTAGTTGATCTGCCAGATAATGAATTGCTTCAAGAGCTTCAACGTTTAATTAATAGAATACAAAAATTCTCATCCTGCTCGCCTGAACAACAGCTTATCGATATATTAAACTTCAATTATAAAATTAAATCTTTTCAAAAAAATACTCAAGATATAAAAGCGCTTAATCTCGACAAAATTATTAAAACATTGCAACAAAATTTAGCGCAACTCCGCTTAAATGCAATAAAGTATCTACAGAACTTGCCAAATGAATCACGTCAAAAATTTATTGTTAAATTACACTTCATATTAAAAGCAATGTTTGCTGATAGTGAACATACCATAGTGTTACCAGAGAAATCTAAGAAGTTCTCAAAGCTGAAAGCTCGATTACAAGATGCCGTAAGCCGCAGTAATAAACTTGCTGATAATCAAGAAGTGTTGCAGAAAGCGATTGCTTTGCAAGCAGAGCTAGAATCGATTCTACTCGATGTTTTATTAGCGGAACATCCGGACTCTAAAACAGCAAATGATGAGCTACTTACCTTTATACATATGTTAACAATGCGCTATGAAGAGGCTATGAAAAAGGTTAAGGGTACCTTAGGTCCAATCATAGTAGTTATCGAAGAAGCATTACTTGGCTTACAAGCTTACTTCACTGAAAATGTAACAGCTAAAGATCTACAATATTTATTTAAAGGTCATCCTGATTTAACGTGTGATTTACTCGGGAAAGCTAATAATCAGGTTTTTAGAGTCACGTCTAAGAAAACATCAGCAGCATTTATTTTACGTAATACCTGTCGCCCAGTTGTTGTGGATGCAGATGCAGAGCAGATTCCTTTTGAACTTTTGCCTGCAAATATTCGTGCTCATTTTCCACCAGTATATTATTCTAGAACCCTAGCATCTCCTGAGATGATAAAGAGGGACCCTCAAAATGTAAATCTAGCTTTGAATACAGTTGATATTGTTCCATGCTATCCAAGAGGTTCTTTGCTTGATTATGTTCGGTCAAAAGCCTTTACTTCTCTAACAGATAAAGAGAAAGCTTGTCGTTTGAATGGGTATCTAGAGCAAATTATTAATATAACAGTAAAGTTCTCTGAGCATTCATGGTGGCTTACTGATATTAAAGGAGCAAACATATTACTTGATGAGCGTGATAGTATTAAAATTGCTGACCAAAAAAGTAAATACCAAGGCGACGCGTCACAGAAAATTAAAGTATATGGTTCTAACTATCAAGATGCAGAGATAATTGAGTATGCATCTACTGCATATTTACCACCAGAATTGGAACGGCAAAATGGATATTCAACTATTGAAGCTCATGTCGTCTATACTATTGGTGCAACCTTTTATGAATTAGTGACGGGAACTTTGCCTTCGAAAGAACAGCCCGCTGATTTTGATCATGCTATATTTTCTTCTGGTAGTGGTAGGGTATTAAGATATTATTTAGAAGGTATGTTGGCACTTGAGCCAAGCAAAAGAAATGCATTAGCACAGTGTTCAAAAAATATTAAATTAATGCAGGAAAAAACAGAAGCGCAGCGCAAACAAACTTTCAGGGCCAGTGTTGGCAGGCAATTTTTTGCAGGTATGAGTAGCGCTTCAGGAGCAAAAGCGAAAGTTAGCCAAGGTGCGTCACTTTTAGATATAAAGCCAAGTATGTTTGGACAAGGCAGGGGGCGAGGTCGACTTCAGCGTTCAAACTCATCATTACTTTCACATGAAAATCTACAACGTCATAGCAGATTAGCTCGAATGACTACAGCCACAGGAAAGAGTAAAAACTCATAACCTATTGTTATATAATGCTTTTCACTGCCTAGCATTAAGTGAAATCTCGACTATACTCAAAAATAAAACGTTGATATTAAGTTGAGGAGATCATTATGCAAGGGGAAGCACTTAAGGTAGAACAGGAACCTATCATTTGGGCGGTGAATCTCAGAAGTTTTCCATTAGAGATGAGTAGGAAGTTTTCTGAAAGAAAAGATGGGAAATGGCAAAGTAGAACAGATACTGTCGCGATAACAGACTACCTTAAGCTCTTAGCAGAATTTTTACTGCAGCAGGCTGAGAATGGTAATATAATTTATTTAAATGTTCCCGGCGAAACTTCCAAAGAATATCCTATGTTTGATGAACTTCTTAGACACGAAAATGTAAGGAAGGACGATTACTTCTATCGTATAGTTATGCCTGGTGAGGATGAGATCGAAAAAGTCATTTCTCTAAAATCATCTGAGGATGAGTGGGCGTCAGATAAAGAATTTTTAACTGCGAAAAAGCATTGGCGTTGTACCTATGAAACTATTGCACTTCTTCCTCCTGTATCACCAAAAGGAAGTGGAGACCTAGAAGATAATGCTAGAATTCAAGAAACTTATTGGAAGGAAGTACAAGATGGTCTTAGAGGAGTTCTAGAAAACGTTTATGTTATGCTAAGAGAGGAAAAAGAAAAAGCAGAAGCAGCAGCGCCGCCAGAAGCAACACCAGCAGCAACACCAGCAGCAACACCAGCAGCAGCACTAGAAGCAGCACTAGAAGCAGCACCACCAGAAGCAACACCAACAGCCGCAACGCCAGCACCAGAGGCGGCAGCATCTGAAAAACAGAGTGGGAGTAATGGCGGTAATAAGCAATGGGTGGTTGATGTTGGAAGCTTTCCATTAGAGACACATCGATTTATAAATATTAATGAAAAAGAAGGTAGTTGGAAAGCAGAAAAGACAGATCCCGTTGCGATAACTTCATACCTTAATGATTTAGCAGAGTTCTTACAAGAACAAGTTGAGAGAGGTAACCGTGTTATCTTGAAGCTTCCTTCTACTGCGTCTAAAGAATATGCTATGTTTGCAAGTCTAGCTAGAAATGAATTAGTTACTATTGTCGAAGAAATTGATGATTCTGTTCTAGCTAGTGATGATGAAGATGTTATCTTACTACGATCATCTAGAAAAGTTATGACTCCAGGCAGAGAACCTTTAGATATTAAAGAAGAAGATGGTTACACCCGTGTTTCTACACGTATTCCACCTGCTTCAGAATATGGAAGCCATGATAGAAAAGATAACGCTACAATTCAACAAATCTGTGGGATGACTTTGCAAAGTAGTCTTAGTAAAGTTGCTGAAGGAATATATAGTACGGCCGCTTTAGTAACTAAAGCATTAGCGGCTTCAACGCCGGCAGCACCAACAGCAGCACCAACAGCAGCACCAACAGTAGCACCAACAGTAGCGACGCCAACAGCAGCGACGCCAACAGCAACGGCGGCACCAACAGCGACTCCAGCAGCGGCTCCACCAGCGGCTCCAACAGCAGCGGCTCCAACAGCGGCGGCTCCAGCAGCGGCGGCTCCAGCAGCTCCAGCGCCAACTGCAACTGATAAACCAAAACCTTACGTAAAATGGCAACCAAAAACATGGCAACCAAACGAACGTGATGCAACAGCTGCCGAGATAAAGGCACAGCGAGAATTGAAACACATGCTCTCGACACTAGATTTACATAGTCGCAAGTTTGTTCCAACAAGAGATGAGTTTCTAGTTGCTGCGGTATACCAAGCTCAATACTTAATAGAAGCTTATCCAGATAAAGCTCAACTTGTCAGAGTGGCAGAAGTTAGTATTTTAACGGGTACTATGGAAATTCCTGATCTCTGGGCTGAGGAATATAGCGAGGCAGATTTACCGGCAATTAATTTTTTTCGGCAAGTTCTGATTGAAGCGCAATTAGATAATCTACAAGCTAGTATTGATCAAGAGAGAAGAGAGCTAGCCTCTAACTCAAGATTATATGTAAATAGAGTAGGAAGAATTCCTCTAGTTAATATTAAAAATGATTACAGACATTCAGCTCAGCGAATTGCTAAGTATGAGCACACAATGCAAGAGCTGTTAGCTTTACGTGGTGAAAGTTATAAACAATCAATGACTGATGATGTAAGTCTGGATGGGCTTGAGCCAGATAAACTTCCTAAAATTAAACAAAAGGTAAAAGATTATGATGAACGTAGAGTCGCTAATGTACAACAACAGTGCCAAGATGCTGTCAAAAGAACAGTTCAATATTACAGAGATACTTTAGGTTCGCAATGGGATAGTGTAGAAGAGCTTAGTCCTATAGAAACCATTGTCGCTGAAGCACCTGAATGGCCAGCTCTGTTAACAACAAAGGAAATTACAGAAATAGGAGACGCAGCTGAAGCCAGAGTTGCTGCAGAAGCAGAGCAGATTTCAGAACTTGCTGTTTCACTAGCAAAATTAAATTTTGTTTATGTTACTCTGGATGATGCAATAAAACCCTTAGAAAAGAGACTAAAAGGCACGGAACGATCAAAAGAGCCACCTTATGTTGCTGCAAATAATATTTTATTAGAATTAATCGCATTAAGAGCCCTACTGAATACAAGTATACGTGGAGAGGGCGTCAACCTATTGGAAAGTGTACCTGCCGCATGGGAGCATATAGGAAGGTTATGTAGTAATGAAGAGGCAGATAATATTTATAAGCTACTAGAAAAAAAACTTGCTGTTTCTGATGACTATCCTGGCTTAGACGATGGTAACGAGGTTACTGCACTACGAGGCTTATTACAAAAACCTCTCGAGAATGTGCAATATTGGAAAAATCATGTTTTCCCTGAAGGAGGTGAAAGAAGGCCGGTACAAGAGAATATTGATAACGCACAAGAACATATCCTCAAGAGTCAATCTGGTTCATTAATAGCTGATGCCAAAACTGATCGAGATGCTGCAGCTAAAAAAGCAAAAAGAGCATTTGTGCGTAAAAATAGAAATGCGAAACCAAAACCTAAGCTTAAGCCTAAAACAAGATCACCTGAAGCAGATGCTGGCTTAAGCGCTGCTCGAAGCACTACATTTCCTGGTTCTAGAGGTCCTAGTAAAGGTAAAGCTCCAGCTGGGAAGGCAGCGGCTACAAAAGCTGCTCCTCCACCTGCTGGAAATACAGGTGGAAAATCTTGGTGGAGGCCATGGAGAAGAGGGGGTTGAGGTTGATGCTACTCAGTGGCAACACTGCTTTGTGAGTTATTATGCCTTTCTATCTAGAGTTTGGATATGGAAGCGATGAGCATGCTGTTCATCAATAGCATGCTCATGGTTCTCAATAACATCCCACTCATCTTTA
Source organism: Gammaproteobacteria bacterium (assembly GCA_021773175.1). GTDB lineage: Bacteria > Pseudomonadota > Gammaproteobacteria > JAJFKO01 > JAJFKO01 > JAJFKO01. The sequence goes on from JAJFKO010000064.1 coordinate 55,134, forward strand.
TTCCACTCAGGGAAATAACTATCACCACTGAAACTATGGTCAATGAAAGTTAAATACATCCTATTCGCAAAAGGTAAAAATAATTTATAAATTTGTGCACCGCCGATAATCATGATTTCTGTTACATCTTCAACTTGTTGAGCGCACTGTATAGCCGCTTCAACATCATGGACAACATGGCAACCATCAACCTGATAATCCTGTTGTTGCGTTAAAATGATATTAGTACGTTTTGGTAGTGGACGTCCCATAGACTCATAGGTTTTGCGCCCCATAATAATCGGTTTCGCCAGCGTTTGTTGTTTAAACCATTGTAGATCATCAGGTAATGACCAGATTAATTGATTATCTGCACCAATAACACGATGGGTATCCATCGCTGCGATTAAAGAAATAATGGGTTTTGTCATGAGAGGCCTATTAGTTTAATAAGGTTTCTGCTGGTATGTGCAGATGTTTAACAAGTTTACGAATCATATTTAATGATAAAAATCTTTTTCTATTTAAAATTTCAGAGACTCTGGCGCGGGAACCAAGATAAGGTTCTAGATCTTTACGTGTTAGCCCACGGCTTTCCATGTAGTATTTAAGTGCTGATGCTGAATCAGGAAATGAAATTGGATGATGTTTTTCTTCATATTTTTCAACAAGGGTGACTAAAATATCTAGTTTGTCTCCTTGCGGTGTATCAGGCTTAGCATCAAATATTTTATCAATCTCTTTTAATGCCTTATCATAATCGGCTTCTGTTTTAATAGGTTTGATTTTCATAATTAGTCTCTCTAAATTATTTTAGCATCAATTGTGTCATATTCTTTGTGTGTGCCAACAAATCTTATATAAGCAATTTGCTGAGCATAGTTAATTTTGACAATAATTCTATATTTATTGCCTTTAATATTAAAAACCACACGATTATCATTAATGAAGCTTGCATTACGGTATTGATTTTTAATATCTTGGGGCGACTGCCATGTCGATATTTTAATATCTTCATACCATGCTTCTAATGACTTTTTCGCTAATCTATGTTTTTTCCAAAACTCTCGAAGCGTTCGTTTTGCGATGATTCTCATTTTTCCCTCAGTATAGTTTGTTCCCGGGAAGGGATCAAGCTAATTTGCATTAAAAAATGAATTTTAGCAGAAGGTATAAGGGCATTCTCTCAGCAATTTGCCATATAATGATTTTTCAACTGTGCATAATGGTCAGCGCTGTATTCCAGATATTGTTTTTCTTCATCAGTTAGTGCACGAACCTTTCTAACCGGTGAGCCAACATATAAATAACCGCTTTCTAATTCTTTATTGCTAGGCACTAAACCGCCAGCGCCGACAATGACATGTTGATTGATGATAGCATCATCCATGATTATGGCGCCCATGCCAATCAAACATAAATCTTTTAAGATACAACCATGCAACATAACCTTATGACCGATCGTCACTTGGTTACCAATAATCAGTGGATTGCCTTTAGGATTAAAACTACCGGCATGGTTAACATGTAAGATACTTCCATCTTGAATATTGGTTTTATCGCCAACCGTAACCGTATTAACATCAGCTCGGATCACCACATTCGGCCATACTGAGCAATCATCGCCAAGTGTGGCTTGGCCAATGACGAGTGCTTGAGGATCAACATATGTTGTGTTGCCAATTTTGGGAGTATATTCTTTGAATTTGCGTAACATAGCGGTTGTTATTCCTGTTTGTGTCAATCCTAATCTTCAGAGATTGAACAATAACGCCAAAATATTAATATGGCAATAATAGAAATAGCGATTTGAATCCAATACATACCGCGTAGACTGATGATATTGCTTTCGAAATAAATTAAGCCATAAATGATTAGAATAAATAATCCTGATAGAAAGTTGAATACTGACTGTACACGACCTTGAAACTCTAGTGCTGTTAGCTCTTGTGCGCGTGTGATAAGTAGCGGCCAAGCAGAATAAGTAAGGCCAATTAAGAAATAAAGGATATCAGCTGAAAATATAAACTTAACATTTTTAAATAGATAAAAACAAATAGGTGTAATTAGCAATTCAATAAGCAATACTTTTTCAAGGCTAAATTTATCAGCGAAATAAGGGCTGAATATTCCACCTAACACAACGCCAATAGAGAGTGCTGCTTCAATTTCTCCAAACTGACCGACACTTGCATGTAAGGCATGTTTAGCGAAGGGGGCGAGCAATACCGGTGCTGTCATGAATTCCGCTAAAATAATAGCTTGCAAAGAATAGATAGTTAGCAATTTTTTACGGACAATTAAATATTGTATCCCCGCATTAAAATCATCAATGATGGCTCGCAACACACTACTTCTGACAGCTTTGATAATGCCATCTTTGTGCTTAACAAATAGAATAGTAACGGTTGCAATTAAATAGCAGATCACATTAATTAAAAATGTTGTTTTAATGGACGTTAAGGCAATGATCAAGCCTGCTAAACCCATACCACTAATATTGCCTAACTCATAAGCGATATCAATGGCTGCATTTGCATTCAGTAAATCTTTTTCAGATACGATTTCACGGGTTAGCGCCATCGAGGCTGGCATATAAAGTGCGAGGCCAATACTTAGTGTTGCAGATAATAAGTAAATATAAGCATTGCCCATATGCTTTGAATACAGTAGCCAGAAAATCAGTAAAATGAGAGCGCGAACAAAATTTGAAATAAATACGCACCATTTCCGATTAAATCGATCGACCAGCACACCAAAGAATGGACTAACAATAGCGTTAGGTCCCCAAAAGCAGGTTAACAAAATCGCCATATGGCTAATGGAGCCTGTTGCATTTAACACTAACCAGGACATCGCAATATAAGTAATACCATTACCAAACGTTGAGGTAATACAGCTGATGAGAAACCAACTGAAAGATATATTTTTAAATAACGCTATACGCTCTTTGAAGTGTGACATGGTATTTTTACTTTGACTATAATTTTCTTATAATGGTATATACTTAACTCGACTGTAGAATATACAATAAAATAAGTTAATAACATATTAAAAAGAGAATTAAATTATAATTATATCCAACTGTGTAATGACAAGGAGCTGAAGATGTCTTTTACTCAATGGGGCTTATCTAGCAAAGACAATGACGCTCAAAAACAGCCTCATGTTATCAAACGAGTTTGGACTCACGCGAACATGAGACAAGCATATAATGCTCATCTTAACGTAGAAGTCACTACTAACCCTCATGAGGAGAGACCTATTTTAACTCGAGATTTGAACCGTACTCGATGCTGGGTTTATTTACGAGACGGCGAAAGTTTTGCTGATTTTAAAGCGGGTTTACAAGGACAAGTTACGGGTATAGGAGATAACTTTAGTTATACTCAAGGTGATTTGATGGGAGGTGGAGAGATTATTTTGTTATATATGAATATGGTTGGATACGCATCAACAAAACAAAGCTTAGCATTTAAAAATGACGCTGATGAGTTTGCTAGCTTTTGTATAATGCATTATGAAAATAATGGGCAACAAGGTTGGATGATTAGCATTTTAAAAAATCCTTTGGATACTACTAAAATGCAAGCTGTGACATATGAACTCAATTGGCCACAATCTCCAAGTGTTAATGAAATTATTGCTTCTGTATCTTGCCCGTTGATAGATGCACTTGGAGAATTGCCATTTTGTTTTGGCGCAGAATCATTAAGGAAAAGTGGTTTATTGGCTATGTTAATAGATTCAGCAACAGGCCAAGTTAATATCGACGCGATGTTAAGCTTACAAAATGCCTTCAAACCAGAGCAAAAAGGCGGCCAAAGTAAAGATGACGGACAAGGCCTTGAGCTATCAGCACTTCTAGGCAGTATTCAACAAAAATCTTTACATAGAAAAAGAAAGCCGTGATGAAGCCCTGAATTAAAAACAATTTAATTCAATTTTATATTATGTCATCGTTACCAATTCTTCCGCACTGGTCGGATGTATCGCAACAGTATTATCGAAATTAGCTTTAGTCGCACCCATTTTAATTGCAACAGCAAAGCCTTGTAACATTTCATCGGCGCCATGACCGATGATGTGACAGCCAATGACTTTTTCTTCTTTACCAAGTGTTACAAGTTTCATAGCTGTTTTGGGAGCATGCTTGGTAAAACCAACAGACATCGCTTTAAACGTTGATGTATAGATTTTAATATTTTCAGCACCATGCTTTTTGATGGCCTCAGGCTCGGTTAAACCCACGGTGCCAATCGGTGGATGACTGAAAACAACACTAGCAATATTGTCATAATCTAAATGCAAATCAGGCTGATTATTGAAAATACGATTTGCTAAGCGTCGGCCAGCTGCAATCGCCACCGGCGTTAATTCCTTTTGTCCGCTAATGTCCCCTAAAGCATAAATACCTTCAATTGCAGTATTTTGATAATCATCAACGGCAATATAACCACGTTCATTGGCTGCTAAGCCAGTTGCACTTAAATTTAATGGTTCAGTATTCGGCGCGCGACCAATCGCTAATAGAATTTTATCGAAGCCATCAATTGTGTTGCCATTAGTGCAGGTTAAACTGTAATTATTGTCAGCTACTTTTTGTAATGATTGCGGTACATGCTCAGTACGAATATCGATGCCCATGTCATGCATGTGTTGCATTAACATGTCATATAACATCGGATCAAATTTACGTAATGCTTTATCTTTTCTTAAAAACCACGTGACTTTGCTGCCTAATGCTTTAAGCATGCCAGCTAATTCAACAGCAATATAGCCAGCACCAACCACGGCAACATGCTTGGGTTGTTGTGTTAATGCAAAGAAGCCATTGGAATCAATGCCATATTCAGCGCCAGGTAAATCCGGCATTTTGGGTTCACCGCCTGCGGCAATAATAATATGTTTAGCTGTATAAGTTTCGCCATTAACGTCTAAGGTTTTGTCGCTAATAAAGCGAGCTGTACCGCGAATCAATGTAACTTTATTCTGCTCAAGTTTATTTGCATAAATATCATTGAGGTTGCGGATATAATTTTCACGAGCATTCACTAAATGTTGCCAGTCTAAGCCTTGATAATCGAGTTTAAAACCGTAATCTTCGGCGTTATGGATTGTTTCCGCAATATTTGCTGCAAACCACATTATTTTTTTGGGAACACAACCGACATTAACGCAAGTGCCGCCGAGTTTGCCATGTTCGATCACCGCGCATTTCGCGCCGAAGCTTGCTGCTCGATTCGCTGCAGCAACACCGCCGCTACCGCCACCAATACAAATTAAATCGAATGTTGTGGTCATGCTTTTCTAAGTCCTGTTTTTTTAATTTTTCAAGAATCTGTTACAAAATGTTACAAAACCTTACAGTTCTGCAATATAAAGTGGTTTAAATATGCTTAACTTTAACTAAGTCTATCAATAAATTAGGATTTTAGTGATGTTTCCCGTTGAATGCGACATTTCTCATGAAAAAGATTCCGTTTTAATCGCAAAACCACGCAAGTTAAAACAATTACTTTCTATTCAAGCGATTGAAGAACGCTACCATCATAAACTGGCGGTTGCGACGTCAATATTTTCTCATGCTGTTGCCCGTCATCAAGATCAAGTGATTTGTTCGACATTACCGCAATTAAAACAGTTAGTTCAGCATTTACAACGTGATAAAGAATTACAAACTGTTATTCATGCGGAAGAAAAGATTTTTCCAGAATCGCCAAATTGTGATTATGTGGTGGCAAGTATTGTTAATCATTTTAAAGGAAAATATCCAGGCAGACTTTTTGGCAAAGTGGTTGCGCGTGGCAATGTTGTTATGCTCTTAGCCAGTGGTCGACAAGCACAAGATCATTATCATACAGCGTTTATTGCCCCCATTATTGATGAAGATAACCAAGTTAGTTTACATGTTATCGATCCCTTTACGGCTAAAACAACCCCTCCCAATATTCGTAAGTGGTTAGCACGTATTAAATCAGATGATATTGCCTTTTTTTATCAAAGCCGTTAAATTGCGTATCTTTACCAACAGGACTTACGCTAAACCCCAAGGTCAAGGCAATCATGTTTTCAAAATAACCGATAGTGTAGACAATACGTGAGGTTTTTTGACAACATTAGCCTGTGCCATGCCTGTGCCCTTTGGGTATGGGTATAACGAAGAGATTGGAGTTTAGCGTAAGTCCTGACCAATTTAAGAGGCTATCGCTAATGTCAGAGCAAATATCATTAAGCTTACCGGATTTCTCCAGTATTAAAATCGATAAAATTGAGCAACAATTAACAGAAATGTTGGCATTGCATTTAAATAAAATCACGGAATTACTCAAACAACCTGAATTTACTTGGCAAAACCTAATGTATAACTTAACGATTCTGGGTGATGAGCTGGGTAAGTTTTGGGGTCCGATCAATCATTTACAATCTGTGTGTAGCAGTGATGAATTACGCAAAGTCTATCAGGCTTGCATCCCAAAGCTTAGTGATTTCTCAACGAAGCTTGGCCATAATATTGTATTATTTAATGCGATTGAAACCTTATCTAAAGGTAATGCGTTTGCTGAATATGAATTGGCACAGAAAAAAATTATTGCTGATGAATTATTAGACTTTAAATTATCTGGCGTCAATTTAGATGCTGAAAAGAAACAACAATTTAAAAAAATAGAACAAAGTTTATCGGAAATTTGTAATCGCTTTGCCGAGAATGTTATGGATACAACGGATGCTTGGCAGCTACATATTACAGATGAAAAACGATTATTAGGTATGCCGCAACATGCTATTGATGCGGCGTTACACAGAGCGGAACAAAAAGATTTATCAGGATGGTTGTTATCACTAGACTTCCCTTGTTATTTTGCCGTAATTACTTATGCGCATGATCGCGAATTACGCCAAGAGCTTTATACAGCATTCTCAACCCGAGCATCGGATCAAGGCCCGCATGACAAACGCTATGATAATGATAAGATTATGCAAGAAATTTTATTGCAGCGACATGCGTTAGCAAAATTAGTGGGTTACAATAATTACGCGGAATATTCACTTGCGAAGAAAATGGCAAATACGACTGCAGAAGTAATGGCATTTCTAAATGATTTAGCTGATAAAACACATGCATTTGCTGTGCGAGATTGGCAAACACTAACAGACTTTGCCAAACAACAAGGCGCTGCAGAATTAGCTGCTTGGGATGTTGCTTATTACAGTGAAAAATTGCGCCATGAAAAATATGATATATCACAAGAAACATTACGGCCTTATTTTCCAGAAGATAAAGTATTTCAAGGTATGTTTGCTTTAGTTGGTAAACTATATGGCCTGAATTTTGTAGAAGTTGATGCAGAGAATGTATGGCATGATGATGTGCGTTGCTTCAAGATCGTTGGTGAAAATGGTCAGGTCGATGGTTTCTTGTATTCAGACCTTTACGCGCGAGAAAAGAAACGTGGCGGTGCTTGGATGGATGAGTATGCAACACGTTTTAAATTAGCAGATGGTTCGGTACAAGTCCCCGTTGCTTTTTTAACGTGTAATTTTTCTGCTCCGACTGGAGATAAACCTTCTCTATTAACACATGAAGATGTCATCACCTTATTTCATGAATTTGGTCACTGTCTACATCACTTATTATCACAGGTTGATTATTTAGAAGTGAGTGGTATAAATGGTGTTGCTTGGGACGCAGTAGAATTGCCAAGCCAATTTATGGAATTCTTTTGTTGGGAAAAACCAGTGTTAGATATGATTTCAGGTCATCATGAAACCGGCGAAACAATCCCTAATGAACTTTATGAAAAAATGTTAGCCGCAAAAAATTTCCAATCTGGCATGCAAGCGGTACGCCAATTAGAATTTGCGATTTTTGATTTTCGAATGCATGCAGAGTTTCAACCTGGGAAAGAAAAAGAAATTCAGGTTTTACTAAATGAAGTTCGTGCTCAAGTTGGTGTTGTGCCCACACCTATCTTTAATCGTTTTCAAAATGGGTTTAGTCATATTTTTGCTGGTGGCTATGCCGCAGGCTATTACAGCTATAGATGGGCAGAAGTTTTAGCCGCAGATGCTTATGATCTGTTTGCCGAAAATGGTGTCATTAGTGAAGAAATTGGCCATCAGTTTTTAACGAAAATTCTTGAGAAAGGTGGCAGCCAAGAAGCGATGGACTTATTTGTGGCTTTCCGTGGTCGTAAACCTGATGTTGCGGCGTTACTGCGCTATAGCGGCTTGGTTTTTAATCATTAATATATTGACTTAATTTAGCAGCTGATTTACGGTAGTGTCCCTTAAATATTGATTATTTTTATTGAACTTACATATAAGGTTATAGATTATGAAGATGAAGCAGGTTTTAATATTTTTTGCTATATTTTTCAGTGGATTAGTGCTGATGAATGTTAGTTTCGCTGAAACCCAATCAGCAACGTTTACACCAGAGCAAGCTCAACAAATTAAAACAATCGTTCATGATTATTTATTGAAGAATCCACAAATTTTAGTGGAAGTTTCCAAAAAATTACAACAACAACAAGCTGCAAAGCAAGAAGTGAAAGCGCGTAAAGCCATTACTGATAATGCCGCAGCATTGTTTGGTGATCAAAATACTCCAACAGTTGGTAATACCGATGGCAATGTTACATTGGTAGAATTTTTCGATTATCAATGTATCCATTGTAAAATGGTATCACCAGTTATTGATAAACTAATTAAAGCGAATCCAAACTTACGCGTTGTTTATAAATCGTTACCTATTTTTGGTAAGGTTTCACAAATGGCAGCGGTTGCAGCAATGGCTTCAATCAAGCAAGGTAAATATAATGAATTTCATGAAGCATTAATGGCTGCTGATAAACGCTTATCGGCAAAAGTCATTATGGCGATTGCTAAAAAAGCAGGTTTGAATACTGATGAGCTTAAGAAAGATATGCAATCAAGCGTCATTAAAAGCGAATTAAAGCAAAACTTTAGTTTAGCAAATGCGCTTGGTATTATCGGCACACCAGCATTTATTATTGCTAAGTACAATACTAAAACAAACGCTTTAGAAAAAAATGCAAATGGTAAGAGTGTTTTCTTTGTACCGGGTGCTGCAGAACAAGTTTACTTACAGCATCGCATTAGTGAAGCGACAGGTAAAGCTGCAAGTAAAGCGAGCGACAATAGCTAAGCTTTTTAATACCTGTTCTTATATATAGTATAAACTTCAATAAAATCCTCCTCACGCTTTAACGTGTGGAGGATTTTGTTTAAACGATAATGTTATTAAACGATAAAATTATGTCGCAAACGAAAGCATCACTAACATTCCAAGAGATTATTCAAACCTTGCAACAATACTGGGCGCAGCAAGGCTGTGCATTGTTACAACCCTATGATATTGAAATGGGAGCAGGAACATTTCACCCAGCAACATTTTTACGTGCTGTGGGTCCTGAACCTTGGCATGCAGCTTATGTGCAAACGTCGCGTCGACCAACTGATGGACGCTATGGTGAAAACCCTAATCGGGTACAAATGTTTTATCAACTTCAAGTTATATTGAAACCGTCGCCACTGAATATTCAAGAGCTTTATTTAAATTCTTTAAAAGCGATTGGTATCGATCCATTAGTGCATGATATCCGTTTTGTTGAAGATAACTGGGAGTCACCAACACTGGGTGCTTGGGGGTTAGGCTGGGAAGTTTGGCAAAATGGCATGGAGATTTCACAGTTTACTTACTTCCAACAAGTTGGTGGCTTAGAGTGTAAACCTGTGACGGGTGAATTGACTTATGGCTTAGAACGTATTTGTATGGATCTTCAAGAGGTCGATAGTATCTATGATATTATTTGGACCAAGACGCCTCACGGTACTTTAACTTACGGGGATATTTTTCATCAGAATGAAATCGAAATGTCTGTTTATAATTTTGAGCAAGCTGATACTACATTACTATTCCAACACTTTGATGAATATGAACGTGAGAGTCAGCGCTTAATTGAGGCTGATTTAGTATTACCTGCTTATGAAATGGTATTAAAAGCTTCTCATACTTTTAATTTATTAGATTCACGTCATGCCATATCTGTTTCTGAACGGCAGCGTTTTATTTTACGCATACGTAATTTATCGCGTGCTGTTGCAAAAGCCTATTATAACGCGCGTGAACAATTAGGTTTTCCAATTTTGGCAACGAATAACGTGTAACGGCTAGAGAATAACTATGACCAAGACAACCCAAGCTATAACATATCAAGATGCTTTATTCGAACTAGGTTGCGAAGAGTTACCGCCAAAACTTGTTAATAAATTATTGGCGAGTCTGGTTGCGAGTGTTTCTGATGGTTTAGCAGAGCAAGAATTAAGTTTTGAATCGATAACGCCTTATGCCTCTCCGCGTCGCATAGCATTACTAATTACACAATTACAAAGTTGCCAACCTGAGCGTCTTGTTGAGCGCAAAGGTCCAGCATTGCAAGCAGCATTTACAGAAGATGGTAAGGCCACAAAAGCTGCCGAAGGCTTTGCTCGTTCGTGCGGTACGACGGTTGATAAATTACAGAAACTAGAAACAGACAAAGGTTGTTGGTTAACGTTTAAAGCCCAACAAGCGGGTCAAACGATTCAGCAATTATTGCCTGTTATTCTTGAAAAAGCATTAAAGCGTTTACCGATTGCCAAACCTATGCGTTGGGGTGATCAAGCTGTACAGTTTGCTAGACCAGTACATTGGATGATTTTGCTTTATGGTAAGAGTGTTATTGAGTGGGAGTTCTTTGCAGTTAAGGCGGGTAATGAGACCTATGGCCATCGTTTTCATGCGCCACAAGCAATAACGATTGAACAACCTAAAGATTATGTGGAGCTTTTGCAGAAACAAGGTTTTGTTACTGCTGATCCACATGTTCGTCAAACAACAATTTGTCAACAAGTAACCGCGTTAGCAAAAGGTATTTCTGCTACAGCAGTAATTGAAGATGCTTTACTAGAAGAAGTGAATTACTTAGTCGAGTGGCCACAAGCATATTTATGTAAATTTGATGATGATTTTTTAAAAATACCTGCGGAGGCATTGATAGCTGCAATGCAGGATCATCAAAAAGCTTTTGCTTTGCGAGATAAGCAAGACAAATTGTTACCTGCTTTTATTGCAATAAGTAATATACAGAGTAAAAATGAAGAACAAGTTCGTCATGGTAATGAAAAAGTGATGCGCGCACGTTTAGCTGATGCGGCATTCTTTTATCATGCCGATGCCAAACAAGCATTGCATGAGCGAGCCGAAGCTTTAAAAAATGTGGTTTTTCAAGCGAATCTAGGAACGTTATATGATAAATCACAACGCATAAAATATATTGCTTCTCAGATTGCAGAGCATCTTGTTATTGATGCTAAAAATATTAAGCGTGCTGCAGAACTTTGTAAAACAGATTTACTTACCGATATGGTTGGTGAATTTCCTGAGTTACAAGGCATAATGGGATACTACTATGCCTTGCAAGATAAAGAACATAAGGATGTTGCGGTTGCTCTGCAAGAGCAGTATCAACCACGATTTGCTGATGATATTGTGCCAACAACATTAACGGGAGCAATTTTAGCGATTGCTGATCGAGTAGATAATCTTGTCTCAATCTTCGGTATTAATAAAGCGCCTACAGGTGAAAAAGATCCTTTTGGTTTGCGTCGTGCAGCGATTGGCTTATTACGTATTTTGTTAGAGTGTGAGATTGATATTAATTTTGTAAGCTTGATTGACTTTGCAATTGCTAGTCATCAACAAGCATTAGCGAATAACAATGTTAAAGTCGAGGTCGAGCAATTTATCTTTGATCGTTTGCGTTATTACTATCAACGCCAAGAAATGGATGTTGGCATTATTAATGCTGTACTCGCATGCAAACCAACCAATGTTATGGATTTTCATAAACGCATGCTTGCAGTTCAGCATTTTCGTCAACTTGCTGAAGCCGAAAGTCTGGCTATTGCTAATAAACGTGTTAAAAATATTCTACAAAAAGAAAAAAGTGCAGCTTTAAATGGTGAAATTGATGTCAACTTATTGCAGGAACAAGCAGAGCGACAATTAGTTGAATTATTAAATACAAAAGAGAAAATCGTTATGCCGCTTTATCAGCAGCGTAACTATGTTGAGATGCTATCTGAATTAGCAAGTCTACGAAAACCTATAGATGATTTTTTTGATCAAGTGATGGTGATGGCAGAAGATCCTGCATTAAAGCAAAATCGATTACGGCTATTGGTCAAATTACAGCATTTATTTTCTCATGTAGCAGATATTTCGGTATTACAATGAAGCTTATTATTCTAGATCGTGATGGTGTTATAAATTATGAGTCGGATGTTTATATAAAGTCACCCGATGAATGGCAGCCTTTGCCAGGTAGCTTGCAAGCTATGGCGCAATTAACTGCAGCGGATTATCGAATTGCGATAGCAACCAATCAAGCAGGGATTGCACATGGCTTATATGACACGAAAACATTGGATGCAATTCACAACAAAATGCAGCGTTTAGCACGAGCAGAGGGCGCTGTAATCGACTACATAACCTATTGTCCGCATCGTAATGAAGATAACTGTCAATGCCGTAAACCGAAGCCGGGAATGTTGTTAGAAATCGCACAATTTTTTGACGTAGAATTGCAAACTGTATATTTCATTGGTGATTCATTTCGGGATATGCAAGCCGCTAAAGCTGCTGGTTGTCAGGGAATGTTGGTTAAAACAGGTTATGGTGAGAAAACACTTGCTGATAATCCACAGCTTGAAGTGCCAGTGTTCATAAATCTTGCCGAAGCTGTACAGACTTTGCTATAATGCCGCCTGTCTTATCTAATAATTAATCAAACAGAAATGGACGAGTATGCGCAAACTATTTAAATACACCGGATGTTGTTTATTACTTTTAAGTGTTTTATCTGTTTCAGGTTGTGCTTATACTTTAGGTTATACACTAGGTTCAGCCGTTTCTTTTGCTACGCACCCTTCAGCGTTAGCTTCACTTTAATTTATCTTCTCGGTTATTTTGAAAACATAACTGCTAAGCTTCGATTTTGGCATTTATCGCCTGATCTTCTTAAGCTAACTCAATTCTACACGTTGTTAATACCAGCTTTATCGTTGCTGTGTAGTTATTCTGATTTTTTTTAGGCATAAAAAAAGGCCTGCACGAGGCAGGCCTTTTTTCGCATCTTATTGCTATTTCGATTATACGAAACGGTATAAGATGTTAAGAGCGATTTGGTTAGGAATAACAAATCTAGCAACGTTGTTGTCAGATGTTTCATAACCATCATACTCTAAACGAGCACTGATGCTTGGTCCAAAGTTCATTTGAAGACCAACACCGTATACTAAAGCAACACCAGACCAGTCAGCTTTAAATGTAGCTGAAGACCAGTTTGTGTTTACTAATTGTTGGTTAAGTGTATCACTCATTATGGTGAATTTAGCACATGCAGAATAGTATGCAGCACCTAATTTACCGAATAAGTCTAACCATTCATTCAATGTGATAACGCCAGTACCAACTAAACCTACTAAGTAAGTGCTGTTGATTTTTAGTTTGCCACCTGTAAATGTTTGCGAGGTAATGTTACCAGCAGCATCTTGGGTTTGAGCATGGCCACGAATGTTGTTGTATTCTTGATCACCGTAATAATCGAAGAATGCTTCTAAGCCCCATGTGTGGTTGAACTGGTAACCAGCTAACACATTGAAGCCAACATTGTTATCTAAAGTGGTTTTGAAAGAAACCCAATTCAATGATTGAAAAGATTGACCTGGGTTTGAAATTGAATCAGAACCGAATTTGTAATCAGCACAGCTATTAGCTGAATAGTTTACACCAGCACCAACATAGAAGTGACCCATTGGTGGTGGGGTGTAAGCGCCAGCAAAAGCAGCTGATGAACCGATTAATGCTAAAGTTGCTACGCCAGCAGCAACAGTAATTTTATTTAGCCTCATAATAGAACTCTCCATTTCTTAAAACAAACATACCAATAAAAGTTAAAGTAAAAAACATTGTTGCTATAAAAATATTATTAAAATTATAATTTTATAGCGGTAACGCTATTCACTCTAACTAAAAAGTGTTTTAAACGTTTAACACACGAGAAGAAAGGTACTCTAAAATAACTGACAATACAAATACTTTTTGCATTTAATTTATAATTTCTTTAAAAATTTTAATGGTTTGCGCAAAAAATTTTCTAAAATAATCGAGCTCGTATTAATTTCGTGATTGTTATAATGTTCTGTGACATAGTAGCAAGCTTAATTTAACTTAATATATTTTTTGTTTCAAATAGCGTTGTTTAAAATAACAAGATGAAAGTATAACTATATAATAATGTAATGATCAAAAGGAATTGTTCGTGAGAAAATGTCTACTTAGTATTATGGTTTTGCTTTGCTGCCACATTGCAATTGCTCAATCTGCTCCAGAAACAAGTAAAAATGCTATGGTAGTAACTGCGCAACATTTAGCAACTAATGTTGGATTGCAGATATTAAAACAAGGTGGAAATGCAATTGATGCTGCTGTTGCCGTTGGTTATGCTTTGGCCGTTGTGCATCCTTGTTGTGGCAATATTGGTGGTGGTGGATTAATGTTAATTCATCGTGCTAATGGTAAAAATATTTTCATAAATTTTCGTGAGAAAGCACCCGCAAAGTTACAGCGTGACATGCTTATTCATAACAATAAAGTTGATAACAAAAAGATCTTATTTGGATATTTAGGTTCTGGTGTGCCAGGCACTGTCAAAGGTTTGAATCTTGCTTTAAAAAAATACGGTACCATGCCATTAAAAATTGTTATGCAACCTGCCATTCGTTTAGCGCAACATGGTTATAAATTAACAGCTGGTGATGTTAAATTCTTGGGTAAATTTACCGATGTTTTTCGACAGCATATGAATGTTGCCAAAATCTTTTTAAAAAGTGGTAAGCCATATAAGGTTGGACAAATTTTACTCCAATCAGAATTGGCTCATACATTATCATTAATTGCACAACATGGAAGTAGAGCATTCTATCGTGGCAATATTGCAAAACAAATGATCAAGGCGATACAAGCACATGGTGGTGTGATGACCATGAAAGATTTAGCAGATTATCGAGCAAAAATTACCAAACCAGTTGTTTGTCATTATCGTGGTTATAAAGTGATGTCTTCTCCGCCGCCAGGTTCGGGGACAACGCTTTGTGAAATGTTATCGATCCTGAATGCATACCCATTATCTAAAATGGGTTTTCATAGTGCAGAGAGCATTCATTACAATATCGAAGCGATGCGTTATGCTTTTGCTGATAGGAATCATTACTTAGGTGATCCGGCTTTTGTCGATAACCCTGCGAAAAAATTATTATCACCTCAGTATATAAAAATAATTCGTCAGCAAATTAAAGCTAATAAAGCAGGAAATTCACGAGCATTATTGAAAAAGCATCTTCTACAAGAATCTCCAAATACAACACACTATTCTATTGTTGATCAATACGGCAATGCCGTTGCGGTAACTTATACATTAAATAGTTTCTTTGGTAATAAACGTATTCCAGGTAACACGGGCTTTTTTATGAATGATGAATTAGATGATTTTACTATTATTCCAGGCAAATCTAATCAATTTCATCTTATTCAAGGTAAGGCTAATCTTTTAGCGCCTGGAAAACAGCCATTAAGCTCAATGTCACCAACCATTATTATGAAGAATAATAAATTATTTATGGTGGTAGGAACACCAGGAGGTTCGACGATCATTACACAAATATTAGAAGTGATCGAAAATGTAATCGACTTTCATATGAATATTGCTGAGGCTGTTGCTGCACCGCGCTATCATATGCAATGGTTGCCGGATAAAGTCTATATTGAGCCGCATGCTTTCTCTAAGGAAGTTATAAAACAGCTTGAAAAGATGGGCTATAAAATTCATGTTGGTTTAGCCAGTGGTGAAAAGCGTTGGGGGGCTGTGATGGCAATTAAGCGTAATCTTAAAACTGGAGAATATTCAGGGGCGGCTGATCCACGTAGGCCTGCGGGAGCTGCGCGTGGTTACTAAGCATAATGCGGCGAGTAGTAACCCGCCGCATTTCCTCTAATTTATTAAATTAAATAAGGTCCATTTCTTTAACGGTATCGCGTTCTTGACGTAATTCACCAAGGGTTGCTTGGAATTTTTCTTGGCCAAAGCTGTTATGTTCAATACCTTCAACAACTTTAACTTTGCCACCCTCAACACGAGTTGGGAATGAGAAAATTAAGCCTTCATCAACACCATACTGACCAGCAGAACAACTACAGACAGAGAAAGTTTCATTTGCCGCAGTATCGTGTGTTAATTGATAAATGCTTTGCACCGCTGCATTCGCAGCAGAAGCAGCAGAAGATGCGCCGCGTGCTTTAATAATTGCTGCACCACGTTGTTGTACAACACTAACAAATTCATCCTTTAGCCAAGCTTCATTGTTGATCACCTCAGCTGCTGACTTACCATTAATTTGTGCATTATAAAAATCAGGATATTGTGTTGCTGAGTGATTTCCCCAGATTGTTACGTTATGTACAGCAGTCGTATCAACACCGGCTTTCATCGCTAATTGTGCACGTGCACGTAGTTCATCGAGCATGGTCATTGCAAAGAAACGATCATTAGGAACATCAGGAGCATTGTTCATGGTAATTAAACAGTTGGTGTTACAAGGATTACCAACAACGAAAACACGCACATCATCAGCTGCATTAGCGTTAATCGCTTTACCTGTTGGGCCAAAAATTTTGCCATTAACCGCTAACAAATCAGAACGTTCCATACCGCCTTTACGAGGTACCGCACCAACAAGTACAACCCAATTAACGCCGCTCATCGCTTGGTTAGCATCAGAGGTGCAAACAATATTTTTTAATAATGGGAAGGCACAATCTTCTAACTCCATGGCAACACCGTGCAATGCTGGTAATGCCGCTTCTAATTCTAATAAGTGTAATTCAACTTCAGTATCGGCACCAAACATTTGTCCAGAAGCAATACGAAATAATAAGGCATAGCCAATTTGGCCTGCAGGGCCTGAAATAGCGACTTTTACACGTTTTTGTGCCATGAGCTCTCTCCTGTTTTGTGTCAGTTTTATACGTTTCTGAAAGACTTAGGGTTTTGCGTTAGCCATAAGATTGAAGTATAGCTTTAAGTTGCTCATCAATAAAGGCTGCATCAGAAAATACTATAAAGTAGGGATTAAGCAGACAGTCTTTTGTATTATACATGAATGGTTGAAAATCTAATTTTGTTAAAGTGCCGCCTGCTTGTTCAACAATACATTGCCCAGCAGCGGAATCCCATTCTGATGTTGGTGAAAATCGTGGATAAATATCGGCAAGTCCTTCTGCAACCATACAAAACTTTAGAGCACTACTCGCATGTTTAATTTCAGCATTTGGATAGAGTCGCAATACTTCGTCTAATTTGATTTTACTACTACGATGACTTACAACAACACGCACAGTATTTGTCGTATATTGACTAGTATGAATTGAAATGGCACTTTGATTGCCAGTTTGTTTATACGCACCAAATTGTTCGACAGCGTAATAACAACGTTTAGAAATCGGTGCATGAATAATACCTAAACGCGCTTTTTGCTGGTCAATAAAAGCAATATTAACGGTAAACTCACCTTTGCCACTAATGTATTCACGCGTGCCGTCCAGTGGATCAACCAGCCAGTATTGTTGCCATTGTTGTCGTGTCGTAAATGGAATATTGGGATCTTCTTCGGAAAGAATTGGAATATCAGGCGTTAATTTTTTGAGACTACGCACAATAATATCATGGGCAGCAAGATCAGCATTAGTAACAGGCGAGTCATCAGATTTTTTGTGAATAGAAAGGCCATGTTTTGCAGTTTGTAATTGCAAGCTAGATTCGCCAGCTGCTTTAGCAATATCGATAACATCTGGAAGCAGTTTCATTAAATCAAGCATATTGTTGCAACCTATCGCGAACTAAATACAATGCGGCTAAACTAATCGCATGGGAAAAATCTTCACGTAATAGTAATTCTGGGAGTTTATCTATATGCCATTCGACAATATCTAGATCTTCAGGCTCATCACCCACTAGTTTTTCGGGATATAAGTCTTGAGCTAAGATGATTTCGAGTTGATTACAGAAATAGCCGGGAGCGGAACTTAATTTCTGCAGTGACAGTAAATTTTTTGCGCCATAACCAACTTCTTCTTTTAATTCACGGCTTGCTGCTTCTAAAGCAGTTTCACCTTGATCTATTAAGCCTTTTGGTAAAGACAGTTCATAACTATCTAGGCCAGCGGCATACTCTCGCACCATATAAAAGCGTTTATCATCAATCATAGGGATAATCAGTACAGCACCGCGGCTACGTGTTTTAATTCGTTCATAATAACGTTTATTGCCATTAGAAAATTCGAGCTCTAATTCTTCTATCATAAATAATCGACTGTCGGCAACAATCTTGCTGCTAACAATAGTTGGTTTTTTTCGGGTATTTTCTTCTGTTTTATTATTCATGCGTAATGATTCTGTTGGCTGTTAAGTTAAATTTTTCTATAGTAGAATGTGCTGCTGTAAGTCCTGAGTACTCTTGGATAATGCCAGCCTATGACAAAATTAGCAAACCCGCCACTATCTTTATATATCCATATGCCATGGTGTGTGCGTAAGTGACCTTACTGTGACTTTAATTCGCATGCTTTGCGAGGTGAAGTTCCAGAACAAGCGTATTTACAAGCATTAATTCAGGATTTAGAACAAGATTTAAGTCTAGTATCACAAAATGAGCTTGTCAGTATTTTCTTTGGCGGAGGCACGCCAAGTTTATTTTCAGCGAAAGGTATTGAAACATTATTAACAGAAATTAATCAGCGTATTCGTTTTGCTAATGATATTGAGATTACGCTAGAGGCAAATCCGGGAACAGTCGAGCAGCAACGTTTCTATGATTATCGACAAGCAGGCATTAATCGACTTTCTATCGGCATACAAAGCTTTCAAGCCGACAAACTTAAACAGCTAGGGCGCATTCATGATGCTGATGAGGCTGAACGTGCAGTGAATGCAGCAACGCAAGCAGGATTTAGCAACTTTAATCTTGATTTAATGCATGGATTGCCGCAACAAACACTTGATGATGCACTGTATGATTTACAAAAAGCCTTGTCGCTTAATCCTCAACATTTATCTTGGTATCAACTGACGTTAGAACCCAATACTTTATTTTATAGACAAGCACCAACACTTCCAGAAGAAGAGACTTTGTTAAATATTCAACAGCAAGGTCATGAGTTATTATTGCAGCATAATCTCCAGCATTATGAAGTGTCTGCTTATGCAAAAGCGGAACAGCAATGCCGACATAATGTTAATTACTGGGAGTTTGGTGATTATTTAGGAATAGGTGCTGGGGCTCATAGTAAATTAACGAATACAGAAAATAACAATATTTTACGTATTATGAAGCACAAACATCCTAAGCAGTATTTGCAATCATTGGATAAATTTATTCAAGAACAAACGGTACTTAATGAGAATGATGTAAGTTTTGAGTTTATGCTTAATGTATTGCGTTTACAAAAATCTATTTCTTTCTCACTATATGAAACACGGACAGGGCTTGCTCGAGAAACATTATTTGCAAAACTAGAGCAGGCCAAAGCGAAAGAATTACTTAATTGGGATGCGGACAAGATCTATGTAACATCGCATGGTCGACGTTTTTTGAATGATTTACAGGCTATTTTTTTACACTAAATAATCACAAAAATTATTTTTATGGTTTTGAATGGGACGTCAAAATACCGCGAAATCTGCAAATGCTGATTTGCCGGTATATTTTTGAGGTGTAATTAATATAATTGCAAGTTAGTTATCTTAAGGAACCTCGGCCAGAATATTATGCATTTCTGTAATGGCTTTAACATAATCACTTTGCCCAAAAATTGCAGTGCCTGCGACGAAAACATTTGCCCCGGCATTAGCAACTTCATCGATATTATTCGCTTTAATGCCACCATCGACTTCTAATAAAATGTCATGACCACTCGCGTTGATACGCTTACGGCATGTTTGAATTTTTTCTAAAGTCTTTGGAATAAAAGATTGACCACCAAAGCCAGGATTAACTGACATCAATAAAATTATATCGAGTTTATCCATAACATGATCAAGATAGTGTAATGGTGTCGCAGGATTAAATGCGAGTCCTGCTTTACAACCCAAGGAACGAATTAATTGTAAACTACGATCAACGTGTTCAGAAGCTTCAGGGTGAAATGAAATATAACTGGCACCACTTTCTGCAAAGTGCTTTATTAAATCATCAACGGGTTTTACCATCAAATGCACATCAATCGGAGCTGTTACGCCATGATCACGTAATGCCTTGCAAACCATGGGGCCAATTGTCAGGTTTGGAACATAGTGATTATCCATCACATCAAAATGGATCCAGTCAGCACCTGCAGCTAAAACATTATTGGTTTCTTCGCCTAATTTTGCGAAATCTGCGGCTAGAATAGAGGGCGCGATAATGTATTTTTTCATGATAGTATTCTTTTACAAAGATAAAACATAGAGATAGATTATACGCATCATACTCTAGTTTTCCAGTGAGAGTTTTTGATTGGTGAGAATTAAATTTGAGCTGCGACTAGACTTTTGTAGGTTTTCTGAAAGGAGCAGATATTGCACTAGGCAATACATGTCCCGCCCTCATAACAGGTAGAGTACCAGCTTTTACTTCTTGTTTTGTCGGTCTCAGCATTCTGGAGAATTTTGCTATGGCTAGTGCATCAGAATAACTTGTTTTAAATTTTGCATGGTTGGTTGGTACATGTGCGCGAGAGTGAGACTTTGTTGTTGTCTCCATCCGTTGCCGATTAAGTGCTGCAGACTTTGCTTTCAAACCCAATTTTGTTGTTAATAGTAAATTTTTTGTTGCAGCTTGGTAGCGCGCTAAACTTTGTAAACCTGCGGCACTTACTTTTTCAGGCTTACTTGTTAAAAGTGCAACAAGAGGCGTATTTGTATTATTGCTAGAAGCTAATCTATCAACATGCTCTTCCTCTGTTTCTAAATCAGGAAAGGCATTATTTAGGCTTGTATTATATTGTTGCTTTTCTACTTGATAGTGTTTAGCTTTAGTTAGTTTGCCTAATTCATTTATGATAGTGTTGCTAACTCTTGATGCGTGTTGTTTGCCAGCATAAAGCAATGAGCTTTCCATATTTTCTAAGCGAGAAGGGTCTAATTTTGCTAATAGGTTTCTAGTTTCAACGTCTAGAGAAAAAACAGCGTCATCATCTGTCGTTTTATTAAAAAAGGCAAGGCGTTTTTCGATGAAAATCTTTTCAAATAAATGTGAGCGTAATAGCGATAAACTTTTTGGACTTTGTTCAATTCGGAAAAGTTTATAGACTATTTCAGATATTTGCTCATTTGGAATGGCGCTTATGTCTGGTTGTTGAGTTGTTAAAAATTTATTGAAAATAACATTTAGCTCACCGGAAGGTTGGTGAAGATAATAGTTAAGAAAATCACAAGCAATTGTTCGTAAAGCATCAACTCGATTGCCTAAAATAGGAGTTAAGACATTATTCAGTTCTTTTTGGTAGGCAACGCTAGAGGTTTTCAACTGTGTATTTAAAGATGTCACGCCTAAAGTAAGTAGCCTATCAATATTTTCAAGCTGCAATTCCTTCTTAGTTTCTGCAGAAATATTGACTGGAAATGCTAAGTCTATTTTAAGTTTGAGGTCTACTTGGCTTTGGTTATTGAAAAATTTGAGAATAGAGTCTATTGCTTTATATTGAGCTTTTAATCCACTTTCATAATTCTTTAAATATACTGATAGTGATATATTTTGTTGTTGTGCAACTTTAGCGTAATATTTTAAAGTATCGGCAACAGAATGATCAATGCGATATTCAATTTCAAGCTTTGCTTGAATTGCTTTTGCTAAAGCTTTTAATTTGCGAACTTTTAATCGAAGGCTATCAACTTCTGTTTCTAATGAGTCACTGGGCGTTACTTCAGAGCTTGCCGCACTTGCCGTTAATTCTTGAATTCTTTCATATGCACTACGCGCAATTAAAGCAAAGGCTCGTTTTTTAGCTTTATCATCTGGTGTCTTTTGTGTTCCTTCCTTAAATAGCTTTAGTGCGGTTGAGCCAAGTTTCATTTGTTCTCGTACATCTTTACCATTAGTATTTAATATTAAAGTGTTTAACTTTTCTTGTTTGCGTTGAATATAATTGCGTTGAATACGCTGTCTTGCCAAGTAAAAACGTCCTTGTGCCTCAAAAAGGGAGCTTTTGACAGAATTACGTTTAAAAAACTGAGGGCTTATTTTATAGAGCAATCGGTCAAGAATAGATATACGTGTTAGTTGACGCCGCTGCAATTTAGATAATTTTTTAAGATATTCTGCTGTACTTAGTGATGGCGTACCTTTTTTGCCAATAGCATAGTTTCGATGCAAGGACAGTATTGCTGTACTTTCTTGTAATAATGCGCGAGCTTCTTTTTGATCTGCTGTTGGTTTATCTTTTGGAATAGCTGCAATTAATTCATGAACGGTGTTTATAATTTCATTAAGTTTCTGGTTGCTAACAATGTATTTGCCACTAATAATATGAAGTAAAAATAATGCGGCTTGTTCTGCATTTGCATCTTCAACTAAATAGTGTTCTTTTTTTAACTTGTTAAGTAGGTTTGGTGCTAATGTGAGTGCTAGCTCTAGTTTTTTTAGGGTAATGGCTTGCAGATGTGCATCCATCGCAAATTTAGCCGGTTTGAAATTCTGTAATACTGCTAATTCAGGCTTTTCTTTCACCTTCCTTGCAACAGACATCGCGATAGCGTCGATGCCATTATCATCAAATAGTTCTAAGCTAAACGTTATATTACATTCTTGAACTTTATTATTGCCTAGATCTGCTCTTTTAACTTCTACTGTATAGCGAATAGGAAGTGGTTCATCTGTTTTGCCATCACGAGTTACCGCGCGAGATAATGTATCCCGAGTGTCAATAAAGGTGCTTGTGCCATCGGCATGTTGAATGAAAGTAGGATTTCTAGTTGAAACAATATGTTTATTAGCATATTTTTCTGTAGGTAGATTAGGAGGTATGCCTAAGCTCTCAGTAATCAGATGATGTCCATTGCTATAGGCAGTAAACACATGTGCGCGTTGCTGGCATGTCATAATACTATGGGTCGTCATTGCTGCTGAACCGCCAAAAAATGCATTAAGCTCATCTAGAGACAAAGGTTTTTCAAGGGTAGATACAGGGATCTTGTGGCCAGTTTTTTCATCAAAAAACACATAGCTTCGACGAAAATCTAGTCTAGCTTGCTCATAACGTATGCCAATTTCTGTAGCTGTTGCGTCATATGTTGAAAGTTGCGATAAAGCTGAATAGTCATAAGTGTTATGTTCATTGGGCTCGAGTAATTCTGATAAAGAAGCTAGTGAGCCCCCTGTTGATGTAAAAATAGAGTGGCCGAATAGTTGTGCTGTTTGAGATTCATTTAGAACTAATACTTGAATTGCCTCAGCAGCATAATACGCTGTGCTACTTACACTCGTATTGCTCGTAAGTTGATAGGGGTTTTGTAATTTATTATTACTACCATCAAGCATATTCTAACTCCAATAATAACACTATTCTGCTTCGTTATTATTTCTGTAATCGTTTCAAAAAAACCTGCATCTCTTTCACTGCTTGTTTATCGCCATTGTGTTCCGCAATGCGGATACCTTTTTCATAAACTGCAATCGCTTTACTATTTTCATTCGTTGCAGTTAATGCTTTACCGTAAAGTTTCCATGCTGCTGAATAATTCTCATCAAGTTCGATGGCTTTTTCCAAATGGTCGACCGCCATAGAATAATTCTTTTCAAGAAAATAGGCATTACCCAGTCCATAACGTAGTAGTGCATTCTCTTGTCCATTTGCCAGCATGGCTTCTAAATTTTTTATCATCTCTGTCATGTGCTATTTACTTAACTTGTCCATATACATTAGTACAATGAAGTAAATTTAGCGAATTGTAGCACGGCTGGTATGTTTTTGAACAGCTCTATAAGCAAAATAATTGAATTTATTGTTGGTTTGGTGCTGGGTGTGAGTGGTTTTGTGTTGCTGGGAGCTGCTGTTGTGGCAAATACAGTGCGCCACTTTGGCCACAAGCACTTAATAAGGCGCTACAAGTGAGAGCTAACAGAATGATATAACTGGTAAATTTCATGATTTACTTTCTTTGTTTAGAATTGACAAGCGAGTATTTTAAAGTAGAGTAGGCCTGCTGCACAAGCTAACGAATGTGGAATTATCGATTATGTTGCCAAGATTAATTATTACCATGGGCGAACCTGCGGGAATAGGCCCCGATTTGTTGGTGCGTTTTGCCCAAATTGCTATGAATGCCAACATAACGGTTGTTGGTGATCCAAAAATATTGCAAGATAGAGCAAAACTGCTCAATTTACCCATTAAACTTAAAAATTTCGATATAAATCAACTTGATAGAGATTTATCTGCTGGTGAAGTACAGATTTTGCCTATCGAGGCAAATACGCGCGTTTTACCTGGAAAACTTTCAGTAGAGAATAGTCGTTATGTACTCGCTTGTTTAGATGAAGCCATTAAGCAATGCCAGACTGGTCAGTTTGATGCATTGGTTACATGTCCTATTCACAAAGGCATTATTAATGAAGCGGGAATCGCGTTTACTGGGCATACAGAATATCTAGCTCAAAAAACACAGACTGAGCAAGTGGTGATGATGTTGCAAGCGCGTGATTTACGTGTCGCTTTAGCAACAACACACATACCACTCGCGGCAGTAAGTGCACATATAACAACAGAATCGCTCACGAAAACGTTGCAAATCATTCAGCAGGATTTACAACAGCGATTTCATATTGCTGCTCCACGGATGTTGGTGTGTGGTTTGAATCCGCATGCTGGTGAAGGTGGTTATATAGGCCGTGAAGAAATTGATATTATCGAACCCGTAATAAAAAAGTTACAACAACAAAACATGAATATAACGGGACCATTGCCCGCTGATACTATTTTTACACCAAAGCAACTTGCAACAGCCGATGTCGTGTTGGCAATGTATCATGATCAAGGTTTACCGGTACTCAAACATTATGGATTTGGCGAGGCGGTGAATATTACGTTAGGCTTACCATTCTTACGCGTATCGGTGGATCATGGTACAGCTTTAGATATTGTTGGGACTGATGCCGTTGATCTTGGTAGTTTGCAAGCCGCTATTAATTTGGCGATAAACACGGTAAAACAAGGATAAAATGTTATGAGCCAGTTTGACTCTCATGCTAAACACACACCAAGAAAACGCTTTGGCCAGCATTTTTTACACGATAATAATGTTCTCGATAAAATTGTAATGGCGGTTGCGCCGAAGCCTGAAGATGCTTTAGTTGAGATTGGTCCGGGGCTTGGTGCGCTAACAAAAAAAATATTACCTAAGTGCCAACGTTTAGATGTTATTGAGTTAGATCGTGATGTTATTCCACATCTTGTTAAGGAATGCCAAGATCTAGGAGAGTTAATTGTTCATAATGTTGATGTGTTGAAATTTGATTTACAACAACTTATCTCTGACAAGAACAAGTTGCGCATTATTGGTAATCTGCCTTATAACATTTCGACCCCTATTTTATTTCATCTTTTAGGGTATAAAAGTCACATTCAAGACATGTATTTTATGCTACAAAAAGAAGTTGTTGAAAGAATGGTTGCGCAACCTGGAACGAAAATTTATGGGCGTTTAAGTGTGATGCTGCAATATCACTGCGAAGCACAAACGCTTTTCTTTGTTAAGCCACAATCTTTTAATCCACCTCCTAAAGTTGACTCAGCGGTTATTTATATTAAACCACGAGCCAGTATTTCACTGTCTGCTAATAACCTAGAGAAATTTTCTGAAATAGTACGTACTGCCTTTAATCAACGCCGTAAAATGTTACGCAAGAGTTTGCATGATTTAATCACTGCAGAACAATTACAAGCGTTGGGTATTGATCCACAGCGACGCCCTGAGACATTATCAGTTGATGAGTTTGTGACAATCAGTAATGCTCTGTAAATTTAACCTATAGTTTAAGTTGCTATCCTAAGATATTTATTCTTGAAATGTTCCGATTTCGTGCTTAGCCTGCGGATATGGAACGTTTAAGAAGAAATCAAACGTTTAGATTATATAATTTCTTATGCTTAACTGCCTCGTAATGAAGGACTGTGTTTTGGTATTAAATCTTCAGGTTTTAATAGAAATATTTGCGGTATTTCTTTTGCAAGAATAGGCAGCGGTGTTAGCATTGCCGGTTCTCGAAAACTCTCTGCTGCAGGTTTGGGGACAAGTTGCGATGGATGAATGATCGGTCCATGAGCTCCTATGGTTTCAAAGAATGCTTGATCACTTGCGTTTACTTCATCGCGGTCTTCTATAACAAGCTGTCCTTCTTTATCTGTGTCATAGCATTCAAGGCGTGCCGCATTTATAACATCCACTAGCTTGTCTATATCCACATAACTAGTACAAGAGAATTGCCCGTACTCTGGTTCTGCACAACGTGAGGTAAGTAAATTATAAAGTCCCAATACAACTTTGTGGCAATAAGGAATATCATTTCTGTGGTCGTCAATTAAAGTACTAACTTGAAAAATTAAAATATTATCTTCATTACGAGAGGCACCAGAGTCGACTTCTGCTAATAGTAGGCGCAGTAATTCATCAACTGTGGTAAATCCCGCAGTAATAGGCGAAAGACTTTTTGTGCTCAGACTAAAAAATCTTCGACTTAATCTTTGGCTCTCCCGTGAACTATCATCTTGAAATTCTACAAAAGGACTTATAAATGGGGGCTCTCTATCACCATGTAAGTGCATTTGAAATTTTGCAGGACCCATCAATATTCCATGTGCACCTAATATTTCTAATAACGTTTGCTCTGTAGGATGAGGCTCGCCTTGTGCTAATACAACTGCTTTTTGTTCTTCTCCAGCATCATTTCCATAGCATTCTTGGATTGCTGCCATAACGATACGCAACAGTTCTGCAGCTTCTGCTTGATATCGTTCCAGAGGTTCGAATTGACCATAGCTTTCTGTTCTAAAAGA
Source organism: Gammaproteobacteria bacterium (assembly GCA_021773175.1). Classification (GTDB taxonomy): domain Bacteria; phylum Pseudomonadota; class Gammaproteobacteria; order JAJFKO01; family JAJFKO01; genus JAJFKO01. The sequence continues at coordinate 82,324 of JAJFKO010000064.1, forward strand.
TGCCGCAATATAGTTATAAAGGCCAACAGCGATTTTGTTGCAATAAAGAAGATCCTCTTTGTTAGCTTCAATCAAGGCGATAGCTGTCCAGAACTTATTAAGGTCTTCTGCTGAATAGACACCAGATTCTATTTCTTTAGTTAATAATGTAACTAGCTGCTGTGCTGATAAAAATACACTGACATTACCTTTTTCTTGAAACATTCCACCTTCTGCTAGTTGTGTGCCTTGTCCCATTGCCATGATTTATTTCCTCACTACTAAAATAACAATTAATTGAAGTCAAAAGTTGACGACATAATGGGTAAAAAGTTTGTTTTTGTCCAGAAATAAATCGTTTTTATGACTTGATTTTCATTGAAGGGATATTTCCTAAGATAAAGCTGAGACTCAGTACTATATAGGTTACATGCAACGTAAACAGTTTAAGTACTGAGTCTACCCCAGCCCACCAAAACAAGCCTAGATGTTGACAAGAGACTTGAGTCAGTGCGCACAATGTACACCATATGAACATAATTTGTACATGGAGAAATTTTCAGGCAACCTATTCCATTTTGGAATGATGAGTCTAAGGCTTCATTTTTAACTTACTAATGGCTTTAATAAAGGTTTTGGCTTGTGCCGATAAAACTTGGTCTGCAGCATGCAGAATGTAGTAATCCAGCTGTAAAGCAGGGTGTTCATAAATGGATACTAAGTTTGGGTCTTGGATATTTGCTGGCAATAAACACCAACCATAGCCTGATAGTGTTAGCTGTATTAAGGATGTTACGACATCTGCTTCATGTTGAATTTTTATGTTTAAGCCTTGTTTAGCAATAAACTGATTCAGCAATTTTCGAGAAGGTGCAGAGCTTGGTGGAGCAATAGCAGGATGTTCTATTATTTCTTCTAATGTTGGTGCTGGTTTTTCTGCTAATGGATGATGTTTTGCAATTTTTATGTGAAAAGGTAAACGCCACAAGGGAATTGTTTTAAAGCCATTAATTTGTTTATCATGTAAACCGTTTATAAAAAGCTCTATTTCTTGATTTTGCCTGCTCTTATATTGAATGGATTGAGGAATATAATTAATCGAAAGATTTATCTCAGGATGGGATTTCTCAAATTCCGCGAGGAAATCAGGAATTAAAAAAATACCAATAAAATTTACTATTCCTATTTTAAGGATGTAGTCATCTTTTTGATTTAATATTTGAATGGCATTTTTACCATTTTCCATCGCATTTAATGCTTTGATGGCATAGGGTAGAAAGCGTTGTCCGGTATCGCTTAATAGCAACTCATTATTTGCGCGTAAAAACAGTTGTGTACCAAGCTCTTCTTCAAGTGCCAAGATTCTTTTACTAATAGCAGATTGTGTTGTTGATAATATTTTTGCAACTTTTGTAAAGGAGTTGTATTCCGTTGTAAAAATAAAGGCTTTTAATTGCCGCTGATTCATAAGTTTTGCTCTTAATAATCTAATGCATTAAGTTTAGCATATGCACGCCACATCATGGTTTTTCAGTTTTATGCGAGCTCTTTTCCGTTCTATTGAACCTATGAATCTTGGCAATAGTCCTGCTATTCCCGGTAACTCATAGGTTCAATAGAACAAAAAATATTAACGCCTGATTCCTGGAAAAGCATGATGTGGCGTGCATAAGTTTGAATATTCTATTAATTACAGAAGACTCTTAGCAACACGGTTAATAATTTCACCAATCGGGCCTGGGAATTGTTGACTGCGCTCCATAACATTGGCAAAAGCTGTTAAGAAATGACTAACATCATCTTCAGTAATAACGAGGGATGGCAATAGCTTAATCACTTCTTGCTGTGGTCCTGCGACTTGCGTCAAAATATTATGTTGTGTTAATAAGGTAATCACGATGGCTTGGCTGAATAAACCTTTTTTAATTTTGTTAGCTAGATCCCAACACATTTTTTGTTTTAATGATTTAGGACGTTTGAATTCAATACCAATCATTAAACCTTTGCCTCGAATTTCAGCAATAGATTCATATTTATTGGCAAGCTCTTGCAAACCGCTTAAGAGTAATGCTCCCATTTTTTCAGCATTACTAATTAACTTTTCTTGTTCGAGTATGTGTAATGTTGCTAAGCCAGCAGCCATTGCGAAGCCACCTTGTCCGAAAGTCGATGAGTGAACGACACAACGTTCCATCGAACTAAAAACTTTTTTATAAATGGCACGTCGATACATGACAGCACCAATAGGGACATAACCAGCAGACAACGCTTTAGATATTAACAAAATATCAGGTTCACAATTTGAACATTCTAATGCAAACATTTTTCCTGTACGACCGAAACCAGTTTGTACTTCATCAAGAATAAATAAACTATTATGTTTTTGACAGAGTTTAGCTGTGGCATGTAAAAATTCATCGCTAGCAATATGTACGCCTTTACCTTGTATTGGTTCAACAATAACAGCAGCAACATCACCCTTATTTAATTCTTGCTCTAAACTTTCAATGTCATTTAATGCGACTGGGTAGCAATGTTGATCAAGCGGCTCAAAGCCTTTGCGGAAAAAGTTGTCACCATTAACAGAGAGTGCAGCATTGGTTAAGCCATGAAAGGCATGATCACAATAAAGGATGCGTGGTTTAGTTGTCGCACAGCGGGCAAATTTAATGGCTGTTTCGACACACTCAGCACCAGAGTTAGTAAAATAAACCGTATCAAGATGTTTTGGCACACGTTTTTTTAATTCTTCAGCAAGAATGCTCGACAATAGTGGCGCTTCCATTTGTACTAGTGATGCAGCATCATATGTTAAATATTGTTGTAAAACATCGCGCGCAATGGGATGGTTACGGCCAATATTATAAACACCATAGCCTGACAGGAAATCAATGTACTTATTATTGTCTTTATCGAATAAATAGGCGCCTTCACCGCGCGTATAGGTTTTGTCAAAGCCAATGGTTTTCATGGCTTTGACAAATTGTGGGTTTATGTGTTCAGCGTGTAATATATTATTTTCTGTTTCTCGCTGTGAAATCAATTCAAGTAAATCTAAGCTCATGTGAAAAAATCAATCCTCTTGCTGTACTGTTTCTATTGGAATAGAAGAAAGTTCCTGTTGGCTTTTTGAATATGTAATCGGTAATTCCGGAGCCATAGGACCTTCTGTTTTTGGGCCGCGTAAAAAGACTTTCAATGCTTTTAATGGATGACTAAATGTATCGTTAACTGCGGTACCTTCATAGCCACAATGTGCCATGCAGTTATCACATTTTGGATTGTTACCAGTTCCATAAGCAGCCCAGTTGGTTTCTTCCATCAATTCTTTAAAGCTTGATGCATAACCTTCATTTACTAATAAATAGCAAGGCTTCTGCCAGCCAAAAATATTATAAGTTGGATTGCTCCATGGTGTACATTCATAAGTTTGATTGCCTGCTAGAAAGTCTAAAAATAAACTAGACTGATTAATTGGCCAACGCTTTTTACGTTGCTTGCCGCGTTTAAAAATCTCACGGAACAATTCTTTACTTTTCGAACGTGGTAAGAAAACATCTTGTTTAGGTGCTTTTTCATAACTATAGCCCGGAGAAATAGTAATGCCTTCAACACCAAGTTCTGCTGCATAATCAAAAAACTTTGCTACTTCTTCAGGATCTTCGCCTGAGAATAACGTGCAATTAATATTGACGCGGTGACCTCGTGCTTTAGCTGCTTTAATGGCACTAATCGTTGTTTCGAAAACACCTTCACGACAAACAGATTCGTCATGACGTTTTTTTAAACCATCAAGATGTATTGAAAAAGTCAGGTACACAGAAGGTTCATAATCATCTAATTTCTTTTCGAGTAAAAGGGTATTCGTACATAAATAGACAAACTTCTTACGGGCAACGATACCTTTAACAATTTCTGGCATTTCTTTATGGATGAGAGGTTCACCGCCTGGAATCGAAATCATTGGCGCACCACATTCATCAACGGCATTTAACGCATCTTCTACAGAAATACGCTTACGTAAAATATCATCTGGATAGGCAATTTTACCACAACCCGAACAAGCAAGATTACATTGAAATAAAGGTTCTAACATTAATACTAGAGGATAACGTTTGATGCCGCGCAAACGTTTATTAAGAAGATAGGAACCGATACGAATCTGTTGAAATAATGGTACACCCATAGTTTAAGCCTCTTTTATAGTTGTTAGTTTTGCTAATTCATCGCTGAACTCAGTGGTTAAGCGTTGCCATTCCATGGCGAACCATGGGGTAAATTGTTCTTTATTTGCAGCTAAGTCTTGCGTGAGTTGCGCAGGATCAATAAAACGCCAAGCAGCAACCTCATTAACATTCGCATTCACAGGAGTATTACATTTACCTAGGAATACAGAACAAAGTTCATGTTCACTACCACTACCATCAAAATTCACTTGGTATTGGAATTTATAAATATATTGTAAGTCTGCTGTTAAGCCTAGTTCTTGCTCGAGGCGACGTTGAGTCGCGAGCTGCATTGATTCACCGCGACGGGGATGACTGCAACAACTGTTTGACCAATAGCCTGGCCATAAACGTTTTTGCGGACTACGTTGTTGTAATAAAAGTTCTCCGGCATCATTAAAAATAAATAATGAAAAGGCGCGATGTAAAATGCCATCACCATTGTGGCAGGTATCTTTATCAAGGTGCCCGACTTCTTCATCGTTTTCGTTAACGAGGATTAGCATTTCGTCATCGAAAGAAACAATATCATCCTGAAAATTCGTTGCGCTCGTCAAAATTCTTTCTCCGTACAAAAATATTACAATTGCTCATGCGTAAACTGACAAAGAATAGCATAAGTGCTTATAAATGCGAAGTTATTCGTAGAAACTTTGTGGTTATAGCAATGGATGGAATACATGGGAGGCTCAATTAACGCTTTAATAGCGCACTAAACTTTTGACTGATGAAGGGTTTGAGTAAGGCTAGACTAATGCATACCGCACCAAAGATAATAAGTTTTGATAGATCGGGAATAATCGCTTCAAAGTCTGAGTTACGTACTAAGATTTCTAAAAATGCATTCTGTCCCCAATGTAATGGAGAATATTCAGCAATAGCACGTAAGGATTCTGGCATCGCATAAACAGGAGCAAAGATACCACCAATAGCGGCGCCAATAACAATTAATATTGGTCCAATTGCTGTCGCCTGTTCAAATGTTCTGGACCACGAACCAATCAGAATACCAAAACCTGTTGCGGCAAAAGCAATGGCTGAGGCCACAACAAACAGCGGTAATAAATGGCCTGCGATACTAAAACCGGTGATATTAAACAACGGTAAAATATACAGTCCCAGAGCAAACATCAGAGCCCATTGAATTAAATTAACAATTCCAAACGCAATGACGCGTCCAAACAGAAATGTAAATTTATACGACGGTGTAACATAGAGTCGTTGTAGTATTCCAAGATCACGTTCTTTAATAATAATGCTGCCTAATGGAATAATAATTAAAAACATTCCAAACAAGGTCCAGGCGGGTACAATTTGCTGAGCGTCTTTGGGTTTTATAAGCTTTTCTTGTTGGCTTGCATAAGTTGTATATAAAGTAACTTTCTTATTCGTCACAGGAATGCGCTGTCGAGTCAGTCGCGAAATTTTTTTAACGGTACCTTTACTTATGGCGAGTTGTACGTTCTTGACGAGTAATTTTATCGGCAATACCACGGTGCTCTCTAATGCTTTTGGTATGGCCGGATCAAAAATCATCGTGATTTTCACTGGTGATTTCTTGCTAACAATAATTAAAGCCTGATGAGCGCCTTCTGCGATAGAGGTGCGAGCCTCTTTCTCAGATATTTTTTTATCTTTCGTTATATTTTTAATTTTTAAATGATCAATTTTCTTTAAGCCTTTATCTATTGCTTTACCGAGTATGCTCGTATTTGGATTGATCAGTAATACCGAAAGTTGCCTGACATCCCGAGGGTTTGATGCTTCTAAAATTGTTAAAATTAAAACAAGACACATAGGCATAACAAATATTATGATAAGGCTTGCTTTATCATGCCAGAGTAACAACCATTCTTTTTGTATTATTGAAAATATATTCATTCTTCTTTTCTCAAATCAATGCCTGCAACTTTAATAAAAACATCAGCTAAATCTTTTGCGCCTTCTGTCCTCGTTACAAGTTCTTGTGGTGAACCATGGGTAACAATATTGCCCTCTTTAATAATGCCAATTCTGGAGCAAAGCTTTTGTGCTTCTTCTAAGTAATGTGTCGTATATATAAGAGTTTTACCTTCTTTATTGAAATTTTTAAGCGTGGCAAATAAAACATAACGCGAAATAGTATCAACACCCACAGTGGGTTCATCAAGAAAAATAATTTTTGGCTCATGTAACATACCAGCAATTAAATTCGCACGACGTTTCATCCCGCCAGAAAAACCTTTTACTAATTGATCTGCATTATCAGTTAGCTGAGCCACCTCTAAATATTTATCAATACGTTCATTAATCACCTTACGTGGAATATGATAAAGTTTAGCAAAGAAATGTAAATTTTGTCGTAAAGTTAATGTTGGGTATAGAGCAATATCTTGTGGTACAAGACCAATAATCTGACGAATTTTTTGCGATTTATTTTTTATGGAATGGCCATAGATTTCTGCATCACCAGACGATGGGTGTAGTAAGCCACACAGGATAGAAATTAACGTTGTTTTACCACTACCGTTTGGGCCAAGTAAACCAAAAAATTCACCTTGAAAAACGTCAAAGTCAATGCCATTTAATGCTGGTTTCTCAGTTTTTGGATAACGCTTAACTAAGTTTTTAATTTTTATTATTATCTGATTTTCTTTCACAGCAATCCTTTAGCTTTTTATTATTGTTATTGTAATCGCAGCAGAAACATATATATCCATATTACATTTCAACATACCAAAAGGTATATTTATTGTTTTCTTATAAGTAAGTGTAGCAGCATATTTCAATATGACGTTTTGATGCGAGGTTTTATGCATAAGCAATTGTAATTAAAGGGTATTTTTATGGGTTCTGCGTTTAGCTATCACGCTTGATGATATATTCAGCGAGTGTTTCAAGTGTAGATGTATCGGTATTTATGGTTGTAAGAGTGGCAATGGCTTCATTAAAAAGATCATTTACGGCTTGTTTAGCCTTGTCTAAACCGAGTAAGGCAGGATAAGTACTTTTATCATTAGCGACGTCTGATCCTTGTGGCTTACCTATAATATGAGTATCGCCTTCAATATCAAGAATGTCATCACGGATTTGAAAGGCTAAACCAATACAATAAGCAAAGCGATCAAAGGCATCAAAGGTACTTTGTGGACATCCTGCCTGTAAATAGCAAGGCATTAATAATGATGCACGAATTAATTCGCCGGTTTTTAATAAATGTAAATTCTGTAATTCTTCTAAACTTAATTTTTTATCTTCGGCTGCCATATCTAAGGCTTGACCGCCGGCCATACCTTTATGACCAGCAGCTTGTGTGAGTAATGTTATAATTTTCACACGTGCACCAGCATCCTCTGTCATATTTTCATCACTAGCGAGCAATTGAAAAGCGAGGGTTTGTAGAGCATCTCCAGCTAAAATTGCTGTGGCTTCATCGTAGGCGATATGGACCGTGGGTTGATTACGGCGTAAATCATCATCATCCATCGCGGGTAAGTCATCGTGAACTAATGAATAAGCATGAATTAATTCCACAGCTGCCGCGCAGGCATCAAGTCTTTTAGCTGGAAGTTTTAATGCTTCACCAGCAGCATAAGTTAGCAACGGACGAATACGTTTGCCTCCATTTAAGACAGAATAGCGCATTGCTGCTAATAAGTTGTTGCCTTGATCTTTAGAATTTGGCAAACACTGTTCCAAATAATGTTGGATGCGATCTTGATATGGAGTGAAAAATTCTTGGTAATTCATTGTTTATCTAAAGCTATATATCATGTTTTAAATTACAGTGAAAAGTACACGCTAATGCTAGAGACGTCAATCTCAGGATTATAAATTAGAAAATATTCTGTATTAAGATTAGTCTTCTGTTTATTAACTTAGAGTGTCTTGAGTTAAAGCGAGATTCAGGATGGGATTGAATGAGAAAATTCTGGTATTAATGTTGTATTAATTTGATTTCACTGCTAAATTTGCCAAATTAAAGCATTAATAATAACGCAGAGCTTAGTAAATGGATAATAATTCGGCAAAAGTGACAAGTCTCATCACGGATGAGCAATACCAACATGGAATCTTACCTGGTGTTTCGCGTACATTTGCTTTAACCATTCCGCAATTGCCAAAAGAATTACGTGCTGCTGTAACCAATGCTTATTTATTGTGTCGTATCGCTGATACGATTGAAGATGATAGTGAGTTAAGTATTGCTGAAAAAGAAGCTTACCTTGAACAGTTTAATAATGTTGTTGCGTCAAATACTAAAGCAGCAGAATTAGCATTTGAATTATCACCAAAACTTTCTGAACGTACTTTGGCAGATGAAAAAGATTTAATGAATAATATGGTGCGTGTCGTGCGCTTTACCCATCAGCTCAATTCCAATCAATGCCAAGCACTACAACGTTGTGTTGCTATCATGGCACCGGGAATGCATAAGTTTGAGCATCGTGCGAGTTTAGATGGTTTGGCTGACATGCCAGAAATGGATAGCTATTGTTACTATGTCGCTGGTGTGGTTGGTGAAATGTTAACGGAACTTTTTTGTGATTACTCTGAAGATATTAATCAACACCGCGATACATTGATGAAGCTTGCGCCTTCATTTGGACAAGGATTACAGATGACAAATATCTTGAAAGATATTTGGGAAGATCAACAAGTCGGTGTTTGTTGGTTGCCGCGAGCGGTATTTACCGAAGCAGGGTTTGATCTGGCTGCATTAGCAGATAAAAAAAGTAATGCAGCTTATATAGAAGGATTACAGCAACTTGTGGGATTAGCGTTGGGCCATTTAGAAAATGCTTTGGAATATACTTTGCTTATACCGGCAGCAGAAACTGGGATTAGACGTTTTTGTTTATGGGCTATTGGCTTAGCGGTTTTAACATTACGTAATATCTATAACAATCCTCAATATCAATCTGGGCAAGAAGTTAAAGTATCGCGACGTACAGTTAAAACAACAATCTTTACGATTAATACCGTTTGTAAAAACGATACATTATTACGTTGGTTATTTAAGCTTTCTGCTAAAGGGTTACCAAAGATGCAACCTATAGCTACGTTACCTCAGTTAAAAATTTAATAATAAATGCAATAGATTCTCAGGATAAAGAATAATGGATGATTTAGTAGGTAAAACCGTAGAAAAAGAACAACAAGAACCAAGTATTAGCAATTTGCATGTTATTGCCGACCAAACTGCCTCGCCGACAATTGAAGATCTTAATAGTGCTCTTACTAAAGCCCGTGATGCTTTAATTGATGTACAAGAAAAAGAAGGCCATTGGTGTTTTGAGTTAGAAGCAGATTGTACTATTTCTGCTGGATATATTTTATCAAATCACTTCCTTGATGAGATTGATGATGAACTGGAACAGAAACTTGCTGTTTATATTCGCGAACAACAATTAGAAGATGGCGGTTGGTCTTTATATTATCGTGGTGCTACAGATATTAGTTGTACGGTTAAAAGTTACTATGCCTTAAAGCTTGTTGGTGATGATCCGCATGCTCCGCATATGCAAAAAGCTCGTGAATGTATTTGGAAACATGGTGGCGCTGCGCGTAGCAATGTCTTTGCTCGCATAACACTTGCCTTATTTGAACAAGTACCATGGCGTGCTGTACCGTTTATTCCTGTTGAAATTATGCTATTACCGAAGTGGTTCCCATTTCATCTAGATAAAGTATCGTATTGGTCGCGAGCAGTGATGGTGCCGTTATCGATTATTTGCAGTTTAAAAGCAAAAGCCAGAAATCCTCGCAAGGTTGATGTGCAAGAATTATTTGTAGTGCCACCAGAGAAAGAAAAAAATTATTTTGAAGTTCGCTCAGCATTAAATCGATTTGTTTTATATATAGAACGTATCTCACGCTTGTTCGAAAAATATTTCCCCAAAAAAATGCGCAATAAAGCTATGAAAAAAGCCGAAGCCTGGATGATAGCAAGATTGAATGGTGTTGATGGCTTGGGGGCGATTTTTCCGGCAATGGCGGCATCGTATGAAGCTATGGCTTTATTGGGTTATTCTGAAGATAATCCACTACGGCAACAAACAAAAGAGGCTATTCGACGTCTATTAGTCATTAAAGGTAATTCAGCTTACTGCCAACCTTGTGTATCTCCCGTTTGGGATACAGGGTTAGCGGCCCTTGCTTTGCAAGAAGAAGGTTCAGAAAAGTCACTGCAAGCGACAGAGAATGCACTACAGTGGTTAATTGAACGACAAATAACGGATGGACCTGCAGATTGGCAAGTTAATCATCCTGATTTAGCACCTGGAGGCTGGGCTTTTCAATACAACAATGCCTATTATCCTGATTTAGATGATACTGCTGTTGTTGCATGGGCGATGCTGCAATCAAAGCATCATGATAAATATGCATATGCGATTACAACCGCAACTAATTGGCTTGTTGGTATGCAAAGTAAAAATGGTGGTTTTGCTGCATTTGACGCTGATAATACACATTATTATTTGAATGAAATTCCGTTTGCAGATCATGGCGCATTACTGGATCCTCCGACTGCTGATGTTAGTGCACGTTGCGTAACATTATTTGCATTACTAGGCCGACAACAAGATAAAGATGTCATGAATAAATGTTTAGAATATTTGTTTAATGAGCAAGAAAAAGATGGTTCTTGGTTTGGTCGTTGGGGCACAAATTATATTTATGGTACTTGGTCAGTGTTAATGGCATTAGCTGCTGCGGGTATTGATAATAACGATCCTCGTGTACAGATGGCGGTTACTTGGATGAAGAGCAAACAGCAAGCTGATGGTGGTTGGGGTGAAAGTAATGATAATTATTATGATCTTAAATATTTCACTTCTGCATCAACAAGCTTTCAAACAGCTTGGGCGTTATTAGCATTATTATCTGTGGGCGAAGAGCATAGTGATGCGGTAAAACGCGGTGTTAATTTTCTATTAGCAAAACAAGAAGATTCTGGTTTGTGGCAAGAGCCATGGTATACCGCGCCGGGATTTCCGCGAGTATTTTATTTACTCTATCATGGCTACGCAAAGTATTTTTCAATATGGGCATTAGCAAAATATCGTAATGCGATTGACAATAATTAAAGAGAGGACATAGTTTTGTTAGGCATAGTTACCGCTTTACCCATTGAAGGACGTAGTTTGTCACGACGCTGTCGTAAAACAAAAAAAATTATTCGTCTTGGAAATAATGTCTTATTATATGCTGGTGGTATTGGTGCCGATGCAGCAAATACAGCTGCATTGCGATTGTTAGATAGTGGCGCAACGGCCATTATGAGTTATGGTTCTGCTGCGGGTTTGGTGCAACAGGTACGCCCTGGGACAGTAATATTGCCTAAGTGTGTTATGCATATACAAAATACGACGCATCATGCCGATCCTGTGTGGCACCAACATATTCATGCACAATTAAATGATAAACTCAACGTACATGCTGGCACGATTTTACATGCACAAGATTATATTAAGACAGTTGCGGATAAGCGTAGTTATGCAATGCATGGTGCGGTGGCCGCTGATATGGAAACCTGGGTTGTGGCGAATGTTGCAAGCCAAGCAAATATTCCTTTCCTGGCTTTGCGCGCGGTTGCCGATGCAGCAGATATGCATTTACCTGTGATAGCAATGCATAGTATTGAGCAACACACTGGCCGTATCAAAGTATTAAAAATGTTACGTCGCTTAGCACGTAATCCTCGTGAACTGTATCAACTTTATCAAATGTACCAATGTTTTAGTGCGGCAAAATCGTCATTGCGCCAAGCGATTAAGACAACAGGTGTACAGCAATTATTGCCACAAGAACTAACAACTGAAGCGGTATTAATAACAAGCTAGTCCTAAGGTTTAGTCTAAACCTAACTCTCGCATTCTCTCACGAAAATAAGATTCAGCTGTATGTTCTGCTGATAAGCGTACTTCTCTGCGAGGATGCAAAAATAGAGGCATAGACAAGCGTGCTTTTTTCATTGCATTGCCTGTTGGATTAATCACGCGATGTGTTGTTGATTTGTAATAATGTTGTGAACATAGTTGTAACATATCAGCAATGTTAACAATAATGTTTTCTGAATCACAGGGAATATTATGCCAGTTGCCGTCTTTATCTTTTGCTTGTAAACCTTCCGCGGTTGCGGCAGGTAATAAAGTAATAAAATTAATATCTTCGTGTTCAGCAGCACGTACTGCGCCTTTGGGTTCATTTCCTGTTAATGGTGGATAATGCAATATTCGAAATAAGGTATGCTCACTATCTTTAATCATTTCACTGAGTGGTATCGAAAATGTTTTAGCAATTTCTGCTGGCGTATATTTTTCAATCCAACGCAGCAGTGTTGTTGCTAAACTATTAAGCTGGGAATATAGCTGTTGCATTTTATCACTTAAGAGGTGTGGATGCCGACCTTTTTCATACCAATGATAAAATTCCTTAATATCTTTTAAAGTTGCATCTTTTGCTGTTTCAGACAGTTCACTTGGAATGTAGCCATCATGGCCTTTTTGGGCATCAAATAAATAATCAAAACGTTGTTCTGCATGAAAGAACTCTTCCCATTCTGCATAAACATCTTTTACTAATTGGTTATCAATAGGGTGATTGGTCAATACAGCAAAGCCTGTTTCTTTGAGTGAATCAGTAAAGTTTTTAGCGGCAGTTGAATTTTCTAGGTCAACCTTTTGAATATGCATAGTCATCCTCAATAACAACAGTGATAGAATACGCTTATATATCGTAACAGAATCTACAAATCAACAGATTATCTGCTAAAATTTAGTCAAGATGACTTAAATCAAGAAAATTATGATATTTGATGCACATTTCCACATTATTGATCCTAATTATCCACTGGTAGCGAATAAGGGATATTTACCAGAAGCTTTTACAGCTGATGATTACTGCCAAACAACCAAAGCATTAGCACTCTGCGGTGGTTGTGTTGTCTCTGGTTCCTTTCAACAATTCGACCAAACTTACTTATTAGCAGCATTAAAAAAATTAGGCTGTGGCTTTGTTGGCGTTACACAGTTGCCAGCCAATGTTTCTGATGCTGAGATTATGCAATTGCATGAACATGGTGTACGCGCAGTACGCTTTAATTTATTTCGTGGTGGTTCGGAAACGAGTAGCGTATTACAAGCTATGGCAAAACGTATTTTTGATTTGGCTGGCTGGCATATTGAATTATATGTGGATTCAAAAGATCTTGCAGAATTGTCGCCACTATTACTAACATTGCCTAAAGTTAGTATTGATCATTTGGGATTAAGTGAAGCTGGTTTTATAGATCTATGCGCGTTGGTTGAGAAAGGTGTTTATGTAAAAGCAACCGGGTTTATGCGTGTTGACTTTGATGTCTTGCCAGCATTACAAACATTGTATGAATTAAATTCCGATGCATTGTTGTTTGGTACGGATCTACCAGGTACACGTGCCTCAAGACAGTTTTCTCAAGATGACGTGCAATTAATTACTAAAAATTTCACCAGTGAAGCGACAGAAAAGATACTTTGGAAAAATGCTGTGCATTTTTATGGTCTATACCCAACGTAGTTGAAGATGCGAGATCGACTGAAATAAGATACTTTCTAAGCTTGATACTTTTAGCTGTCAATAGTGCATTAGATTCGCAACAAATTATAGGGAAAAATGCGGCGCATAGTCATTCTATGTAACAATTTTTCCCTATAATTTGTTGTGAAGATGATGTGCTAATGGCCGGCTAAAAGTCGCATCTTCAACTACGTTGGGTATAGATAAGCTTTAGTTCCTAAGAATAAATATCCTCTAATCTCAAAAATATTTAGTATAAACTTCGCATTTTAAATTACGAGCGGTATAATCATCAGCGATTTTAAGGCTAAAGTTATTTAGACCAGACTTACGCTAAATGCCTCAATTTTGGTGCTTAGCGTAAGTCTGATTAGATTTAGAGAGGGAAACTCATGTACAAGAACCTAGTTAAAAAATTTAGTTTATTGTTAATAACGTTGGGTGGAATGAGCTTATTAGCTACAAGTGCCCATGCTTTCAGTGTCAGTTATCAAAGTGTTGTTGATTCACACTCAACGATTCCCAAAGGGCAAGGTGATTTCATTCGATTTGGTGCGCCTTACTTGCATCGCAGTAATGTTGTTTTTCGTGGTTATGGTAAAAATGGGCAGCAAGGTGTTTATGCCATTATGTATGGCAACTTTTTCGTAATTGCTGATACTCATACTGCAATCCCAGATGGCGAAAGTAATTTTACAAGTTTTGGTGAAAGCAATGCGCCGAAAATGAACCCACAACAACGTTACTCTTATAATACACCTTCAATTGGTAATGTGATTGTTGCTTTTCTAGGTGAAGGTTCAAATAGTCAACGTGGTGTTTATCTCTATCGCAATCGTAAATTACAATTTGTTGCTGATACCACAACATTAGTTCCTAATGGTGAAGGTGACTTCGATCATTTTGGTACACCTTTTGTTAATAAGCGTACGATTGATTTCTTAGGTTTTGGTGATAACGGTCAACAAGGTTTATATCAATTCCAAAACGGTGAATTGCAAATGTTGTATAACACGCAAACGAATATTCCTGCAGGTAAAGGAACGTTCACCAAATTCATTAACCCTATTTTTACTGAAGATATGGTTGCTTTCCAGGGATTTGGACCTTATAGCCAACAAGGTATTTATGCAAAAATTGGTGATGATCTTGTGAAAGTTGCCAATCAAGAAACGTCAGTGCCAGGTAAAGAGAAAAGCTTTGTTGATTTTTATAGACCATCATTACAAGGCAAGGCTGTTGCTTTCCGTGCTGAGAATAAACATTCCGAAGGTATTTATTTATATCAAAAAGATAAGTTAACGACGATAGTTGATATGAACAGCGATATTCCAAATGGAGCAGGCCATTTTACCAAAGTTTATAGTCCAACCTATAGCTTTGGTAGCGTCGTGTTTCTTGGTAAAGGTGAGCATAATCAACAAGGCGTTTATGTCTGGCATGCCGGTAAACTTTACAAAGTGATAGATAATAAAGATCAATTACATGGTATGAAAGTAAAAAGCTTACAGTTAGGTGCGGTGTCGATGAGTTATCGTAATGTGTTATTTGCAGTGTCATTTGATAATGGTGTTAAAGCATTGTATATGGCTAAGCTTAAATTCTAATATTAAATTTTTTATAGATACTATATCCCTCCACAAATTTAGAATGTGGAGGGATACAAATTATCCTTGTTGCATTTGTTTTTCAGCTGCAGTCTGTTTCGATTTTTCTAATTTTCGTTCTAGTAAGAAATAATCCATGCGCGTAATTCCTGTGTTTGCTTTCATATGTTTGCTAACAAGTTTTTGTGCGGCCGGCACATTCTTTGTTTCACTTTGCAGTACTTGATATTGATTACCAGATATTTTCTGTGTACCAAGATAGCAAACAACGGCTAAGCCAATTAATCCAGCAACAATGAATACAATCCCAAACATTGAGCGCATACCGCGTTTGGCATAACTTGCAAAAGCTAATTCAGGATGTACTAAGTAAGGAACAAAACAAAAGAAAATACCAATGAGGATTAATACTAAAGAAACAACACCTTGCCAAGGTCCGAATATGATGTAATGAACATAGTCCATGAACATGACTAATTCTCCAAATATTATTATTTAGGACTTACGCTAAACACCAATCTTTTCGTTGAATGTGCTGTCTAAAACCTTCACGTATTACGTATATTGTCGGCTTTTAGACAGCACATTTGCCTCAACCTTAGCGGTTTATCGTAAGTCCTATTATTCGTATTGATAATTATAGTATGGATGTGGGGATTTTGCTGACGGCTTGTCGAATTATATTGATGCCAGCATTATGACGATGCGCATTCTCACTGAGCATACGTCGCCAAGAACGTGCTCCTGGCATACCTTGAAATAAGCCAATGATATGACGGCTAATATGCTTTAGTTGTACACCATTACTGAGCTGTTCTTCAATATAAGGAATAAAATGTTCTAATAATTGATGTCGATTAGGTAGCATATGATCTTCTGCAAAAAACGCTTGATGACATTCTGCTAATATATATGGATTATGATAAGCGGCACGTCCCAACATCACTCCATCGACAAAAGGTAGCTGTTCTTCGATTTGATAGACGCTTTGAATGCCACCGTTGAGAACAATAGTTAAATCTGGAAAATCTTGTTTAATGCGATGTACAGTTTCATAGCTAAGAGGTGGAATGTCACGATTTTCTTTTGGACTTAACCCATGTAGCCAAGCTTTACGTGCATGCAGAATAAAAGTATTACAACCACTACGGTGAACTGTATCAATAAAGTTCACAAGAAAATCATAAGAATCAAATTCATCAACACCGATACGTGTTTTCACCGTAACAGGTAGCGAGGTATTGGCCTGCATAGCGGCAATACAATCAGCAACTAATTTGGGTTCTTTCATTAAACATGCCCCGAAACGTCCAGCTTGGACACGATCACTCGGGCAGCCAACATTTAAATTAATTTCATCATAACCGTATTGTTCACCAATTGCGGCGCACTGAGCGAGTTGCTTAGGATCACTGCCTCCAAGTTGTAATACAACAGGATGCTCGGCCTCTGAAAACTGTAATAAGTAATCACGATCACCATGAATAATGGCTTGGCTTGTTACCATTTCGGTATACAGAATAATATCATCTGAGAATAAGCGTAAAAAACGCCGACAATGCTTGTCTGTCCAATCCATCATTGGGGCAACAGAAATACGTGGTCGAGTGTTTTTGGGCTTCATGATAGTAAATTACAGAAAGGCATAACTAGTGTCTAATAAATTCCGTCGATGGCGTCCCCAAGGGGATTCGAACCCCTGTTGCCGCCGTGAAAGGGCAGTGTCCTAGGCCTCTAGACGATGGGGACGGATACTTCTTAACATTTTCACTTTTGGTGGAGCTAGGCGGGATCGAACCGCCGACCCCTTGCATGCCATGCAAGTGCTCTCCCAGCTGAGCTATAGCCCCGCGTGTGAGGGCGAGATTCTAAGCAGATCATGGTTAGCTGTCAAGCAGAATAGCGGATTTTTAATTAAAGAAATATCAATGAATGCAAGAAGATTACTTTCTTCAAGGTCAGGACTTATGTTAAGCCCCAATCTCTTCGTTAGTGATATTGAATTGGAAACTCTAGCATTAGCATTGTGCTTTCATAACAGATGTCTATACTAAGCAAAGAACTATAAACGAGTTTGAAATATCTAAAGAATAATAACAAGGAGATAGCATTGTGAAAGCCTCAGACATTCTAGTAAAAGCCCTTGAAAATGAAGGGGTTAAGCATATTTTTGGTGTTCCTGGTGAAGAAAATCTCGACTTTTTAGAATCATTGAAAACCTCATCTATTGAAATAGTGCTAACGCGGCATGAACAGGTCGCAGGTTTTATGGCGGCAACCTATGGTCGTTTAACCGGCAAAACCGGTGTCTGTCTGGCAACATTAGGACCAGGTGCGACTAATTTAGTTACAGCAGCGGCTTATGCACAACTAGGTGGTATGCCACTCCTGATGATTACCGGGCAAAAGCCAATTAAGAAAAGTAAGCAAGGCCAATTCCAAATAGTTGATGTCGTCGAAATGATGAAGCCATTAACAAAATTTACTAAGCAAATTGTGAATGCAGGTTATATCCCAACATTGGTGAGAGAATGTTTTCGACTCGCTGAAGCTGAACGCCCTGGAGCCGTACATTTAGAGTTACCAGAAGATATTGCTCGCGAAGAAACTGATGCAACCATATTGAAAGTAACCACACCTGAAATTCCTCATCCTAATCGTGATAGTATTGCAGCAGCAGCGGACATGATTGGTAAAGCTAAAATGCCATTATTATTAATCGGTGCTGGTGCTAACCGAAAAGAAACAACAAGAGTCCTAAGAGAGTTCGTTGATAAAACGGGTATTCCATTTTTTACGACACAGATGGGTAAAGGCGTTATCGATGGCCGACATCCATTATGTTTAGGTACAGCAGCGTTATCAGATAATGATTATATCCATTGTGCGATTGATCGGGCTGACTTAATTATCAATGTTGGACATGACGTTGTTGAGAAACCACCATTCTTTATGCATGCAGGTGGCACGAAAGTTATTCATGTCAATTATCTTCCGGCAAATATTGATGAAGTCTATTTCCCAGATTTAGAAGTATTGGGTGATATCAGCTATTCAGTTTGCCAAATCACCAAACATTTAGACGTCTCTAAGGATTGGGATTTCGCGTTTTATGGTCGTGTTCGAGAAGCAGTTGAAGAACATATTTTAACGGAAGGAGCTGAAGATCCGCGGTTTCCAGTAATTCCACAACGAATAGTTCGTGATATGCGTAATGTTATGCCAGCTGATGGCATGATTGCGCTTGATAATGGTATCTACAAAATCTGGTTTGCGCGTAACTACCGTGCTTATGAACCGAATACTGTTTTACTTGATAATGCATTAGCAACCATGGGTGCAGGCCTACCTTCTGCAATGGCTGCAAGCATGGTGTATCCAAAACGTAAAGTGGTTGCAATTTGTGGTGACGGTGGCTTCATGATGAATGTCCAAGATTTAGAAACAGCAGTACGTTTAAAGCTAAATCTAACAGTACTCATTTTGCATGATAATGCTTTTGGTATGATTAAATGGAAACAGGATGTCATGGGTTTTGAAGAATATGGCTTAGACTTCGGTAATCCAGATTTCGTCAAGCTTGCTGAATGTTTCGGTGCGCAAGGGCATAGGATCACAAACACCGATGAGTTTGCCCAAGTCTTAGAAAAAAGTATCAATACTCCAGGCGTGCATTTAATTGATTTACCTGTCGACTATTCTGAAAACGTAAAGGTATTAATTAAAGAATTAAAAGAAAAGGCATGTGTGATTTAGCATAAGCTAACTTTCTGATATATATATTGAAAAGGCCGTAATAATTACGGCCTTTTATTTGATATGTTTTTACTTTATTAAGGAGGCTCTGGTCTTTTAAGCTTTGTTAATATTGGATTAGCGTAGCTTTCATAATCATCAGCCTTACCATTTAATTCTCTAGCAGCGACAGTATTCGTTACAGCAACTTGACGTAAGTCTTTGGCAACGCCTGCCATTAAGTCTGCAGCAGCATATTTTACAGCACCAATGCAGTCTTCTATTAACTCAACAGATGCTTTTGCTGTTGTTTTTGCGGTAGCAAGTGCTTCTGCAAGATCACTTAAGTTAGCATCTAACTGTTGTAACTGTGACTTGATAACAGATAGACTTCGCAACGTATCTCTAACCCCTGAAGTAGTAGCAACTTCCATCACTGAATATTCTGGAGAGAAACTTTTTAAGTCCGTACGTAATCCAGCTAACGCTAATTTAATTGAATCAACTTTTCTCATTTCACTGGAGTCTTTCTTAATCATCTTGGCTGTCCATGTATCCAGAAAACCACCTTGACCTTTACTGCCAATCGATTGTTCTAAGGCATCGAGACATTTATTACATTGTGAAACACCATTGGCAACTCGCTGTTGCCTAACAGAATATGTGTCAGATTCATTAATATTATTTGTGTAGGTGGTAACATCAGGGGCTTTATTAATTATTTCTATTGCTCTAAAGAGTCCCATATGAATTTACTCTTCTTCTATATTCTAATTTATAATCAAGTTAAGTTAAGTATATATAAGCTAATTAAAAGTGCAATAATCGACCAGCCCTATGGCTGTTTAGAAATGATGTATGTTCATGAATATATTGAACATATAGAGTTGGCAGAGAGTTTACAAATATACTTTAGTTGTTTTTCCACAACAGCATCTAACAAGCCAGCAGAGACATAGAAAATCTGATTAAGCATTATCTGCAGCTTTTCTTACTTCAATATATTTTAAAGCTTTATCGATTCTCGCCAGCACACGATCTTTACCAATCAATGCCATCGTGATATCAATCGAAGGTGACACAGTGTTTCCAGTCACGGCAACCCGAATCGGTTGGGCAATTTTACCCAGCTTTAATTCAAATTTTTCGATAACTTTTTCAAGTTCAGCATGAATCGCATCTTTTTCCCAACTACTTAATACACCAAGCTGATTGCGTAATGCCATTAATGGTTCATAAACAACAGGACGTAAATGCTTCTTCGCTGCAGTTTCATCGATTGCCTCAAAATCCTCAAAAAAGTAACGACTTATTTCGGCCATCTCTTTTAGTGTTTTACAACGATCTGCTTGCACTTCAACAACAGCATGTAATGTTGGTCCCTGTTCGAGATTAATATTTTGATTTTGCATATGCCAAGCAAGACATTGAGCAACATAGTCACGATCTAAAGTTTTGATATAGTGTTGATTTAACCATAACAACTTTTCTAAATTGAATTGAGAGGCTGCTTTATTAATATCTTTACTATCGAAGAATTGAATCATTTCTTCACGCGAAAAAATTTCTTGATCGCCATGAGACCAACCGAGGCGTACTAAATAATTAAGCAAGGCTTCAGGTAGGAAACCATCATCACGATATTGCATAACACTCACCGCGCCATGGCGTTTCGAAAGTTTTTTACCGTCTTCACCTAGAATCATGGGAACATGTGCATAAACTGGGGGCGAAAAATTCAATGCATTGAAAATATTAATTTGTCGCGGCGTATTATTAATATGATCTTCACCACGAATAACATGCGTTACCTGCATGTCCATATCATCGATCACAACAGTAAAATTATAAGTTGGTGTACCATCTGAGCGATAGATAATTAAATCATCGAGCTCACTATTTTGGACCTCAATGTGACCACGCACATCATCTTCAAAAATGATGGAACCTGTTTGTGGTGTTTTAAAACGAATGACATAAGGCTGATCTGCGGGATGTTCTGCTGTAGCTAAATTACGGCAAAGTCCATCATAGCGTGGTTTTTGTTTATCTTGCATTTGCTGTTCACGTAATTTATCTAAACGATCTTTACTACAATAACATTTATAGGCTTTACCTTCTGCGAGCAGTTGAACGGCAACAACTTGATAACGATCAAAATGCTTAGTTTGGAAATATGGACCATCATAATCTAAACCTAGCCATTGCATACCATCAAGAATAACCTCAATGGCGGCTTCAGTAGAACGTTCACGGTCGGTATCTTCTATCCGTAAAATAAATTTACCATTGGTTTTTTTCGCGTAAAGCCAAGCATAAAGTGCGGTACGCGCACCACCAATATGTAAATAACCGGTTGGACTAGGTGCGAAACGTGAACATGTTGTCATAATTTATCTCTTCATTCGTTATTTGTCGATGCCAATAAATAGCGCATACCATACCGCTTAATTGTTTAATAATCAATGAGATGACTTTTGATTTTGGTGTTTTTTAAATTATAACAGTGCAAATCGCAAAACAAGTTATTGGCATAACAACAAGAATCCTTTTATATTATCGCAACAGATAAGTGATGATTAAATATTAAACCTAGATTCCGCAGTAGATAGCAGCTGTGGAATCTAGGTTAAAAATGAGTAGAGCCAAGTTATGGTAACAGCCAATCAGCATATTCTGATAGTTGATGATGATATAGAGATCCAAAAATTACTATCGCGATTATTACAACGTAATGGGTTTTTGGTGACAGCAGTATCTACTGGTACAGAAATGCAAAGTACTTTATCCCAAGAAACGATAAGCTTAATACTATTAGATGTCATGATGGAACACGATAATGGTTTAAGCTTATGTAAGACGATGCGAGCGAAGTCATCCATTCCGATTATTATCATTTCAGCGCTAGGTAAACCTTCTGATCGTGTTTTAGGCTTGGAGCTTGGTGCAGATGATTACATTAGTAAGCCGTTTTATCCGCAAGAGATTATTGCTCGGATTGAATCAGTTTTACGCCGACATAAGCAGATAAATGTAATAAATAAAGCAAATCGAGCGCTACAGTTTTCTGGTTGGACGTTATATCCAGAACAGCATCGCTTATTTTCGCCAGAGAATGTGGAGGTTAGTCTCAGTGCTGGTGAATATGTACTATTAGAAGTATTTGTAAAAAATCCTATGCGAGTATTGTCTCGTGAGCAATTGCTAGATTACTTACATCAGCAATATCAATCTGAAGTATTTGATAGAAGTATTGATGTACAGATCAGTCGTTTGCGTAAGCGTATAGAAACAAATCCACATACGCCAGAATTGATTAAAACAGTACGTGGCAAAGGTTATCAACTGTATTCGGAAGTTGTGACTGATGAAAACTAACTATCCGTTCTACAGTAATCGCAAACTATTAGTGTTGTTATTATTATTTCTATTCGTAATACAAATATTGGCATTTGTATTCTATGAAAATATCAATAATAAAAGTTATAACGCGATGTCTAAGCAGCTTGTGCTGCAACATATTGTTTTTTTAGTGCAGCGTTTACGTAACTCTAATGTTAAGCAGCAGAACCATATAATTAATAGTCTCAATAATGCTGCCATGCAAGAGTCGATAACATTTATACCTGTTTGGGCAACCCAAATTACGCAACAGCGTTTATGGCAAGTGCATAAAGTATTAGTCGCACAGTCTCAAAAGTTACAGTTATCATTGCAATTATTAAATAAAAAATGGCTTAATTTGAATGTAAACCTTATGCCGGGCCATTCCAGCTTAATGATATTTATTTTATGTTTGGAAGTAGGTTTCTTTATATTAATGCTTTTCATCGTTTGGTTGCTATATCACTATTCTATTCCTTTACAGACATTACGAGAGGCGGCTGAAGAAATAGGGTTTAATATCCATAGTGCGCCATTGCAGTCTACTGGGCCAGAAGTGGCACGTGAAACCTATAATGCTTTTAATGCAATGCAAAATAAAATACAGCTTCTATTAAAGGAGCGTAGTTTAATGCTGGCGGCCATTGCACATGATTTAAAAACACCATTGACTCGCATGCAGCTTAGAACCGATTTTATTGCAGATAAAGAGCAGTATCAAAATAATATGGCTGATATTGATAGTATGAATATATTGGTTGAGCAAGTTGTTGCTTATGCGGAAGAAGAGTCGGAGGTTGCTGATGTAACAAGAGTAGATGTAAATGCATTAGTAGAATCATTATGCCATGACTATCAGGATCAGCAGCAAGCTGTAAACTTAAACCTGCGACAGGAACATGTATTGATGCAAGCAAATTCAGTAAGTTTAAAGCGGTTATGCAGTAATCTAATTGAGAATGCGATTAAGTATGCAGGCTCAGTGGACATTACTTTAGATGCGGATGTTGATAATATTATTTTGATATTTGATGATGCGGGCCCTGGCCTTTCTTCAGATAAAATCAAATACATTACACAAGCTTTTTATCGTGTTGATAAAGCTCGCAATCAAAACATTTCTGGTAGCGGTTTAGGTTTGGCGATTGTTGCTAAAATTGTGCAAACCTACCGAGGGTATTTAACTATTAAGAATCGAACGCCGACGGGCTTGCAAGTCAAAATTACTTTGCCAAAAATCTAATATTCAAATTATTACAATTATTACAACGATATTTTATAGCCTGCAATAATTCTGCAATAGCATTGCCATATGCTGGTCTTTCCTAAAATTAATCAATTATGGAGAATACAATTATGAAAAAAATAACATTCATTTCTTTAGCACTTTGTGCTGGAGTTGGTTTAATGGCGAATACAGCCAGTTTCGCTGCGACTAAGTATTATCATGCGCCGGTATGGCATGCTAATTATACTAGTCAACAGCAAGTAGGGAATTGGTCTGCATGGGTTGATCCGAATACGCAATCAAATATTCCAACTTATAGCTGGAGCAAACAACATCAAACAGTACGTGATGTAACTATAGATGGTAACAAACGTATAGCCTTGGTAACTCACGCGCTCGGCAAAAATAAGCATGGCGGTTACTATGGATTGTTTAGAGCGGTTAAGGCGCAGTCTTGTCAAGCGGTAGGTAATAGCATATTTAAATGTACAACTAAATAAATTAAAACTTACCGTAAAAGCTAAAGCATGGACAAAAATATTTGTCCATGCTGCTTCTTTCTATATATAAAATCCTAAAAATAATTGTAATAAACAGTAATAAAGCGCAATAGATTGTAAAGAATCATTGTTATTT
The DNA here is from genome assembly GCA_021773175.1 of Gammaproteobacteria bacterium. GTDB lineage: Bacteria > Pseudomonadota > Gammaproteobacteria > JAJFKO01 > JAJFKO01 > JAJFKO01. The sequence goes on from JAJFKO010000064.1 coordinate 106,659, forward strand.
GTAACCAAATGTAAATAGCAGTATAGCCTTTGTCCAGCATAATATTTCCTTAAGGTTTGATTTTTAATGTGGCTGTGTCTTTGGTAAAAAAGGAGCTGCATATGAGTTATCAAGCCGAAAACCACAGTGAAATTTATGAATGGAAATTTACTCAGCCTGAATCAGTGTTTTTTGAATCAACAGAAGATAGTGATGAGTTAATAGAGGAAATTCCAACGCTAGATAAAAGCCATCATCCTGAATATCAATCAAGTCAACGCCACTTCCAAGAGCATGTCTGGCCATCAAGGTATAAACCACTTAACATGGTTTTTAATGAAAGACATCTGGTTGGTTCATACTTAAGTGCAACATCAGATTGGCTCTGGCGTAACTGCAATCCATTTCATGAAGTCTATGATACTCGCAATAGCCATTTTTATTATAAATCTAAAGTAAAGAAAACTAAATTTGATGAGTTTAGTGATGCGAGTAGTGATGATGAAGAAACGGAGGTTGAGACAGAGGATTTTAAACTCACTGAAATTGTGAATAAAGACGAGCTAAGTGATATTCAGTTAGTTGATAATCTTGAGCTATTACGCATACAGCGTCGAAAACTTAATCAACGTGGCGAATATAAAACGCGCTATCATAGTTTCGGTGATATTTGGTGCTCTGAATCAAGCGTTTTCTATACGTTTAATGGTTTTGGCATGCGGCCTAGGCCATGGATTTTGTACTCAATGTATGGGTATTGCTATCGAGATGATAGCGGAGCCCTACATAATGGTTTGCCAAGCGACCCTAAAGTAGAATTTTCAAGGAAAGGAATACTCCTGCGTTTCTTCCGTCTCTTCAAGATGTATCCTCGAAGTTCTTGGTATCCTATCTATAAAGCCGGCCCTTTTGGGTTCACGACGCGTACTTTATTTGGTTTTATGCGCTCCTATGCTTATGGCATCAAAAAAGTAATTCGAGATACTACTTTATTAGCTTGGTGGTTAATACGAGCAACGATTAAAGTGTCATTAGGTTTGCCACTGCTCGCGATTGCTGCTGTGGGAACAATAATAACAACCTATATAGTTTCTACTCGCAACAGAGAACGTCAACATCTACCTTCTAGACATTATGTACACTTGGATTTAGTGCTAGATAAATTTTGTTCTACGATGCTAAGAATGTGCCAACAATATTTCTGGCGTAATATTCATTTAGAAAATCCGATACCATATTTAACAACGCCTTTGGCTATTGCAATAACCAGTATAACGGCAGTAGCGGTTGTTGCTAGCCTAAGCATAGTCGGTGTTGCTTGGCCTGCGATACCACTTATTCCAAGCATTATTATTTTTGCTGCGGTCGTTGTTGCTGCTGTGCCGGTAAGTATTGTCGCAGTTGAAATTGCATCTGCCATACTTAGTCGAATTACTGGCAAATATCCTAGTGAAATAGTCAGTGATACTTATCATAAAGTAATGGAACTTCCAAATAAGATATTTTTTCGCATGAAAAAGAAAGCTAAAGCTTGGCGTAGAAACATGATTAATAGCACTGCTCAGCAGCAAACAGCATTAGAGAGAAAACCGATTGATATTAGTATTGACCCCGCAATGCGAATGGATAGCGATAATTTTGATTGGGAAAGTATTCGTATTCTAATAGCAGATGTTAATGCCGGTAGAAACTTTATTTCACCGACAAATCAATTAACATTAGCAAGAATAATACAAAAAGCGAAGCATGACGGTTGTCTGCATCCACAAGCAGTCACAATCTTGAATCTTATTTTGGATTACCCTGAGCAAGATTTTTATCGGCAAGCGGCGGCCACACAAACACACATAAGTGTTTATGCAAGAGACCTGGATGCAGACGTTGCTGCAGAAGGTCTATCAGAAATACAATTAAACTTATATGAACTATTCGCAGCAACAGAACAAGTAACGCCAACAGTTGGAGATAATGCTTCTCGCGTGACAGTGCCAGAAGCCTTATCATTAGCTGGCAAACCTTGTAGCTTATTTGCTGGTGGACGGCATGCATATGATATTAAAGGAAAAAGGCGTGAGGCACAGGACGTGGTTGATAGCTTAATTGCACCAGATAGACGCCATGGGATTTGCTTTAAAGCCTCCAAGGTTGCATAAAATGAGCCCAAAAAACGTTGACGTTTAAGGTTTCCTTAAGTAATAACCGGTATAAATGCGAACTTAGTAATAGATGAAATTTTTTTTTGGAGATCAGAGTAAATGAGCCATGGTTTTGAAACAAGTCATATTGCAGATGGTGGTCGGCGCGCAGATCCTCAGCAAGCATTCACAGATTTAAGTTTAGCATTTATAAAGGTATTAGATTTGCAAGTCTCTAGTGATGCTATTCTGAAAAACTTTGTTGCTATTATAAGATCAGCTGCTGAAGCAATAAGTAAAAGACCTTTCCCAAAAGATGTTAGTGATTATACAGTGCCTCATAGCGCAGCGCATGTAACGACATTTAAAACCCCTCACCAAAAATTTTATGCCTATGCAGGTTTAGTAGTATATGCATTTCAGCGGATGCTCAATTTTATGGATGGGGATAAGACTCCTGCAATCGACGCTTTTGTTCATCAGTTGCATGGTGTTCTGAGTCAGCATGGTATTCAACCTGAAAGCAGTTCTGATCCTTTTTATTCTGGTAATCCAGTGTACTTGAAAGCCTTCTGTGATTCCGGACTGCATGCTGCGGTACAAGATGTCGAAAAAGATGCAGAGAAAGGTTTACCAAGAGGTTCCGCTGCACGAATGACACTAGGATTTATTAATACAGTAAGATTTAGTGATACAGCTACGAGTTTGGGTCGTACAGCTTCGCGTTGGGGTCTTGCTTTAGAGAGTTTTACGGGTTTTTCAGCTTATAATAGCTTCGTTCGTAAAAGACCATAATAAATATATTAATTAGGTTAGAAATAAACAGATTTTCTGGAGGTAGAGTAAATGAGACATGGTTTTGATACAGGCCGTATTGTAGATGGTGGTCAGCGAAGTGAGCCAGCTGCAGCATTAGGGCAATTACATGCAGACTTTAATGCTATATTAGAGAGATACAAAGCGATGCAAACCTCTTCTGCTGTAGTAGAAAAATTTGCAGTGATTGTTGGTGGACTTTCTGAGACAACATTTGCATGGCCAGTAAAAGATGGTGGTCAAAATACAACAGGCAGATTTCAATTCGAGAATGTGCATGATAAATTCTATGCTTATGCAGGTTTAGTGGTATATGCATTTGAGCGTATGCAAGATTTTATAAAGGGCGACTCAACGCCGGCGATTGAAGCTTTCGTTAGTGAATTATATGGTGTTCTGAGTAATCATGGTATTCAACCTGCAAATAGTGGCAATCCTTTTTCTCCTGGTAATCCTATTTATCTAGCAAAATTTAATGAATATGGATTTAGAACCGTTATTCGCCGAGATGAAACGAAGCAAGGCACGGGGATCACAACGACTTATGCTGGTAGTGCATGGCGAAACTTTGCAAGAGCTGGAGGTGCTTTTTCTTTTTCACGCAGAGCAGCTCCAAGCACAGCAGCAGGCAGCACGCTTACAGCAGAGGAGCAGCGAGCTAGAGAAGAAAGAATGGGTGTCGAGACGGTTACCATTGATCCTGATCAAGTACTGAGAGATAGAGCTTCTTACCTCGACAGGAATTACCGCAAGCATAAATAGAGTAATTTACTTCAAATAATTTTAGTAAAAACGCTAGCCAATACCGCTAGCGTTTTTGTTTCTACCTCTATTTCCTAAAATTTCTACCAACTATTACAATAACGACAAGTGTTGCTATATGCTGTTGATTTATAATGCAATTTAATATGGTGGTTTAATATTGTCTTAAGGAAAGGCAGATATAAATACAAATTCAAAAATACATACAAGATTTTTTCGGAGGTAGAATAAATGAGTCATGATTTTGATACAGGCCGTATTGAAGATGGTGGTCAGCGAAGTGAGCCAGCTGCAGCATTAGGGCAATTAGATCAAGACTTTAATGCTATATTAGAGAAATACAAAGTGATGCAAACCTCTTCTGCTGTAGTAGAAAAATTTGCAATGATTGTTGGTGGACTTGCTGAGACAACATTTGAATGGTCAGTAAAAGATGGTGGTCAAAATACAACAGGCAGATTTCAATTCGAGAATGTGCATGATAAATTTTACGCTTATGCAGGTTTAGTGGTATATGCATTTGAGCGTATGCAAGATTTTATAAAGGGCAACTCAACGCCGGCGATTGAAGCTTTCGTTAGGGAATTATATGGTGTTCTGAGTAATCATGGTATTCAACCTGCAAATAGTGGCAATCCTTTTTCTCCTGGTAATCCTATTTATCTAGCAAAATTCAATGAATATGGATTTAGAACAGTTATTTGCCGAGATGAAACGAAGCAAGGTACGGGGATCACAACGACTTATGCTGGTAGTGCATGGCGAAGCTTTGCAAGAGTTGGAGGTGTTTTTTCTTTTTCCAGAACATCAGGAGCTAAAGCTAAGCCTACAGCCGCATCTAAAGCAACCGTATCTGGCCCCGATATGCCAGCAGAAAACAGAGTCATGGAAGTCGAGGTTGAAAAAATTGATTTTATAGCAGCGAGAGTTAGAAGAGCGTCCGCTGATGCTATTAGACAAGCATATCTGCAAAGGCTTAATATCTCTCAAAGACCTAAAGTATAAATCTTGCTGAAAGAGCCGTCTGTATCGAATAATATACTAACAACGCTAGCCATTACCGCTAGCGTTTCTGTTTCTACCTCTATTTCCTAATTTAATATGCATAAGCCTAAATTAACATAGACGCTACCAGGCAATGTTTTAGCAAAGCTTGGTGGCATCTGCATTTATTGCAAAGCTGTTACAAAAAAGTCATTTCATTTCGTCAACCGATGCTTTATTATTGCTCACCATGAAATTCACAGAAATATGTATTAAACGTCCCGTCTTTGCGACCGTATTAAGCCTCATCATCATTGTTATGGGTTTGTTGGGTTATATGTCGCTGACCACGCGCTATTTGCCGAATGTTAGCGAGTATTACATCAATATCTCCACCAACTATACTGGCGCGAGTGCTAAGCTTATTGAATCCACAGTTAACACGCCAATCGAAGATGCCGTGAGTACGATTTCTGGTATTAATAATCTACGCTCTAGTGCCACTCCCGGTACTGGCACGGTAACCATTAAATTTAAACCCGATATCGATTATGCAGAAAAAGCCAATGAAGTTCGCGATAAACTAGCTGAAATTCGAGGTGATTTACCTGCTGGTATTGATACTCCCACTATCGATATGGCAGATAATAATGGTTTTCTAATGGATATCGCATTAACTGATCCGAATATGACTCCAGGGCAAATGCGCGATTATGCGCGGCGTTATATAGTCGATCAATTTCAAGAAATTGCAGGTGTTGCGAATGTCTATACGTGGGGAGCGGCGAATTATGCGATGCGGATTTGGTTGAATCCAGCCAAGATGGCAGCGCGTAATATCACGGTAGAAGACGTACAACAAGCCTTGAAAAATAATAATGTGCGTATGCCGGCAGGCGAATTTAAAAGCACGACCATGAATTTCCCGGTAACGGAAAATACACAGCTACATAGCATTAAACAATTTAATGATTTAGTGATTGCTGTGCGCAATGGCCACGTCATTCGCGTTAGTGATATTGGCCAAGCTAAAATAGGTTTTGATGTTGAGCCTGTAATAGCGCGTCTTAATCATGAGCCGACTATTGATTTAGGGGTAACCTTGCAATCTGGTGCTAACCCAATTGCTGTTTCCGCTGCGGTAAAAAAGCAAATGCGTTTAGTTGCCTCGACATTGCCACATGGAATGAAAATGGTGAGTAGCTTTAACATCGCTACCTTTTTTAAAGCATCGGTAAATGAAGTTTATCTTAGTATTATTCTTGCTATTTTGTGTGTGGTTTTAGTTATCTATTTATTTTTAGGTTCATTACGTTCTGCCATTATTCCCATTGTCACGATTCCAATCTGTGTTATTGGTACCTTTGCAATTATTAGTGCACTGGGTTTTACTTTGAACATTCTCACTTTATTAGCGATTGTGTTAGCAATTGGATTGGTGGTCGATGATGCGGTGGTGGTATTGGAGAATATTCATCGCTACTTAGAGCAAGGCTTAACACCAAAGAAAGCGGCAATAACCGGTAGTCGACAAATTGTTTTCGCAGTGATTGCGATGAGTCTAACCTTGGTTGCGGTTTATGCGCCGATTGGTTTTATGCATACTCGTAGCGCCTTAATGTTTCGGGAGTTTGCTTTTACTTTAGCGGCGGCGGTATTGATTTCAGGTTTTGTAGCGCTTACCTTAACACCGAGTCTGTGTGCTTTATTGTTACGTCATCAGGATGAAGACAAAGGCTATATAAAACATTTAAATAGATTTTTCCCTTGGCTTAGCCAACAATATTCACGCATATTACGTTTTGCATTAAAACGTCGACTTTGGATTGCGGGAATTTGTGGTGTATTGCTGATTAGTGGTTATTTTATTTGGCAGGACTTAGGGCATATGTTTTTGCCAGCTGAAGATATGAACATGGTCATGGCTATTGTGGCAGCTCCACCTGGTTCGAATGTAAATTATACTTCAAAAGGTGTTGATGCTGCACAGAAGATAATGGAAGCCATTCTGCAGGCAAAACGCACATTTACGGTCGTTGGTAATGATGGTGATGAGAATGGTCGGGTTAATTTATTTTTGACGCCTGCAGAAAGTCGCAAAGTAAGCGCGCAACAAATTGCTGCGCAATTAAATACAAAGTTGAAGAATATACCGGATGCCAAGGTTTATGCTTTTGCATTAAGTCCTTATGTAAGCGGTAAACAACATGGTGTGCATTTACATATTATGACATCAGGCAGTTATGCTCATCTATATCAAGTTACACAGATGATGTTAAAAAAATTAAAAAGCTATAAAGGCTTTTCTGATGTTACTGATACCATGAAATTTGATAGTCAGCAGTATAATGTTACGGTGAAACGCAACCTTGCCGCCACATTACAAGTGCCGGTTGCATCGATTGATCAAACACTCGCAACCTTACTCGGCGGCTCTTATATTACAAATTATTATGTTGGTGATCAGAGTTATAAGGTGATGGTGCAGGCAAGTAAAAATAATCTAACAAACCCTCGGGTTATCAACCAATTTTATGTGCGTAATAAAAACAATAAATTGATACCACTGGCAAACTTAATTAGCGTGAAGCCGATTATTGCAGAGCCAAATATGCGGCATTTCTCTAGATTACGTTCTGCAGAGTTTCAGGGGCAGGTTGCGCCAGGCTATAGTTTAAGTCAAGTTGTGAGCTATCTGCAGCAGAACATGACTCAATGGTTACCACAAGATGTACGTTATGCTTTTTCTGGAAAAGCTTTGCGAATGCTTGAAGGCAGTCAGAGTATGAATGACATTTTTATCTTTGCTTTGATATTTATTTTCTTAGTTCTTGCTGCGCAATTTGAAAGCTTTGTTGACCCCTTTATTGTGCTGTTAACTGTACCGCTGTGTTTAGTCAGTGCGCTTGCTGTATTAGCCTTAATAGGCGGCACCTTAAATCTTTATACCTATATTGGTTTGGTGACTTTAGTTGGATTAATTAGCAAGCATGGTATTTTAATTACGAGCTTTGCTAATGAATTACAGCAACAAGGTAAAGATGTGTATACTGCCGTAATTGAAGCAACAGCCGTGCGATTACGACCTATTTTGATGACCACAGCTGCGATGATTTTAGGCGCTTTACCGCTTGTTATTGCACAAGGTCCAGGCAGTAATAGTCGTCACCAACTAGGTTGGGTAATTATAGCTGGCATGCTATTCGGAACATTTTTCTCACTTATTGTAGTGCCGGTGGCTTATACATTTTTAGCAAAGCTAAAAAAAATAAAAGTGACTAGTCAACAAAAAAATCAGGTGGAAGTACTATGAAAGTTAATGTTATCAAACAACATAAACGCAAAAGCTCTTTGACATTAATAAGCTTATTAGTGATTAGCGCTATTTTAATTTTTTGTTTCAGCTCGCATGCCAATGCAAAGAAAAAATTGGTGCCAGCAATTGTGGTTAACGTTGCCGTGGTCAAACAAGCTAATGTAACCGCAAGTGTTAGTGCTATTGGTAGTTTAATCGCACCAAACAAAAGCACGATTAGTCCTGAAGTGAGTGGTTATATAAAGGCAATTTATTTTCATAATGGTGAAGTGGTCAGCGCAAATCAAAAATTAGTGCAACTGGATTCTGCTAAAACCGCGGCGAAAGTGATGTCCGACAAAGCGGCATTGCAAGCGACTAAACTAAAGTACCAACAAGCACAACAGTTAGCTGCACACCATGATATTTCAAAACAAAACTTAGCGAGCTTTACGCCACCATTAATCGAAAGCCAGGCTTTATTAAAGCAAGATGAGGCAACGTTGAATCATGAAACTTTACGCGCTCCATTTGCAGGTAAACTGAGTGCTAAAACCATTAGTGTTGGTGACTATGTGGCAGCAGGTAAACCGATAGTGACGTTGGTTGATACTCAGCACTTACAAGTGGATTATACGGTTTCTGAAAATGATTTAGGTAAAGTAAAGTTGGGACAACGTATCACTATTGAAACCAACGCTTTTCCAGGGCAAACATTTTATGGCACAGTCAACTACATTGCACCAAGTATTGATCCAACAAGCCGCACCTTGGCTTTACAAGCGGTGGTTATGAATCAAAGTAATAAACTTATCCCTGGATTGTTTGTTAAAATAACGCAAGATATGCAAAAACAACAGCAAGCAATACTAATACCAGAGCAAAGTGTTAATGCTTCTTTTCAGCGCCATTTTGTCTATCGTATTGTCGGGCAAAAAGCGATTGCGACCACAGTTACCTTGGGTCAACGCTATAAAGGTTATGTTGTGGTACTAAAAGGTTTGCAGAAAAATGATAAAATTGTCATTGCTGGTAAACAAAAACTGCACGATGGAGCGAGAATAAAAATTGACAAACCCAACACCAAGCCAAACACAAAAAACCAACACGCTTAATGAATTGCAAGGCAAAATAATTACGGCAGCGCAGCGGTTATATGCACGTAATCTACTTGCCGCGGGTGATGGCAACATTAGTTTTCGTATTTCCGATCAAGAAATTTTAATCACACCCGCTGGCAAAGCTAAAGCATTTATTGAGCCTGAAGATATTGCTGTTATTACAATTGATAATAAAATTATACACGGTAACCCATCCAGTGAACGCCTAATGCATCTTGCTGTTTATCAACAGTGTCCACAAGCGCAGAGTGTTGTGCATGCACATCCTCCAACAGCCATTGCTTGGAGTATTGCTTACCCTGAATTAGCAGAATTACCGAATGCTTGTATGTCAGAGTTAATTATTTCTGTTGGGAGTATTCCGATTGTGCCTTATGCTAAACCGGGCACTGATGCAATGGGCCAAAATTTATTACCTTATCTTCCGCAACACCGCGCTATGATATTAGCACGTCATGGTGCTTTAACTTTTGGTGAGAGTCTAGAAGAAGCAGTAAATGGCATGGAGCGTATCGAGCATAGTGCCGAGATTCTATGGCGTGCACAAAGCTTGGGTGGCTTAACCTATTTAGATGATCAGGATGTTGCAGAATTAAAAGCATTACGAACAAAACTCGGAGAGAAAATATTATGAAAAATTTAACATCGGTGGGATTAAAATATATTGATGGTAAATTATTAGTATTGAATCAACAACAATTGCCGAGTCAAGAAGAATGGATCATCTGCCGTAATCCAGAACATATGTATGAGATAATTAAGACTTTACAAGTGCGTGGCGCACCATTGATTGGTGTTGCGGCGGCAATGGCATTAGCAGATTATGTTGAGCAAGGCGCTAATCAAGAGCAAGTCATTACAGCTGCTGAAATGCTAAAAACAGCAAGGCCCACGGCGGTGAATCTTATGCACTGTATTGATAGACAATTAGCCGCTTTGGCAGCAACGAATGAATTAACAACGATTGTGGATACCGCTGAAAGTTTATTTTTAGAAGATAAAGATTTATGCGAAGCAATGGCGCAGCATGGATTACCATTGATTAAATCTGGTTTTCATATATTAACGCATTGCAATACAGGTAGCTTAGTCACAACAGGCATTGGCACAGCATTAGGTGTTATTCGCAAAGCATATGATCAACATAAAAATTTACACATCTATGTTGATGAAACTCGCCCTCTACTGCAAGGTGGACGCTTAACGGCTTGGGAGCTTGAGCAAGCAAAAATCCCTTACCAAATTCTCTGCGATAATATGGCTGCAAGTTTAATGCAACAAGGTTTGGTGGACTGTATTATTGTTGGTGCCGATCGCATTGCGCGTAATGGTGATTTCGCTAATAAAATTGGTACCTATGGATTAGCGGTATTAGCAAAACATCATGATGTGCCTTTCTATGTCGCCGCGCCTTATACCACCATTGATAATGATTGCGTCGATGGTAGTGCGATAGCCATCGAACAACGTGCTGCTGATGAAGTCCGTGGCGCTAAAGGTGCTTTTGGTCAGGTGATTTGGAGCCCAGAAAATGCTGCCGTTTATAATCCAGCTTTTGATGTGACACCAACAGCGTTGGTGTCTTCATATATTCTTGATAGTGGGTTACATAGTTTTTAATTTTATCAAGATGACATACGAGCTCTATTAATAGGTTTTTGTGGTTTAGAGATAATGTGTCTCAGTTCGGTGTTAATAAGATCTTTTTGATCTATTGTGCTTGTTACCAATGCTTTAAGTTCGGTAGGATCTATTGCCCTTAAATCATAATGTGCCCATCGATTTCGAAGTTCGCATAATTTATCAAACCACAGCACAAAGTCTTTAGGATAATGTTTTTCTTTAGGAAGTTCATTTTGGCAACAATATTGAAATACAATATCACGAATAAAATTAATCCGACCTTGGATCTCCCACCCATCTACGGCTTTAGCTAAGTTATTGACTTCAGCTTCAAGACTATCTAAAGAAATAGGTCTACTGTATTCAATAAGCTTATAGACCATATCTAGAGTCATAAGCTGCTTATTTTCAGTATGCATCAATATCAATCTTTGAAGTTGCATTAAACATTGACTAGATATGTTTCGAGTGCTTGCATGTACCATGGCATCTCTTAATGCTGTTACATCTTTACTTCGAGCGTGATGTGCATGAATCTCGAGATAACGACCAACTAGCGCGAATAATCTGCGCCTGGCAGCAATTGGCTTTTGCCAGCTAAATGTTTGTAGCGCTAGAATAATACTCTCAAAAAGAGGGTTTCTAACAGTGGTGGCAAGAATAAAATGCTTTGCATCAGCTCTTATTTCTGCTGGACTGCGACTATGAGTTCTGTGTTTAGCGAATAGCCTCATTTTTTTAGGAGATGTTGATGATGGCGATTTTCTCTTAGTGGCTGAGCCGCCATTTTCCTCTTCCTTTTTCCTGGATTTTCTGCCATCTTCTCCTGCAAATCGTTGCTGTCCTCTCCTTTTAACTCTGACAATACCTGGATCTCTCTTTCTATTTTTTCGGTGATGAGGGCGATCAGGCATATAGCTTTGCATAAACTTTGATTCAGCTTCAGCATATTCTTTTGAACGAGGCCAAAATACAGAGCTTAATAACTCCATCAGGTTATTTGGTACGCTTTGCAGATGTATTTGAAAGCGATAAATATTGTGGTGTGTATTAATAGTTTTTAAGTTAGTGATAAAAGCGATGCTTTTTAAAGCTTTTATTATATCGAGTTCAATAAGGTTATAAGTTTTTCCAGCAATATTAATGGCGTAATCATTTGCTCCATCGAACTCTATTTTCCAGTTGTTATTGCTATCAATAGAAAATGTAATTTTTGTGTGTAGCTGATTCAAAGAGTTGAGAATAGCTTGTTGATAATGTGACGTTGATTTATATAAATATGAAACATAATCTTTTTTGTGTAAGCCATGAAACAATTTAGCCAACATCTCTTCTGGGGTGACAAAGTAAAGTTGTTTTTCAATCTCCTTTCTGATGAATAAATGTGGATAGCACTCTGATAAAGCTTTAAATATGTTATTTTTGCTTGTTGTAAAAGATATACCTTTATAAGTGAAATTATATTGCTCGTCTAATACTGTAAAATAATATGGTTGTGATACGCTTGTTAAACTAAATTGCAGTGGTGAAAATATTACATTTAATTTATCAATGAACTCTTGTGCTAATTCTGCAGTGGTTTTTTCTTTAGCTTTAATTGGTTGTACGTTCTGACTTCGACCAGAGAAAAAATAGCCTAATAATGCAGTTAAAGAGGCTAAAGGTATCATGTAAAATAGTATTCTACTCAGTGTCCAGAATGAACCTGGTTGAGTCTCAGGGATTTCAATTAAAGGTATTTTACCCGTAATATCTGCAAGCTGGTATTGATATAGAGGGCGAGAAGCGATTAGTGCTTGCTGCGCTCTTGCAAGGTCGTAAGTTTCTGCATAGCCACTATAGGCATATATCTGAGCCAAAAACCATGCGGCATGACATTTATGAGCACCTTCAGAATTGGCGAAAATGGCTTTTAACTTTTCTACCCGTTCTAAATTCGGAAAGAGTTTAAAAATAGCTTCTGCATATAGATAAGTAATTCCCTCATCACTACTAGAGTTATAAAGTTTTATAACGAGTTCATAGTGAACATTTAAATTCTTTATTCCTGCTAAGCTGGCTTGAGCTCGAGACTCAGAGCCATATTCAGCAGCTATGATTGTGACTATATGTTTTGTTAGTTTTCGAATCTGTTCTAAATAGTGAATAAGCCCTTGCTTACTGCCTAGTAAAGCTGCTTGCGCATAGCAACGACGTGCCATTTCATCATCATCAACCTCGGCATATAGTTTTGCAATTTTTAAAAAGGCAGCATGTTTTGCGGAATTTTTTTTATTACTTCTAAATTCATCATATGCTTGCTGTAATTTTGAGCGCCATGATTTTGCTGCAGGTGATTGTGGGTATAGCGATACACTGGTTAATACCGCACTTTTTCCCGATAAGTCTTGAGCAATGCGGTATGTAACTATGGGCATAAGATTATGGTGAAGTTGAATTTTCTCCATAAGATTATCTAATGTTGTGTGTTGATCATTCGCTGCTTCAATCAGTCTTGCGTTTAAATATAAAATACTAGGAGGTGTGAAATAAGCCCATGACATAACTGCATTAGGTTTGTCGTGCATTAGCTGAGCTAAAGTAACGCCAGGATAATGTTTACCTAAATAATTTTCTACTGCTCGAGAGAACCAGTTGGCACTTAGATTTTCTGCACTGATTGCAAAGCCACTAAAGTTAAGTATCATTTCATTAGCAAGCCTTCTACGAGATTTTCTGCTGGCACTCATGATTTTGGCAACATAATCTTCTATATAAGATCGTTGTAAAGACTTAAATATTTCTCGATCACGACTATTTACCGAGGCATCAAGCGGCTCGTGATATTTTTTTAAGAATCCAGCAAGCTGTAACCATGCTTCTTTTCTGAGTGATATTGCCAATGATCTATTGGTAGCATTATTTAATATTGCAGCCATCTTATCACTTGGTCGTATGCTAGCTTGCGAGAAGAGAATATCTATCTTTTGGTAAGAAGGCCTTGAGGGAGATCTTCTTTGTCCGCTTGTGGTTTGCATATGAGGAAGAAAAGCGTATTCTGGTACAACGTTGTATCTTTGTGGAGTTGGATTCCAAGATAGTTTATCAGGTGGAATATAACGTTTTTCATCTTGCTTGACTCTTTCTTCTTGATCAGTACGCCGCGCCTCTGCTAGTGGAATACTACTCAGCATGAATAAAATAAGACATAAATATAAAAATTGTTTATTAAAAATAATGTTGAATAGATATTTTAAATAACCCCATATGCCAGAAGGATAAAGTTGTTGAGGCTTTTGTTTTTGTGAGCGTGATTGGCGGCGTTTCTCAATGGCTGCTTTAGTTCTCCCTGATAATCCTTTTGGGACTGACCAGGGATTAGCTCGAATAGGCACCGCTTTTTCAGATGATTTAGGTTTCAAAGGCACGGTCATATCCTGTTATAAAAGCAGGACGTTATTTAACCATAAGTTAATATTTTGAGCAAGAATGTTTATTATAATGCCAGTGCTATTAAGTTTATGTAAATCAATACTTTACATTGGCATATTTGGTTTAAAAGCTGTTAGCTTATAATTAGAGCGTACTAATTACATATTTTTGACGTTTTGCAACAAACTGAATGACACAATATGTGTCATTCAGCCTGATATTTGATATGTACGAATATTAATATTATTAGATAAGTTATTTCACAAAACCTTGTGGAAAGATATCTGCGTTAAAGTGTAACTTGATATATTTTCCTGGGCGTAACCAACTATTGATGCGCTTAACATCATTTACCATTAATAGGCCGGTATCAGCTTTCAAGTTAATAGTGTCGTTAAGATAAGAATATAAATCACGAGCATAATTGGTATACGCCTCGAGTAAGTTAGATTGCTGCGTTAAGACATCCAATACGGTTGCAGTACCAACTTGGAACTCTGCTTTTGAAGATTCCAGCGATTTTTGTGATGATTCAATAGCTTTTTTATCTGCTTGGATTTTCGCGATCGAAGCAATGACACCAAGGTAATCTTGACGAGTTTGAGAAATGATATTGCGGAAGTCTAATTCCAACTGTGCAACTTGCGCTAAATACTCGTCTTCTGCTTGGCGTACTTCTGACGTCACTAAACCACCTTGGAAAATGGGAACATTAAGTTGTACACCAATTTGTTGCGTCTGACGAACTAAACGCCCTGGTAGGCCACGAGGAAAGGTAAATACTTTATTAAATTGTCCTACAACACTTAATGTTGGTAAATGACCGCCAAATTGTACTTGTATATTATGTTTAGCTGCTTTGACATTGAGTCTATCTGCGAACAAAGTGAAGTTATGCTTCTCAGCAGCATGAACCCAAGCTTCGACGTCTTTAGGGTGTGGCGCTAAAAATGGAACGGCTTTTTTAACAACTGAGAAGACTCGGTATTTCTCACCAGTAATTGCACGTAGATTTTCACGGGCATCAGCAAGATTCTTTTCGTCTTCGATATATTGTGCGATAGAGGCATCATAACTTGCTTGGATTTCGTAAACATCTTTAATGGTTTTTAAGCCTACTTTGAATTGCTCACTGACTTGTTCTAATTGTCGGCCTAATGCTTTGGTATTCGCTTTATCAAATTTCAAAATGTCTTGAGCCAACAGCACATCAAAGTAAGTAACGGAAACTCTTTGAATAAGATTTTGTGCGGAAGCTTCATAGCTTGCCTCAGCAGCTAAGGCTTGATATCGAGTGACGGCGACGTTTTCAAATGTTGTGTAATCAAATAATACTTGGCTTAGGTTAAGTACATAGTTTTTTTGGAATGCGATAAATAGAGGTGATGCGACCCCTGAGTTCGGTTCAACACTACCGCCAGCACCACCGCCAGCAGATGTTTGGCGGATATAAGAGTAACTAGCTTGCCCATTAAGTTGTGGTAGCAATTGTGAAAAAGCTTGAGGTAGTGCTTCTTGATCGGCAAGCATGTTTGCTTGTGCTTGCTTAAATGTTGGATCATTGCGTAATGCATCATGATAAGACTGCATGAGATCTGCTGCAAACACATGTAGCGGTAATAAAATAATAATTAGTGCCAGCAACCAGTTTTTCTTCTTTAGCATAGGTTTCATTCCGTCTTAAAATACAAATTGTTCCGGTTGTAAAGCATTCTGTAATTGTGCTACTTCCGTTTCAAATAAAATGTGTTCTTGCCATTCTTCTTGTGCAACTCGTTTGATGATTGTCGCTTGCATGACTGGCGCTTTACCAAGTATCACAAAAATGCGTCCGCCAACCGTAATAGCTTCTTTATAAGCATTTGGCAAGAAAGGTAGGGAGCCAGTAATAATAATAACATTGAAAGGTTCGCTGACTTGCCAGCCATTGGCCGCATCACCAACAACTAATTCGATGTTTGGTAAATTATATTTTGCTAAGTTATGTTGTGCTTGTGCGATAAATTCAGGATAAATATCAATGCTCAGAACTTTGCGACAATGCCAGGCAAGCAAGGCTGTGAGGAAGCCTGAGCCAGTGCCAATTTCTAAAACTGATTCATGAGGTTCGATGGTAAGTTCTTGCAAAACGCGGGCTTCTTGTTTGGGTTGCCACATCGCTTCACCTTTACCTAGTGGTAGCATGGTGTCAGCGAATGCTAGATTACTCTGCGATGTTGGAACGAAATTTTCTCGACGTATGGTTTGGAAAAGATCAAGAATAAAATCGTCAAGGACCGCCCAAGCGCGCAATTGTTGTTTGATCATATTGCTACGCGCAACCTCAACCTGCATATATATCCCTATTATATTTATTATTCTGAAAAATGGTGATAGGGTACGCAACTTACGCTAAATAGGCAAGGGGATTCTAATTGAAATGAGCAAAAAACAGGTAAAAATCATCAAACTAGAATCGCTATATGCAGGCTATTTTCGAGTGAATTGTTACCACTTACAACATGAATTATTTGCTGGTGGCATGAGCGATATTATCGATCGAGAAGTGTTTCAACGCGGCCATGCCGCTGCTGTTTTATTGTTCGATCCTTCCTTAAATAGTGTGGTATTAATTGAACAGTTTCGAGTTGGTAGTATGTTGGGCAATCAGCCTTGGTTGCTCGAAACGGTTGCCGGCATGATAGAAGCTGATGAAAATTTAGAGACTGTAGCCAGACGTGAGGCAGAAGAAGAGGCGGGTTGCACGATCAAAAAACTTATACCCATTTATAAATATTGGTCGAGTCCCGGTGGTAGTGATGAAACAGTTTCATTGTTTTTAGGTATTGTTGATGCCAGTCAAATTGGTGGTTTGCATGGCTTGGCGAGTGAAGGCGAAGATATTAAAGTGCATGTGATGCCGGCAGAAGAGGCCTTTGCTTTGTTAAAAAAAGGTGATATTAAAAATGCGACAACCATTATTGCATTACAATGGCTAGAGCTAAATTTGCAGAATTTTCTTGAAGGGACCATGGTTGCTTCATGATTTGAATTGTAATACATTCACAACAATTTATATTATTCTAAATTCAACTGAAGAATTTAGGAACATCTAGGATTAAAATTAATGGCAGCAGCAACCGATTATACAGCAGAATCCATTGAGGTCTTAAGTGGCCTTGACCCAGTACGTCGTCGACCAGGGATGTACACCGATGTCTCACGTCCGAATCATTTAGCACAGGAAGCCATTGATAATAGTGTCGATGAAGCTATTGCTGGTTTTGCCAGTAGAGTAGAAGTGACATTACATGAAGATGGTTCTTTAGAAGTTGTTGATGATGGCCGTGGTATGCCCGTTGACATTCATCCTGAAGAAGGTATCACTGGCATTGAATTGATTCTAACGCGTTTGCATGCAGGTGGTAAATTTTCGAATAAGAATTATAAATTTTCCGGTGGTTTACACGGTGTTGGTATTTCTGTTGTTAATGCATTATCAACGACAGTCGATATTCGAGTAAAGCGTGGCGGTCAGGAATATCATATTAGTTTTGCCGATGGCGAGAAAGCCAGTGAGTTAACCGTTGTGGGTAAAGCTGCGAAACGCGAAACAGGAACGAGTATTCACTTCAAGCCAAATGCTAAATATTTTGATACTGCAAAATTCTCTGTTAGCAGACTATTACACATATTACGTGCTAAAGCGGTGTTATGTTCAGGGCTTCATGTTATTTTTAATGATAAAACTAGTGGTGAAAGCCATGAATGGTATTATGAAAATGGCTTACCTGATTATTTAAAATCGGCATTACAAGGCTTGGAACTATTACCACCAGAATTATTTATCGGGAAATTAGAAGGTAATGAAGAAGCTGCCGAATGGGCTGTTGTTTGGTTGTCAGAAGGGGGCGAAGGACTCGCTGAAAGTTATGTTAACTTAATTCCGACAGCACAAGGTGGTACCCATGTTAATGGTTTACGTACTGGAATATTAGAAGCTATGCGTGAATTTTGTGAAATTCGTAATTTATTACCACGAGGCGTGAAGTTATCACCAGAAGATGTGTGGTTAAACTGTCAGTATGTTTTATCTATTAAAATACAAGAACCATTATTCTCAGGCCAAACTAAAGAGCGTTTGGCATCACGACAATGTGCGGCTTTTGTCTCGGGAGTTGTTAAAGATGCATTTAGTCTTTGGTTAAATCAGCATGTTAATTATGGTGAAGCGATTGCTGAACTTGTTATTAATAATGCGCAAAAGCGTTTACGTTCTAGTAAAAAAATAGCACGTAAGAAAGTCACTTCAGGTCCCGCATTACCAGGAAAATTAGCAGATTGCACGAGCCAAGATCCAGCACAAACAGAATTATTTTTAGTGGAAGGGGATTCTGCTGGTGGCTCAGCAAAACAAGCACGTGATCGAGCGTACCAAGCAGTCATGCCGTTACGCGGTAAGATCTTAAATACTTGGGAAGTGGATTCAAATCAAGTGTTAGCTTCACAAGAGGTGCATGATATTTCTGTCGCCATTGGTGTTGAACCTGCTTCGAGTAATCTAGAGGAACTACGTTATGGCAAAGTTTGTATTTTAGCGGATGCTGATTCTGATGGTGCGCATATTGCAACGTTATTATGCGCATTATTTTTAAAACACTTTCGAACTTTAGTGATGGCGGGACATGTTTATGTTGCTATGCCACCGTTATATCGCATCGATATTGGCAAAGAAATTTATTACGCGCTAGATGAAGAAGAAAAGCAAGGTGTTCTAGATCGCATTGCTGCCGAGAATAAGAAAGGAAAAATCAATGTACAGCGCTTTAAAGGATTAGGGGAAATGAATCCTTTACAATTACGAGAAACAACCATTGCCGCTGATACCCGTCGTTTAGTGCAATTAACCATTAGCGATGATGATGATAGTCAACAATTAATGGATATGTTGCTTGCTAAAAAACGTGCATCTGATCGTAAAAAATGGTTAGAAGAAAAAGGCGATCTCGCCGAGGTGTAATGATTAATCATGAATAAAATTTATCAGCAAGCAGAGTTTATAACAAGTGCCGCAAAGCTTTCGCAATTGCCAGACGATGAAGGTTTTGAAGTGGCTTTTGCTGGGCGTTCGAATGCCGGAAAATCAAGTGCACTGAATACCATCACCAATAGAAAGGGCCTAGCGAAAGTTAGTAAAACGCCAGGGCGTACGCAGTTAATCAATTTATTTCGATTAGATGATGAACGACGTTTAGTTGATTTGCCGGGTTATGGTTATGCAAAAGTTGCACGTGAAGTTAAAGAACGTTGGCAAAAAACACTAGGACAATATTTACAACATCGTGAATGTTTACGCGGTTTAATTTTAATTATGGATATTCGTCATCCTTTAAAAGAATTAGATTGGAACATGTTGCAGTGGTCAGTTGATGCGAACTTACCAGTCCACATTCTCTTAACAAAAGCTGATAAGCTAAAAGCGAATGCTGCCAAAAATGTATTATCTGACGTTAGAGCATCACTGAAAAGAAATGGTGTTGGTGCAACCCTACAGCTTTTCTCTTCATCGAAAAAACTGGGCGTTGAAGATGTTTTTTCGATACTGAATGCCTGGTATGACATATAATTAATTTATTAAAATATAGAAATCGCTATGTTTGAAATAGTATCGGATAGTTACTTAGTAAACTTCATCTTATAAAAAAAGGCAGCATGCTATGGAAATAACATACTGCCAGCTCATCGAGGGGTGGGGGGAAATCAGTATGAGCGAACGATCACTTTTGTGCCGTGACTCATGAAATTTTTACTTAACCATCTAGCCGCTGAATGTTGGACTCGAACACAACCATGACTAGCATGTCCATTGGGAACATGTCCGGCGTGAATTGCGTAACCGCCAGTGAAGAACATACAATATGCCATGCGCGCACCGCCATGAGGTTTCGGATAGGTACGCGATTTACATCCGGCACTACCTTTGCGATAAACAGCAAACGAACCTGTCGGTGTTCTACAGCTACGTCTGATGTCTGGACAATATCCTTTACCACCCGATGCGCGTCCAGTTTTTATAAGGCGACCATTATGATCATAAGCGGCCCAAGCAAGTTTTCTTGGGTCAAATATAAAGGCTTTACCACCTGCCCGTTGGCTTGGAAAACTATAAGAGCGGCGAGAACGTGATCGAGCGCGGTATTTTGTTTTATAGCGTTTAGCTTTATAACGATTTTGCCAATAAGCCCGTCGACTGTAACGTCGACTATTTCGTGAACGTTGATCATTTCTGGCAACAACAATACGATTTTGAAGATTGAGTGTTGATGTTGCTTGTTGGCTGAAACTTGTTTGTAAGTTATTTGCTAAATTATTATTTGTTTGTGCTAAGGCCATTCCTTGGTAACCTAATATACCGGCAACGGCTACAGCAATTATTTGGTATTTCATAACAGATTCCCCTCTGTGGTTAGTCATAAACGCATATGCTTGCGCTTATTTGTTATATCGGAGGAAGGATGATGATCTTTAATTTTTTATATTAAAAAATACACAATATTTTTTAATGATATATATAATATAAAGTATTACTTAAATTCATAGGACTTACGCTAAGCACCAATCTCTTCGTTAATAATGTTGTCAAAAAACCTCACGTATCTCGACCTTGGCATTTATCGTAAGTCCTTATTCACTGTATATTCACAAATTAAATCTAAAAAAAAGCCTCAAGAGCATATATACGCCCTTGAGGCCTGAATTGACCCGGCCTGGGGGAAGGCCGGGTAAGTTTCCCACTATTGGAAATCTTGCGGGAAACATGTTGAGGGTAGCGTCATATAGTATGACAAAAAATAAACCAAAAAGTTCAAAATGGTCTTAACTATTGGTTTATTGGCATTATTTATAACTAAATGTTGCAAGATAGGTGGAAAAAGCGATAATTACCCAAATTTAGAGACTAAAGTATCGAGAGTCGTATCATGAAATCCGCATTACACGAGTTGATAAAGCAGACGGTTTTTAGTTTGCAAGAGCAAGATAAACTGCCAGCTTTACAATCTATTCAATTCCAGATAGAACGAGCAAGGAACAAGCAGCACGGTGATTATGCTTGTAATATAGCGCTGTTGTTGGCAAAACAAATAGGCAAACCGCCACGTGAGATTGCTGAAGTCATTGCTAAACACATCCAAAAACCAGAAGGCATTGCTGATATTAGCATTGCCGGCCCTGGATTTATTAATTTCACTTTAGCGCAAGATGCTTACCGATTGATTTTAGAGGAAATTTTTACAAAAGCTGATAAATATGGGTATTTGACAGTTGGGGCTAATCAACCTGTTCATGTGGAATTTGTATCGGCTAACCCAACGGGCCCTTTGCATGTAGGTCATGGGCGTAGTGCGGCTTTTGGTGGAGCATTAGCAGATTTATTAAATGTGGCTGGTTATCAAGTCCATCGTGAATATTATGTTAATGATGCAGGTCGGCAAATGCATATTCTTGCTACCAGTATTTGGTTACGTTACTTAGAACTTTGTGATTTACCGATCACTTTTCCAAGCAATGCGTATAAGGGCGATTACGTTTTCAATCTTGCTAAAGACTTAGTTGCTGATCATCAACAAAAATTTGTTGTGCAAGCCGATGATCTTTTTACTAATATTCCAGCCGATGAACCTGATGGTGGCGATAAAGAACAACATATCGATGCATTAATTGATCGTGCTAAACAATTATTAGGTACAGAAAATTACGATATAATTTTTACTTACGGAAAAGATATTATTCTTGATGGCATCAAATATGATTTACATTCATTTGGAGTGGATTATCAAGAATGGTTTTCAGAAGATAAATTACTCAAGCATGGTTTTATTGAACAAGGTGTTCAACAGTTAAAGAAAACGGGGCATTGTTACGAGCGTACTGGGGCGTTGTGGTTTCGTTCGACAGATTTTGGTGATGATAAAGATCGTGTATTAATCCGAGAGAATGGACAACATACCTATTTCGCGGCGGATGTTGCTTATCATTGGAATAAGTTTAAACGTGGTTTTCGTCAAATCATTAATGTACTTGGTGCCGATCATCATGGTTACGTACCAAGACTTAGAGCCGTGATTAAAGCGTTAGGAATTGATCCTGACAGTTTTGATGTTCCAATCGTACAGTTTGCAACGTTATATCGTGGTAAAGAGAAAGTCCAAATGTCGACACGCAGTGGTTCCTTTGTAACATTGCGACAGTTGATTGATGATGTTGGTAAAGATGCTGCACGATTTTTTTATATTATGCGCAAACCAGAGCAACATATGGATTTTGACTTAGAATTAGCAAAAGAACAGTCGACCAACAATCCTGTTTATTATATTCAATATGCTCATGCACGTATTTGTAGTGTATTTCGACAACTCAGTGATAAAAAGATGCAATGGCATAAAGAACAAGGCCTGGCAAATTTTGCCAAGCTACAAGAGCCTCATGAAATTGATTTGCTGCGATCGATATCGAGCTATATTGAGATTATTGAAACATCTGCTCGTAATCATGAGCCACATATGCTGGCGCATTATTTGCGAGAATTAGCTGATTATTTTCATTCTTACTATAATGCACACCAATTTTTGATTGCAGATGAAGATTTACGTAATGCTCGACTCACCTTGATAGCGGCAGCTAAACAAGTTATTGCCAATGGTTTACAAATACTTGGCGTCAGTGTTCCAGAAGAGATGTAATTATGGCAAAAGACTATGCTCGATTAGTAGAACAAAAAAGTTTTGCAAAACAGAAGACGCAAAATAAAGCTAAGTGGTTATGGGTGGGTATAGGCGTACTGGTTATTATTGGGGTCGCTTTTTTTATCTATCAACATTTCATGCATAAGCAAAAGCTGATTAAGCATCGGCAACAAAAAACATTAATAATGAGCCATGTAAGCAAAGCTAGTAAGCATATAAAGCTGCAAAAAGAGGCTACACTACCCAAATTTGATTTTTATACCATACTACAGCAAGTGCCGGCTAACAGTCCTGCCTCAGTAGCACAAGAACGGATAGATCGGCGCGAAGTTAATTCCTTACAGAAATTATCAGCCTCGATTGTTAATAAATCACAAGCATATTTCTTGCAGCTCGGTTCTTTTACGAATAAGGCTAAGGCTAATAGCATTAAGGCGCAGTTGTTACTATTAGGTTATTCTGCTGCGATAAGCATAAATCAGCAACGAAATGTTTCATGGTATCGCATTGTAGTAGGGCCCTATAAACAAAAATCAGCAGCTCTATCGGCTCAGCAGCATTTGGGTAAACAGCATTTTCATGCATTATTGTTAACTAAATAGAAGACAATATTATTGTGCACCTATTGAAATTTGTTAGTTTGCCCCAATGTAATCATTTATCTGTTATTTAATAGAGGGATATAAAATTGGAACAATATCGCGGAACAACGATTGTCAGTGTACGACGTAAAAATAAAGTTGTTATTGGTGGTGATGGTCAAGTAACGCTTGGCAATACAGTGATGAAAGGCAATGCGCGCAAAGTGCGGCGCCTATATAATGAGAAAATCATTGCTGGTTTTGCCGGGGGAACGGCAGATGCCTTTACTTTATTTGAGCGTTTCGAAGCAAAACTGGAAATGTATCAAGGACATTTAACACGTGCAGCAGTTGAATTAGCGAAAGATTGGCGTATGGATAAAGCATTACGTCGTTTAGAAGCACTTCTTGCTGTTGCCGATAAAACAACATCCTTATTAATTACCGGTAATGGTGATGTAATAGAACCTGAAGATAATCTCATCGCAATGGGGTCTGGTGGACCTTATGCTCAAGCTGCGGCAAGAGCAATGTTAAACAATACTAAATTAAATGCTCGCGATATTGTTGAAAAAAGTTTAGCAATTGCTGGCGATATTTGTATTTATACAAATCATCATCACACAATTGAAGAATTAGATTGTGACGAGTAAACGTTGTGATAGTACGTTTTGAATGACAAATATATTATAGTTAAGAGAGTTACCCTATGTCGACAAATGAAAATTTAGCATCTAATGATGATCCTATTACTGCAATTGAATCTTCTTTTGCGAATCTACCCGAAGTGATGACACCTAAAGAAATTGTTGATGAACTTGATAAGTTCATTATCGGGCAAGATGAGGCAAAGCGTGCTGTTGCTATTGCGTTGCGTAACCGCTGGCGCCGAATGCGTGTTGCTGAAGAATTACGCGTTGAGATTACTCCCAAGAATATTTTAATGATTGGACCGACTGGTGTTGGTAAAACTGAAATCGCAAGGCGCTTAGCAAAACTTGCTAATGCGCCATTTATCAAAGTTGAAGCAACAAAATTCACGGAAGTAGGTTATGTTGGTCGTGATGTGGAATCTATTATTCGTGATTTAGTCGATGCAGCCGTAAAAATGACGCGTGAGTCGGAGATTATTAAAGTTCGACATCTAGCAGAAGAAGCAGCAGAAGAGCGTATTTTAGATGGCTTATTACCGTCTGCACGTGAAAACTTTTCTGTTAATGAGCAAAAAGAAGAACCAGAAGATGAACCCAAGAAAGACAATCAAACGCGCCAATTATTTCGTAAAAAATTACGTGAAGGTGAGTTAGATGAAAAGGAAGTAGAAATTGAAGTTGCTGCCGCACAAGTTGGCGTAGAAATCATGGCGCCTCCAGGTATGGAAGAAATGACGAGCCAATTACAAAGCATGTTTCAAAACATGGGTAGTGATAAAACCAAGACACGTAAACTGAAAGTAAAAGATGCATTGAAACTTGTGCAGGAAGAAGAAGCGGCAAAATTAATTGATGATGAAGAATTGAAAACGAAAGCGTTAGATCTCGTAGAACAAAATGGTATTGTCTTTATCGATGAAATCGATAAAGTGGCTAAGCGTGCTGAACAAAGTGGTGGCGGTGATGTATCGCGCGAAGGTGTTCAGCGTGACTTATTACCTTTAGTTGAAGGCAGTACAGTTTCAACACGTTATGGCATGATAAAAACGGATCATATTTTATTTATTGCTTCAGGAGCATTCCATGTCGCCAGACCGTCGGATTTGATTCCTGAATTACAAGGTCGTTTGCCAATACGTGTTGAGCTAAAAGCATTAACCGTTGAAGATTTCACTCAAATCTTAACCGCAACCCGCGCATCATTAACTGAACAATATCATGCTTTATTAGACACTGAAGGCTTAACGGTAACGTTTGCTAAGAGTGGTGTACAAAGAATTGCGGAGATAGCATGGCAAGTTAATGAGAGTACAGAAAATATTGGTGCGCGACGTTTATATACTGTTATGGAACGACTATTAGAAAGCATATCTTTTGATGCGAGCGAGAGATCCGGTGAAGCTGTTAAAGTTGATGCAAAGTATGTTGATAAGCAGTTAGGTGATTTAGCGAAAGATCAAGATTTGAGCCAGTATATTTTATAGTGATGGTTGTTGATGTCTGAGAACGATTGCAAAATACCAACAGCCATTAAGCTGCATAAGAAATCGCATATGTTAGAAGTATGTTTTATTGATGAAACATTCCAACTTTCTTGTGAGTATCTACGTGTGTTTTCACCATCAGCTGAAGTTCGCGGGCATGGTCCTGGACAAGAAAAATTAGTTGCTGGTAAGAAAAATGTAAATATCACAGCTATTGAACCTGTTGGCCAATATGCTGTGAAATTAATCTTTAATGATGGTCATGCTTCTGGACTTTATTCTTGGGAAACGCTTTATGAGCTGGGTGCTAAGCAAGAAAAAAATTGGCAAGATTATCTAGCGCGATTAGCTTCTGCCAATGCTGTGCGTGAGTGATCAAGCTTTCTATTTTCTGTATATTGTCCTTGGTAAGCATTCTCAGCTATAGCTATATAAGCAAACATATCATTATCTAAGGCAAAACCATTAACGTAAGGGCCTGGCGTTAATTCACATCTAGTAATTAGAGCTTAGCATAAGAACAATTGCCAGCTCTTTGTTTAACTAACGGTATACAGCGTTGTAAATATAATCTTTGCAGTTCTGCTGGGATCGGGGTACCAATATCGGAATGCGATAGATATCATTGAGAGCGTCTTCTTTATTTTGCTTAAAGCGAGCTTGACTTAATTTAATGAGATAGTTTTTTACAGCAAGTCGATAGGCTGGATTAGCTAGCCTTTGCTTTACGTAATTTAGTTAATCTTGTGTCAATTCTACGTCGCTTAAGACCCGATAAACGATCAATAAATAGTTTGCCGTCCAGATGATCAAGCTCATGTTGAATGCATTTAGCCATATAACCTTCTTCTTCGCGTTCTATAGGTTCACCCTTTTGATCAAGTGCTCGAACTTTAATTTTATTATCACGCTTCACTTTTTCGTAAGTGCCGCCAGGAACTGACATGCAACCTTCTTGCTCATATTGTTCGCCTTTGCGTTCAATAATTTCAGCATTAACTAAGCAAATAGGATTGCTTTTTTCAGGAGAAATATCAATGACTGTAATATGGTAAGGATCAGCAAAATCTAACTGTGTTGCAGCAAGTGCGGCGCAATTGTCGGTGTTATAGAGTGTTTCAAACATATCATCAATGATTTGAGTAATTTCAGGTGTGATTGCTTCGACTTTTTTGCCTTTTTTTCTAAGACGTAAATTGGGATATTGTAAAATCTTTACCATTGCCATTTTTCGTAAACCCTTTATCAAAATTAGTGGTAATTGCTCATAATGAGTGCGATATTATAAGATTTTCTAAGTTATATCAACAGAGAAAGTGCTTATAAGCTTGAGCCGATTAAATTATATTTTGCTAAAATACGACGTAAGACCTTTCCTTGATAGCTTTTTTCTGCAAGCCAAACACCACAAATTGCTTTGCGTAACTTAGGGTTTATTGCGATTTTTTTATCTAATTCTTCATCAACGGCATCATCTTTACCAATGATTTTCTCGAGTGGACCTGCTGCAATATAAGCGATTTCACGATCATTTTTTGCTTCATTTAATAGTGCAATAGTGATGATTAATTTTGTATTTATGTCTAATTGAGAATGTGATAGATAATTAAGACCGTCGATTTGAAATTCACTTTCTTCATTTGTGAATTTTTCTGTAACGAGTTTTTTATCAAATTCACAGGCGTAATGCGCACGATAAAATTCATATACCAAGCAACAAAGTGCTGAATTTCACTGTCAGAGTATGAGGGTTGTTTATACTGATGGTTCATCATTAAATTGGCCACTGTTCACGCTTATAAGCACTATCCCAAAACATCCATTCAAACTTAGTACATTCAATAAAGATTTCTAGCATTTTTTCGCGTATTGATGGTGTTGCATTTGCAGCTAATTGATTCATGATAGCGGACATGCTGATTACAGACTTATTAAACTCTTCACCGGCATAGAGATTTATCCAACTAATATAGGGATGATTTTCTTGTTGCTGCATTGCGGACGTAATTTTGTTTGCGACGTTTGCATACACAGAAAAGCAAGGCATCACACTGGCGACAGCTTCTTCGACACTGGCAATATGCGCAGTTCGTAATAAAAAATTAGTATAGATAGAACAGGTTGGCGTTGGCTTTATACCATCAAGTGTAGTACCAAAATGTTGCATATAGTTAAGATGTAATGCTTTTTCTGCTTGTATGATATTTAATGAAAATTGTATCAATTGTTCAGTATGCTCATGTTCTGTTAAACGTGAAGCAATAATGATTAAGGCTTTACTATAATCTGCCAAAAATAACAGATCTTGTTGTAAGTAAAAGTTAAAGATGTCCTTGGATAATTTTCCATTTTCGAGTTCTAAATTAAATGGTAATTCATGAATGGCCGTTATTAATGATTTTGTGCGCTGTTGTGCTTGTTGAAAAAGCATAATTCTCATCCCCCTATAACTATAAGTGAAGAATATACTCTGTAGAGATTAGTAGCAAATAATCGATAGAATTGTACATGATTTATATGTGGTGCCTACAAGCTTCAAGCTTGGCTTTTAGCGTAAGTTTTGTTAGATAACAGTATAGACAGTCTTTTATGCCAAGAGGCATGTAGGTTTGTGTAGTTTGTAATATGAATGTCACCAGCAAACTGCATTGTTAACTCTTGAGCTAGCTCCGTGGCTTTTTCTTTAGAATAATTATCACTTAACGCAAAGCAGAAAACGCGATGTAATAATTCAAACAATTTGCTGGTACATTGAGGGGTTGTAGAAATTTGAAGATAGTATTTAAAAATGAGAGTTATTGTTTTCATAATATTCTCATCAAGAGAGGCAAGGTCACTATAATCACGATGGAGTTTGTGAGAGGTTTTTCTCTTAGCTAAATATTGCTTTAAAAAATTTAGAGATAGGATTGTTCCCCACAGCAAAAATTCATCATAAGTGGCTTTACTAGCAGAGTGAATATCTGCCTTATTCTGCAGATAAAAATTATTATCATTCATCGCTTGATCTGGTTTGATGGCAGAGCTTTGCATAAGTCTGTGCAAATTTTTAGCAATGAAATATAAAATCTTTTCTTGAGAAAAAAGTGAATTACTAAACGTTATGTTGTTAAGTTCTTGATATATTAATGTTGCATCGTAATTCATGGCGAATCCCTTCAAACTTTGAAGCAATATAAGGGATACTTTCTTTAATGAAAATTATGATCATTCATACTTTATACTCATGCTTTTCTATATTTTTATAGTGGGAAGTAACTATATTTTATTAAATTAGACTTTTTGTAAGAAGCAATTATCATGAGATGTTTTATATTTAAGCAATGAAAGTGTTGCTATTTAATTTCATTATAAATAGTTACTAGCTCAGCAAGAGATTTAACTTCCATTTTTTTCATTACTTTTGAGCGATGTAGTTCAACAGTGTTTTGACTAATATTTAATCTTGCAGCAATAACTTTATTAATATCTCCCTTCACAATTAAAGACATAACGTCTCTTTCTCTTTGAGTGAGTCGGGATTGGCGCATTAACAAATCTTGCTTGTAATCTAATTGTTCTAATTTCAATTTATCTAAGTTAATAGCCTTGTTAATTGCATCAAGAAGTAATTGGTTGTTAACAGGTTTTGTTAGAAACTCGACAGCACCGGCTTTCATTGCGCGGACTGCCATGGGCACATCTCCATGTCCAGTCATAAAAATAATGGGTAAATTTACATTTCTATGAAGCAGACTTTCTTGAAGATCCAATCCACTGATGCCTGGCATTCGAACGTCTAAAACTAAGCATGCTGGTCTTATAATATTTTTGAATTCTAGAAATTCAAGTGGGTTTATAAAAGAAATTACATTATAACCAAGAGATTCTATTAGCCATTGTAATGAGGAGAGGACTTCAGCATCATCATCAACAATATAAATATTGCCAATATTAGACTTATTTGTTTTCATGTTCGAGCTCTTGAATAGGTAGTTTAATTGTAAATATAGTGCCAACATTGAGTATGGACTTAACTTGAATATCTCCAGCATGGGCATCAATAATAGTTTTACTAATAGCAAGACCCATACCCATACCATTTGCTTTCGTAGTATGAAATGCTTCAAAAATTTTTGCAAGAGTAGTATCAGACATACCTTTTCCTGAGTCTTCTACAGAGAAAATAATAAATTCTTCTGAATATTTTGTTGTAACAATAATTTTTTTTATCGTGCTCGTATTTTTTAATATAGCGTCAATTGCATTATTAACTAGGTTTATTAGCACTTGCTGGATTTGTGTTCTATCAAGCTCAATAATTTTTATTTGTTTAGATAGTTGTAATTGCACATCAACTCTATTTTGGCTTAATTGATATTGCATAAATGTTAATGTTTCTACGATTAATTCATTAATATCAGTGAGTTTTTTATGAACATCGCCTTTTCTAACAAAATTTTTCAAGCGATGGATAACTTTTCCTGCTCGTTCTGCATGAGCAATAATTTTCTTCATAACAGAGATGATTTCTAGTGGAACAGATTGATTTTCTAGGCGAGCTAAACAGCCACCAGTATAATGAACTATCGTTGTTAAAGGCTGATTAATTTCGTGAGCAATGCTAGAAGCCATCTCTCCGGCAATATTCAATCTTTCCATATGAGTCAGTTCAGAATAAGCTGCTTCAGAGACCTTTATACTATTGATATCGGTGAATGTTACGCAAAGTGTCGTGGAGTTTTCTTCTGTTGCAGGAATAAAATTTGTTTGGACAAAGACCCAGAGTTCTTTATTGTCAATATTCTGTATACGGCTTTCAATTTTTATATTACATTTTTCTTCAATACTTATTTTTAAAAGATTCAAAATCTTTTTTCTATCATTACTATGAATGACGTTTTGCCAATTGTCACCATAACTTTCTTCATCAATTTGATTGCTTAATTCTTGCCATGTATGATTTACATAAACACAGCAAAGATTGCTATCTAAATAAATTGTAGCAATAGGCAAATGCTCCAGAGTTGGTTTGACTGTTGGCTGTAATAATGATGTTGGGATTGTTTTTTGCAAAACCATATTATACTAACTCTGTTGTTTCGTCATAAATGAAATGCTGACGTATATCATGTTTTGTTAACCAATCAAGAATACATTTATCAAATGCTATTTGCTCTTCATGGTGCAGCATATGACGACCAGGTAGAATATTATGTTGATAGTTATCAGGTAACACAATGCCATTAAATGACTCTAATAGAATTCGTTTATCATCTTTACCTGAAACCAATAATATAGGTTTATTAGTTGCAGAAGAAGGTTGATAGCCTTCAGCAAGTCGATGACCTGGTAATAATTCATTAAAAAGAATTAACTGTAAATCAATATTATCAATGCCATTTTTCCAAAGTTGATGTCCTGCCAATGCAAGGTTTTCACTAGCATAATCTTTATGTGCCTCCTCAATGATGCCTTGTAAATAGTCATTCAATACTTGAGCTTCAACATCTTCAACATCAAGCGCTTCATCAGGACCAACGTTCATGATTTTTTCATTGTCTTCTTTTACTTGATGATCCATCGCAGGTGGAGGGCATAATAACACTGCACCGCATGTTTGTTCTGGATATTTATAAACGAATTGATCTGCAATGAGACCAAGAATTGAGAATGCAAACATGACAAAACGAGGCTTATTTATTTTTTCACACAGGTGTGAAAAAATTTCTGAATAAAAATTAAGATAACCGTTCATTGTTCGTAGCTGATCCAGACTTGGAGCATTTTCAATATAGTCATCAAGTTTCTGTTTCCATGGAAAGTTAATGCCATAGAAAGTAAAGTGCTTTTTCAGATTATCTGATAGATGTGGTATATAAACTTCAGGTGGCCCCATAACAAACGCGGGAATGTCACCATCTCCATCTGAAATGTAAGTATAAGTTACGTTGTTAATGCTTAATTTCTCTTTTTTCATTTTCATTCCCAATTAAATTCTGGATAAAAATTAATCTTTATCTATGCTTAGTACTATATGGATACGTGCATCTATGACGCAATACACCACTGGCGGTGCATTATAAGATATGTACTAATTTTTGTCATGGTGTTTTGCTAGATATACTCTAAGAAATTAGGTTTTCCAAAGTATCTACAGGAGGATAGTCATTTGTTTGACTTTATAGCGAAGGAGTATGCTTGTAATGGCACAAATAAAAAAAACAATAAAAAAGGCATTAATAAAACATAAGAAATTAGCGACAGAAAAATTAACTACAGAAGAAAAATATGAACTTTCAGCGATACAAAAAGGGATGCTATATCACTCAGAGCTTAATGACACAGCTGGAATTTATCATTTACAAGTACATATATCGTTAAATGAAAATATTGATGTTTCGCTATTGCAGCGAGCATGGCGAATAGTTCGTAATAAATATCCTATTTTACAATGTTGTCTAAGTGACTCTGATATTCAAAAAGCAAAGTTAATAAAGAAAAAACATATGATCAGTAAGATTGAAACTTTTGATTTAACTCGCAATAAAATGAATCAAAAAAAACGCTTTAAAAAAATAACTTCAGTAGCACGCAATCTGCCTTTTAATCTAACCCAAGCACCTCTAATGAGAATCCAACTTTTTAAATTTAAAAAGCAATCATATAAATTAGTTTGGAGTTATCATCATATATTATTAGGTGGTAACAGTGTTGTTAAAGTTGCTAGTGATATTATGCAAATTTATGATGAGTTAAAAGTTGGAAGGCTTAGCTCAAAATCTAGAGAAATATATCCTGTAATCATACCTGAATTTACAATGATCAATAAAGATTGGCAAAAATACTGGCTAGATATATTTAAAGACTATTCTTTTCGAGAAATACAATTATGCACTAAAGCCTTAAAGAAGCTTCCAATAGAGCAAGGAACAATAACTAATATAATAAAAAGAGTAAGCGCATCATCTTTACAGGCACAAGCAAAGTCAATATCTGTTACTGCCAATACAGTGATTCTCGCAGCTTGGGCAATACTTTTAGGCATATATGCTGATGTGGATGATGTGGTACTTGGTTCTGTTCGTGCCTTACCTGAAGAATTCAGTGAAGAAAATATAGGGCTTTTCATGAACTCCTTGCCTATTCGAGCTAATGTAAAGAATACAATAACAGTTAAAGTCTTATTAAATAATATTCGTAAACAACAAAACAATTTCAAACATGTTGTTAGGACATCTCCTGCTGACTTAAAGCATCTGCTTGGCATAAATCTGGGAAGTGATATTTATTCAACAATCGTTGATTATAAGCCAATTGCGTTTAGAAATTATTTTAAGGGTCAAAGCCCATGCTTCTTGAATAGAGATATTGATCACTTTGGCACAACTAATCATGATATTTCACTTGAGATTCAAGTAGATGATGATGCGCTATATGGAAGAGTGGCATATAACAAAAATAAATATTATAAGCAGCACATAAAAAAACTATTTTTGCAGTTTGAAGTAATACTTGAAGCGTTAACACTAGCTTCTGAATGTAACTCTTTAGGAGAAATAAAAGAAGCATCGTTAAAGAAAGACTTCATGTCTAGATTTAATAATAAGATAGATATTAAGCAGTATTCAAATGTAACGCTGGCTTCTACCTTTATAGATGTTGCAAATCATTATCCGTTTAATATTGCTATTAGGGACAGTAATATTAATATGAAGTATGGTGAGCTGAATTTCTATACTAATAAAATTGCAAACTATATAGGAAAAAGAGTTTCAAAAAAATTCCAGGTTGTTGGGATTGCTTTATCGAATAAGATTGACATCATCGCAACAATGCTGGCTTTAAACAAGCTCAATAAGACATATGTATATCTAGATACATCTCTTCCTAAAGGTCGCATCATGAGTATGATGAATTCTAGCAACATGCAAATAGTTATTTGTGGTAGCAATGCTTTTAACTTTAATATTAAAAAGCTCATATTTAATAAAAGTAGAATTATTAAATATAATGGAAAGAATGTTAAGGTGGTTAATGAAAAGAGCAATCCAGCATTTATTATTTTCACATCTGGAACAACAGGAACACCAAAAGCAATTCCAATAAAAGATAGTTCAATAATAAATTTTGTTAAAGATAATGACTGTTTTGAAATTAATTCAAGAGATCGTGTTGCACAAGTTTCTAGCCTTGCATTTGATGCTTCAACATTTGAAATTTGGGGGGCACTGTTAAATGCTGCAAGTTTAGAAATAATATGCAAAGAAGACTTTATTGATGTTAATAAATTCAAGGAAAATATTGTTAAGCGATCTGTTTCGATTATATTATTAACAACAGCATATCTGAATGAAATTATCAGTATAGAGCCAACACTATTAGGAAGGATTAATCTTGTTTTATTTGGTGGGGAGCAAGTTAATACGGGCTTATTCAAAAAATATTTTCTAAATAAAGATGTTCTAAAGCCTAGGAAACTAATACATCTTTATGGTCCTGCTGAAGCGACTACTGCAAGTCTATATCACTATGTGACAAAGAAAGATATAAACAAGCATACTATTCCTATTGGAAAGCCTATGAAGAATAACAGTGCATATGTTTTGGATCACAATCTACAATTAACGCCAGATGGCGTGATAGGTGAATTATATATTAGTGGTTTAGGCTTGGCTGATGGATATTTAAATCAAATTAAGAACACACGAAAAAGCTTTATTAATGTGGATTTCCCTGATGAGGGTATAGTGACATTATATAAAACCAATGATCTAGTTAGAGTTAATCAATTTGGCGAGATTGAATATATTGGACGTAAAGATAATCAGGTTAAATATAATGGCTATAGAATTGAATTAGAAGAAATTGAAAAATCTATAGAGCGTCTTCCTGCTGTTAAGCAAGCTGTTGCGTTACTTAGTAAGGATACTAATGGGCATACAAAGCTTCTGGCCTATATATTATTTGATGCTCTGGTTAAAAATATTAGCCCTGCAAAAATAAGGCTTGAATTAAAAAAATATTTACCAGCATATATGCTCCCATCAAGTATTATTTCTATAGATTCTTTGCCAATAAATGGTAATGGGAAAATTGCTAAAGAAGCATTACCTTTACATGATGATAGTAGGTTTGAGATTGCCTCTTCTGATTCTATGGTTGCATATACTCAAGTAGAAAGAATGCTAGAAAATATATGGCAAGAATGTTTAGTAATTAATAGGGTAAAAATAAATATTAATCATAACTTTTATGAGTTGGGTGGTGATTCAATAATCAGTATAAGTGTCGCTGCGAAAATAAGACAAAAGGGTTATGATATATCAACGCAAGATATTTTGGATAATCCAACCATCTATGAGCTTGCACGATTTTTAGACTCGAGTGAAAAAAAACTAAAAAAAATAAGATTGCTAAAAATAGATAGTGTTCCACTGTTAATTGCTCAAGAGTGGTTTTTTGAAAATGTAGCTAGTGATGCTAGAAACTTTATACAGTCGTATAAGTTGGTTATCAATGAAGACGTCGATATTCCTAGATTAAAAACAGCGATAGAAATGGCGCTAAATAATATTGATGCATTTCGTACATGTTTTTACAAAAAGGATGGGTTGATTTTTCAAAAAATA
The DNA here is from genome assembly GCA_021773175.1 of Gammaproteobacteria bacterium. GTDB lineage: Bacteria > Pseudomonadota > Gammaproteobacteria > JAJFKO01 > JAJFKO01 > JAJFKO01. The sequence goes on from JAJFKO010000064.1 coordinate 141,837, forward strand.
ATTAATGATAGTAAAACAACAATGCCCATTGAATGTAGACTTGTAAAGAATAGACATGATATTAAAGATGTTATTAGTAAGATAAAAAAAGAAGCGCTAAACCATATAGAGCTTGATGCGAATAAACTTACATATTCTGTCATCATAGAAGATGATGTTGTTAATACTGACTACTTCTGCTTTTTTGTACATCATCTTATTTTTGATTATATTTCATGGTCTGTTCTATCGAAGTATATCTTGAAATACTATCAAGATTCAGATTACAACATTACGAGCAAAGAAAGGGCTCTTCTGAATGCAAATATGCCTTATGCAATAAAATGTAAAGAATATATTAATGATATGTCACAAGACTATTTTGTAAATCCTCCAGTTAGTAATGATAAAGCTGCAACGCATAATGTATACAACACTTTTTGCTTGAGTTCAGCATTGAGCGACAAAGAAATTCTTAATAAAAATAATTACTCTTCAGAAGAAAGTGTAAATATTGATATTAACATCTCTAACATTAATGAACTCTTGAATATGCAAATACAAAAGAATATTTCTATTCCAGAACTATTATTAGCAGTACTGAATTTAACTTTTATTAATATTAATAAAAGAAGCGTGCCTGTAACTATCGCTTTAGAATCAACCGGTAGGGAAAACACTCTCAATGGTATTGATATCACTGAAAGCATATCATGGTTTACTATTATATCTGAGATAGTAATAGGATTGATTCAGACTGATGACGTAATAGAAAATATTAAATCCATACACGATCAGATACGGAAGATAAAAACAAGTAGCTATTTAGAGAATATAGCTGCAATGACCGCAACAAATAAGCGACATAAACAAAAAGCAGAGGTGAGTTTTAATTATCTTGGTCTGCTCACGAAAAGATCTAATAACGAACTGTTTTTAGAGCTGGAAGAGCTAAAGCTTTATGCTGATATAAAGTTAAGAAGACCCTTTGTTCTAGATTTATGTGCATTTATAAATAATAATACTATTACAGTTAAATTTGACTTTAATAGTAGATTATTAGATTCAAAAAAAATAGAACTGCTAGCATCTGCCTATAAAGATAATCTTTTTCATGCGATTGATAAAGTATTAAAGGAAAATAAAGCTATTTACAGTATTTATGACTTTAGATTACCTGATATTACTCGAGGTCAATTTGATCAAGTTATAGAGAAAATTCATAGGATTAATCATAGCTGTAAAGATATTAAAATAACAAAGCTTTATCAGTTATCTTATTTGCAACAAGGTTTGCTTTTTCAGAATAAACTTAACAATGAATCTAGCAATTATTTAATTCAAGCTATGGTGGAAGTTGACTCTAAAGTAAACATGAAGATTTTCGTACAAGTATTACGTGATATATATACAAAGTTTGATATTTTTAGAACAGGATTTATTTATGATGAGTTGAGTTTTCCAGTGCAATATGTACTGAAAAATATAGATAGCCAAATAACATACTTAAATTGGAGAGTATATAATAAATCAAAAGTAGAGAATAAATTGAATCAATTTCTAAAAGTTGATAGAGAGAATATTTTTGATCTAAGTATGCCTCCATTGTTACGTTTCAATCTTATTAATATTAATAACAAGCGAACTATTCTACTTGCAACATACCATCATATTATTATGGATGGATGGTCAATGCAGGTATTCCTTAAAGAGATAGTCAATAATTATTTAGAATATGGAAGAATTGTTAATAACAATATGGATCTACAATATGATAAATATATTGATTATATATATAAAGAGATGAAGAAAGACAAGTTATCCTCAACTAATATAAAAAATAATGTGGATTCACCCAGTCAACTAATAGGAAATATTAATAAAAATAGAGAGTCGCTGAGCACAGTAAGTGTTGAAAGATATGATATTTCAATATCACATAAATTGACAGATAAGCTTAATGCTATTGCAAAAAAACGGCATGTCTCATTGAATACAATAATGCAAGCAGCGTTCTCATTATTAATACATAAATATACTTATAGATATGAAGTGTTAATTGGAATGGTTTTGTCTGGAAGGAATATCCAGATAGAAAATATAGAGAATATGCTAGGTTTATTAATATATTCAGTACCATTCTCAGTAAAAATTAATCCTAATGATAATTTACAGAACTTTCTAGATGAAATTCAAGAAATAATCTCTCATTCAGATAAGGAGAAATTTTTGAAGGGTCATGGTAGCAATACTAAGATAAACAGTAAATTTCATGATGCTTTTGATATTTTATATGTTTTTGAAAACTACCCTAAAAAGGATGTTCATGATGAATGTATCTTAGCTAGTAATCTGCGTGTTATAGAGCAGACTCATTTTCCTTTGACGTGCCTTATTCAGCCTGCAGACAATATAAAAATTTCAATTTCTTATAAAAATAACCAGTACGATGAAAATTATATTGTTAATTTTGTAAAAAACTATTTATTAATATTGGATGGGATTTCTGACAATAGGCTATTAAATCTATCTGAGATAAATATTTCTGATGATAAAAAGACTAAGGCTTTAATAAAAATTAGTGAAGGAGGCTCTTGTGGATTACGCTTTCCAGGGCGATTTCTCGATTATCTTAATGGTAAAAATAATCAAAAAAATGCAGTCATCTCGTCAGGAAAGGTAATGACATATAAAGAATTACGACAGAAAGTTAATGCCTTTAGTAATTTCTTTCAAGTGAATGAAATTGCAGAAGGAACAGTTATTGCTTTATGTGGAATTAAACAAAATGATATTGTTGCAATTATTCTGGCTATTTTTAGTAGCAATCTTACATATTTGCCAATTGATCGAAACTTACCTCAAGAGAGGATTAACTATATGTTAGACAATGCTGCTTGTCGTCATGTTTTCTTTGCAAGTGAGACTAAAGTTAATGAAAAGATCACGTTAAAAAATATGAATTTATATAATATGAATGATTTATCATTATCTACAAGTCAAGTTTGTCAACACCCTAAGATATCAATGAATATGGCTGCTTATATATTCTATACTTCTGGTTCAACAGGTTTGCCTAAAGGTGTGATTATAAGTTATAAATCATTACTTAATTTATTAATTGTTGCTCAAAGACAATTAAAGTTCACAAGTAAAGATACATTTTTATCTCTTGGCGCTTTACAATTTGATATTGTTATATTTGAAATTTTAGCCCCATTATTTCTTGGTAGTACATTGCTATTTGAAGAGCAAACGATTATTTTTGATGAGAATTACTTTAAGGAGCTTATAAAGAATTACAAGGTATCTATTATTCAAGCAACACCTACTGCTTGGAAAAATATTATTTCACATGACGATTTATCGCTAAAAAATATTCAGGTAATGTCAACGGGTGAAGCAATAACAAAAGATCTTGCTAATAAGCTCTTTGCAAAATCCGCCAAGAGCATATTCAATCTTTATGGACCAACAGAAGCGACTATCTGGACATCCTATTATAAGCTATCAAAAGACTTGAGCAACGTTATAAATATCCCATTAGGAAGACCTCTGGAAAACTACAATATTTATATCGTTGATCAAAGCTTACAGTTATGCTCACATTATCTTCCTGGTGAAATATGTATTGCGGGAATAGGACTTGCAAAATATTATCTAAATAATGTTGATGCAAACAGGTTTATTAAAAATCCATTCACACATAAAAAGTCATATCAAACTTTATATAAAACAGGCGATCTTGGTTTCTGGGATGAAAATGAAAATTTAGTTTATCTAGGTAGAAAAGATAGGCAAATAAAAGTAAAAGGTGTTCGTGTAGAGTTATCAGAGATAGAGCGATGTTTACTTGAGCATAAATCAATACAGCAATGTATTGTCATACAAAACAATAATGATGAAAATACACAGTTATTGGCTTACGTTGTTTTTGTAAACAAACAAAATAATAATGAGTTAGAGCTTGAGATACGTCAATATTTAATATCGAAATTACCTGCAGCAATGCAACCAGATTATTTAGTGGCTATAGAAACACTACCTATGAATGCAAATAATAAAATTGATTTAAATAGGCTGCCTAAACCTAAACCTAAAGTTAATGAAATTAATTTAAAATGTGTACATGCTTCTAGTCAAGAAGAAAAGATCATTGCAAAAATCTGGTCTGAAGCATTAAAGATTGAGTTTGATAAAATCAGCATGTCTGATAATTTTTTTCACGCAGGTGGAGACTCTATTGCCGCCTTATATTTGATAAGTAGCTTAGCCAACAAACTTAATGTTAACCTTGAAGTTCAACATATATTCTATTACCCGACAGTTAAATCACTGGCGGACTTTATTAAGATTAGGAAGATCAAAAAAGTTCCGAAGCATTCAGGCAATCAAGCTTATAAAAAAGATAGCTCGGCAATGATTAACTTACAATATGTTGCTAATAGTCGCCCTATATTTCTTATTCATCCCATTGGCGGTAACATTTTTAGGTATCTACCATTAGCAAAAGGATTTTCTAATCAACGTTCTGTTTATGCTATTCAGGATCCTGGTATTGCAAGTCGAAGTTATATGTTTGACTCATTAACTGAACTAGCTGAATATTATTTTTCTCTAATTAAAGCAGTACAAACAGAAGGACCTTATATTATAGGTGGCGCTTCTTTTGGTTCTAGTGTTGCTATTGAAATAGCCAAATTACTTATAGATCGAGATATAGATAATCCTAAAATTTTATCAATAGACGGTTGGGGGCAATATCCTGCTAAGGTTAGTCATGATCGAGACTGGTTTGAGAATAATATTACCCGTCAAAATAAAGAATTACTAGCGATGTTACCTAAGGGAACGTCTCTTCCTGAACTTATATTAGATCTACAGTGGCAAAGACAACAACTGATAGCAAAATGGAAGATGCAAGCACGAAGTTATGATTTAGTACTTTTCAAAGCTAAACTGCTTTTACCGGTGCTTCAAAGTTTTGATGGAGAATTTAATCATCTTGATGACACTTGTTTAACTAAAATTAAAAAATATATTATTGCAGGTAATCATGAAACTATGATGAATGCCCCAAACATACATAAATTAATCAGACAAATAAAAATACTTCTAAATAAAGATAAGCTATAGGTTATACCTCGCTCGCACTTCGAAGTGCGAGAGGGTATAACTAGATAGTTAAATTTCAGATGGCATTAGCGTTTTTTGCTTTATAAGCAAGCTTGTATCTGTTCTTCTTTAAAAAGGTCAACAAGCTTATTCATGGCATGATGTATATGAGCTGAATTACCATCAACTCGACTGAACATAATAGCCCCTTGAGTTAATGAAATATTTTCTTCTGCAAGCGCTTTAGCTTCAGCTTCACTATACTTTGAACTTAAAATATGAATGAGGGCTTTGCGCCAGTCATTAAAGTATGCTTGTATATAGTTATCAAGTTCTTTAATTTGTCCACCTATTTCAAGTGCAAAATTACCAATTATACAGCCGCTGTTAATATCTTGATAATGTTCAGTTATAGCATTGGTGAAACGTTTAATTCTTTCATCGCCACTGAGTTGATCTAGATACAGAATAGAAAAATAGTTTGCTACAGCATATTCGTAATTTTGCTTTAAGACAGTAATAGCAAGATCGAGCTTACTCGTAGTATGGTGATAGATACTGGCTTTACTGAGGTCACATGCTTTAGCAATATCGGAAATAGATGTATTAAAGTAACCTTGGGTTTTAAAAAGAAATGTTGCTTTGTTTATAAGACTTTGTGTACTAATTTTTTGGACTGGCATATCTAACCTCAATTCAATTATAGATTAGAGAAAACATAGTTAGACGTCACATAAATTCTAAATATCGTTTTCATTCTAATCTTTAAATTATAAAAATAAATGTAAATGATTACAGTAAAAAGATAGGTTATTGTTGTTTAGATTATGATGCCGTTAATTACTGCTCTATGCAACTAGTTTGTCAAAGATAGGTCAATTTTTTGAGTAAGCAATAATAAAAGCCATCCATAAATTGACTATCAGGAAATATTTGTCTACCGAATGGTAAGCTTAAGCCCCACTGTTGATCGTCTAAAACAACTTCTTGCATATCAGAATGTGATTGTAATGCTTTTGCTATTTGCTCAGAATTTTCTTCTGGAAGAATAGAACATGTGACATAAAGTAAAAGTCCACCAGGTGCAAGTAAAGGCCATAAAGCATTAAGCAGCCGTTGTTGTTGTTTTACTAAAGCTATTATGTCCGTTGCTTTGCGTAATAACTTAATATCAGGATGACGCCGAATAACACCTGTTGCAGAGCATGGAGTATCTAATAAAATGCGATCAAAATATTTTTTATCCCACCAACTATCTACAGCTCCACTATCAGCGCAAATCAACTCTGCAGTTACTTGATGACGCTGTAAATTTTCTTCAACTCTTGTTAATCGTGTGGCGCTGTTATCAATAGCGACACAGGCGCTGAGTTGTGGTTGTTGTTCTAGAATATGTAGTGTTTTACCACCTGGTGCGCAACAAGCATCTAAGACACGTTGTCCAGTTTGTAATTGTAACAGCGGCGCGGCAAGCTGCGCTGCTTCATCTTGTACACTAACAAAACCTTGTTGAAAATATGGTAGTGTTTCAATTGCAACCTTATCTTCTAGTCTGATGCCATATGGACTATGTGTTGTTGGTAATGCCGCGATATTTTCTTCGGCTAATTCTTTTAAATAATTATCGCGAGATATTTTTTGTTGATTAACCCGTAAAGTTAACGGTGGGTATTGATTGTTCGCCGTACAAATTGTTTGCCAATGTTCAGGCCAGGCTTGTTGTAACACTTTTAATAGCCAAGCAGGATGGGAAAATTGTGCCGCTGCGGGCGCGGTTAGTAATTGCTTTGCTAGTGATTCTTTTTGGCGTTGTAAATTACGCAATACGGCATTAACCAAATTTGTTGCCCACATTTTCTTGAGTGCTTTAGTAATTTGTACCGTTTCTGCGATGGCAGCATGATCCGGAACGCGCATATACAACAGCTGATAAAAGCCGATAAAGATACAAAGCTTAATATCAAGATCTTTATCTTTTAATGGTTTTTTTAGTAATTGTTGTAGATGCCATTCAAGTTGTTGGTACCAGCGACAGACGCCGTAACAGAGTTCTTGTATGAAGGCTTTATCTTTACTGTTATCAATAGTAGATTCCGCATTCAACTCGGCTAACACGTCCGTTAAGTTGCGCCCTTGTTGAATAATCGCTAATAATAATTTAAGTGCTTGATGTCGTGATGTCATTTCAACTTTTACCATACACTGTCACGACAGCTCCACGTGTGACTTTATTTTCGCTTGAGCAAAGCTGCATGATAATTGCAGCTAAATCTTTTGGTTTAACCCATAAAGAAAAGTCCGCATCTGGCATAGCTGCACGATTTGCTGCAGTATCAATAATGGATGGCGCAATAGCATTGACATAAATATCCTTCTGAATCACTTCTTCAGCAAGACTTTGTGTTATGGCTGCAACAGCTGCTTTACTCGCTGTATAGGCTACCATGTTGGCACCTTGTCGCGGTTCTAAAGCGGGACGGGCTGCAACATTAACGATATAACCACCTTGATTTGCAAATTTAGTAACAGCTTCTCGACAACAAAGGAAGCAAGTTGTCGCATTAATATCGATTTGTTGTGAAAATGTTTCTTGTGATGTTGCTGTTATTGCACCCATAGTAAAGCCACCAGCAAGATGAATCGATGCGTGAATGTTTGGTAATGATTGGTAGAATTCACTAACTGCATTTTCATTGGTTAGATCAATAGGGGCTGTTAAACTAACTTGTTCGTGATTATTTAATGCAAAATTGTCTATTTCTACATTGCTAATACAAGGAATATGTAAGTTAGCGCCTAAATCAATAAACGCCTCGACAACAGCTTGGCCTAGTCCGCCGGTACCACCGGTAATAACAATGTGCTTGCCGTTAAAATCCATATTCTTCTCCTTATGTAATATTATTCATGAATGATGCCATATCAATATCACGTTGTGTAATGCCACCAGCATCATGGGTCGTTAACGTAATTTCTACGCGGTTATAGACATTGAACCACTCAGGATGATGGTTCACAACATCACAATGTAGTGCAACGCGAGTCATAAAGCCAAAAGCAGCATTAAAATCTTTAAACTGGAATTTTTTGTGGATTTTGAGGCCATCATCGCTGACTTGCCAATCATTGACTGTTGCAAGAGCTTGTTCTAACGCTGAACCGTGTAGCTTATCTGTCATGGGTTTCTCTCCTGAGTTAGTTATTTTAGGACTTACTGTTAGCCCTATATTTAGTGGAAAATACTATTAATTATAAATAAGTCTGGTTTAGCATTAAGAATATCTCTAACGGCTAAGGCTTTACCGCCCGGCAATTGTATTTGTAATAAACGTAAAATACCATCACCCGTTGCCACATCGATGCCTGCTTTACTGCAGCAGATAATGCTTCCAGGTTTGGCATCAGTGCTTTCACTTATTACCATCGCTTGCCAAATTCGTACAGTTTGATCGTTCAGTGTCGTATGCGTTACTGGCCAAGCATAAAATGCGCGGGTCATGCGTTCAATAGATTCAGCAGATTGTTGCCAATCAATTTTAGCTTCTTGTTTAGTAACCTTATGAGCATAAGTTGCTAAATCATTATTTTGCTTTTCAGGTATTACTTGATTCTTTGCAATGAGAGGTAAGGTTTCTAATAGTGTGCTTGCACCAAGCTGCGCTAATCTATCATATAAATCTTGTTGAGTATCTGTATTTGTAATGGCTAATTTTATAACTTTCCACATATCACCAGTATCTAGTCCTTCAGCCATTTGCATGATGGTGACACCGATTTCTTTGTCTCCAGCAAGTAATGCTCGTTGAATAGGTGCTGCGCCACGCCAGCGAGGCAGAATCGAGAAATGTATATTAATACAACCCAACGAAAAAAGATTGAGTACTGTGGCTGGCAGGATTAGTCCATAGGCAGCAACAATCATGATATCTGCATGGTAACTGGCAAGTTGCTGTTGTGATTCTGGTTCTTTCAAACTAATAGGTTGCTGCACATCAATACCATGCTTTAATGCGGTGGTTTTTACAGAACTAGGCGTGAGTTTGCGACCACGGCCAGCAGGACGATCCGGTTGTGTATAAACGGCAACGACATGATGTTCAGAGGCAACTAATTTTTCTAATGCGGGTACCGCAAAATCGGGTGTGCCGGCGTAAATAATTTTTAATGGCTTATGTGGCATATGCATGGCCTTATTAAATAATAAAAGTAAATGATAATATATGTTCTATGTTGTTACGTTTTCGCCCTAAACGCAAACGATTCATATAACCTATTATAAGACTGACTTTTTTCGTTAAGGGTATACTGGTACCAATAAAAAATCTATTCTCAGCAAAAACACGAGAGGATACCCAAAAGGGATGATTAAAATTAAAAAAAGGTTCTTCGGAAATAATTAACGGATATTGTGATGTAATCAATTTTGGAAGAATTAACCGAATTTGTTCACGTATTCGATAAGCCCAGCTATTGAATTCAATAAACTGTCGCTCCTCAATGCGTGTGATGAAATCTAGAATCCAAGTAGGGTGAACAATGGCATCCCAAGAAACTTGTTGAAAAGCACGATTTTCATGGCCAACAAGACCTTTTAAATTTTTACGAGCAGTCCATACATAACCTAACCAAACAGAAACAGGAGATGAAACTTGATAGCCAATGGCGCCACGTAATAGCAGTTGTTGAAAAACCGGATCGCGAGTACGCAGACGATTTTGTATATCGGCAAAATATAACCATTTTTTATTACTATTACTAAGATGACCAACATCTAAAAAATTTATCCAAGAGTTAAGATGGCCTCGAATTGGGTTTGCATAACTATTTGTTATGTGGCTTAGTAAGAAAAAACATAAACTAAAGCATAGTAGTAACTTAGATAAATTGTATCGACTATCGACATAGGATTTAATCTTGATGTTATTTTTCATAGTCAATAACTGCACTACAATAAGGACAGTTTTGTTGATGTTCTTGCAAAGCCTGTTCCGTTATCGGACTGCGACATTGGCGACACTGAATGGTATTGGTTGTCTCTAAGGTTGCATCAACGCCAATACGTTTATCAAAAACAAAACATTCACCTTCATAAAAATCATTACCACATTGTTCAAAGTAATTTAAAATGCCACCATCTAATTGGAACACATTCTTAAAACCTTGTTGTTGCATATATACAGCAGCTTTTTCACAGCGAATACCACCCGTACAATAAGTGACGACAGTTTTTTCTTTTAAATCATTTGGCAATTGTTTTACATAGTTGGCAAAATCAGTGAATGATTCTATCGGCGGCGTTATGGCATCTTTGAATTTACCGAGTTTATATTCATAGGTATTACGAGTATCTAAGACAACCATATCTTTGTTTTCTGCATACCAAGACTTTAATTCTTCCGGTGTCACATAAGGTGCTGGCTTTGCCTGAGGATTAATATTTTCTTGGCTGAATTTGATGATTTCTTTTTTGACTTTTACTAGCATGCGCCTAAAAGGTATGTTTGGAGAGACACTATCTTTGTATTGTAAATCATTAAGTTCAGGGTGTGACGCTAGAAAGGTTTGATAGTTTTCAATATTGTCTTTACGGCCAGCAAGATTGAGATTAATGCCTTCATTACTTAGTAAGACAGTGCCTTTTAATTCAAGTGCCTGACCTTTCGTTAAAAATGTTTCGCGTAAAGCGGCTAAGTCGTAATGTGTTAGACCAACAAATTTGTAGGCTGATGTATTGATGATGTCCATAGTAAGTTCCTAGCTATAATAGGGTTTTATGTATTAGCAAAGATAAACTCTTGATAATATTGAGAAAAGTTCCATATGTCAATCTTAAAGGAAAGTTTTTTTACTGTAAAGACGCGGAGAGCAGATATTTATCCATCCAGGCTAAATCTTGTCTCGCTGCATCTTGAATTAATTGTGGTTGCTTGATTGCATGGAATGTATTTGGATAAAGTAGAAACTTGGTGTCAATTCCACGTGTTTTTAACGCGCGATAAAATTCCATTCCTTGCGAAAATGGTACACGATAATCCTGTTGACCATATTGCAATAACAATGGCGTTTGCACGTTTTTCACAAACATAATTGGTGAGCGTGACAAATAAAGCGATGAATTGTTCCAAAAATAACCGCCCAATGATTTAGGCAAAAAATTAGGGAGATCATTTGTGCCTGCGTAACTAATTAAATCTGAAATACCACCACCAAGCACTGCAGCTTTAAATAAATGTGTTTGTGAAATTGCCCACATCACCATATAGCCACCATAACTCCAACCTTGAATACCAATACGATTTTTATCAGCAACTCCCATATTAATAACTTTTTGCACTCCAGTCATCAGATCATGAAAATCACCACCACCCCAATCATTATTACTTAATTTTCTAAATTGCATGCCATACCCAGAAGATCCTCGTACATTCGGCCGAAAATATGCATAACCTTTGTCTGAAAAAATTTGTACTGGAAATACTGAACGTCGTCCAAGATAACGTTGCACGAAAACTCCTGCTGGTCCACCATGCACTTCAACAATTAGAGGATAGCGTTTACCTTTTCGAAAATTTATTGGATATGTTAGTAACCCTTCAATTTCCAAACCGCCTTGTGATTTCCAATGAATTACTTCAGTTTTTCCAATTGGAAGTTTTGATGCGTTCTTATTCACAAAACTAATTCTCTGTGGTTTAAATGGCTGTAATGAACTGATATATGCTTCCTCTGCGCTATTACTATTTTCCATGACAAAACCAAATAAAGTAGCGTCACGATTTAAAAAAATATTAGTGATGTATTGATTTTTAGGACTAATAATTATTGCTTTATCACCATTAGCTGGCAATTGATACACTGCTGAATAAGTATGAAAACTTCCAATTGCATAAATGTCTTTATTGTTAGCAGACCAACCGATCAATGCTAGAGGCATCTGATCATAAGTTTGTGCTAACTCACGTGCATGACCACTTTGCACAGGGATTACATAGATTCCCGTTAAACCGAAAAAAGCAATCATTTTTCCATCATGAGAATAAATTGGATCATGCTCAACAATTTCACCTTGCGATAGATTCCTCATCTTCTTCGTATTAACATTAATTGTGGCAATATGACCATATTCAGTAATTGCATCATGACCAAATGGTAAATGTGAAAATGCAATTTCATTATTATTGGGAGACCAATTAAATCCTCTAATAACATGGCAAATTTTTTCTTTATTAAAATTCGTTAACTTATGCGGATTACCCTTCACTTTTTTATGATCATTAAGATTGACTAACCATAAATTACTGCAATGAACGTGTAGATTTGAAAAAACAACAGGATGCGTGATTTGAGATAAATCTGGCTCAGGATTTTCAGCAGTGAAAGCAATACTCTGAGCATCAGGGCGCCAACGAAAATCATCAATATTAGTTTGGCTACGAGTAATTTGATATGCTTTACTCGTATGTAAAGATATCACCCAAATGTTATTGATCCCATTTTTTTGCGATAAGAATGCCAGCCATTTTCCATCTGGCGACCAACGCGGATTTGTATTTAACATTCCTTGATGTGTTAACTGAAAATTCTTTTGAGTTTTTTGATTGTACAAATAAATTTGTTGATGCGTTACTAATCCTTGCGGTGATTTTTTAAAATGTTTGACATCATACGCAACATAATTCCCATTTGGTGAAGGCGCAACACTTTCCACCAAATTAATGTTCATCATATTACTGATATTCCAATGTTGATTATGATTTTGCGTTTGTGCGAAACTAGTAAGTGATAAAAATAAAAAAATAGAGGTTAGAGTTATTTTTCTCATTAGTAATATCCTCATTAAAGAGATATAAGCTAGTAAGCGCCAATATCACATCCATTTATTGAACGATTAATTGGCACGATTCGGCGGGAATATTGGCACCGTTCATTCCTGCCTGACAGATCCGACCTTAATTCACACCGATATTCCTTTAGTTAAACGGTGGTTTTCAAACCGTTTTGATGAACTCTCTAACTCATTACTTATGCATTTTAAACAAGGAGGAAAGTTAGTGAATTTAGTTGTAACAAAACAGCATCCAGCTTCTAAATTAGATGGGTGAGCTAGAAAAGAATTAGCGCTGCAATCACTCAACAAAAAACAAACGGTTGTAGAGCTAGCAAAAATAAGTAATATTAGTCGACAACTTATTCACGAATAAAAAAATCACTCACTGCTGCCAATGAAGAGTTTACTCAAACGCCTAGAGAAAATAAAGTTCTATTTCATGCTCGGGTTACAAAAAATTATTTTGCGACATTGTGTAAATGTCACTCGCTATCATTTCTCATAATGTTTTAAGCTTACAGTATGGTGAGTTTTAAAAGTGATTAGTATGTGGCAAGCAATTACCTTAGAACAATACTTAGCGTTAAGTAAGATTTCAGGTTTAGGTTTTCAAAAGTTGCAAGTTTTAATGCAGCACGGTATCAGTGTGGATACTTTATTTAGCTTATCTACTATGGATTTACAGGCATTAAAATTAACGACGTCACTAATACAACAAATCCAACAATTTTCTTGGCAGCAGATAGAGCCAGATTTGCAATGGTTACAACAACAGTCTAATCGTCATATTATTACTTTTTCGAGTGTCACTTATCCTGCTCTATTAAAAGAAATTGCTTCACCACCCTTGCTCCTTTATATCATAGGCGACGATGAATGCTTAACAACAACGCAATTAGCTATCGTTGGCAGTCGTAAAGCAAGCCCCATTGGCTTAGAAAATGCGTATCACTTTGCGCAAACATTTGCTGCAGCAGGAATAGTTATTACCAGTGGTATGGCATTGGGGATTGATGCGGCAAGCCATCGTGGTGCTTTAAGTGTTAATGGTAAAACAATTGCGGTGCTCGGCGCAGGGTTTAATCATATTTACCCGAAACAACATAAACGGTTAGCCCAAGAGATTATAGACACGGGTGCGTTAGTTTCAGAATTTTCTCCTGATATGCCACCACTCGCTGAAAATTTTCCAAGGCGCAATCGTATTATTAGTGGTTTGAGTGTTGGCACGTTAATCGTTGAAGCGAATCAACGCAGTGGTTCCTTAATTACGGCGCGTTTGGCTGCGGAGCAGGGGCGTGAAGTTTTTGCCTTGCCTGGGTCGATTCACAATCCATTGGCGAAAGGCTGCCATGAACTAATAAAGCAGGGAGCAAAACTCGTAGAAACCAGCCAAGACATCCTGGAAGAGGTCGAATCACTAGTAAATTTCAATGTTTTGTCTAAAAAGCAACCCACTTGTGCAAAAAATATTGATCTTGACGAAGAATCTGGCACACTCCTTTCCTGTGTCGACACAAATATAACAACAATTGACCAAATAGTGCGACGTAGTGCATTACATATAGAAGTAGTGGCAGCGAAACTTACGCAAATGGAGTTGCAGGGTTTAGTTAAATCTGTAGCTGGTGGTTATGTTGCCACTATGCTTAAACGTTAGGATTGCTACATTGACAAATAATCTAGTAATAGTTGAATCGCCAGCCAAAGCGAAAACTATCAAGAAATATCTTGGCAAAGGTTTTGATGTATTAGCTTCATTTGGTCACGTTCGTGATCTTATTCCACGTAATGGTGCAGTTGATACCAATGATGATTTTGCTATGAAATATGAGCTAATCAGTAAAAACTCAAAGCATGTTGATGCAATTCTCAAGGCGATGAAAAAAGCTGATAATCTCTATCTGGCGACTGATCCTGACCGTGAGGGTGAGGCTATTTCTTGGCATGTTAAAGAAATTTTAGAAGAGCGTAAGGTATTAAAAGAGAAAGGCGTATATCGTATTGTCTTCAATGAAATAACAAAGACAGCAATTCAAGCTGCTGTTGAGAGTCCACGTGATATCGCGATGGATTTAGTTGATGCGCAACAAGCACGTCGTGCATTAGACTATTTAGTCGGTTTTAATCTTTCACCGTTACTCTGGAAAAAGATTCGTAAGGGTTTGTCGGCTGGACGCGTACAAAGTCCCGCATTACGATTAATCGTTGAGCGTGAATTAGAAATTGAAAAGTTTATTGCTCAAGAGTATTGGACGGTTCGCGCGGATTTATTGGATAAGAAGCAACAATTCTTTGCGAAGTTAACAGAATTCAATCACGAGAAGATTAAGCAGTTTAGTATCACGGATGGTGAACGTGCAGCAGAAGTTAAACAAGGATTATTAGCCGCTGCTGATGGTCATTTGTTAGTTGATAAAGTTGAGAAAAAGCAACGTAAGCGTAATCCAACAGCACCATTTATTACGTCGACCCTACAACAAGAGGCGGCACGTAAATTAGGGTTTACTGCACAACGTACTATGCGAATTGCTCAACAACTGTATGAAGGGATTGATATTGGTGATGGCGCGATTGGTTTGATCACTTATATGCGTACTGACTCTGTTCATCTTGCTGATGAAGCGGTAAATGAAATTCGTGATTTCATCAAAACACAATATGGTGCTAAGGATGTTCCTAGCACCCCACGTAAATATCAAACTAAAACTAAAAATGCTCAAGAGGCTCATGAAGCTATTCGACCAACATCGGTGAATCATCGTCCTAGTGAAATCAAAAAAGCATTGTCGATTGAACAAGCTAAATTATATGAATTGATTTGGAAGCGAACTGTTGCAAGTCAAATGATTCATGCCACGATTGATACAGTAGCCATTGACTTTGCTTGTGGTGAGCATCGCTTACGTGCAAATGGTTCATCTATTGCAAATCCTGGTTTTATGAAAGTCTACATGGAAGATGTCGATGATAAATCCACAAAAGAAGACGATGAAAAGTTTTTGCCGGCTCTTGAAGTGGGGCAAAAAATTGCATTAACAGATATCTTGGCAGAACAGCATTTTACTGAACCGCCGCCACGTTATAGTGAAGCAAGTTTAATTAAGTCTTTAGAAGAATTTGGTATTGGTCGACCTTCTACGTATGCAGCGATTATCAGTACATTAGTTAATCGTGAATATGTTGTGTTAGATAAAAAACGCTTCATGCCAACGGATGTTGGCCGTGTTGTACATCGTTTTTTGAAAAAATACTTTACACAGTATGTTGATTTTGATTTTACTGCACATCTAGAAGATAAGTTAGATGAAATAGCGCGTGGTGAGCGTGGCTGGATTCCATTATTAGACGAGTTTTGGCAACCCTTTAAATCACAAGTAACTGAAATAGAGAAAACGGTTAAACGTAGTGATGTTGTTGAAGAACGCATCGATGAAAAGTGTCCTAAGTGTAGTGAACCATTAGCGATACGTTTAGGGCGTACCGGATTTTTTATTGGCTGTACGGCTTATCCTGATTGTAACTATACGCGTAATGTTGATGGTAGTAGTGATGATAGTAATGCACCAGAGATTGTACCTGATCGAGCTTGTCCACAATGTGGCGCCGAGCTTTTCATTAAAACTGGACGCTATGGTAAGTTTATTGGTTGCAGTAAATATCCAGATTGTAATTTTATTGAATCGTTAAACAAACCTGAGGATACCGGCGTTGAATGTCCGGAATGTCATAAAGGTAGTTTGTTAAAACGCCAATCACGTCGTGGCAAAGTTTTTTATTCTTGTTCTACTTATCCAACTTGTTCTTATGCAATTTGGAATGAGCCGCTGGATCAACCATGTCCAACGTGCAAGTGGCCAATTTTAAGCATTAAAGAAACTAAACGCCAAGGTAAGATGAAGATGTGTCCACAAAAAGAGTGTGATTATTCGATTGCGATTGAAGGCGAGTAATCTGAGAGCTATTTTTCAGGACTTACGGTAAATGGCCAAGGTCGAGGCAATTATCGTAAGTTCTGTTTTAGTTAAATGGAAAAGCATTTGACACAAATTTTACCTTCCTATACTCTTGCCAACAGCTTCATTCAGAAGTTTTTTTATTGGTTGTTTTAAAAATATCAGAATTTACGAAAGCTTTTAATAATGAAAAGCAATCAGGACTTACAATAATGGGTCTTGCGTAGGTTTTGTTCGCGGAGAGAGAACACATGTTTAAAAAGAATGTAATCAAACTTGGTTTGAGTGCTGTTTTATTAGTTGGTTGTGTTGGCAGTGCATATGCTGGAGCTTATCAACCTTATTATTATCAACCTGAAGCGGCATTTCATCATTGGTATTTTGGCTTGCAAGCGGGTTATTTTTGGCAAAGTGTAAAAAGTAAAACAAATGTACAAACGGATAATGAGTTGGGCGTGCAGACGACTACCACAACGAAAGGTAGCTTAAGCCGAAGTACTGGTGGCGCTGGACGTTTAAGTTTAGGTTATCTGTTTAACCCTAACTTTGGTATGGAGTTTGGTTTTTCAGGTTACTCTAGTACAGAGTTTACAATTAAGAGTACCGCAGTTAGTACTTTTATGGGGCAAACTTTTACTGCTTCAGCGAAAGCTTGTGGCAACATACATGTTTATATTGCAGATTTGTTATTAACTGCAACGTTACCTATTAGTAGTAGCGCTTATTTATTCACAAATGCTGGTGCGGCTTATGTTTATATGAAACAAACTGTTTCTTTTGATGGCTCCAGTGGCTCGCAATCTGTTGAGCGAGTTGCTCCTGAAGTTGGTGTTGGTGTCGGTTTCCATGCTTCACAAAATGCCGACATAACGTTAAGTTATCAGCAAATTTTTGGTCGAGGCAATATCTCTAATAGTTTTACCCCATATATTGGTACAGCCTATATTGGTGCTCGTTACAACTTTGCTTAATTGCAAAATGTTTAAAACTAAGTAACCTCAGCTATATATAATTTTATATGGCTGGGGTTTGTTCTCGTCGCACTTCGAATCACAAGCGGTACATTTTTTATGGCAATAAAACAATTCAATATCATTCTCGACTGGTCGCAAATGATCACTTCACGAGTTTGTCATTTAGCTTTTCAACTTGAAGCCGCTGAGCTACCGGCGTTTATTCCTGGGCAGTTTATTACGTTGTTGATCCCTCAAGATGATAAAATTTTACGACGTAGTTTTAGTATTGCTACTGTGCAAGGCAAAAGCCAACATTTAGAAATTGCGGCAGGGCACATGGAAAATGGGGTTGCCACGAACTTATTATTTAATTTACAGCCGGGTGAAAGTGTCACCGCGAGTGGACCATTTGGCAGATTAATTTTACGAGATGAAGATGTTAAGCGTTATATTTTAGTGGCAACAGGAACCGGTGTAACACCGTATCGTGCAATGCTGCCGCAAATTGCAGAACGTTTACAGCAGAATCCACATTTAGAAATTGTATTGATGTTAGGTGTGCGTAAACGTGATGAGCTTTTATATCCAGAAGAATTTTTACAATTTGCTGCAGAACATGAGCGCTTTACTTTTCAGAGCTTTTATAGCCGTGAGCAGCCTACTGATCAAAAAGAATATGAATATGCAGGCCATGTGCAAGTTGGGTTTACCAATTTAAATTTAAATGCAGAACACGATATTGTTTATCTCTGTGGTAATCCCGATATGATTGATCATTCTTTTGAGTTACTAAAAGAGCAAGGTTTTGATGCGCATAACGTGCGTCGTGAGAAGTATATTTCTTCAGGACATTAAAGTTATAGTCAATTAAATTAGTGCTTAGCGTAAGTCCTAACTACTTCCAGTCTTTTTCTAAATATTGCAATTTATCTGGAACATTTTCCCATTGCTGAGCATCGGCAGGCGGTGTTTTTTTGCTGTTAATATTTGGCCATTTTCGTGAAAGTTCATCATTTAAATCTAAGAACTCTTTTAATTCATTCGGTAAATCTTCTTCACAAAATATGGCATCAACTGGACACTCTAGGACACAGAGGTCACAATCTATGCACTCATCTGGATTAATGGCTAAAAAATTTGGACCTTCATAGAAGCAATCAACTGGACAAACTTCTACACAATCCATATATTTGCATTTAATGCAGCTTTCAGTAACAACATATGCCATGATTTACTCCCTAAACTTTCAATGTTCTATTATGCTAATTATAGTCATCTTCATCTGCGAATTTTCGTAAAAAAGCATTGACATCAGAACAAGGTAATTGCACAATAGCACGCCATAATATTTCGAAATCTCTATATGTCTAAATATAAGATTTTAAAGGGATTTTCTAGATATTTTGCAGCTACCAGTTAATTGGGGTGTCGCCAAGTGGTAAGGCACAGGGTTTTGATCTCTGCATTCCTAGGTTCGAATCCTAGCACCCCAGCCATATTTTTGTTTAGAATTATTAGCGTTTAATTATCAATACTGAAAGGAAGCCGAGCGTGTCTGATTTTATGATTTTTACTGGTAATGCCAATCCTGAATTAGGTCAAAAAATTGCAGATCACCTTGATGTTCCTCTTGGTAAAGCTAATGTTGGTACCTTTAGTGATGGCGAGACAATGGTTGAGCTATTACAAAATGTTCGTGGTCACGATGTTTTTGTTGTCCAGCCAACCTGTATGCCAGCTAATGATAACTTGATGGAGCTAATGGCTTTAGCGGATGCGCTACGTCGAGCATCAGCAACAAATCTCACCGCAGTTATTCCTTATTTTGGTTATGCACGACAAGACCGACGTGTGCGTTCAGCTCGAGTGCCAATTACAGCAAAAGTTGTCGCAGACATGTTAGCGTCAGTGGGCTTCACTCGATTATTAACAGTAGATTTACACGCCGATCAAATTCAAGGCTTTTTCTATATGCCGGTTGATAATGTTTATTCATCACCTGCTGTGTTAGATGATTTGCGTCTTCAGAATTTTCCTGATCCGATGATTGTTTCACCAGATGTTGGTGGTGTGCAACGTGCTCGAGCCATTGCAAAACGTTTAAACGATAGTGACTTAGCGATTATCGATAAACGTCGGCCAAGAGCCAATGAAAGCAAAGTAATGAATATTATCGGGGGTGTTGAAGGCCGTAACTGCATCCTTGTCGATGATATTGTTGATACGGCTGGCACTTTGTGTGCGGCGGCAAAAGCATTAAAAGAACATGGCGCAGCAACAGTTACTGCGTATTGTACTCATCCAGTCTTATCAGGTAATGCTATAACCAATATCATGAGTTCAGTATTAGATGAACTTGTGGTCACCAATACAATTCCATTACAAGAAGATGCTGCGAATTGTCCTAAAGTGAGGCAGTTAGATTTAAGCAGCATGCTAGCAGAAACAATCTATCGTGTTAGCGAACAAGAATCTGTAAGTAAGTTGTTTGATTAATACTGGTTTCTGTAGGTTTCTTATGTTCTTTTAAAGAAACCATGAGTAGGTCAGGGCTTATTCCTTAGAATCTCTATAGGTTAGGGCCTATCATCCAAGCCAATAACCATCTACCTTCATATTTTTCTAAGCAAAGAACGGTTGCGGTATTCATTAGAAAGAAATCATCATCTTCACGATTCAATAATAACAAACTAGCTAAACGCCCCATGAAAGGTAGATGTCCAACGAGCATTAGATCTTGCTCGCATTGATTACAGATTTTGGCAATGCCAATAGGTGGATCATTAGGGTTCAAACCATCTTTTTGGCAAATTGCTTCAGGGCTTGCAATAGCATGTGCTAATATTTCTGCGGTCTGTTGAGCGCGCTGACGACCACTATGAATAATTTTATCTACACTGAGTTCAGCTTGGAGAAAGAAGTCAGCAATCGTTTCAACTTCAGTACAACCACGTGAACTTAGTTTGGGATCAGGAGTATCTCCTGCTGCTTGGCCGTGTCTGACAAGATATAGACGCATAATATTATTCCTTCTGCAAACTAACAATTACATTATAGTGTAAAGCCGCTTATTCACTAGCGTCGCTGTTTTGACGATAAAAATGTACGTTAAGCTTTTCAAGTGTCATTAAGCCTTCAGTAATACTCGTCGAAATATATCGAGCAAACTCTTCAATTTTGTCTTTGTTATCAATAATCTCAATGATTAAAGGTAGATTTTCAGCAAGTCGTAAAACTTTACTGGTATGAATTTCTTTACTTGCGCCAAACCCTGCTAAGGCGCGAATAACCGTGGCGCCAGCTAAGTCTTTTTGCTGGGCTTCACGAATAATCCATTCATATAAAGGCATGTCCTGATAATGATCATCCTCGGCAATATAGACCTTTAATTGATAAGCATCGGTTAATTGTTTCATAATATTTACATCCATTGTCCTGCAAGCCAACCACCCCAGACGGCTAAAAAGCCGATAACGACTTGTAAAATAACATTAAAACCCGCCAAGATAAACTGACTATCACGTATTAATTGAAACGTTTCCAAGCTGAACGTTGAGAACGTTGTAAAGGCACCTAATATTCCAATCATTAGGAATATTCGCATATTAGGAGAAAACATATTATGGGTTTCGACTAAGCTGGCTAGAAACCCAATAATAAGACACCCTAGAATATTAACGGTGAAGGTACCGATAGGAAACATAGAAATATGGGTGATGCGGTGGGCTAGGCCTGAAAGCCAGTAGCGCGCGATAGCCCCTAAAAATCCCCCAAAACCAATAAGTAACAATTTTGTCATGTGAATAATCATTCATGTTTGTGAAAAAAGAGCTATACTATCCTAAATTTACGTATATATGAATTAGTTGATAGTGTCGGAGGGTGTTATGGGTGGTTCACAAGGGCTTACTAAAGAACAAATGATGAGATTACTTCCTGAATTAAGTAATCGCTTAACAAATTTATTTCAAACTCATCCAGAGTTCAAAGCAAAAACTGCATCAATGCAGTTTGCACAACAAGATAATCAAGCAGAACTTGATAGAATGGCTCTAGAATTATCGAATCCTGATTTGGCTCTCAATGCGGATGAACAGACTGCGACAATGCTCCTAGGTGTCATGAGTATCCATCAAACAGGTACTTGGCGAGCACCTATTTTCCAAAATTGGGGTAATCAATATAACGCGCCAGACTATAGCCCGTGGGATGGTTTTTCGCCTATCGATGCGGTTAAGAAGTTGAACTTTACGTTTGGTGACTCCGCTGGTTTTGAGTCTGATCAGATAGAGACTCGTCTACAGCAAGGTGATTATGATGCCAGTTTTGTTCAATATTTACGGAATGTTGGTTATTTACCGCCAGCACCGGGACAAGAAAATGCTCCGGGGAATCAAAATGGTTATCGAACTCCGACACCTTTTGATGCTAAGAATGGTCCTAAGATGAAACCATATTAATATTGGCCAATATTCCCAATCTTTTTGATTAACCCTGTATTTTAGCCAAGTTATGGCTAAAACAACCTTGTCTTTTAGCCAAATCATGGCTTTTTTACAAGGGTTTTTATGCAAAGACAGATACAGCGAGTACTTGGTTTCGAGAATAATATCTTATCAATTCCGTTTTATTTAATTAAAGAGTTACCTCGATTATTAAGCGATATTATCTGATTTCCACATCTACAGAAAGTTACATTAAGTGTAACTTTCTGCTTAGTGATAAACTAAGCAACCAATACAATCATGAATCAAAAGACACTTTACGTAATTCTCGATTTACCGCAAACCATGAACCGATGAAGCCTAGTAATGCGCCGATTAACATCAATAATACTAATTGCGATACAGCCAAGGGCTGTAATGTAAAGCTACTACTGTATAAATCAGCTAGTTGTGATACTGAGCTTTGTAAATAAGAAAAGGCGGTATTGACGATTACCCAGGCCGCAAAGCCAGCAAGTAAACCGAATGTAATACCCGTATATAAGAAAGGTCGACGCACAAATGCATTAGTGGCACCAACTAAACGCATTACCGTAATTTCTTCTACGCGTTTCTGAGTGGCAAGTTTAATAGTATTGCTAACAATAAGTAGAACGGCAAGTGCGAATAGAATACCAAATATAAAAACAATACTGTCACCTAAATGTAAAATCGAATAAAGGCGTTTAATCCATTGCATGTCAAGTTGAATAGATTGGACATTAGGCAACGTACTTAAATTTTGTTGTAACTGATGAATTTTTTCTGCCGAGTGAATACTTGCATTAGGCCAGATTTCAATGACGCCCGGAAGAGGATTATGTTTTAATACTTGTAAGATGTTTTTGATTTTTGATTGTTGTTGAAATTGCTGTAAGCCTTGTTTAGGTGATATGTAATGTAGGTTTGCTATATAAGGATTCTGTTTTAAGGTACTCAATAATTCTGTGACTTGTTGTTCAGAAACATTGGTATTTAAATATAAAGATAACTGTGTGCCTTTCTGCCAGTGTTGGCTGACTTGTTGTAAGTTACTAACAAGCCCAAAAATCCCCATTGGTAATGCTAATACAATGGCAATCACCGCAACAGTTAATAAGCTCGCAAAAACGGTTTTGCGTAAGTGTTGCCAGCAAGTTTTAAAGGCATAGAGATGTTGCGCGCCAAGTGATGCTGTCGCTAAATTTTTTTTGGTCATGCGAACATTTGTGCTTGTCATGTTTGTGGCAACCTGTTTGCTTAACATAAATCCAGTCCTTTAATTATTATAACCATCAGCCACAATGCGGCCTTGTTCCAAAGCAATAATGCGATACGGTAATTTTGAAATAAGTCCAATATCATGCGTTGCAACTAATACGGTAACACCAACTTGATTAAACTCAGTGAAGAGCTGCATGATGTCGCGCGATAATTTTGGATCCAGATTGCCTGTAGGCTCATCAGCAAGTAGTAACGTAGGTTTATGAACAATAGCTCGAGCAATACCTACACGTTGTTGTTCGCCAGTTGATAGTGCAGCAGGAGACATGCGCTCTTTGCCTAGCAATCCAACCTTATTTAATGCGCCGCGCACTCGACGCGTGATATCTTGTGATTTTATTCCCATAATAATAAGTGGCAATGCAACATTAGCAAATATATCTCGATCATTTAACAGGTGTGGGTTTTGTAAAACAATACCCATGTTGCGACGTAGTAATGGAAGTTTATGTCGATTGAGTTTGTTAACATTAGTGCCATCAACTAAAACTTGCCCTTGTTTGGTACGCTCAATACCGGCAATTAATTTTAAAATGGTGCTTTTCCCTGCGCCAGAATGACCGGTTAAAAAACTCATTTCACCTTTAGCAATTTCAATATTAATCTGCTTAAGTGCATCGGCGCTATTTGTATAACGCTTACTGACTTGGTTTAAACGAATCATGAACTAACTTCCTGTTGTTGGTTTCTCGAAGGATGCTGTAGTAATGCTTCAGTAAATTCTGTCGCATCAAAGGGGCGTAAATCATCAATTTGTTCACCGACACCAATAAAGCGTAGTGGAATTCCAAGTTTTTTGGCTATCGCAAATAAAATACCACCTTTTGCTGTGCCATCTAGTTTGGTAATAGTAATGCCGGTGACACCAACAGCAGCATTAAATTGTTCTGCTTGAACTAAAGCATTTTGGCCAATACCCGCATCGAGAACTAACATAACCTCATGCGGAGCCGTTGCATCAATCTTTGACATGACGCGTTTTACTTTTTTTAATTCTTCCATTAAGTTTGTCTGAGTATGCAAGCGGCCGGCAGTATCGGCAATCAATACATCATATTGCCGTGCTTTAGCGGCTTCTAAAGCATCAAAAATAACCGATGCACTATCGGCGCCATGGTGTTGCGAAATCACCGGAACATTATTACGATCACCCCACTCAGTGAGTTGCTCAATTGCTGCGGCGCGAAAAGTATCACCAGCGGCAAGCATAACTTTCTTACCTTGTTGCTGTAGACGCTTAGTCAATTTTCCAATGGTTGTTGTTTTTCCGGAACCATTAATGCCAACCATTAGAATTACATAAGGTTGATGGCTAGTCTCGATAGTTAGTGGTATTTCACAAGGTTTGAGAATATCACTTAACTCTTGTTGTAGAGCGGACCATAGCGCTGAAACTTTTGCGACTTCTTTGCGTTTTACTCGTTTAGTCAAGTTTTCAACAATGTGTTGTGCTGCATCAATGCCCACGTCAGCAATAATTAATTGTGTTTCAAGTTCTTCTAATAAATCGTCATCAATCTCTTTTTCGCCAAGCATGAGATCAGCGACACTTTCAGTAAATGATTCGCGGGTGCGATTTAAACCTTGTTTTAGACGTGAAAATAGACCTGATTTCTTTTCTGGTACTGGGGGCGCTGTTTGCCGAGGCTTTTCAGTAATATTGTCTGAGATAGTTTCTTCAACAGTAGAATCCTTAGCCGATTCACTGACAGTAGGCTCGACATCTAAAGTCGTTGTTTGTTCTACAGCGGCACCATTGATAATAGCAGCGCGAGATTCATCTTGAGTTTGTGGTGATTCTTCTTTTAATTTTTGCTCAGCTTTTTTATTTTTACGACCAAATAGCTTCATGTAATGTGATTCCTTGAGAATTTCTATAGCATTGATAGTTATATATATTATTGATAGTGTATGGCCGCAATATTAGCAGATAAAGGTTAACTTGTCTGCTGTTATAGTTGATTCTAGGTTTTTGTGTATGAACTCAATCAATTTTGCAAGTATTGATCGGAATAAAGGCATAACTAAATAGTTGAATTTGTATAACTTGCATAAGACTCTATTCATTGGTTAAGTATGCTATTTTCAAAATCTTCTGCAACTTAGTAACATGGTCTGGTTACTTGATTTTATAGGGCTTAGTGTAAATTTTGTTTTATTCACAAACAACAAACATATTAAATAGACTTTTATTTACTCCACAGTCAGGGCAAATCCAGTCTTCTGGAATATCTTCCCAGCACGTTCTAGGCGCAATACCCTCTTCAGGTAATCCCAGTGTCTCATCATAGATAAAACCACATTCTTTACATTCCCATTTTTTCATTTTTATTCTCCTGTTGAAATTTTAAAACCAGACCTTCACTAACAAATAAAATGTCGAACCTATAGAAATAAAAACAATTGTTAATTTTACAAATTTATCTCCCAACATAATGGCTGAATGTGCTCCCATATATGCACCTATAGCCATCATAATACCCATTGTTCCACCAATAAGATAATTAATATGTCCGAAGTACATAAAACCAATAAAAGAAGTCGTATTACTAATAAAACACATTCCTCGTGCAATGCCAGATGAATTTAAAACTTTGAGTTTATAAAAAAACTGTAATGTGGATGTCCAAAAAAGACCAAGTCCCACACCGGCAAAACTACCATAAAAACCAAGTATTCCTGAAATGAATATACTGGAAGAAACATCAGGTTTAAAAGATTCACTATCTCTATTCTTTATATCGCTTTTTTTTGACTTAGGTGAAGAACATACTGAATATGTTGCAGAGAAAATAATAACAATAGGTAAAATTTTACTAAGTAATTTTGGCGATAGATACTGTACAGTGATAACACCTAGTGTAGCAGAAAATATCGTAGTAACGATTGCAGGTATCCATAAGCTTGGACGAAAAATTTTTTTCTTAAAAAATACGAATGTCGATGAGAAAGTAGTAAAAGTAGCCAACATTTTATTAGTTCCAAGAGCAATTTGAGGCGGCAAACCTATTGCTAAAATCGCAGGAAGTGTTAAAAGTCCGCCACCTCCTGCAATAGCACCTAGAAAGCCTGCTAGTAACGCGACAATAAATAATATGAAATATGTTATTAAGTGAATAGGTTGGTGCATATAATCATTGCCTATTTTTGCAATATACTTGAATCTTATCTTGGGTTTTTAGTGCTATTTTTCGTAATTCAATAATCTCCAGCGTTGTTTTTTTAGCACCCATTTTGCCGAGAAAGAAAAAATGATTGCCAGGAACTATGCGAACTAATTTATTTTGCAAGCTGTTCACCAGTAAATATAGTTTTTTCCAATCCCCAACGCTAATATTTTTTTTGCGCAAACTCAAACATTGTCTATAGATCATTTGACTATCCAACATTAGCCATGTACTTTTATCGACTAGAGCATGTTGCGGATCAGTCTCTAAATTACCGTGAATAACAGCTATAAATGGATAGTTCTGATATTGAAAAGCACCACTATCTTTAATGTTTTCCTCAGGGCTATAGGTAAACTTACCAGCATTATATCTAATTGCCGTATTAATAATATCTACTGGGGTGTTGCCCATCAGCTGCGATAAATAAATATTATCGGGTATAATAACATGGTGATTCAATTTATTCTCTTGGTGAATAAAATTCAAAAACTGCTGAGCACGAATAGAGACTCTATCAGCTAAACCATCTGATGTTTCTTTGATTGTTTTTTCTTGGTGGAGGATAAGCTGTGGCAATGGTGGTGTTGCTGCCAAGGCAACAAAAAGTTCTATTTTTAAGCTATATTTATGTGCTGCTTCGCTTATTGACTCTGATATAATTCCTCCCATACTCCACGCTAAAACAACAATATTTTTGGATAGATGATTCTTTTTTATTATTTTATTTGCAATATACATAGCCTGGTTACCCCAATCTCTAATAGTAAAGTTGGGATATTTTTTTTTAAAAACAGGATTTCCTAAAGGGTATGAAATACTTAAAAATGAAAATCCATATTTGTGAAACCAATAAGATAAAAAATCTTTTCTATTGTCCCCAGGGTAGCCATATGCCACTCTTGCAAGATTTGCATCACCAGGAATGAATATAACAATGGGTTTGTTTCTTGTGCCTTCATTAAATTTTATTAGTGCTGGTATGCCATGAAAAAAAACGTGTTGTTCACCTTTATATAAATAACGTTGCTTAGCTTCTACGGTGTGTACAGAAAAAAGCACATTCGTAAAAATAAAGAAAAATAACCATATCAGCTTCCATTTCATAGTAGTTTAGCCATTTTATCTTGCTCGACTATTTCTGAAAAACGTTGCATAAAATAAATTGCATTCTCATGATCTTGAGTATTTGCGGCTCCACATGCATCTTTCAAAACTATTATCTCATAATCTCTATCATGACCATCTCGAGCAGCAGCTTGAATAGCATTATTTGTTGATACGCCACTTAGTAATAATCCTTCAATTTTATTTGCTTTTAATATTGGCTCTAATGATGTTCCAAAAAATGGACTAACACGATGCTTAATCACAACAATATCATTTTTTATATAATTAAGTTCAGAATAAAATTCTGTGCCCCACTCTTCTAGTTTTAATGCATTATTTATTTTTGCTTTACCAAACATAGGAGAGTTTTCTGGATGTTCACAATAGTTTGGACTAAATCCAATTTTTACAAAAATAATTAGAGCATTTTTTTCTCTAGCTAATTTGATAATGCTATTAGTATGTTGGATAACGTTGTGTTCTTTTACATAACCTGAGCATGATGGTGTTTTACCTTTTTCATGTACAATATCATTAATATAATCAATGACTAGTAGTGCATATTTTTTCTTTTCTGACATCAGCTTTCCCCTTTGATATTTTTGGTAAATATTTTTTTTCTGACATGGATAATTCATCGTAATCGATTAATGAAAAAATATCATTAAGCTCAGCAATTTCACCTTCAACGCGAAGAAGACTCCTTTCGTTAAATATTTGTTTACAGGTTTCTTCCATAGCCTTTATAGATGCTCTAATATTATGATTAGCCCATATAATTAAAGATATGCCAGCCTTAATGAAATCTTCTGTTGGCGTTTTATAATATTTTGTTGGAACAATAATAAGAGGATAGTTAGTATCCCAGCACCGAGTAAATTCCAAAATTTCATCTGCTGTTGATTGCTTTGAATGTATTAGTATTGCATCGGCTCCTGCTGCTCGATAAGCTTCGGCTCGACGCAATGCTTCACTCATTCCTGCACCAGCAATTAAAGCTTCTACTCGTGCTATTACACAAAAGTCAGAATTAGGCTGATGATCTTTTATGGCTTTAATTTTGCCGCTAAATTCATCAATATCTGCCAGTAATTGTTTGTTACCGACAAAAGAATTCATTTTAGGAAACGTTTTGTCTTCAATACATAAACCTGCGACACCCAATTGACAAAGTTTTTTTGCAAAGTTTCGTGCGTTATTAAAATTACCATGACCAGTATCACCATCAACTAAAATAGGAATAGAAACAGCATCTACTATATATTCTAAAACATCGATGACTTGAGACCAAGATAACTCATTACTATCACGAACACCCAGCGCCGTTGATATGGATAACCCTGAAGCCCAAAGTGCTTTAAAACCAGTGGACTCAGCAATTTTTGCCGAAATTGCATTATGTGCTTCCATCAAAAAATTAGTTTCAGGAGATTCTAATAGCAGTCTTAATTGTTTTGCTTGCATCATAATCTATTTCCTCGCCATATATAAATTAGCCCTGTAATTCACTTCTACTTGCTGATCTTTTGCGCTATGTTTTGTTGCATTAGCTAAAATTAAAGCTTCCAATCTGCTTCTACCAATATTTTCCTCTGCTCGTTTCACCTGTGTTGAAGATTGCGCCATTAATAAAAAATCATGTGGTGTCATTTTTCTAGTCCAAGGAAAAGCTTGGGTATGAGCATCTGCAAAATTTTCACTTAATTCTGCTTCATAAGGAAAATCTCGATAATGTCGAGAATATTTTTTACCTGACGCCATATCAATGGAATAACTTTCTAAAAATGCTTCATGCGTTTCTAAAAATGCACTATTTTGCCAATCACGGTTGTTTTCATAAATAGCGATAACTCCATTAGGCTTTAATACTCTCCTAGCTTCAGCATAGAATGCAGGTCTATCAAACCATTGAGCAGCTTGAGCTGCAGTAATAATATCCACAGATTCAGGTTCTAACGGCAATGATTCAGCTGGCGCTTCAATATACGTGATCTCTTCCGGTGAAGAATGACGAGCTGCTGTTAACATATCTGTACCAGGTTCAATTCCAATAACTGTGCAATTCTTACTCAGTGCGTCAAAAATAGCCCTTGTAGAGATACCTGTTCCACAACCAATATCAGCAATAACAGGCATTACAGTAGTACTGCCTACATCTATTGAATCGATGTGATTACTGTTTGGCACTGCCATAGGCGATAGTTTACTAAAAAAGGTGCGAATTGCAGTAAGTAACTCAGTAGGGTAACTCGGTCTGGCTTTATTATAGTTTTTTGCTAAACCTGTAAATGCTTGTTGCTCTGTTTTACCTTGCATGTTAATACTCCATTAATAAGTAGAAAGTGAAGAATCTTTAATGTATTTCAGTAAACCTCCAGCATTGAAAACATTAATAAGTTTTGAGGGTAATGCTTGAAATGGGATAACTTTATTAGAAAAGCCTATGTGACTTTTATCTAAATCGATACAAAGTTCTTTTTGGACGATTAGTGAATATAGGTCAGCTTCAATAGCAGCCATTCCTAGGTTCCAACAGTTTCTAAAGAAAATGCGTCCAAAACTTGGTGCAATTATTGCTGCAACGTGTGCTGCTAATAATGATGAAACAGCTTGCTCTCTGGAACTACCAATACCAAATGTAGCATCAGAAACTATGACAGTATTCTTTATAAATTTCTTTGTAAGATTAGGGAATTTATTCTCAAAAACATGAGCTGCTAATTCCTTAGGTTCTGTAAATTTATGTTTATAATGCGCGGGAATAATATCATCTGTCGAAATAATCCCAGATACTTTTACAATATTTAAATTAGATAGAATCATATTGCATATCCTGTAAGTTAGGTATCTCACCTTTGATTGCTGTATAAGCTGCAACTCTAGGTGAAGCAAGCCAGATGGATGCTTCCGCATTACCCATGCGTCCGAGAAAATTCCTATTCATGGTTGTCAGCACTTTGTCGCCAGAAGCAGGAATATAACCTTGTGTACCAACACAAGAACCACAACCAGGAGGAGTGACAATGCCTCCACTTTCAATAATTGTTTGCACATATCCATTATTTATTGCATCTAAGTAAATTTTTTTTGAACCTGGCGTAACAATTAATCTTGTATCTTTATGTATTTTTTTTGCTTTTAAAATAGTAGATATCTCTGCTAAGTCTTCCAACCGGCTATTGGCGCAACTTCCCACAAAAACATAATCAATTTTTTCATTGGAAAATTCGGTAATAACTTTTGAATTATAAGGTGAGTTGGGTGCGGCAATATATGGCAGTAGTCCTTCAATGTTTAGTTCAATCGTTTTTTCTTGATGCTCAGGTATGATTTTTTGCATACTGCTTGGACTACACTTCCATGGTGGCAAAAAAACACATTTCGCGCCCATTTCCACACCCATATTTGCAATAGTTGAGGCTTCATCAAACGAAATATTTTCGACCCAATCTCCATACCATTCAATTGATTTGTAGAGAAATTTTCTATCTCCAAAACAAGATAATGCATATAACATAACATCTTTTGCTGTGGCGAACGTAGATGGTATACCTACCGTTTTTATCCAAATTGTCTCTGGGACTTTTAACCAGGATTTACCACTAACCATTGCTGCAACAACATCAGATGCTCCCATGCCTAATGCTAGCGATTGCATCACACCACCTGTGCAGGTATGGGAGTCTGTTGCTATAACTAAATTTCCAGGTGTAAACCACTCTTCTTCTATGGCAACTAGGTGACTAATACCGTCTCCTTGGTTAAAAAAACGTAAGCCAAATTGATTGCAAAAATCAAGAGCTTCTTTTAAGCGATTAGAAATATCAATGTTAGGAGATAATACCGAATGATCAAAAAACACAGCTATGCGATCTGGATTAAATACTTTGTTAAATTGATAATCACGAAATAGTTTTCTAATTGTTGGTGAATTACCATCTTGCAAATAAATTCTGTCAACATCTACTATCACAATTTGATTTTCATCAACTGTATCTAGCTCAGAATGCTCAGCAATGATTTTATTAACTAAAGACATTGTTCATTACTAATTTTGGATTGATGATAAATCTCAAGCAATTCACCGTCATAAAGAGAACACGCCTTATCCATTGACTTTTCTCTAACTTTCTCAAGGCAAATAGATAATTCATCCTCACTTGCATTGATTTGATATTTTTTTAAAACAAAATTAATAGAGGCTCGCCCTGAATGTTTGCCAATAATAATTTTTCTTTGTCCTGACACTTCCTCAGGACAAAAAGGTTCAAAGGTATTACTATTCCTTAATGTTCCGTTAGCATGAATACCTGACTCATGAGCAAAAACATTCTCACCAATAATAGGTTGCCATGGTAAACAGTTTGCCATTGATGCTTTTTGCACTAAAGCACTAAGTTTTCTAAGCTTTGAGGTATCGATATTTAATTCAATATCATATAAATGCTTTAGTGTCATAACAACTTGAGAAAAATCTGGCATACCGGCTCGTTCACCAATAGCATTAACTGTTACATGAAAATAACGTGCGCCAGCCATTAATCCAGCAATTGTGTTAGCTGTTGCTAAGCCAAAATCATTATGTGTATGACATTGTAGATCAATAGATGCTGCTTTTTTAATTTCTCGGATAATATGAGCATATTTTTCTGGAGTAAGAACACCAACAGTGTCTGATAACCTTAGTCTATCTGCGCCTGCTTCTTGAACATGGGATGCGTACTGTTGCACAAAAGAAATATCTGAGCGACCAACGTCTTCAGCACTAATAGAAACAAATACACCTTTATCTTTTGCAAATTTAATTAAATCTGCAGATTGTTCTAACAGCCACTTCCTATCTTTTCTTATACTATCACTTAAGTGAATATTAGATGTTGGTAAGCCAATATGAATTGCTTTGAAGCCTAACTTAATGGATTGTTCTACATCTTTTTTAATACCACGATTCCAAGCAACTAACGTAGCAGGACTGCCACGGTGCAGAATTTCTTTGATTGCTTCTAGCTCTTGACCTCCCATAGCAGGTATACCAAGTTCCATCCAACGGACACCTGCATCAACAAGAGCATCGTGAATTGCAATTTTATTTTCCTTTGAAAAAGCAACACCTGGCGATTGTTCACCATCTCTTAGCGTTGTATCTTCTAAAATAATTTTTCCTTGTTGCATGTTATTAGCTCCAAAAGTTAATCATTTGAGTGTTATCTAGGGCAAATTGCCTCAGCTTTAGCATTGCATCAATTCCATCACATGTTCTTTCGACATGAGCAGGTTTACCTGGACGATCTCCTAATCCCCCACCAATATTTTTGCTTATTTCAATTAACCACTGCACTGCTTTACAAGCAGAATGAAAAACTTCAGTTACTACATCTTTATTTTTAGATCTACTGGAGGTTAGCATCATGGCTCTAATTGCATCACATGTATGATCGGTATTTCCGTTATCCCAATGACCAATATGATGTTGCAATTTAATTAATTCTCTAATTGCAAGATCATGTTCTTTCGCATGCCCATAATAAGTAGCACATTTCTGCAATAAATGGGCGGTTATTGTTACTGGAGAGCCTGTTAATTTATAATACCATAGCCCATTATCATGTCTGTTCGATAAAATAAATTTCATACCTTGGTCTAAAGCCTGTCGGTGTTTTTCTTCAATAAAATTTTCTTTTAATACAAATAATAAAGTACCAACGGATGTACTCGCTGCATCGAGGAAGTGCCAAGTAGGATCGTCCCAAGAGCCATTGCTTTTTTGGGCGGAAATAATGTAATCTAAGCCACTTAAGATACTAGTCTGAACAGTTTGTACATGTAATATACGATTTGCTCTAAGCAACATTTGTACACAAAATGCAGTTGAGCGAATTTTACTTTCTTGATCATTTTTTGTATTACCCCAACCACCATCTTTATTTTGGCATTTGCAGATATCTAATATGTCATTTTTATATTTATCAATAGATAGATCTTGGATACGAACTCTAAGCACATGATTAGTTACCTCAAGATCTGCGTCATAATCCAGCTTCCATTCATTTTCATGCTCATCAATGAATTGATAGGCTATCGGTAAATAGTTGCTTATTTCTCTATCAAGGAAACTATTAGCGAACTCTTTTGCATTTGAGAAGTTTTGGCGAGATAGGCTAGCTACTTGGTCCATAATTTATTCTCCATTATTCTATCAAAAAATTTCAAGCAATATAATTCAGGAAGCCGTGATATTAGAGGATCCCTAACGATCGGTCAATAGTCTCGTGTAAGCTTAGATCATATACAAGAGCAATTGAGTTGAAATGATTCATTTATCTGACGTTCCGCAACGAGCTATTTTTATCCAATATTGCGTTTACTATATCCAAAGGGCACAGGCAATTTCGATTCAAAATCATACGATGCTCAAGTATTAGCATATACGTTCCGCTTTTTTATCAAACAACCCTTATCGTGAATAAAAGTTAGCTTGCTGCAAAACGCCAGATTTATAATGTCTGGCATTATTATAAATTGTTTTTTAGATTGAAATACATTCGCAGTTTGGAGATAACAATTACCATGATATTAGTTTACTTCGAAGCTGCAAATATTCAGCTTAAGGAGAGCGTGAAAATTCCGGGGGTTATAGTGTATACGTCGGTGGCATTTCCTTTAGTGATGATGCATATCAAGTGTTACTTGATGACTTTGAATTTAACTATACAAGTCCTGATTATAAAATGATGATAACGTTTAAAGATTATTGAGGGCTGAGCTCAATTTTAACAAAACCACTTAAAATACTTTGGGGTAAAACATTTTTTGAAATATCAATGCTAAGTGATGTAATATGTGGCGTGGATTTATCTCTTAAATTCAGATAAAACAATCTGATTTTGGCGCATTATGGCACTGCTTTAAAGTGAGTCGGTCCATTATATTGCAGTAGAAAGCGACTGCATAATCCAGATTGATGCTTTAATACTTTCAGATAAAAGGAAAAAACCATGATCAAGCGAAAAATAGCACTGTTTATAATTTGCTTATTGGCACCAATGGTGGTGTTTGCTCAAAGTGCCCCAAACACCCAGAATACGTATCAATATAAGCTTAAAAATGGCTTACATCTGATAGTTCGAGTCAATACTCGCGCACCGGTTGTTATGGTTAATACCTTTTATAAAGTAGGTGGTAGTTATGAGCCTAATGGCATCACCGGGATTTCGCATTTACTTGAGCATTTAATGTTTGATGGCACTAAAGACTATCCTGCTGGCCAGTTTGATAAAATCATTACTTCGAATGGCGGTCAAGAGAATGCAATTACTAGTGCTGACTATACCGTTTACTATGAAAAGTTAGCCGTGGATAAATTGCCTATTGCATTAAAGCTAGAAGCTGATCGTATGCACAATCTTCTGATTACACCAAAACAATTTAATAAAGAAATTAAAGTTGTTCGAGAAGAACGGCGTATGCGTACAGACAATAATCCCCAAGCAACAACTTATGAACGTCTCAAAGCAGCAGCATTTTTATCAAACCCTTATCATCAGCCTGTTGTTGGTTGGATGACTGATTTGATGCACCTGACTTTAACTGATGCACAGAATTGGTATAAAAAATGGTATGAACCAAATAATGCTATTGTTGTTGTTGCTGGTGACGTGAAACCTGAGCATGTTTTGCATCAAGTACAAGAATTTTTTGGTGCGATTCCTTCACAAGCAATACCAAAACGCAGTGAGCATGGTGACCAGTCTGCTTTAGGTGAACGCGTAGTGCATGTTCGTGTTCCCTCTAAATTGCCATGGGTACTGTTAGCATATAATGTACCGGTAATTAAAACGGCAAAACAAGATTGGGTGCCGTATGCGTTGAGTTTATTAAATGGCATTCTATTGGATGGTAATAGTTCACGACTTGAAAAAAATCTTGTACGAGGTCAACAGATTGCAAGTGCCATTAGTGGTTGGTTTGATCCTTTCAGTTTATATTCAAATATCTTCATGATTGGAGCAACGCCGGCACAGGGACACTCTATTAAAGCTGTTAAAGCTGCGATTATGCAGCAGATTCAAGTGCTAAAAACACAGTTAGTTAGCCAGAAAGAGTTGCAACGTATCATTAACCAAGTTGTAGCAGAGAAAACGTATGCAAAGGACTCACTAAGTACTCAGGCTATGGCGATAGGAAGCTTGGAAGCTGTTGGTTTACCTTGGCAAACAGCAGATCAATATGTAACTGAAGTTAGTAAAATTACACCACAGCAAATTCAACAAGTGGCTAGGAAATATCTAACGAAACGCCGTTTAACAATGGCTGTGTTGACACCTCCTCAACGTAAGCAGAAAAAAAAGCAAGCTCAAGCTACACGCGATTTTTTAATTAGTCCACTTGGCTCTATTAATACGGCTTCTTAACTGAATGAAAAGGAACGAAAATATTATGTTAAAACGCAACGGTTTTCTAAAAGCCATTTTATTATTTTTAGGTTTAGTCCTTACGCTGTCAGCTCCAGTAAGCTTCGCTGCAAGCAAAGCTAAACCAGTATTAAACATCCAGCGTTGGCAAACACGAAATGGTGCAGAAGTTTATTTTGTGCATGAACCACAGTTACCAATTCTTGATGTTGTTGTGACATTCGATGCAGGTTCAGCGCATGATGGTAATGCTTTTGGCTTAAGTGCTTTAACAAGTAACTTGATATTTACAGCGACAGATAGTTTAAGTGAAGATGCTTTATCTAATGATTTAGAAAGTCTCGGAGTACAATATGCAAGTGATGCTGGTCGTGATATGGCAACGGTTAGTTTAAGAACATTAACAAAGGCAAGTGTTTTGCAGCCGGCATTAAAAATCTTTTCTGAAGTTGTTGGCCACAGCAAATTTACTGAAAAAGCCTTCTCTAGAATTAAAAAACAACAGTTAGAAGCGATTAAAGCCCAATATCAATCACCAACGAAAATAGCTAGCATTGCATTATATAAAAATCTTTATGGTAATCATCCCTATGCACACTCGGTATTGGGAACTATGAAAACAGTTAAACTATTAACGCTGCAAGAGGTTAATGATTTTTATCATCAATATTACTCAGCAAAAAATGCAATGATTGTCATCGTGGGGGATGTTACTAAAGCTCAAGCTGAAAAAATTGGTAATGAAGTATTACAATATTCACCGCAAGGACAGCATGCGGCAAAAATTCCTAAAGTGAAAGCATTAGCCGAGAACATTAATAAGCATATTAGTTATCCTTCAGATCAAACCGTTATTCGCTTAGCTTCAATCGGTATTTCTCGTGCCAATAAAGATTATCTACCATTGGTCGTTGGTAACTATGTTTTAGGCGGGGGTATGACTTCACGCTTATTTGAACAGGTGCGTAATAAGCGCGGTTTGTCTTATGCCGTATTTAGTTATTTTTCACCAATGTTACGCCGTGGACCATTTACCGTAATGTTGCAAACTCGAACGGCTTCTGTTGCAGAAGCATTGCAGGTAAGTAAAGAAACGCTTGAGAAATTTATTAATGATGGTCCAACAAACGCAGAACTTGCAACAGCCAAGAAATTTCTAATCGGTAGTTTTCCGTTGCGTTTAAGTAGTAATAGTGCGATCACGTCTATATTAGTTAGTATGGCTTTCTACCACTTGCCATTAAACTATTTAGATACATACCGTGCGAAGGTTCAAGCACTAACAAGTCAAGGTATTAAACAGGCTTTTGCTGAGTATGTTAAAAATAATCACTTAGTCACGGTGGTTGTTGGTAAGCAGAAGCAAGCATAAGTTCCAACAAGACATTCAACAATTTACTTTAGCGTAGAATCTATACGACTCTACGCTAAAACATTTTGTACGCTAATACTGATATTTCGCCATTCTAATCACTGCTACTATTTATATATATTATATAAATAGAGTTGCATCAAATGTATCATCTAAAACATCATAAGCAAGCAAAGCATGCGATTTGTCACCTGACTGTCGGAGCTTTTCCTGGTGTGAAATTTCCTATTACAGAAATGCATTGTCGACATGATGAAATTAATGGCGCCTATAAATACACCGTCATATTAACAACAAACACCTATTTTCGACCTCATGAACTATATTATGGTAACGCATGTATTAATTGGCAGCTAGTTGCAGACCAACGCTATATACATGGGGTTATCATCGAGTTTTTTGTCTCTAGTAATGCTTTTGGCATGTACTCTTATAAGATTACGATGGCATCACCTTTGGCTAGGCTTGCTGCGCAACAGAATTATCGGCTTTTCACCAAGCGCTCAGTTTCTTACATTATAGAGAAAATATTAAAGAATAATGGTTGGTCTGATGCGAATTATAAATTTTTATTAAATCATGAGCATCCAAATCAAGATACACAGCTCCAATATGCAGAAAATGATTTACGTTTTATGCAAAAATTAGTGAAGAAAAATAGTATTTATTATGTGTTTTTACAGGATGCCAATAAATATGTTTTGAACTTCTATGATCAACAAGAAACTTTACAGAGCTTAGCAAAAACATTGCAATTACGCTATAACTCGGTATCAAATTTAATTATGAATGAAGAGTATGTTTTTTCTTTAAAAGAAGAGACTAACCCACTAGCGTCAACAGGCAATAAAACTAAAGTAATTATTAAATCTAATAGTCGCGAATTACAAGCAGGACAATTATTAGAAATAACACATCATAGTGATAAGTATGATGAACAGAAATTTATTGTTAGTAATGTTGTTTATCACCTAACGAACTATAGTGAGCTTCGTAATGAAGCTCGGCTCGTTCCATTAAATACAGAGTATGTTTTTGATGATATTCCAAAGTATCAGCCATTTAGTTCAGCACTATTGGCAACGATTAGTCAGCATAATAAATGTCAAGCGAGCTCGATGCCGGACTTGGATGCTTTTGGTAATTACTATGTCTCATTCGATTTCTGTCGTCATTCGAATGGTTCTGACATGATTAGTGCAGCATTACCATTATTAACGCATTATGCCGGAATTAACCATACTAATAATAAAAACTATGGTATGCATTTCCCTCTCATTCCTGGAACACGTGTGGCGATACGCTTTATTAATGGTGATCTTACTCAACCCTATATCGCTGGAGTTTTGCCGAATATTCGTAATCCAAGTCCTGTTACAGCGAATAACCATCTTGACAATATTATTGCGACACGGAGCGGTAACAAATTATGTTTAAATGATCATTTGCAGCAAGCAACGATTTCTTTGCAAACGCAGCAAGCGCATAACTATTTTACTATGTTGCAGAAAGATAAAGTTGATATGATTAGTTATGGCAGTCTGTATCAGAATATCAATATCAATTCAGCGAATAATATTTTGATGACAACAAATCATGATTTTGTAACACAAGTAGGTGGTGACTCAAAAAGTAATATTGAGCAGCAATACTCATTACAGACTTTACGCGGTGATATCCAACACTTCTCCGCAAACAATATTGATCTCAGTAGTCAACAGAATGTTTCAATAAAAGCGTACAATATTACGCTACATAGCAATATAGCTCTAATGAAGGCTGAAAAAAATTTACAGATTTTGAGTAAGCAGAGCTTGTTAATCCACAGTGTTAATGGCGATATGCACTTTCACGCAAATCAT
Source organism: Gammaproteobacteria bacterium (assembly GCA_021773175.1). GTDB lineage: Bacteria > Pseudomonadota > Gammaproteobacteria > JAJFKO01 > JAJFKO01 > JAJFKO01. Next base: position 181,340 of record JAJFKO010000064.1, read on the forward strand.
GGAATAAACTTGGATGCAGTAAAAGCATTGCAGCTTGGTGATTCTCACCTTGGCATTCAATTCAGTGTTAATGGAGAAATTAGTTTGCATGCTATTAGCATAGAGTTAAATGCTACTGTGATTGAACAGGGTGATATTTCTACTTATGATGCATAAGTTCTCTTCGTATCTTGCGTTGAGCATTCAGTCTGGCATACTTCTATACTCGTTACATCTTGAGTCGTAATAATGAATTTGCTGAAAGCTAAAAGAAAACCAGTATCTATTGCAGTTGCTATTCTAGCGGTTGCTATATTTATTGTCATTATATTACTCGCGACACGGCCTAGCCCGAAAAAATTATCGCTGCAAGAGAAAGTTTGGCCAGTGACCGTACAAAAAGCTGTTTATGCAACACATACACCGAATTTAGTTTTATATGGCACGGTTGAATCACCTAAAGTAACAACCTTACGTGCAGCATTAGATGCTGATGTGACTAACGTTTATGTTAAAGAAGGTGAGAAAGTAAAAAAAGGACAGTTGCTCATAACGCTCGATGCTCGTGATAGCGAGTTATTATTGCAACGCCAAGAAGCTAAACAACAAGAAATTAGTGCGATGATTAATGCGGAAGGAAGCAAATATAAAAGCGATCAGCAAATGCTGAAGCATGAAGAAGCCTTAATTGAAATTCTGGAAAAAGATGTTGAGCGTCGGCAAACGCTATATACAAAAAAAGTTGGTTCAGCGGTGCAATTAGATGACGCTAAAGAAGAGTTAAGTCGACAGCGGATCACGTTAACAAATCGACAGTTACAAGTTAATAATTATCAGCATAAACTCGCTCAGTTACAAGCACAATTAGCAACAGCTAAAGCAAATGTTGCCGATGCAAAATTAGATATTGAACGTACTAAGCTACAATCGCCATTTTATGGTCGTATTATTAATGTTGCGGTTTCTGTCGGTTATCGCGTTACTCTTGGCTCAGAACTTATTAAGTTATTCGATTTGAGTGATGTTGAAATTCGCGCGCAAATACCGAGTGCTTATGTTGATGATGCTCAACAAGCTTTAGATGAAAATAAGAATATAACTGCTTATGGTTTTCTTGATGGTAGAAAGGTTAAAATTACCTTAGTGCGTCTTGCTGGGCAGGTGCTAACAGGTCGTGGCGGTGTTGATGGACTATTTAGAGTAGATTCAGTAACGAAAAATTTGGCATTAGGCCGCAGTGTAAAGATTACCGTGGATTTAATTCCAAAAAAAGATGTTGTCTCTATCCCTGAGCAAGCACTCTATGGTAATGACTTAATATATATAGTTAAAGATGGACGCATGACTTCAATAAACGTCGCTCGAGTTGGTATGATTATCGACAAGAAAAACAATAAAAATGTTCTGGTTAAAGGCGATATTAAAGCCGGAGATTTAATTATTACAACGCATGTGCCTCAAGCTATTACTGGTTTAAAAGTTAAAGTGGAACGAGATATAAAATGAGTCGTAGATTGGGAGCCGGTACGATAACGTTCTTTACTCGGCATAAAGTTGCAGCGAATCTATTGATGTTGATGATGATTCTCGGCGGTGTTTGGGCATTACTGCACCTTAACACACAATTTTTTCCAACTTTCAGTTTGCAATATGTAACGGTTAATGTTGAATGGCCAAGTGCTAGCGCTGAAGATGTCGAAAATTCAATTATCAATCCGTTAGAGATTGAACTGCGTAGTGTTGATCATGTCAAAAAGATGTTTGCTTCAGCAACCATTGGTAATGCACGTATTGTTATGGAGTTCAAACAAAGCACAGACATGGGGCGTGCTTTGGAGCAAGTGAAAGAGAAAGTAAGTTTGGTTCGCAACTTACCAGAAGAATCTAGAGAGCCTATTATTGTTCGTGTTGAAAATTTTGAGCCAGTAGCAAAACTGCTTATTACTGGATCAACTTTACGTGAACTGCGGCCCTTTATTTTTAAATTTGAGCGTGAATTATTAGACCGCGGTATAGCAAAAACAGATATTTTTGGATTGCCAGAACAAGAAATTGCGATACAAGTTCCAACAGCTAAACTGGTTGAATTTAATCGTTCCTTAGTTGATGTTGCCAATAAAATTAATGAATTAAGTAAAGATATCCCGGCTGGTATTGTTGGGCGAGGCCAATATGCGCAACAATTGCGGAGTTTAGAACAAGGTCGTAGTATTAAAGACTTTGAAGCCCTGCCTTTATATACCGATCAAACCGGTCGTATTATCCGCCTCAAAGATATTGCTGATGTGCAGCTACAAGATCGAGAAAATGAAGTTCGAGTCTATGATAATGGCAAATCTGCTGTTGTGATGCAATTGTTCCGTACAGAAAATACAGATTCACTTAAGTCTGCTAAAATATTACAAAGTTGGTTGCAGAATGTTAGAAAGCAATTGCCCCCCAGCATCCAGATTAAACCTTATGACCAAACCTGGAATGCGATTAAAGAACGTATCAATCTATTGCTCTTTAATGGTGGCGGCGGTTTAATACTTATTATTATTGTACTATTAATTTTCTTAAGTCTACGTATAGCATGGTGGACTTCAGCGGGTATTGCTATTTCATTTCTTGCTGCATTGAGTTTATTGTATCTGTTCAATAGCAGTATTAACATGATCAGTCTTTTTGCTTTTATCATGGGGCTAGGTATTGTTATTGATGATACGATTGTTGTTAGTGAAGAAACGCAATCTCAATATCAACAAGGACAAGATCCTGTACGCAGCGCAGAAATAGGGGCTTTGCGAATGTTGCGGCCAATTATAGCGGCATCATTAACGACAGTTTGTGCGTTTATTCCTCTATTATTGATTGGTGATAACATAGGTCAGATATTACGAGATATTCCTATTGTTATCATTAGCTTAATTATTGCTTCAGTTATTGAGTGCTTTTTAATATTACCAAATCATTTAAGTATAAGTTTACAACATAGTAAAAAGCAGACTAATGGTAAATTTCGCCTTTGGTTTGATAGTAAGTTTGCTACATTTCGTGATGGTTTTTTTCGTAAAGTTGTTACTTTGGCTATTGAGTTTCGTTGGGTCACCATTGCTAGCGCGTTAGGTATTTTAATCATTACTATAGGGATTGTTGCCAGTGGCTATATTAATTTTAATTTCTTCTTGAATCCTGAAGGACGTATGATTCAAGCAAATGCAAAATTTGTTGCGGGTACGCCTCCTGCAGAAGTTCGAAATTTCTCTCATACCTTAGAGAAAACATTTTATAAAACCTTAGCTGAGTTTAATAAGAAAGAAGGCAAAAATATTTTATCAGCAGCAGTATCATATGAAAATCTTGCTCCATCGACATCATTTAATGACCCTGCAACCAAAAATAAGGGTGAAGAGTATACCAGCTTGCAGGTCGAATTCATTTCACCTGATAAGCGTGATACTTTAAACAAAGATTTTATTAACGCGTGGCGTAAAAACGTTAAATTGCCGCCTGGAATTGAAAATTTTACAATTATCAAACGCCAAGTTGGTTTACCTGGTAAAGATATCGATATCAATATAACAGGCAGCAATTTACAGAACATAAAATCAGCATCCAATGGACTAATACAAGCGCTGCAAACGTTTGAAGGTGTTAGTGATGTGGAAGATAACTTACCCTATGGACAGAACCAATTGGTTTTTGATTTAACTCATGAGGGTGAAGCGCTAGGACTGACTATTGCTGATGTGGCAAAACAAATTCGTGCTGCTTATAGTGGTAGTGTTGCACAAATATATCATTCAACAAATGAAGAAATTGAAGTTCGTGTTATGTTGCCGGAAGCAGAGCGGCATAGTTTAGCTAAATTACGAGAATTGCCTATTATTACCAAGGATAAACATGCCGTACCTCTTGGTACCGTTGTGCGCCTAATAAGTCAGACTGGCTTCGATATTATTCGCCACACTAATACCAAATTAAGCGTAAACATTATGGCGGAAGTTGACTCGGATATTACTAATACAAATAAAATATTTACATCACTACGAGCGAATACGCTACCGCAATTAGAGAAAAAATATAATGTACGATTTAACTTCGAAGGTAAAAATGAAGAGCAAAAAGGAACGATCAAAGATATGGAGTATGGGGGATTATTAGCAATCATCCTGATTTTTATTATCTTGGCATGGACGTTTTCATCCTATACTCTACCAATAATCGTGATGCTTGCCATTCCTTTAGGAATTACGGGTGCGATATTAGGGCACTTAATCATGCATTTAGATATTACGATTTTGTCTTTATTCGGCATATTAGGGTTAACGGGTATCATTGTGAATGATTCAATCATTTTAATGATTCGTTATACTGAATTACGTGGTAAAGATATGAGTGTGCATGATGCTATTGTCGGTGCTGCTTGTCAGCGTTTACGAGCAGTATTATTAACGTCAATAACAACTATCGTTGGATTAACACCACTATTGTTTGAACGTTCTTTGCAAGCACAATTTTTAATCCCTATGGCAACTTCCATTGCATTTGGATTAGCTTATGGTACATTGCTGATTCTTTTAGTGATACCCGCAAGCTTAGTTGCTTTTGAAAGCTTTAAACATAAGAACACTAATGACATTTAGGAATAAGACATATGCGTAACATAAACAAACTTCTTATTATTATTTTATCAGTATTTATTGTCACAACCGTTGCTGCGCAAGCACCCATTAATCTGCATTGGGCTAAAGCGGCGGTCGTTAAGTATTACAATACTCAGCAGTATCAACATGAAATTCACAGAGTTGTTGATAGCGCTAAACAGTATTTACAACAGCGCGTTATAGAAAATACTAAACTTACTCAATCAAAGAAGTTGGCGATAGTTTTTGATATTGACGAAACCGCTTTATCAAATTACCCTTCAATGAAAAAACTACAATTTGGTGGATCTAAAAAAGATTTACTTCAGCATATGCAACAAGCAAATGATAAAGCTATTAAAGCAACGTATAGCTTATATAAATTAGCCAAGAAAAATGATGTTAGCGTATTCTTTATTACTGGCCGTGGCGAACATTTACGTAAAGTGACCGTTAAGAATCTACGCGTTGCAGGGTATACTTCATGGCAAAAGCTTTATATGCGTCCTGATGCTTATAATCAAAAATCGATAGTTCCTTACAAGTCAGGAGCAAGACATGCGATTGAAAGTATGAATTACGATATTATTATCAGTATTGGTGATCAACATAGTGACCTAAAGGGTGGCTATGCGGATAAGACGTTCAAATTACCTAATCCGTTTTACTATATTCCTTAATCATGATGGATGTACTGCTCAGAATTGGTAATGTTGATTCTGATCGGTGCAGGATTTCTCCAGAGTGAATATTCTTGCCATGATGGTTGCCTAAAAAATCTTGATAATGAGTGATTCAAACTGAATCCTGACAATCCTGCTGGCAGGCGTCACTATCATCACCAGCTTCAACTTGTAGTGTGACATGATCGATTTTGTAATGTTGTTTAAGTTCGATTTTAATTTTATGAAGTTCTGTATCACTGAGTCGCTTTTCTGGCATGACTAAGTGTGCGGTTAGTGCCACTTCTTTTGTACTCAATCCCCAGACATGTAAATCATGCAGAGCTGTCACACCTTCTATTTTTTCTAGAAATGTGCGGACTGCATCAATATCTACAGTGTGTGGGACGGCATCAAGAATTAAATTAACTGAATCAATTAATAAGCGCCAGGTGCCAAGTAAAATTGCGACAACAATTAATAAACCAACGATAGGATCAAGTAATACCCAATGAGTAAATAAAATAATGACACCGGTAATAACAACACCTAGTGAAATTAAGGCATCATAAGCAAGGTGTAAAAAAGCTGCTTTAATATTCAGATCATCTTTGCGACCGCGCATGAAGAGTAGCGCTGTGCCGCCATTTATCAAGATACCAATAAAAGCTATAATAATAACGGTAAGCTCGTGTACTTCACCAGGATGAATTAATTTAATAATGGATTCATAGGCGATAATGCCGGATGTGAAAACGAGAATTAGCGCATTTAGAATTGCTGCGATAATCGACGTGCGTTTAAAGCCATAACTATATTTTTGCGTAGCAGATTTAGTCAGTAGCCAACTTGCTCCCCAAGCCATTGCTAAACCCAAAACATCACCGAGGTTATGACCAGCATCAGCAAGCAGGCTCATGGAGTTAGCAGAAACTGCATAAATAGCTTCGATAATGACAAAAGCAAAATTTAATGTAACCGCTAAGGCAAAAGCTTTGCCAAAAGTTTCAGGAACAACATGGCTATGGTCATGGCCATGAGAATGATGTTGATCTGTCATAACCTATCCTATCCTCCTGTTATATCACTAATCGCTTGCTGTACCATGCGTCTGAATTTAAGTGGACTATTAATATTGTTAAAACTATCTGGTGTACCACCCGTACCAATGACAGTAACGGTTCCATATTTCAACATGGCACCAAAGATAGATTGTTGTACCTGGATGCCTTCAACTTTTTTAAGGAATAGTTCTAGAGAATGACGGGAAAAAAAACCGGTCCGCATAATGACGCGTTTAGTGGTTACAATATATAGCGAGGTTGCATAGGAAATATAGGCGTAAAGTAAACTAATGACGGCAAAAATAACGATTAACCATAATACCTCAGGAACAGTTGGAGCATAAACATAAAATAAATAAATAGCTATCAACCAGCCAACAAAAGGCAAAAACACAATCCAATGTTGATGATCACGATAAACAACTTGTTCATTATCTAGCATGGTTGGTGAGTAAAATTGCATAGCAAACGCTCCTTGATTCGACATTCTCTAGCAGAATTTATGTTTATTCTGCTGACATGTTATCTACTTTTTGAAAACCGCGCGGTAGTTTATTACCACGGCGACCGCGTTCTCCTTGATAGTGCTCTAAGTCTTTACCTTTAATTGTTATATGGCGTTTGCCTGCATAAATCGTTAAGGCTTGTTTTTCAGCAAGAACGGCCATGTTAAGAATATATTCTAAACGTTTCTTGGCTCGTTCAGTAGGAATTTGAATGATCTTGTTACCTTTGCCGCGTGCTAAAATAGGTAAGTCTTTTAATGCGAAGATCAATAAACGACCTTCATTCGTGACTACCGCAACTTTATCAGATTCTATATTGTTAACTTTTTGAGGCATTAATGTTTGAGATTCATTAGCTAGTTTTAATACGGTTTTCCCGGCTTTGTTTTTGCAGTAAAGTTCATTTAGTGAGACAACAAAACCATATCCAGCATCAGATGCAAGCACATAGTGTTGATTATCCTCACCAGCAATCACAGCAGTAAAGCTACTGCCTACAGGGGGCTTGAGTTTACCGGTTAGTGGCTCACCTTGACCGCGAGCTGAAGCTAAGGTGTGTGCTGGTAATGAATAAGAGCGTCCAGTTGAGTCTAATATTATAATTTGTTGGTTACTGCGAGCATTAGCTTGATCTTTTAAATCATCGCCTGCTTTGTAATTTAATTTATTGCCATCAACATCATGACCTTTAGCCGCACGTATCCAACCTTTACTTGATAGCACAACAGTAATCACTTCTGTTGGTATTAAGTCAGTTTCACGCATTGCTTGTGCTTCGGCACGTTTAACAATCGGTGCCATACGAGCATCACCGTATTTCTCTGCATCTGCCGTGAGTTCTTTACGCATTAGGGTTTTCATACGTGTTTCTGAGCCTAATGTTTTTTCTAAACCATCGCGTTCCTTGGCAAGCTCTTCTTGCTCACCACGAATTTTCATTTCTTCAAGTTTTGCTAAATGGCGTAATTTTAAATCGAGAATAGCATCAGCTTGTATTTCAGAAAGAGCATAACGTTTAACTAATTCTTTTTTAGGATCATCTTCATGACGAATAATATGGATGACTTCATCAATATTTAAAAATGCTACCAATAAACCATCAAGGATATGCAATCGAGCAAGAACTTTATCTAAACGATATTGCAAACGTCGACGCACAGTTTGTAAACGGTATGTTAACCATTCTTTAATAATATCTAGTAGGCTATGTACACGAGGTCGGCCATCTAAACCAATCATATTTAAGTTTACACGATAAGTGCGTTCCAAATCTGTTGTCGCAAATAAATGTGCCATCAATGCTTCAAAATCAATACGATTAGAGCGTGGCACAATAACTAAACGTGTTGGGTTCTCATGATCAGATTCATCACGTAAATCAATTACCATCGGTAATTTTTTTGCTTGCATTTGTGCCGCAATTTGTTCAAGAATTTTTGCACCAGATACTTGGTGGGGTAGAGCAGTAATAATAATATCGCCTTGTTCCTGGCAATAGGTCGCACGCATACGAATACTACCGTGGCCTTTACGGTACATTTCAATGATGTCTTCACGAGGTGAAATGATTTCAGCATTGGTTGGATAATCTGGACCTTGAATATGCTCACAAACATCTTCTAGTGTTGCTTTTTTATCTTCTAATACGTGAATACAAGCACTAACGACTTCTGTTAAATTATGTGGTGGAATATCTGTCGCCATACCTACTGCAATACCGGTGCTACCATTCAATAAAACATTGGGTACACGAGCTGGCAATAATGTTGGTTCATCTAAAGTGCCATCAAAGTTGGGAGTCCAATCAACAGTGCCGTGTCCAAGTTCTGTTAATAAAGTTTCAGCATAAGGGGTGAGACGTGATTCTGTATAACGCATGGCAGCAAACGATTTAGGGTCATCAGGAGATCCCCAGTTGCCTTGACCATCCACTAATGGATAGCGATAAGAGAAACTTTGCGCCATTAACACCATGGCTTCATAGCAAGCTGAATCTCCGTGAGGATGATATTTACCTAAAACATCACCGACCGTACGTGCTGATTTTTTAAATTTTGCTGTTGCTTTTAATCCCAGCTCAGACATCGCATAGGTGATACGGCGTTGTACAGGTTTTAAGCCATCGGCAACACTGGGTAATGCTCGGTCCAAAATAACGTACATGGAATAATCTAAATAAGCTTTTTCAGTAAAATCGCGTAGTGGTTTGCGTTCAATGCCTTCGAGGCTGAGTTCTTGATTACTTTCGGTCATAGAGCCCTCATATCAAATTTGTCTTAAAGAATAATTGTTGCAATCATAGCATATTAAAAATAAGCTGAAAGTCGAATTTTGCATTTTTCAATGAGGAGATTGAGGTTATGAGGCTAGCAAATAAAGTTGCGGTAGTTACCGGCGGTAATAGTGGTATTGGCCGAGCAGTTGTGACGGATTTAATTGCTGAAGGCGCAAACGTAATGGTGTTAGGGCGTAATCCAGATACATTGGCGAGTCTCGAAAAAGAATTTGCAGAAAAAGTAGCTACGGTTCAAGGCGATGTAACTAACATGGCAGATCTCGAAAAGTTATATTCATTTACAGAAGAAAGATTTGGTAAAGTTGATATTGTGTTTGCCAACTCAGGTGTTGGTGGCAAACGATCTGTTGCTGAAATTGATGAGGAGTTTTTTGACCATATTGTTAATATTAATTACAAAGGCTGTTTGTTTACAGTACAAAAAGCCATCCCATATTTGAATGATAATGCTTCGATTATATTGAATGCATCGATAGCGGCTCATAGGAGCATTCTTCATCATAGTGTTTACTCATCAACTAAAGCAGCAGTATTAAGTATGGCAAAAAGTTTTGCACAGGATCTTGCAGATCGTGGTATTCGGGTTAACTCTGTTTCACCAGGTTTTATTGAAACACCGATTTGGAATAATATAGAAGCCTGCAAAAAAAGTCTTAGTCCTTTTGTTTCTCTTGAACGTTTTGGTACAGCAATGGAAGTTGCAAAAGCTGTTACGTTTTTAGCATCAGATGACGCTGCTTACATCACAGGAACAGATATTCTTGTTGATGGCGGTACAGTGAGCTTAATGGGGGCACGTTGATAGCATTATTCATTCGTATTCTATAGGAATATAATGAGCTAGAGTGAGATAATCATTGTATAGCTGTTCATAATTATCATTCCACATTAAGAAAAGTCCAGTATTTGTTATTAGTGATTCTGCGGCAGTTAACTTATCACCGATATTAACATTCCAATACAATTTATATTGAGACGTAACGTTAGGAGCGTTTAACTTTGAGACAATACCTTCTTTCTTTGGTAATATGCCATCAAAGCAGTAACTTCGTTTGACTGAGGTTGGTAGGCATTTAATGCCTGATTCAATCGAGAATGTCAAATTACTAATGTTCACTCCAAAGTTCATTTCCATGGCATCTAATCCTAGTAATCCCTTGAATCTAGCTGCCACTTCGAGAAATACGATTTCATTATCATCTGTTAAGAACAATTCCATATGAGTACTACCATCTGGACAACCAAGTGCGTGTAACGCCTTTATAGCAAACTGATGCAGTAGCTTATAGCGAGGATCAGATTCTAGTAAAAATATATCAGCATTTAAGTTGCCATCTTGAATATCTTTACTGTTGACTAAATATTCAGTTATTCCACATAAAAGGATCTTACTATTTTGTGATGTGCAGTTGACACTAAACATGTTGCCATTAATGAATTCTTCATATTCGTATATGACATTATGCTCTAATTGCATAGAAATAAAATCGTGTAGTGAATTGATAGTATGTACTCCTTCAGAACCTGCAGAATCTATTGGTTTAACGATAAAAGGGAGATCCACAAATTTAGATATGAATTTAAAATAAGTAGAAGGATTATTTTTTAATTCTGTAGGTTCAAGTTTTCCAAAAATGGGGGTGCGCAAACCTGCTTGTTGCACTCGTTCTTTCATAACTAATTTGTCTCTAAATGGCAAAACTTGCTTAGAATGCAGGCCTGGAAGATTAAATTCATCACGTAGTTGCGCAGCAAAAAGAAGGTTCATTTCATCATAGGAGTGTAAAGTTATTTTATGATTTCTGTATCTAACTAAAATATTGCCTAATACTTTCTTTGTTTGCTTGGGGTCAACAATTCTCTTCGTAATATCAGATATTGCATTAGTGTCTATACAGTCGACAACAAAAATTTCATTAAAATTTTCTTGTCTTTCATAATCTAAATCTGCTAAACAGTGGTTTGTGGTGATAAGTATAAATTTTATATTGCAACGATCCTCAATTAATTCAAATTTAAAATTTTGAAAGCCCTTGTCTGAGAGCAAAACTATTATTCTATTCATAATGAAATATCCTTTATAACTCATAATGTATTTTTTTTGTTCTTCACTTTTTTAAGATAAATAGTACAAATCAATAAAAATACTGTTGTTGACACAAGGACTAGTGTTACTAATGAGAAGTGAATGTGAGTACTGAGCATTCCCATAGCAAAGTAAATAGCAGGTTTTGCCGTGTGTAAATATGAGACTAATAACATTGATGTCATCTTGATACCCAGCTGTAAGAAGTATATTCCAATGATGTTCCCTAAAATTGTGATAAATAAGATTGGTTGCCAATAATTAGAGAGACTTTCAATAATTAGTTCATGACTAACAAAAAAATATGCGACTATAGTTAATAGAATAAAGCGTATAGCCATAATTTGTTGTGGTTCAATACCTTTTGCATCTAAGCGTTTTGATACAACTGTATGTAGAACAACGGAAATACCACAAATAGCAGACATTATAAAGCCGATAAAAAAATGACTTAACTCAATATCACCAACACCAGAGTAACCAATATAAGATACTACGGCTAAACCAAGAGTGCAGAGAATAATTCCTGCTATCAAAGAGTATTCTTTCCCACATAGTCTTTCAGATTTCAAGATATAGATAACAATAAAAAGGGTTAATAATGGATTTACTGCATTTGCTACAGATGCAACAATCGCCGGCTCAAGATATTTTATTGCTAAGAAAAAGCTAAACCAATTGCCAAGAGTTGTTAAATTAATATATAGAATATCGAGTCCACCACGCCGAATCATCGCTTTATTTTTTTTTGAACAAACATGTATGACTAAAAAAAATATAATGGTTATTGAGAAAGATATGAATAACGCGGCATATATATTCACATTCTGCAGTAAATCAGATAAGAATGTAGCCTGAAAACCTGATATCAGCATAAAAAATATAATGCAGATAGGACCTATGATTTTCATATGTTTTTGCATAATCATCTCCCTCTTACTTATGCTATTTTTCTAACATTATTTTTCATTAAGACTGCTTTTATAGATTCAGATAGAATCTCACATCCTTGAGCCAATAGTGTATTTGCAGTATTAATGGGTGGTAATAACTTTAAAACATTATTCTTAGGTCCGCAGGTCTCAATAATCAGTCCTCGCAAAAAAGCCTCTTTGCTTACTTCGTTGGCTAAGTTTTCAAATTTAAAGCTTAAGCCCGCTATCATGCCTCTACCTTTTACAGATATGAGTTCTTGTAAGTTCAGTGTTTGGATAACTTCATTGATAGCTCTGAAAAAGAAAATTGACTTGTTCTTTGTTTCAAGTTCAAAATCACTGGTTTTCCAGTAAGTATTAATTGCTTGAGAGGCAGTAATGAATGCTAAATTATTGCCTCTAAATGTACCGTTATGTTGGCCTGGTTCCCAAATATCATGCTGTTCTTTTAATAAGACTATAGCCATAGGTAAGCCATAACCACTGAGAGATTTCGATAGCACTATAATATCTGGGTCTAATTTGTAATCTTCAAAGCTAAAGAATGTTCCTGTTCTGCCACAACCAACTTGAATATCGTCAATAATGAATAATATGCCATGTTTCTTACATAATTGTTGTAATGCTTGTAGCCATTCTTTACTTGCAGTATTTACACCACCTTCGCCTTGTATTGTTTCAACTATAATTCCTGCGGGGATATCTACCCCACTTGCTGGATCTTGTAATAACTTTTCTAGATAGCCAATAGAGTTATTAATATAACCGTCATATGGCATAAATGTATTAAATGAATTAGATAGTTTTAGTCCATCTCGATAATACTTATTTGCGGTAAGCTGTAATGACCCAAGTGTCATGCCATGAAAGCTATTTGTAAATGAGAACATGCGTGAACGACCTGTTGCGAGCATTGCTGTTTTAATTGCTGCTTCTACTGCATTCGTACCAGTAGGGCCAGTAAACTGTAATCTATACTTCATGTTTCTTGGTGCAAGAATAAAGTCATTAAAAATCTTTATAAAGTTGTCTTTTGCGGAAGTGCTCATGTCTAAACTGTGCGTAACCCCGTCGTTTTTTATATATTCTAATAAACTTTTTTTCAATATAGGATTATTGTGACCATAATTTAAAGCACCGGCACCAGATAAAAAATCAATATATGCTTTACCATTGGCGGCATATAACTTGGCACCATACGCCTTATTAAATTTTTCAGGAAAGCTTCTACTATAGCTTCTAACATTAGACTCTAATATGTTTGGTTCATGCATAATATGACCTCCGTGATGATTTTTTTAATAAGTTAATATTTAAAATTCATGATTTTTATCAAAATTCTCCTATGTCAGTACGAAATTTCATGCCTAAAAATGAAATTTTATGTAGCTCTGAATATGCATTGTTTTTTGCTTCTTTTATGTCACGACCTTTGCCAACAACATGTAGAACTCTTCCAGATGTTGTTATCATTTCGGCATTTTCATTTAATTTAAGGCCAGCAAAAAAAATATCAGCTTTATTTTTATTAATATGATCTGTACCAGTGATACGCTGACCTTTTTCATAAGGACCTAATGGCCAGCCTGGAAATTTATGGTTTTTGTTAGATGCGATAGATCCTTGAACAAGAGCTACGCTGCAACGGGCTAGATTATCAATTTTAATAGTTTGTGTGAGATTACTATTAAGAGCTTGGCAACATAGGTCATAAAAATTACTGCTAATACCTGGAAGAATAGCTTCTGCTTCAGAATCACCGAATCTAGTGTTTATCTCAATAATTTTAATTTCACCAGATTCAGTAATAATGCCACCAGCATATATAAATCCAGTGTAATCAAGTTTTTCACGTTTTATACCATGAAGAAGGCGAGATATAATTTTTTTATTAATAAGTGTTATAGTTTTATTATTATATGATGTATGTGGGGTTATTGAGCCCATACCATCACAATTCTTACCTTTATTATTTTCATAGACTTTTTTATAATCCAAAGCTGTAGGAAATAAACAATAATTTTCACCATCCACAAAAGCAAAAATAGAGATTTCCTCACCAAATAATTTTTCTTCTATGACGACTGCAAAGTTACTCACGAGAGAGTTTATCTCATCGATGGCAGATAGAGCATCTTGCTTATTATTGCAAACATAAGCCCCATCACTCATATCACAAAGAGAATCTATTTTTACGACAACGTCATAGTTGATTTCATGAATATGTCTTTTGGCAGCTAATACAGAGTTGAATGCTTTATATTGAGGGATACTTATTTGATATTTTTCGCAGAATCTTTTGCCTTGTAGCTTACTATTTTCTAGTCTTGCAGACAGTTGTGAGGGGCCAATGACGGCAATCCCTGCTGACTTTAATCGGTCAACATAGCCTACAGACAAAGATTGAATGTGTGACACAAAAACAAAGTCAATATGATGCTTTTGACAGAAATCTAGAGCTGTATCAATATGAGTTAACGAGATTTCTGGTACGGATATAATCCTACTGTTGTTTATTGCTGAACAGCCTGGCGCATAGTATACAATAACATCATTATCTGTTCTGATGAATAAATCACAGATTGCATGTCCGCGTCCGCTCTGATCAATAACTAATACAGTTTTTTGTATGTCATTCATACTATCTCCTTAATTCTTTCTTTAGCCCATGTTTCAACAAGGATTCGAGAAATAGAATCATATGGTGAGTTTTTAACTGGTGATTGAGGGTTTGCTCTGTCGCTTAATAGCCAGATATCTTCTGGTTTAAACCATCTAGCTTCATCGATCTCGATCTTATCAACACAAAAAGATAGGCTTTTAGTTGATGCGCGAAAACCTATCATAATTGAGTGTGGAAAAGGCCATGGTTGTGTTCCTTGATAGTTAATCTCATCGACATTAATCGCAACCTCTTCATGTAGCTCACGATGTACAGCTTGTTCAAAGGTCTCACCTATTTCAACAAAGCCTGCAAAGGTTGAGTAGCTTCCTACAGGTGAACACGTATTTCTTCCTAGCAAACATCTTACAATGGAACCATCATTAGATATGTGCTCGACTAAGGTTATGATGACGGGATCAATTCTTGGAAAGTATTCAATACGACATGTTTTATTCATGCACTGTCGATGTCTTCCTGAATTCATACTTTTAGTGCTGCTGCCACATTTATTACAGTAACGACTATTAATATGCCATTGAATAAGACCTTTTGCATATGCAAATAAGCTTGCTGTTTTGTTGTTGATAGCACTAGCAATAGATCGTAAATCAATAAACGCACCTTTTCTTGCTAAGTCTTTAAATTGATTATCTTGCAAACAATCACCTTCGATAGAAAAAATAGGTTGTTGCTGAGTCGTACCTAGATATGCAATGGTTTTCGCTGAATGTTTTAATCGCTTTTTATCAACAGATGAAAAGTTGACAATAGCTCTATCCTGAAAGTCTTTATTTACAAAAACATTTTCATCTTTTACTGCAATGACAATACTATTTTCTTTATAGTAGAGTTCATTAAACTTAGATTCATCTAATTTTATATTATTGTGTCTATCGACATAACCTTCTGCGTAAGTTGGTTTTACTAAGTTATTCATGATCTTCACCTTTATTCTTATTTATAGCTGCGGCTTCATAAATATGGTCCATCATATCGCCCCAAACATTTTGATACCGAAAGCTGTGACTCGACATGTCATCTCTGCGAATGTAAGCTGAATTTGCCCAGTCACAACCTGGCTGAATATGATGAGTATCATGTTGAACAGTGTCACCAACGAGCACACATGAACGGTATGGGCAGTGCACGAAAAAAACACGCAGCCACCAAGTTAACCAGGAATAAAAGTAGGTAAGGTCTCGGTGCTTGGTTCTACGAGGTATACTGTCACCACATAACCTCCCAAAGGTGAAGCTATCCCTACGTTTTATAGTTAACTTCTCTTTGCTGGAAACTTTTAGAGTCCATCTATGTTCACTTAATGTATATAGAAAGATGGCACTTTGAAAAAAAACTGTAATTGGCAGCAACCATAGAATAAGATAATAAAAAGAGTGAAAGATAAGACATGGCACTATGATAACTAAAGAATAAGTCCACAACATGATATGTCGATATATAGGTGCTTTAGTAAAGTAGTTCGCCTTGATTCGACGCCACAGAAACTTCCCGTGGTGTATTGGTGATAACAAGTTTTTTATAATATATAGGTGTAAGGCTTTTTTGCTCATACCTTTTTTAAAGCCCGTACTTAAAATATACTGCAGGTCATAGTCAATGTCAGAACAAGGTCTTCTATGATGATCAATATGTGCTTTTCTATTGCTGTCATAGGGTACTCGCCATAATATAGTTGTTATAATCTCACTGATTATTCTATTAGCTAAAAAACTTTTATAAAGTTTGTTATGTAGACTGTGATGAATAATAATAACATCGAGCCGGCGCATTCCCCCAGTTGTTAATAACCAAGATATTAGTAATATTAATATTGATAGAATAATATGTTGCTGCATTGCATAATAACTAAGAAGTATGCCAATGCCTGTTTGTATAATGGCAAGCAACAATGCTTTAGTTGGTGTCCATTTAATTAAAGGTATTTCATTTTTTAATGGCATGCCTGTCATCCATGTTAAGAATGGTTGAATAAACATTGGCATAATTTTCATACTCTCTCTTCGGCAATAGCTCATGATCTTCGTCCTTTTTGATTGTTAACTGCGGCATATTCCGTTTCTCCGCCAAATAATGTGTTATTAGTTTCATGCGACATTTGAGAATGTAAGTCTTGTAATGTGGCCCAGGTCGTATTAATGATTAAGCGCCGCGCATTGTTTCTGAGTGGATAGACCCTATGCATAGTAGTATTTGCTTTTAAGATATATGCATCTCCAGCTTTTAATGCATAGGAATTTACGGGCTTATCGATGAATGCACCTAATACATCAGGATTTTCTTTGTCCCAGCTTGTATTTGGTACGCATTGTACAAAGCCTCCTGAATGTACTTCTGGTGCTTCAAGTATCCAAACAATAGCAAGAGTATAATCGTCCCAATGCCAACCATGTGTATCGCCAGAATCTCTTAGACTGCTAATGACATATCGTTCGCCTAAATATGGACATTGATATACATTTTCCCCAACGATTTTGCTAACAAATTTTAGTAGGGCGTTACAGCTGTACAGTGCAGGGATTAATTTGCTTGTAACTTCTATAACGGGCTGGCCTATAGTTGTCATAGTGCGAGGAGTATTATCTGTTATTTTAAAGTTGACTTTGCGCTTAATTCCGTACTGCCTAATTAGCTTATTTGATTCAGATCTTAATGCAAATAACAATTCATTTGGCATAAAGCCTCTAAGAGGCACCATTGAATGCTTCTTATATTCCTCACTTAGTTTGACTGTTTTACTTAAGCTGTAATCAGACTGTAAATGGTTTTCAAAAGCATTAATAATAGACTTATATTTATCTGTGTTTTTCATTATTCACCTATAATGTTGTTTAACAATAGAGAACTATTCTTAGTTAAAATAATTTTATTTAAGATAAATATAGTTTGATGAGATAGATAAGACTATCGTAATAAATACTAAAAATGATGTTTCTTGTCTGAAGTTTGACGGTGCTTTTACGATAACGTACTCGTAAAGCGAGTAGAGAAGCTCGAGTTTGCGATTTTTTATGGCGAGTTCTGATCTAGCTGTCTGTAATATGACAAGATGAGAGATTATGGGCATCAAGTAAATAACAATATTATTCCGGATTATCTAAGCTTAAAGTTCCAGCATTATAATCATAAGCAAGAATTTCAGCATAACGACCCCAATCAATGACGACTTTCAAGACACGTTCGGCTTCTTCTTCGCTTAAGAAATCTTCGAGTTCTCCGAGGAAACGACCTTCCGATGCACGGTGACTGGGGCGTTCATTTAAGACGCGACGAATATGGCGTGCTAACGGCACGTAACGTAATAAGTGGTTTGCGAAAATTTGTTTCTTTTGCAGAATATCTGCCTCAGCAAAGCGACGTCCTGCTGGTGTTAATTCGATATCACCTTTTGATATATTAGCAAAACGTAGAATTTCTAAAATATCGGTTAACGCTAATAAGTTGTCGACATCAAGAGACAACTCTTCAACAAGTTCTGGCAAGTCGATACTTTGCTCTTGATCGGGTTCTGCCATTTCTTCAACAAGACCAATCAATTCAGAAATATCAACATCAGGTAAACGATAGCCAAGACTGATGTCTGTGGCTTTGCCACCTGCAGCAAGTAAAGATTCAGGTCGATCCGGACTAGTTGTCATTAATGTATAAATTTGATCGACCAAAGCACGATAACGTGGTTCTTGATCATTGCGCGGATGGGGAATATCAACATGTAATTCTGCACGAATGGAACCAGGGTCACTACGAAAAATAATAATGCGATCGGCAAGTTGTATTGCTTCTTCAATGTCATGGGTTACTAATAACATACCATTAGTACCGGTTTTATGCTCGGTCCATAAATCCATTAAATCACTTTTTAAATTGTCAGCAGTCAATACATCAAGTGCTGAAAAGGGTTCATCCATGATTAATAGATCTGGATTCACAACTAATGCTCGCGCAAAGCCGACCCGTTGGCGCATACCGCCAGATAACTCTTTTGGATAGGCTGATTCGAAACCATCTAAGCCGATGGTATCAATGGCTTTTAATGCGCGTTGGCGGCGTTCATCACGCGATACACCGAGGGCTTCTAAACCGAGTTCTACATTTTGTAATACGGTAAGCCATGGCATGAGAGCGAAACTTTGAAAGACCATGGCGATACCGCGAGCAGGTCCTTGTACAGGTTTATCACGATATAAAACTTCGCCGTTACTTGGATTAACTAATCCTGCGATGATACGTAATAATGTTGATTTTCCTGAACCTGATTTACCAAGTAATGCAACAATTTCACCGGTATGCATTTTAAAATTAACATTATCTAACACTAAAAGATCTTGGCGCTCAGATTTTTTAAATGATTTCTCAACATTTTTTAATTCTACAATCACTTCTGTCATGAGTTTAATTCCTAGTTCTTTGTGCCTTAGGCATATGAAAAAAGATTATATTTTAAAACGTTTTTCCGCAAGGTTATATAAAGGGCGCCAGAGGATACTATTAAATGTTAAAACATATATAGACATCACTCCAACACCTAGGGCAATGCGATGAAAGTCACCTGTACGAGTATATTCAGCAATATAAGCGCCTAGACCTGTTGCATGTAACGTTGTATGTCCCCAACTGACTACTTCAGCAACGATACTGGCATTCCAAGCGCCGCCTGCAGCAGTAATCGCGCCAGTAATATAATAAGGAAAAATACCAGGTAAAACTACACGGCGCCACCATAACCAACCTTTAACATTCATATTATTGGCTGCATGGTATAGCTCATTCGGAATAGCTGCAGCTCCAGCGATGACATTGAATAAAATATACCATTGTGCGCCTAAAATCATTAATGGTGTTGTCCATATTTCTACATTTAAATGAAAAGTGACAATGGCAATAACCACTAATGGAAATAATAAATTTGCAGGGAAAGCTGCAAGAAATTGTACGACAGGTTGTGCAATTTGCGCCATGCCTGGACGTCTACCAATCCATACGCCTACTGGAACCCAAATAAGTGAACATAGGACAATAAGCACCAATACACGCGTTGCGGTATAAGCACCATAAAGAAATACTTGAGCAACCTCGTTCCACGTCACCGTATGTAAAACAAAAAATATTAAAAAAGATAATGCAAAAATGACACTGATTATCAGAATGATGTTCCATGACCAGGTGAAAAAGCGTTGATATTTTTGATAGCTAAAAATTGGTTTGTGCTGGGCGCGAGCACCACTCTTTATACTATTTACAAATAAATCATCGAAACGAATGATACCGCGACGCACGAAAGCCAATAAGCGTGTTCGCTGTAATACATCGATAACAAGAGAGTAAGATTCTATTTCATTGTCGGTTTCTTCGGTCTTAAATTTTTCAGCCCATTGCATTAGCGGTCGAAATAAAATTTGGTCGTAGAGTAAAATGACGATTAACATGGTGATAATGGCAAAGCCAACGGCATGCATATCTTTTTGTCCAATGGCAAGGGCAATATAAGAGCCAATACCGGGTAGACGAATATTCTGGCCAGAGACAGTGATGGCTTCTGTTGCGACCACAAAGAACCAACTTGCGGACATCGACATCATAGTATTCCAAAGTAATCCTGGCATCGAAAAAGGAACTTCGATACGCCAGAATCTTTGCCACGCAGAGAGATGATACATTTGTGCCGCTTCTTTTAAGTTATCGGGAACATTACGTACAGTTTGATAAAATCCCAGCATCATATTCCAAGCTTGTGAAGTAAAAACTGCAAAAATTGCTGCACATTCAGGACCAAGCATACTGCCATGGAACAGCATGATAAAAGGTACAACGGCGATAGCCTGGAAAGCGAGAATCGGAACGGATTGCAAAATATCAACTAATGGAATAATAATTTTTTCAGCTTGCTTACTTTTCGCAGCCCAAGTGCCAAAAATAAATGTAAATAATAAGGAAATAACTAAACCTATCAACATGCGAAAGGTCGTTTGTAGTGCATAAAAAGGTAAATTTGATGGATTCAGAGAAATGTGTAAGCCTGTGCCAACGTCATAAGGTGCAGCCATTTGACTGGCTGACCAGATCAATAAACCAATTATGGCGAAAATAAACACAAGCGCTAAAAAATCCCAACGATTCGGCGCTAGATAGAACTTTTCTTGTGTGTAAACCTTGTTATAGCGCATAGACATGGCCGGTGCTTCTCGTATATTAATTGGTGAATCGCAGGCAGTATAAAAAATTGCGCAGCTGATAACAAATACTTTCTGGGTCAATGGCTTACTGATAGTGATTAGAGTGTGGTTAGCAGTGTTATATACCGCTCGTACTCCGAAGTGCGAGCGGTATCTACTTGATTCTCATTTGTTTAGCCGTTAATCTGTTTTTATTTATAATTAATAATAAAAACGTATGGAATTATCATTAATTTACTTTCTTGTTGGGTTAATTTTACTGGTTATTGCTGCCGATCGCTTTGTGACGGGGGCTGCTGGTCTAGCTCGACACTATGGTATTTCACCATTACTCATAGGTTTAACAATCGTTGCGCTGGGGACGTCGGCTCCAGAAATTGTGGTTTCTCTGATGGCTTCTTTAAAAGGTGAGCCGGCTTTAGCGATTGGTAATGCGATTGGTTCAAATATAGCAAATGTTGGTTTGGTATTAGGTTGTTCAGCATTACTTGCACCACTGAAAGTTAAGGCTATTACCTTAAAGCGTGAATTTCCAATTTTATTATTTGTAACGTTGCTGACAATCGTTTTATTGATCAATGGTTATTTTAGTCGTTTGGATGGCATTATTTTATTAGTGGTGCTTATTGTCGTACTTGGTTTATCAATATGGTATGCGATTCATCATCAACGTCAACGAGCAGCAAGTGAAGCGGATAGACGTATTTTAAAACCAAAAACTTTATGGTTAACGGTATTCTGGTTAGTTGCCGGTGGTGTTGCGATTCCATTTTGTTCTGAGCTATTAATCAATGGTGCGATTGGTTTAGCACAATACTTTGGTATTAGTGAATTTGTTATCGGCTTGAGTGTCGTTGCTATTGGTACTAGCCTACCAGAATTGGCAACATCGATTGTTGCTATTCTTAAAGGTGAGCATGATATTTCAATTGGTAATATCATTGGTTCTAATGTTTTTAATCTTGTGGCAGTGCTGCCTTTTCCTGGTATTATCGCGCCAACAGCGTTAAATCCATCGATGCTTTATCGTGATTTGCCGGTATTACTTTTAAGTACCGTAGCAATTTTTGTCGTTGGTTATAGTATTAAGGATAATGGCAAGGTAACGCGTTTAGAAGGTTTCTTCTTATTATTGGGTTATGTCATCTTTTTGTATTTTGTATTTAAATAATATGTTTTTTTGGAAAAGTGTTGATGCCGGAATTGCCAGAAGTTGAAACATGTCGTCGTGGTTTAGCGCCACATATTGAAGGACAGAAAATTACAGATGTGATTGTGCGCGAACGACAGTTACGTTGGCCGATCAATAAAAATTTAAAGAAGATATTGTCTGATCAGCGGGTCAATGTCATTCAACGGCGTGGTAAATATTTGTTGTTTTGTTTGGATGGCGGTACCTTGATGTTGCATTTGGGAATGTCAGGGTCATTACGCATGGTGAATGCTACTGAATCTCTGAAAAAGCATGACCACGTAGATATCATTTTTGGCAAAAAAGTTTTACGTTTCAATGACCCACGGCGGTTTGGTAGCTTGCATTGGACGACACAAGCGGTGGCAAAACATAAATTATTGCAGCATTTGGGTCCGGAACCTTTAAATGACAGCTTTGATGCCTTTTATCTCTATGCAAAATCCCGAAAACGCCAAGTTGCTGTCAAAAATTTCATTATGAATAGCCAAATCGTCGTGGGTGTTGGCAATATTTATGCGGCAGAGTCATTATTTGCCGCGGGTATTCATCCTAAGCGTGCGGCAGGCAAGGTATCTTTGCCGCGCTATGAGTCCTTAGTGATTGAAATTAAAAAAGTTTTACATGCTGCCATCAAGCAAGGCGGTACCACTTTACGGGATTTTGTTAATAGCGATGGCAAACCCGGTTATTTCAAGCAAGAACTGTCTGTTTATGGCCGCGAAGGCTTACCTTGTCTTGTTTGTGGCCATGAATTACATATGCTGCGCCTTGGCCAACGTGCTTCGGTCTTCTGTCCTCACTGCCAAAAATAGCTTTTTTGCTAAACTTAAGTTTTATTTAAGAAAGTATATATATAGTTACTGAAACGCTAAGGATAGCAATCAGATAAATGAGGTTAGATTTATGGCACAAGGTAGTAATACATCATCCCAAATTACAAGTGATATCGAAGCGCTCGTTGCTGCCGCATATGGTGACAATGGCGTAGGCGCAGAAACAGCCAATGGGCTAACTCAAATACCTTCACAAGCTTCAGCTATTCAAACCGCAATTATCCATGCACAAGTTCTTAAATTTGGTATGGAGGTGCGTTCTACTGATACCGCACCGAGTAAACGTGAACTCGATCAACAAGATGTTCAGACCGTCATAACAACTTTTCTTGATGATGTGATTGCTTATAATGAATTAGTTCTTAGATATTTAGATAGACAGCGAGCTAGTGATAATATCAGTATACCTAAATATAACGAGAAATATGCAGCAATACAGAAAAGACTTGTTGCATTGCATGAGCTTAAAGCTGACGTTAGCTCACATTTAGAGAAGAAACTTGCAGAAATATGTCAAGCACAAACTGAAGGTTCTGATGATGTATACTACGATGCTAATCGTGTAGCTTTATTTACGGAAATGCAGGCATATGCTAAAGAATACATGATGGGAACATTGGAACCACAATTAGCGGATATATGTTTTCCAGGACAAACCTCATTTAAAGAACATCAATTAAGAGTTTTTAAAAAAACTGGTGCGAGAAGTCGTACTAGAAAAGGACAACCTGCATTAGTTAATTTCACGGGTTCAGAAACGTCAGGAGATCAGAATCGACGTTATTTTACGGTATCTGTTCCCATTGGTTGTCTTACTGATGAGCAGTTAGATCAGTATGGCAAGACTAACTCTCATGCTATTGCATTAAAAGATCGAGTCCATACCGATAGTATGTATGCGCGTGAGCGAGCAATGTCGGCTTATTCTTTAGAATCTGTTGGTTATGTTGATGAAGCAACGGGTGAAGTCAAAGTGTTAGGCAAACCCGTTATTAGACATTCATCAATGGTGGCTGAGAATCATACTGGAACGAAAGTTGAGAGTTATAATGCAACGCGTAGAACCGTTGCTGAGCATATTACTGTTGCTAGTAATTTATTTTTTGCTGACCATCCTGAGTTACTTGCGCAAGCAGAACATAGTGCTGGTTCGGTTTCTATATCCATTGCTAGCGATAGCTTAATGAGTACATTACGCAAACAATTCGAACATTTAGATCCTATGCAGCAATTATTACAAATTAAAGTAATGCAGGAATTATTTGCAGCATATAATAGCAAACCTCTTGAGGTTAGAGTTTTTAATAACGATGGTAGTTCACGACTTGTTACAGTGCAGCCACAGATAAACTTTATGGCTATAGGTGTCAATAGTTTTCGTGGTGATGGCAGTACGGTTAAAGGTAGAATTGAAAAAGATCCCGCACAGGCAGTGACCAATAAAAGAAATTTTAATGCTTTAGCTGAAGACTATGCTGCTCACATTCCAACGACTGTTGTACAAGGTGTCTTTGATAGAAACCCTAATGATGAGAAACACTTAGTAAATTTCCAGCATGTATCTAACTTATTGGGTGACCTCTATAGTGTTAATGCGGAAGTTGAACAAGCACGACAAGCATATCAACTGAAGATTCAACAAGCATCTGATAGATTATTTACAGCATTACAAGATCCAACATTATCTGATGCAAAGCTTGAGGCACTAAGACACGATTTACGCAATGTGCTAAAAGCACAGCATCGTCATGTTGAAAGAGTGTTATTCAAGCAAAGACAAGCAAGTTGGTTGGAGCAGCGTGAAGAAATTTACCAACATCTAGATAACATAGATACTAATTTTGATAGTTGCTCACCTGAAGTAAAAGCAATGTATACATCTCTGGTGCAGTTCTGTGATTTCCAAGATTTAGTTTATACCGACGCGTTTCGTAATATAGAAAATAATTATTGGCTTAATTCATTATATGCAGATGTTGCCAGCTCTATTGGCTATTCAGCAGATAAAGGTTGTCGTGATGGGCGTGACCGTACGTCAGCGAGTATTGATCAATGTCGTGCTGCTGCGGTTGCTCGAGATAAAATTGGTGGCCGACCATTACGTCACAATAATAGACAACATAGAGAGCTTTTATATAAAGCACAAAATGACTTGCTGTTACATGGTACATCAGCAACGATTGTTGGTACCCATCAATCACCAGGGAATCGTGGCTTTAACGTTCAACCTGCAGATATGCCAAGTGATAATGTACATTTTAAAAATGCTGAATTGAGTACAATCAATGCAAAAAAAGCAACGATGTATAAGAAAGTTACTCCATATCGACGTGTTATTAAAAAAGATAATAGTCACTTACGACGTGTCAGAAAAAATCCAGGAAAAACTATTGTTGGTTTAGTTACTGGCGTTGTGTTGCTTGCCTATATTGCTGTGACAAACTTCTTATTTGGACCAAATGGAATTGTTACCAAGGCTTTTCGTGCAGTACAAAGAAAAATGTTAGAAAAAGTACAGAGTACAATTGCTAATGCAAATTCAGGTAGAACAATTACTGCAAATACTAGTTTAAGCTCGCTTGTTGCTTCTACAGATCCTTCAGCAACCACAGCAGTTGATAGTGCACAAAAACCAGTGGAGCCAGTAGCAACGGGAACATATTCAGATTCTAGTCCAAGTTTAGCATCGAGAGTGGCTGAAGCACGTGGTTATGGCTCTATATTAGGAAAACGTTCTAGACAGCCATGTGCAGGGGAAGAGCTGAGCGCAAAAAAAGCTAATAAAATTGGAATTAAGCTTAGTGGCGGGCCAGGATCAACTAAGGGATAAATATATATTTGATTTAATAGCAACAACTAAATTATAATTGTTGCTTGTCATAATCCTGTAATATTCCCCTCTTATACTGCGACTCGAGTTAAGTAAAAAAAGATATACACGTGACCGCACCAAGTTATTTTAATACAAGCTCATCATTCTCTTCAACAGCATTTGGAGATAACCGTCGGTCGAAAAAATCTTTCAACAGGGAAACTATCCCTCCTGAATTTTCAGGCTTAGCGCGACAGCAAGTAACAACAACCTTTAATCATTTAGTGGGCTCTCCTTTTCAAGCTCAAGCCTATAGTTTTTTAGATACATTTAAACTAAATTTTGTTGCTAATAAAGTCATGCTGCGTGATTGCGATGATGAGTTATACCAACTGCTCAGATTATTTTTGCAACAGTTTGTAAGTTTTCACAAAGGCATTTATTGGCGCGGCTTATTGTTCAATCGTGGACAGTTGAGCGACGATGAGTTAAATGTTTGCCGAGCCCGCGCGAGCTGTTCTGCTTATCGTGATGTACCTGCAATATTACAAGAAACGATGGTGTCTCCTGATTTACTAGTGTCAATGCTGCCACAGGCGGCGCCCAATGAACCGATATCATTATTACACTTGTTTTCTCAATTACAATCCGGAGCAGGGGATCCTGGTAAAAGCTTAGTAATGATCCTCATGACCTTGTTAGAATATATTGAAAAATATAGTTCAGATCAAGCTGAAACGGCACAAGCCTTATGTCGACGTATAATCGCACGCTATAAATTAAATGTCATGATTAAATCAAAAGCTAAAGTGGACGATGAAAACTTAGATTTACGCATTAGGAAACGCCAACAACATATTATTCTATGGAAATCAGATAATTCAAAATACATCCTTTACGAATCATCACCTTATCAAGCTATAAATGAGAAAAAACACTATCTACGTAGACTACTATATTATTTTATTGATGCCATGGTGCTGCTATACTCAGTAGGCAGTGGTTTAATGTTATGTTTATTATTTGC
Organism: Gammaproteobacteria bacterium; assembly: GCA_021773175.1. GTDB lineage: Bacteria > Pseudomonadota > Gammaproteobacteria > JAJFKO01 > JAJFKO01 > JAJFKO01. The sequence goes on from JAJFKO010000064.1 coordinate 208,219, forward strand.
GAGCTTTTTTTCTTGGGGATGGCCTATCCTCGTACCGCTTGGTTTAGCAACGACTATCGTAACGTTCTATTTCTATGATGCAAATTTACGTAATTTTATTAAGCAAGCAATCCGTGGTTTCCCTGGCTTAAAGCTTTGGCAGAAAATCGCAATAGGATGCTCTGTTGTTTTAGGGTTATTAGCAGGTCTTGCGATGGCCTTTTTTATTAAAGCGGTGACAGCATCATTCATAGCATCGCTGGCTGCCTCGCTAAGTTGTCCACCAGTATTTGCTGGCATTATTACCGGACTTTTTTTTGTTGGTGCATTAATTGTCGTAACTTTGGCAATGGTACGTTTAGCGATGCGCTTGGTAAGTAAAAGTTGGATAGAAGGCCGTATTGCACATTTAACAAGTATATGGCGTTGTGACCAGAGTAAGCAATCAAAGCTCAGTAATGTATTACATTACACGAAAGCTTTAGTTGTCACCGGTGCCTATATATTTGGTGCCGCGATATCTATTGCAGCGACAACCTTAGCCTATTCTACGCATTGGTTTCATGTCATGTTGCCGGTAATTCATTCTGGATTGAGCTTTATTCATATTAGTCCACTCACAGAGATTGCTACAATACTTTATATAACGTTAGCGTCACCACTAAAAATAATCTTTAATGCTGAATATGCTGCGGGCTGTGCCAGTGTGCTTATGGATGGTATTCTAAGTGCACCAAAAAAAGTCATTGATGTTGTTAGTCATCCTTTAAACAGTAGCGAGCTTGTTGCCACTAATATTGCTCGTTATTGGCATGATCCTATGCTGCTGGTAGATACCGTTGTTGATTCAGTGATTAAGGTAGGTAAAATTATTATTGGTTTTGGCCATGCTATTGCTAAGTTAGCTTTAACACATGGGCCAATAGGCGAAAGTGGTTCGGTGCTTAATGTTGGCAGCACGGTAGTCGGTTCTGGAGGTACATTTTTTTATGAAGGTAATAAAGGGATGTTACGCTTCGGTTTAGGCGTGGAATTAACGCGTAATAATACCAAGAAATCAGAAGCCTTTAATTCTGTTTCATTTCGTGATCCTGAGCATGATGCTGGTTATTCTAGTGCTCAAAGTCTTGATAGCTTTGGAATGCTTGGTAGTGCAGCTAGAACAAGAGCCACGGCACTAAATTCAACGGTTTCGAGAGCACCTAATAGAACAATGCGAAGACGCTACTAATATGTTCCTGTAAGAGATATATATAGCCATCGGGTATAGCAGCCTCAAAACCTTAATTGATTTTTTCAATAATCTTGGCCAAATACTCAGGCATATTTGGCCTGGAATACCAAGCTAATGCTAAATGATTTAAATATTCTTGGTGATCATTCAAGACGATTAAATGATTATTATCAATATAGGGCTGACTAAATTCTTTAGTTAATAAGCCATAGCCATATCCATGCATAAGCATGTGTGCCATCATCTCTGTATTGTTCACAAAATAACGCTCGTGTTGCGCATGACTAAATAAGTCGAACTGCTTTAGATAATTAAACGTTAATTGATCGCTAGGGTCAAAATCAATAATATGTTCGTGACTTAGAATATCAACTAAGCTTCGTGCCTGCCATTCTGGCGTGCAAACCATAACATATTGCTCAGCGTGCAGCACCTTATGTTCCATATCAGCCATAACTTCCTCAAGAGGAATAATTGCAAACTGGCAAGAACCATTTCTTAATACAAGCTGGCTATTATCTGCATCACTTAAATTAAAATAGAAATTTAATTTTGGAAATTTATTAATTAAAGATAAACAACTAGGAATTACACGTGTTCGCATAATACTGGTTGCACCAATAATATGAACAAGTACACTAATTTCAGCGCCAACACTTTTTATGCCAGATAATGTTTTCCCTTGTAATTCTTGAATATTGCTACAGTATCGAAGTAATATTTCACCCTCCTGAGTTAATGTCATGCCTTTTCGAGTTCTGATGAATAGACTTGTATCGAGCTTTGATTCTAGTGTTTGCAAACGTTGGCTTACCGCCGTCTGTGTTAAATGCAATACTTTTGATGCTGCATGCACAGTCTTATTTTCAGCAATAGCAAGAAATGTTTCGAGTTGTGGGCTCAAGAGTGACAGCTGCTTCATATGATTCAACTCCTAAAATGGTTTAATAATTATATAGCGTATTATAATGAGGTTATCAATGCTTAAATATAGTAATGTGGCGCCGGCATTAAATTGCTGACGCCATATTAAATATTTCTATAATTTCATGACAACCTGGTGGTTCACGGGAGGTGCTAAGAGTTCAGCCTTTAACGCCTGACTCTGTATGAAGTTGCCAACACCAACGAGAACATCTAAGGTAACATGAGAAAATAAACCTGCGGTGACATCACTATTACAAAAAAGTTGAACAAGTGTAGCTTGTAGGCTTTGTAACTTCATTGGTTCAGCAAAGTCACTTTCGGTTAATTTCTCTAGCTCTTCAAGAAGCAATTTCAAACCTAACATCTTAGCTTTTTTAACTTCAATCTCCAGTTCATTACTAAAGAAACTGGTTGAGGCAATATGAATATCACTTGCCAAGCTATGAAGTTTTTCTGAGCATGCTTCTTTTGCCTCATCAAAAGTTAGATAAGTATGAGGTGGTAATTGTGTGTAAAATTTTTCAATGTCACATAATAGCCATGAAAACTTATTGTTTAGTATAGGATACTGCTTTCTCAGAGCTTTAATTTTTTTGCTTGTAATGTCAGGTTCTTCACAAACAAATTTTGTAAGTGCTGAGAATGCCTCAAAAAGTTTTTGATTACCAGAATACTGCGCGGTTTGCCATTTTAGATACTTAAGTATCTCCGCTTCAGTTTTAAGTGCCTTATAAGGTTTTTCTAGCATATCCGCTTCAGTATTAAATACCTTATAAGGTTTTTCTGCTACTATTTTACTGGAACCACCTGAACTTTTACCCGCAGATAGTGTGAGTAAGCTGCTACCTATAGCCATGTTTATTCTCCTCAGAAAAAAATAAATTAATTAATCGATTGAAATATTGTAAATTTTTTATGTATATATCTGCCTACGGCAGACGGCGAGAGATCGACGTGTCTAAGAAGAACAGCGTGAAGCTCAGCTCTGAATATGTGTGGTTAAGAAGTTTTAGTGTATTCATATAAGATCCTCTCGAAACATTGCATATTGATGCCAAGAGGTGAGTGTAGATAATGTTGGTGATTCTGTATAACGAGAGTTTCTGTACATGTGAATAGAAATTATCATCAATAAAGATAATGAGTCATTTCAAACTTAGATAATTTATATATTATAAAGTTGTATCTCAGATGAATTTATCTAACATCAATTTAGCCTTTTCTTCTAATAATGGTTTGATGAGGATATGATTAATTCCAGCCTTTAAACTTTTTTCTTCACCGCTCTTATCTATATGCGCGGTTAAAGCAATAATAGGTGTGGGTTTGCTGCGTTGGCTGGTTTCCCATTCGCGAATTTTTGTTGCAGCAGTATAGCCATCCATGTCTGGTAAACCAATATCCAAATAAATTAAGTCATAATGTTTTTCTTTGACTTTTTGTAATGCTTCTTCACCATTACTTGCTACCGTTACATTGCAGCCTATATCTTCAAGTTTTGCTGCGGCAATTTTTTGCATTAAAGGAACATCTTCAACTAATAGAGTTTTAACAGACGGGCTGATTTTAATTTTATGATTATTTACTACTTTAGGTCTTGGAGTGTTTCTTGACATATAATTATCTAACATAATATTGTCGTGGAGGTCTTTGCTTGAGCTGTTCATAATATCAGAGGTGCTGAATAAGTCGCTCTCAGGCGCTTTTTCTAACGTCAATGAAAAGGTAAAAGTGCTACCATGATCAACCGTACTTTCAAGTTGCATGGTGCCATGTAACGCATCTAATAGCAGCTTTACAGAGTAAAGGCCTAGTCCAGTTCCTTCGTAAATACCCTTATATGATGGCGTAAGTCGGGTAAACATATTAAAAATATCACGATATCTATTTTCTGGAATTCCAACGCCCGTATCTGCAATCTTAAATTCAATAGTTACCTGGTTTTCAACTTCTTGAATAAATTTTGTTGAAACTTCAATCTTACCATGCTGTGTAAATTTAATAGCATTACTTATTAAGTTTAATAGGATGCGGTAAATTAATTCATCTTTACCATCAAGGGTGCCAGGAATTTTAGTGTCATGGCGAATAATAAATTCAATAGGTTTTTGTTTTATGCTAGGTAAAAATATTTCATAAATACTATCGAGCATGTGCTGTAAGGAGAAACTTCGAATGTCACTAGGAATATGGTCAAGCTCATACTGAATATTCTCTAGTATTTTATTTAGGAAGCTAAGTAATTGCTTGCTTGCGGCATGAAGATCGGTAATGATTTCTATTGATTCTGAACCTTGGGATTTTTGTAATAGCGTCTCGGTTGCACCAATCATACCGGCTAATGGTGTTCTAATATCATGACTCATATTCGCTAAAAATTCAGACTTTGCCATGCTGGCATGTTCTGCTTGTTCTTTCGCATGATGCAATTCATTTTCAATATTCTTTCGTTCGGTAATATCAAAAGAGACACCTAGCATACCAATAACATTATTTTGTTTATTCAGTAAGGGAACTTTTTTAGATAAGAATGTTTTCTCTTCTTGGCCTGGATTTCTATTGGTTTCTTCAACAGTGTATTGCGTTTTAGTTTCGATAACCATGCGGTTAATGTTATCGAGCTCTTCTGCTTCATGTCGCCAAATTAATTCACTATTATACTTGCCAATAATATCATTTGGAGATGAGAGCTCTGCTGCTTTTGCCTGTTGCTCATTGCAACCTAAATAAATAAGATTGTTATTCAACCAATAAACGTGACCTGGCATCATTGAAATAACCTTTTGTAAGGTGATTTCAGTATTTTCTTTTTCCTCTAATAACGCTAACTCTTTCTCTTTTTCATCAGTGATATCAATTGAAATACCCAAAATGCCAATAACATTATTGTTTTCATCAAATAAAGGTTTCTTCTTAGAAAGAAAATATTGTTTCTTATTATATTTAAGGGTAACGCATTCTTCTACTGTTAGTAATTTTTTAGTTTCAAGAACATGGCGGTCATTCGCAACAATAATTTTAGCTTCCTCAGGGCATAATAAGTCATAATCAGACTTCCCGATCATATCTTGTTGGTAAGGAAAGTTACAAGTGCTAGCTTGTGCTTGATTACAGTCTATATAGATCCCATTGGTATCTTTCAAGTAAACATTGCCAGGAAGTAAGCTGACAATATTTCTAAGTTGAGATAATTCTTTATTTAGCATAACTGATAATACCGTCCACACTCTAAAATGCGAATTTCTACCTTCCACTTTCTACCAACAATAGTATTCGCTATAATTTTCGCATTTCGAGCGATATATACGCAAAATTAATGTTAAGTTTCGTTTATCGTTTTTAGGACTAAGGCCGTCTATCAAACGATAGAAAGTTAAATTTAGGCCGTTTCTTTCATTGTAGCTATCACGCTATCTGTAGTACATAAACTTGTATTATTATGATTACGAAGTAACTCGTCGATGGTACTTGTATATATATGTTTAATCAAGAATAGAGAGGGCTTCTCTATGTAGCAGCCTTTATCGATACAGAGCTTTTTGTCTTGTTCTAACTCAGCATTCAGTTGATGAATATAATGTAAATGTGTTTGTATTGAATGTTGTTCAGAATTTCTGAATGATTCTGAATAACGGTTTTGAATATCTTTTATCAACTCATTTAGCGGGTTATCGTTGAATTGCGCTAGAGTTTTGCTTGGATATTGTGGATGCATTGCCATATTAAGCATGATGAGCTTATAAATATTATTGGTAAATAATCGTGTAATAAAGGTAGATGTATCTTCAGCTTGATACTTTACTGCAATGGATTGAAACACTATTGCTGGTTGCTGATAATTTAATTGATCGGTTTGTGAATATAATTCATATGCTTGTGTTAATTTATTGTATCGTAAAGGTAATAATAAACTTTGCTCAGATTGATTACAACGTTCTCGAAGTTTGATAAAGAGTAAAATATCTTGTTGATGCTCTATAAGATTTGCCATAATTATATCTGTTGCCCAATACGAAGGTAGAATATGGCGTTTAATCTCATCAACCTTTTCGAGTTTTTTAAGAACTTGACTGAGGTTTGTTGTTTTTGCATTAAGCCTTGCGATTTTATAAATAAATTTACATGAATTTTTTGAAATAATTCTTTGTAAATTATGGGTAAGCTTGCTTGCGAAGGTAACAGATGGAATTGCGATATTATGGCAGAGTGTTTTGTAGTCAATGCCTTTTGGTATACCCTCATTATCAAATGCTCGATATTTTGTTAGTATATAGGCTGAGACAATAAAAAATTCTTCGGCGCTGAGTAAATAAAATAATTCATTCTCACGAACAAAATGCATGACTTTTTGTGGCGTATACTTCAACTGTCTTCTTAAATTTGAATTATTTCTATTATGAAACTGTAAAATAGTTTTCTTACAGCGTAAATTTATTTTCTGCAGAACTTCGATACGTTTTTGATAATAACTATAGTTTACCTTACTAAAATCACTGAGGAATTGATATGCTCTAATTTGACAGAGGTTATCGCTGACTTGCGGATCAAACTCGGTAAAGCTATGTTGGCAATAAGCGTTTAAAGCATTAATTGACGATTCTGTAAAAAAGGTCAATAAGCGTAAAATACGGTATTGCATTTCCGTCGATTTTATTTGCGAATCATTTGTGTAAGGTAGAAATTTTAAATTACTAATTTTCATTTGTACAATTACGCTTTTTTCTTATTCGATAATAAATAATCAGCCAAACAACTTGGAAGTTAGTTATATCACTTAATAATGTGCCATAGAATAAAAACTTATCTTTAATCACTAATGCATGACAAGTATAACCGAATTGAATCAGCAAAAAGCCTAAAAATGTAATTAACGAAACTTCTTGAGAATCTTTGCTTTTTATCAATCTAATCGATTGTGGAATAAACAATAAAGCATTAACTAATAATCCTACCGCAAAATAAACATTTACTAGTTCTTTTAGCATATACATACTTCTTATTGCCTATTGTTCTTCGAGGCTCTCAGTTCTACTACTGAAAGCCAATAAGTATATTATTCTCTGTTAATAAAATGAACTACTAATTAAAAAAGTTGATGCAATCATAAATTAATGTGAAAAATTTATCTATGCCAATATAATGGCTACCGTTTGATAGTTATTCTAAAATAATTTGCTAATAACAGGTGTTAAAATAAACACCAACACAGCAAATCCCAAGGCAATTAATGCATAGATACTGAAGGCATGAACATAAATATGCTGCATTGTCGCTAATTTTGTGACATGTTGTGGAATCGCTGAAATATCGGCAAGCTTACCTGCAAATTGCCCAGCAATACCGCCGGTATAGACGAACCAAGCGCCAATCATCATGCCAACCATATTACGCGGTACAAATTTTGTTATCATTGCTAAACTAATCGGTGATAGAAACAATTCAGCAAATGCCAGACAAATATAACACACAAATACCCAGATCATATTAACGTGGTGACCAAAGCCAGCGACTCTAGTGCCAATAATCAGGGAAACAAAAGCTAGGCTTGCAAACGTGATAGAACAGCCTAGTTTAAATATTGGTGAGGGGTTCATATTATGCTTGTCGAGGAAATACCATAATTTCCCCGTAATAAATCCGCATAGCACAATAAATAATGGCGCCATACCAATATAGAAAGCAGCAGGGGCTTGCCATCCAAAAACAGTGCGGTCGATAATTCGCTTGACGAAAAGGTTAACCGAGAAAAATATTTGAAAATCAAACATCCAGTAAAAGGTCGCTAGTAAAATAACAAAGAAGCTTGCATAAAGTTGCCAGCGTTGCTTACTTTCCAAAGCAAGACCACGCCAAATGATATAAAAAGCAAGTCCTACGGTAATAATTAGGAAGATGAGGTTGTCTAAAGCTTCGTAGCGAAGTAATAACATAATCGGATAAACCAGAGCAAGAGCAATCAAAATGACGACTGTTTTAAAATGTAGGAATTGAATTAATTTATTTTTATAGGTTAATAATGTTGGAGGACTTGACGCTGCTCTATAATTTTTTAAACCGATGGCAAACGTGATTAAGCTAATAATCAACCCTAAGCTTGCTGCATAGAAACTACTATCCCAGCCAACATATTTTTTTAATAATCCGGCGGTAATACCTGCGGCAAAACCACCTAAATTAATTCCCATAAAGAAAATAGTGAAACCCGCATCACGAATAACCGGGTGATCTTTTGGGTAGAGTCGACCTAATAGCCCAGTGATATTGGGTTTAAAAAAACCATTGCCAACGATAATGATAGCTAAAGCAATATAAAAAACCGTGAGAGAATTTACCGTAAGGCTTGCATAACCAATGCAAAGCAATATGCCACCGAATAAAATAGATTGTCGATAGCCGATAATATTATCGGCGATATAGCCGCCTATGACAGGGGTGATATAAACTAAAGCGGTGAAGGCTCCAAGCAGATTATAACTTTCAGCATCTGAGAAATTAAACTTAGCAATAATATAAAGGATAAATAAAGATTGGATAACGTAAAAGCCGAAGCGTTCCCAAAATTCTGTCATACATAAGAAATATAAGCCGTGCGGGTGTCTATTAGTATTTTGCAAATTATTTCGCCCTTATCACACAGACAGTTTTTGCTTCAAACTTGTTTATTATCAAGAAAAGTTTGCAGGGTTGTTTCCGTACAAGCTCATTCTGTCTTTATTAACTCATTCATTATTATCATAATTTAGTCACGTATCCAAATATTTTTACCACCAATCAAACGTTGATAGTATTAATTCAAATTGACAACAAGAGGATGTTTAGATATTGAACTATACGTTTAGTGAACTATTATTTATATGAATGAAAGAAATTAATTTTGGAGAAATCTATGATAAAAATGTTGATATCATTTGTATTATTATCTTTTTTAGCGGTCAGTGCTCAGGCTACTGTATTAGGAGATGAGCAGAGATATTTACAAACAAAAGTGCCTGGAATAACTGAAGCGCAGACGAAAAGTGTACTGGCTCAGTGTAAAAAAACTGGCCATAACACGGCAGAAGCTTGCTATGAGGCTACTAAAGGAAAAAGTATTAAAGGCGCTGGAAGAAAGTGTGATCGTCGTTGCACTGGCAAGTATGGCCGGGTAGGATATTTTTACTCTGATAATCAGTGTTTGCCATGGTGTCATTAAATGAAATATAGAAATGGAGAGTTACTGGTATTTTATCTGTATTTTATGCAGGAATTATCATATAACGCTTCATTTTTTTGTTATGAGTGAAGAGTAAAGTGTTAATTAGGTTCAGCTATTTTCACTTTAATTTCAGTAAGCTTTTGATATTTTGACAGTAATTCTTCTTGGCTTTCCACAAATTCTGGATCTTTTGGGATGCAAGCTACAGGACAGACTTCAACACATTGTGATGTTTCATAATGACCAACACACTCAGTGCATTTCGCTGGGTCGATTTCGTAGATTTCCACACCTTGATAAATAGCTTCATTTGGACACTCTGGCTCGCAAACATCACAGTTTATGCATTCATCAGTAATCATTAAGGCCATGGATAATCCTCTACGGTTTTTGCTGCAGTGCTTTAGCAACACAGGCGGGTACGAACTGGCTAACATCACCACCTAATTGAGCAATTTCCTTCACTAAAGAAGAGGAAATATTGGCAAATTTTTCGTCAGGAGTCAAGAATAATGATTCAATGGCAGGATTGAGATGTCGATTCATGCCGGCAAGTTGAAATTCATATTCAAAATCAGAGATGGCACGTAAACCACGTAATATAATATTAGCACCATGTTGAGCGGCGAAATCAACCAGTAATCCGGAAAAGCCAACAACCTCAATATTTGTATTGTTTTGAGTAATCTCATGAATTAACGCAATACGTTTGGTGAGTGTAAATCGTGGTTGTTTATTCGTGTTTTCTGCTACCGCGATAATAACTTTCTCAAATAGCCTGCTGGCACGCTGAATTAAATCAGCATGGCCATTAGTCAATGGATCAAATGTTCCAGGATAAATTGCAACTCTTGTCACCGCTTATTGTCCTTGTGCTAACGAGAAACCACGTTCACCATCAAAGGTGTAAAGATTCTCAGTTTTCACTATCTCTAACCCTGCTTCGTGAAGTGCTTTCATTTGAATAGACAGATCCTCAAATGACGTTGCTGTAAAATCTTCGCTAGCTTGAAAACGACAACACCATTGGTCACTCACAAAACAGTGCACAGGATTTCCTGGCCATATTTTTAATCCGCGATTGGTAATAGCGATTAACTTTAACGGACCTGAAACTTTCGCAATCTTTTCACATAGAGGCAGAACATCGGCATTATCTGAATCAATAAAAATATCGATACCGACTAATTCTTTTTTGGCTTTTTCTTTAGAAACCTTTTCATGCAATTCTGTGAAGTGACTATCTTCACTTATTTGAAAGCTAACGGCATGGAATTTTTGTGGTTTCTCACCAAGATTATCAATCACCGCTTGTGCAAACTGCTCGGTGCCGAGTTTTTCTTTACTGTAATGATTATTATAAATATCAGCAGTATGCATGCCTTTCTCTAAGCAACATAACCAAGCATTTTGGATTTTTGCGGCGACATCATTTTGATTGATATGAATCAGCATTTGCACCGCACCATTGAGTAAGCCAGATGGGTTCGCAATATTTTTACCAGAGATATCGGGAGCAGAGCCATGTACGGCTTCGAACATCGCCATATCACGTCCAATGTTTGCTGAACCTGATAAGCCAACTGAACCAGCAATTTGTGAGGCAACATCAGAGAGGATATCACCGTAAAGATTTGAAGTAACAATAACATCAAAACGTTCTGGTCGAGCAGCTAATAAAGCCGTGCCAATATCAACAATTAAATGTTCTGTTTCAAAACCAGGATATTCTTGTGCAATTTCATTAAAAACTTTATGAAATAAACCATCAGTGAGCTTCATAATATTATCTTTACTTAAACAAGTAATTTTGCGGCGATTGAAGCGCTTAGCATATTCAAAAGCATAGCGAATAATGCGTTCACAACCTGGACGTGAATAAATTTTCAGAGTTTGATAGGTATCGTTCGTTTGCCGATGCTCAATCCCTGCATATAAACCTTCTTCATTTTCACGCACAATCACTAAATCCATGTCTGGAAAATTAGATGATACGTAAGGTACATAAGCACGAGATGGACGCACGTTTGCATATAAGCCTAACGTTTTGCGAATGGTTACATTAACACTTTTGTAACCGCCACCTTGTGGTGTGGTAATCGGGGCTTTCAATAAAACTTTTGTGCGCAACATGGATTCCCAAGCAGAATCTGGAACACCGGTAGTATTACCATCTAAATAAACTTTTTCACCAACTTCAACAAACTCAGGTGTTATTCTTGCGCCAGCGGCATCTAATATTTTCAGTGTGGCGGCCATGATTTCTGGGCCAATGCCATCACCGTGGGCGACAGTAATAGGAATGTTTTTTGACATGATATAATCCTCTTCTTCAAATATTATTTATGTTTGTTTGTTAATGTTAAACCGTGACGATAGTTTGTTAGGGCTGCTTGTGTGTCTCCTAATTGTTCTAATACATCACCTAGCTCATAATAACTTTCTGCTTGGGGTTTTAATTGAATACTTTCCTCTAAATAATGGCGCGCTTGACCTGATAATTTACATCGCTTTGCAATTCGTCCTAAGCTTAAGAGTAAAGTTGGATTGTTAGGATGGTTCTTCAACCAAGTTTCAGCAACAGCGAGTTGTTTACTGGGTTCATGGCTGATAACTCTGCCAAATAATTCGACCCAGCTTTCATGCCAAGATTTTTTTATAGCTTGGCGTAAAAGAGTTTCAGTCATACTGTTTTCATTAAGTTCAAGTAGCTTAGTTGCATAAACTGTGAGTAAGGTTTTATCTTGGCTAAGCTGTTTAGGAAGTGTGTGCCAAGTTCGGTTAATGCTTGCAATATTTGAGCCTTTGCAGGCTTGTTGTAGTAATGCTAAGAAAGCTTGTTTTTCTAAATTTGTAATTTCATCATCATTTAATACTTTATAACGACGACATTTAGGTAAAATATCTAAGAGATGTTGCCAGTCTTTCAATTCAGCATAAAGCTTTTGCAACATCTTAATAACCTGACGATGATTAGGGACTAATGTTTGCAAATGTTTTAATGTTGCTAATGCTTGTTCTAATTGTCCATGACGTAACTGCAATTCTGCTTGGGTCAGGCCCACAGCAACTTCAGCTTCAGGTGTCGAGCGATGCGCTAAGCGAATATAGTTATCGCGGCGGTCATAAGCTTCTTGTTCTTGAGCCGCGCGCGCTGCAGATAAATAATTAATGAGCGGCGCTTTATTTTTACCAGCGGCGCGTTTTAAATAACGCTCAGCGCGTTCCCAGTTACCTTCTGCTAATTCAATTAAACCTTGATTGGTTTCTTGTCGCGCTTTGCGAAATCTGCGACTGTCAGACCAGATACTAATGCGTGACGACAAAGAAAATAAATATGCGAGTAAACGAATTAAGTAATATAAGATTATGTAAGCAACGAGAACGATGACAAAGCCTAACCATAGCGGCATTTCCACGGTCCAACGTCGATACGCCATTAACAAATAGCCAGGGTCTTGATGGATCGCGATACCAATGGCAATGGCAATAAAGAGTAATATGACAAATAAGATGATTTTCCTCATGGTTGTGTCGACCTCTCTACCGCTTTATTATATTCTTTTGCTTTTATTGTAGTAGCAGATTCTGGTTCGTTCTCTTTTTGCTTAGATGTTGCGGAATTTATTTTTTTGTTAACAATCTTTTGCAATAGCTTTACCGAGGTTAAACTGGGTAATGTCGGATTAACATCAATCAGCATCAGCTTATCGACATTTTCCAAAATACTTTGAGTCGCTTGTTCATCTGTATTGAAATATGTTTTTATGGCTGTTGTTACTTGTTGTAAACTGGATTGATAAATTTTCTGTTGTTTTTGCAATACCGCCCATTGTGCTTGTTGCAGTAATAAATGTATGTTCTGTAGTAAGTATGCTTGTTGATTCGGTGCAAGTATTGGTGTGATAGGTTGATTGCGATGACGGATGATCACCAGTTTGCGTAATGACTGCCAAGTTTGGTCTAAACCTTGTTCCCAACTTGATGGTACTTTATGCGTTGTTGTTTTGGCAGACTTTTGTTTGTTAGCAACGTCTTTATAAGGGTTGGCTAGCGGTAAACTTTTCACTTGTTTATCAATAGCAATGATCTGCTGTAATACATCCTCTGTATCAAAACTAGGAACTTCACGCAGTGCTGCAATGTTATTGCTGAGAGCTTGGCGAGCTTGACTAATTGGCTTAGTATAAATGTCATCTAATTGCTGCTTAGCAGTCGTTAGTAGTTTTATAGCAATATCTTTATTACGTGCTATGTTGGTATTGTAAAATGCAAGACGACTTAGATAGTAAGCATTAGCAATTTTCCAATCCGTTTGTGTTTTTGGAATCGTTTTGTCATTGCTGATTTTATCAATGCTAACTTTAAGTTTAGTTATATCAGCTTTGTGTTGTTGCTGTTCGAGTTGTTGTTCTTGATTAGTTTGAGCTTGAGATGAAAGTAGTTTGCCATAGACAGAACTAATATGTTGCGAGGTTTGCCAATTGAGAACACCAAGATAGATAGCACTAATACTTAAAAGAAATGCCAGTATGATAAGGAGCTTGCCTAATGGAAAACTCTTTTCTTTATTAATCTGTTGCGTTGTTGTAGTGCTCTTTTCTGTGGCTGGATTATTCTTTGCTGATGTTTTTGTAATTTTCTTTTCATTATTATTATCAGTCATTACCCCAATTCCTTTATTAGTGTTTTCAGGATTGCCTCATCAGTTGCATTGTCAGCAAGCAAAACGGCCTGACAATCAAGTTTTGCGGCAGTGTCGAGCATGCGCTGGCTGACGACAAGTAATTTTATATATTGCAATAAGTATAGATGCTCTGTGCCAATTAAGCGTAATAAATTTTTTAAGCTTGCCTGGCTTGTACAAATAATGACATCAAGCTGCTTTTGTGTCAGGTATTGTAGTAAAGTTGCTTGGCAATTGGTAGGTAAATTTCTTTGATATACAGGGATTTGGTGCACTTTTGCGCCGCGTCGTGTTAGTTCTTCTGGCAGCAATTGCCGCGCATCATACCCACAAATAATGGCGATTTTATGTTGATTGATATGCTGGAGAGCCGGGTGAGTAAGCAAACTTTCACTATTGTAAGGGGCTGCGGCAATAATTGTTGGTGTTATGCCAAAGTTTTCTAGTGTTTTTGCAGTGGCAGGACCAATGCAAGCAGTTGCTATATGCTTTGGGATGCTTAGTTTTTGTTGTTGTAAATATTCTTGTAGTGCTAAAACGGCATTACTACTGACAAAAACAACAAGATTAAACGCGCTCAAGCTATTGATTTTTATCATATTATATTTTGATACATCATGGTCGATGCGAATGGTTGGCAAATAAATGGGCTGCCAGTTTTGCAGCTTAATTGATGTTCCTAAAGCATGGGCTTGGTGTTGAGGACGAGTTATTAGTACCTGCTTCATATCATTATTAGCTAATTTTTGATTATCAGCATTTTGCATAATATTTCTTAAATATAAAAGTAGAGATTGTCTGAGTTTACATGAACGACTCATGGGTGAAAGTGATTATTTTCAAAGGACAGGTTTGATTTTGCTCGAAAAATTTACGGTTAAATGCTAACATGTGTCAACTTATGGTCACAATGGTTGAAGTAGAGGTCAATTATGCCAGAAAAAGGAAATAGAAAAGCAGGTAAAGGGCGCCGGCGAGATTGGCTGCGTTCTCTAAAAAGAAAGGGACAAGATTTAGATAAAATAGAAATACCTACCGAATTTAATGAGTTTTTGGCTGCTGTCGCTATAGTAGAAAACGGGGCAGCCAATGCGAAAATTAATGCTGCAGTATGGGCTTTGCGTCGTGAGTATATAAAAGCTGATGCTGCTTTTAGACAATCATATTCTTGGTTAAGAGATAGAAAGCAACTCTCTAATCCTTATTTTCGCACAAAGCCTGCTATGTCATATCCTCAACGGTGTTATTATTCTTATAATGCGATAACAACGGATGAGGGTTCCCATGTTTTGTGCGAAGGGCCTTGTACTGCAGCTCTTGCCGGTGAGAGAGCTGATAATAGTACATTAGATATGTCTCAAGCATTTAAACGTTATATTTTGGATGAACACCATATTTCTGTTGTCATTGCTGTTGGACCACAATCTGAAAGTAATAATGGTTCTTCAGTCATTCATTATGACAACTATTTCTTACCAGGGAATCAATATAGCAAGATGGAAGAGGTTTCTGCTTGTGAGTTTTTTAAGCTTCAGTCTGAACATAAGTTGCCTATGCCTGAGGAGATATCAATTAAGTTCTATAAAGTTCTTTTTAGGGGAAGGCCTATACTTGTTATACATCTTCCTGATTGGCAAGATGGAGAGATGTACGATTTTTCTTCTGGTGACATACAAATTTTGACATATATCGCGAAATTTGTGCCGCGATTTGCTATTCATTCTTCATTAAGCTTAAGCAGAGCCCCTGCGTTATTAGCTGCTCTCATATTGATTGAACAACAGTTTGAGATTACTGGGGAAGCTCTCGATGTAACTAAGCAGTATAACGAGATTGTTAATGCAATACGAAGCAAGAAGCCGATGGCATTAAGCGATTTTAAAATGTATGCTTTTGGTCTTTTTATTGTTATGAGAATGCAAGCATTTATAAAGTGTAATCAACATATATTTGCAGACAATCCGATACCAGCTGGGTTAACAAGAGGAAGACATTTTGGTGGCGATAGGTCGAAGCCGAAGCCTGATAATCCATCATCTGATCAAAACTACTTTACGCTACCTAGACGGCTTTCTGATAAAGAAGAACCGGAAAGGGGAGAAGAAGTTGTGACAGTAAAGAATGTACGTTATGCCACTAAACCTGTACGATAATTATTTATTTAGGTAGAGATTCAGTAATATGCTAAATCTAAAACATCTCAAACGCCATTGCTGTTGCTTCACCACCGCCTATACATAAACTGGCAACACCTTTTTGCAAACCTCGCTGTTGCAATGCAGAAAGTAATGTCACGATAATACGTGCACCTGTTGCGCCAATCGGATGACCTAGCGCGCAAGCACCACCATTAACATTAACTTTTTCATGAGGAATCTTTAACTCCTGCATTGCCGCCATCGTGACAACTGCAAAAGCTTCATTAATTTCAAATAAATCGACATCATCAATATTCCAATTTGCTTTTTCTAGTACTGCGCGTGTTGCTGCAATTGGTGCGGTGGTAAACCATGCGGGTTCTTGTGCAAATGAAGTATGCGCTACAATCTTGGCAATTGGTTTTAAACCACGTTGCTCAGCAATTGATAAACGCATCATTACTAGTGCTGCGGCGCCATCAGAAATAGTACTTGAGTTTGCAGGAGTAACGGTACCATCTTTTTTAAACACCGGACGCAGTTGCGGAATTTTTTCAATTTTTGCTGTTTGTGGTTGTTCATCTTTATCAACAACAATATCACCTTTGCGAGTCTTAATGGTTACGGGGGCGATCTCAGCAGCAAAATTGCCATTAGATATTGCTTGTTGTGCACGCTGTAATGAAGTGATTGCAAAATTATCTTGTGCTTCACGACTAAATGAAAATTTCTCTGCACAGTCTTCAGCATAACAACCCATGGCTTTGCCGGGTTCATAAGCATCTTCTAATCCATCTAACATCATATGATCATAGAGCGTGCCATGACCAAGTCGATAACCACCTCGTGCTTTTGGAATTAGATAAGGTGCATTGGTCATGGATTCCATGCCGCCGGCAAGCATAATACTTTTAGTGCCAGCAAAGAGTAAATCATGAGCGAGCATGGTGGTTTTCATTGCTGAACCACACATTTTATTGATCGTGCTGCAATTCGCACTAACTGGAATGCCAGCCTTAATAGCTGCTTGTCGTGCAGGTGCTTGACCTTGGCCCGCAGAAAGGACACAACCCATGAGAACTTCTTGGATATCGGCGGGTTGTAATTGTGCGCGTTCTATAGCAGCAGCAATGGCAACACTGCCTAAATCAGTGGCAGAAACATCTTTCAAAGAGCCTTGCAACGTTCCTTGTGGAGTACGTGCCATGCCAACAATAACAATCGGGTCAGTGCTCATGAGTTTTTCCTCTATATATTTTGACTGCGGCTATTAAAGCAAAACTCATAGCCAACATCAATTTAAATAAATTTTTTCTCCTTGAATATTGACATCTTGTTTGGCAATTTGCTTAAGTTGTTGGGAGTAAATATGCAAATCACCCTCGCTATTGCAATTTATTAAGCTATTTGTGTTGCCTAAAGTGAAATTACCATTGCGAGACATGGACATAGAGAACTCACCAAATTGTAATTGCATAGTATTCTCTTTTAACTTCTGCCAATAAGGTTGCATCACTGCTGTGTTTGATAGTTTATTTAATAAAACAAGTCCTTGTTCACTAATCGTAAAAATAACTTCATCATGTAAATTAATTTCCGGCATAGATAAGGTTTTTAAACTTGTGACATCACTACCTTCTGCATGCGTGATAATAAAAGTATTGCGTTTTTGTATGGCAGTAATTTTGCCAAGAAAAACACCGCCAAGGAAAAGTGTTTTATAGTGTTTTTGTTTCTGTAGCATCGCTATACTCCTTCGCTAGTTAATGTTAAATGCTCTCTATTAGATGAGAAGTTATAAAGAATAATCTGCTCATTATTTTTCTGCTGTAATGCAGCAATACCTAATGCAAGTTGTAATATTGGTTTGGCGACACCAATATCGCCAAGACTAGCGGTAATGTTGAGTATGCTAGGGATCTTTTTAGTTGTTTGTAAAAATGGCTGAGTAAAGCAGTGTAAAGCACTAAGGTTTTCATGGTTTTGTTGTTCTGCAGCCAGGATTAAAGTCTGCTCTTCGATTTTATATTGCTGTGAAATCGTGATCGTTTTTCGAGTGTTTTTGTTTATAACAACACAAGCTGCAGCCGTACCTAAAGCTATACCTTCAGTGTTTCGTGTCGACATAATACTCTTCTGCTGAATATGTTGCTGAATAGATTGAGGCAGTAGCAAATCATCAAAGCCCAGCAGAATTAAATGGCTTTGCTTAGAATCTTGAAAGTCCGATAGGGTTGAAAATAATTTGTCTGTATCAAACTGAGAAGAGGGTATAAACTCTAACTTTGAGCTTGTTGAATCTGATATATTGTCTTTAAGAGCCTGTTCTATTAAATATTCTTGTGAAGTGCTCTCACTCTTAGCAATAACAATAGTTCTATAATTGCTGTCATTACGCCAACTTATGTTGCCTAAAGTTTTTTTAATTAATTTGTTAAGGCGCGTATCGACTGATAGCTTTAAATAAGCATTTTTAGCAGCAGTAATAATGGGCTTATTATTGAGGTCTTGCATGCCATGGTGTGCTTGTAAACAGCTTTTCTTGCTTTTAATACGAGATAATAGCTCTGCTATGTTATTACTAAGTTGTGTATAACAAGTCATGCTTTCTATGCCAATATGGACATTTGATATTGTTTTCATATATTTTGTTCTCACAATAACAGCGGCTGAAAAATAAAGTTAATAATAATGTAAGCTTTAAAAATAACAATTGTGCGTTGTGTCAGTGTGTTGCTCTAACAGAATATTATGCTCTGGTTATAATGATTCAATGTTAAAAAGCATGAATAAAATATTATGATCAATGATTTTCAGAATGAAATGCAGCGATTACATGCTGCAGCAAAAAGCTTTTCTCAGCAATATCCACAGCATACTGCTTTATTAAACTTAACTTCAGGCTGTGATCCGGATCCTGCGATTGCCCGCTTATTTGAAGGTTTTGCCTATTTAACTTCTCAGTTAAAACAAAAGATAGATGATGATGTGCCTGAATTAGCCGAGACATTATTACAACAACTTTGTCCGCAAATGTTACGACCTTTTCCAGCTGCAACCATTATACAGTTTGCTTATCAACATAACTATTTGCAATCAGGAAACCAGATAAAGAAAGGCACTATGCTTGCTTCGAATGCAATAGCTGAACATCAGGTTGTTTGTCAATTTCAAACTACTGCGGATGTACAATTGTTGCCGATAAAATTGCTTGGCGTCGATATAAGTCAAGAAAAATTAGGTGCAACAAAATTGACACTAAAACTTTTCGCAGGAACAGAATTCATATTTAAGAATCTTGCTTTACAACGTTTGAATATTTATTTGCACGGACAGTCGAGTAATGTTAATTGTCTTTATCAGCTATTAACCAGTAAAATTAAATCTGTTTGTTTTATGGAGCACGATAAAAAAAATAAATTAGTAACACCTATTAGCGAGAGTAATCAAAATGCTATTTCAGCATTACATTTGACACTGGAAGATTCAATGATCCCTGATGTGACTAACAGTCATCCAGGTTTCCATCTATTACAAGAGTACTTTTCTTTTCCAGAAAAATATCATTTTGTTGCGCTTGATTTCTCTGATGTAGTATGGAGTGATGACAGCCATAATTGTGATGTTGAAATTATATTCGATGATACTAGCCTAATGGATCTTGCTATCAGTACAGACAACTTTAAGTTGTATTGTGCACCTGCAATCAACCTATATCAACAAACGAGCGAACCAATTTTTATTGATCACTTGCGATCTGAGTATCGCTTATATCCAGATGTGAATCACACTGAAGCTGTGCAACTCTATAAAATTAATAATGTTGATAGTAGCGTTATAAAGACAGGGAATAAAAAGCATTATTATGAATTTTCTCGCCAAGATCTACTTGATTCAGGGAAATGCTTTTACCAACTATCACAGCAGTATTTAGGTGCGGTTTCTGAATATTTCTTGCGACTACGAGATGTGTTTGATACAGAAGAAGAATATTTAAGTTGCGATATGCTAGTACACAATGCGCATATTGCCTCGCAATGCTTATATGAAAAAAGTTTAATGCTTTCTGACTATAGTCTGGTTGATATCATTAGCGCCACAAATTTGCTACGGCCATCACAATTCTGCCCAAACAAAAATAGTAATACAACAGCATGGCGCCTATTGGCTTTGTTGAATATGAATAGTCAGGTGTTAAAGAGTGTTGACGATCTACAGTATGTTTTAAGACTATTAGATTGTAAGCAAGACAAAAAAAATCAACGCATGATTAAAGCGATCCATGGTTTTTCTAATTGTAGTAGTAATCAGTTTATTTCCGGAATTTTTTATCATGGTTTGCAGTTGCACTTGCAAGTTAAAGAAGAAGGTTTTGTTAATCAAGCAGAAATATATTTATTTGGTCAAATTTTTAGAAATTTTCTTTGCGACTATGTGGCAATTAATCATTTTATTGAATTAACAATTGAATGTTTACCTTCAAATAGGATATTACAATGGCCTCCAATGCTCGGCAATCGACAGATTCTTTGATGAGAATAGTCAATAGCGGTATAAATTACGATTATTTGCAATTACTTTTTATGCTCTCGCAGCAACAATGTCTTGGGTATTTGCAAAATATTGAATTGCTAACATCGCCAACAATTAGTTTCCCGGCACAAGATATACAAAAAGTAGCAATAACTGATAATCAGGTGAAAGTGTATTTGTCATTTTTAGGATTGTTTGGAGTCGATACTACATTACCCCAACAATTTATTAAATTAGCTTGTACTGACAATCAGCAAGGTGCTTATTTTCGTGATTTTATGGCTATCTTTAATCAGCGCTTTTATGAGTTGTATTATTTAGCTTGGCAAAAATATCGGCCTATAAAACAAAATGATTTAAATAAATACTCTTATTATCTGAACTGTATAGGTGGTGATATAAGTCATGAATCCTTATTAGAGAATCGACAGCTTTCGGGAGTATGGAATCAATATACAAATAATCGTTCGGGATTGTTGGCAATAGTTAGATCTTGTTTTCCTGAGAGCAATATTACCCTGGATGAAAATATAATATCAAAAAGTTATGTTGATATACCTTTTGTTCTTGGCATCGACAGCTCAAATCAATTAGGTATTACTGCTTTATTAGGAGAACACATTAATGATGCCAGCAGCAAAATAAATATTATAATCGAATTAAATCATTTAGAAAAGGCAGCAGACTATCATTTGGCGTTAGATAAAATTAATAAATTAAAGGGCTTAATCACCAATTATCTTGGTGGTGTTGTTAATGCTAAATTAAATTTAAAGGTTAATAATATAAGTAAAAACCATCTTGGAAAGTCACTGATTATTTTAGGCTTGAGCTCCATGCTATCTGCATTTTGAAAGCAAAATTTTCTTAATTACTGAAGAATAAAATTGCTATTATCTTGACTCTGCGAACTTTATGGCATATTTTGCTCCACATGCTACAAGGCTAGCCATAAAAATCGAGAATCCAAGGAGAACTTTTAATGAAATATATTAAACAGTGTGCATGTGTACTCATGCTTTGTTTTGCCATGATAACACTAGCTGGTTGTGGTCCTGTTTATAACACGTCTTATACTTATAAATCACCACGAGCGTGGCGTGGACGTATGTGCGTCAACACCTGTCTACAACAGCGCAATACCTGTAGTTTGCAATGTAAAGAAATGAATAGCCAATGCCGAGAGACTGCGATTATTGCTGCGCGCCCAGCGTATAAAGCTTATCTTCGTCACCAACGGCATCATCATAAAACTGCTTGGAAATCGGTAAATGATTTCGCTGATTTCTCACAATGTAATAATGTATGTAATTGTGCTCCTAACTATAATCAGTGTTTTGAAAATTGCGGTGGTAGAATTATAGCCCATACTCGCTGTGTGGCATTTTGTAAAAAACCAAAGCCGCATGCGGCGAGCAAGAAAGCTACGAGCAAGAGTAGCAAAAAGAAATAGCTTGACAACTTTTCAGACACTAGATTAAGATCCTTACCAATCTAGTTAGCGCCGATTTGAGCATCAGCTTGCGGGCGCATAATAAATTCGGCTAAAGCGTAATGGAAAAAACCACCAGCTTCGCCTAGGTGGTTTTTTTTTGCTTCGCGAATGCCATTAAAGCAGTAGTGAATAGTAATTATAATGATAAAAATAGAAAAGCTTAAAAAAACCTATATCCACAACGGCCAACAATTGCATGCGTTGAAAAATATTAATATTGACGTTAAAAAAAGTGAGATTTTTGGTGTCATTGGTAGGAGTGGCGCAGGTAAAAGTACTTTAATTCGTTGTATTAACTTATTAGAGAAGCCTGATAGTGGCAGTGTTATTATTGATGGAATTGATTTAACACAATTGTCTGCTGCAAAATTACGTCAAACACGGCGTAAAATCGCGATGATCTTCCAACATTTTAATTTATTAAATTCAAGAACAGTTTTCGCTAATGTTGCATTACCATTAGAATTAATCGGTATGAGTAAAAAACAAATTGCAAAAAAAGTTTTGCCTCTCTTAAAATTAACTGGTTTGGAAGATAAACAACAATACTATCCATCGGAATTAAGTGGTGGTCAAAAGCAACGAGTGGCAATAGCCAGAGCCTTGGCCAGTGACCCAAAAGTTTTATTATGCGATGAAGCGACAAGTGCATTGGATCCAGAAACAACCGAATCAATTTTACAATTGCTCAAAGATATTAATAATAAACTTAATTTAACAATTGTGCTTATTACTCATGAAATGGAGGTGATTAAGAATCTTTGTGATCGTGTTGGTATTATAGAAGATGGTGAACTTGTAGAGCAGGGTGGTGTTATCCAAATTTTTAATACACCCAAAACGGAAGTGGCTAAAAACTTTGTTAATGCAAGCATTAAGCGTAATTTGCCGCAATCATTGAGTGAGGGTTTAAGCCAAGAGTCAGCACCAGGAAAAGCTTTAGTGGTTAGAATTGTTTTTCAGGGTGAGAATACTGAAGCACCTCTTGTCACTAAACTAATTCGAGAGTTTAATCTTGATTTAAATATTCTACAGGCGAATGTGGAAATGGTGCAAGACCAATTAATGGGGATTATGTTGACAGAAATAGTTGGTGAGCCAGAACAAATCTCTGCTGGTTTGGCCTATTTAAAAGAACAAGATCAGATAGTTGAGGAAGTTGGTTATGTCTGAACAATTATGGGGAATGCTTTTTGTCAGTTTATGGCAAACCATTTATATGGTTGCCGCTTCTTTAATCTTAGCGACTATTGCCGGTGTACCAATTGGTATCTTGTTGGTGACGACTGAACGTAAAGGCTTATGGGAGAATATTTTAAGTAATAAGGTTATTGCGGCAATTGTGAATGCGGTGCGCTCAATCCCATTTATAATTTTATTAATTGCGATTATTCCATTAACACAGCTTATCGTAGGCACTTCAATTGGAACAACCGCTGCAATTGTGCCACTGACCTTATCAGCGATTCCTTTCATTGCGAGAATAGTTGAGTCAGCCATTAAAGAAGTTGACCCTGGTCTAATTGAAGCGGGCAATGCTATGGGTGCCAGTAATTGGCAAATTATCAGGAAAATTTTTATTCCAGAATCGATGCCTGGTATTATTCGCGGTTTAACGATTACATTAATCAATCTTGTTGGTTATTCAGCAATGGCTGGAGCTGTTGGCGGTGGTGGTTTAGGTGACTTAGCTATTCGCTATGGTTATGAGCGTTTTAATGTCCAAGTGATGTTAGCAACGATTGTCGTATTAATTATTTTAGTGCAGCTCTGCCAAGTTATTGGTGATTACTTAGCTGCAAAGTATTCGCATGTATAGTAGGAGTTAGCAAATAATGAAGTTAATAAAAAATATAAACTTTATCTCAAAGTCTTTTTTGGTTTTGTTGTGCAGTATTCTATTGTTGAATTTGGTTGCTTGTAGTAAAGCGCCGAAAGATCAAATTCAGGTTGGCGTTATAGCGGGCCCAGCAGTACAATTAATGCAAGCTGTGAAGAACATTGCTAAATCAAAATATGGTTTGAAAATAAAAGTTATTCCATTCACTGATTACACTATTCCTAATACTGCCTTAGCTAATGGTGATATTAAAGTGAATGTATTCCAGACTATTCCTTATTTTCAAGCAACACTGAAAAATCGTGGATACAAACTATCGATAGTAGGAAAAACTTTCATATATCCAATGGCCGTGTATTCAAAGAAGGTTAAGTCACTTAAGGATTTAAAAGAAGGGGCTAAGGTTGCTATTCCTAGTGACCCAAGCAATGAAGCGCGTTCATTAATCCTATTACAAAAAGCAGGTTTAATTAAATTACGTAATGAGAATATCTTAACGGCAACGCCGAGTGATATCTCTAGTAATCCCAAGAAGCTAAAATTTGTTGCATTACAAGCCGCACAATTACCGCGAAGCTTAAATGATGTCAGCATTGCTATTATTAATAGTAACTATGCAATTGCTGCTGGTTTAAATCCTGCGAAAGATTCTATATATGAAGAAGGCAAAGATTCATTGTATGCCAATATTATTGTTGTACGAACTCAAGACAAAAGTAAAAAATGGGTAAAAGAATTTGTTGCGGCATTCCAAACACCAAAAGTTGTTGCCGCAGCGAAGAAACTTTATAACGGGCAAGCTATTCCAGCTTGGAGTAATGATAAAAAATCTTGATACTGAATGCTTAAATTCATTCATAGTCATTATTTGCAAAGAATGGTGGCTATGGGTGGACTCGAACCACCGACTTCAGCATTATGAGTGCTGCGCTCTAACCAGCTGAGCTACATAGCCATTTAAAACATGTAAATGCGGGATGAGGATTGTCGCGATTTGGATAGGTTTTGTCAAGCGTTTGTAGCATGTTGTAATAACGAAATTTAGCATAAGTTTTGTAAATATAGGTATAGATGATACTGCTACAATTACTAATATTTAGTCCATATTCCTGATTATATAAGGTCTGGCTTCTGTGGTTATTTGGTCCGAATTGTCTAATTTCTTTCGCCAATTAGGGTATTTTGTATTGTTAATTGGGTAAAGAGGAAATAAATTTTCTGTCTTACCACTGCCGCAGAATAATATTACATAAAGCATCAATATGCTCAGGATCATCATTCAGTGCAGGGATGTATTTATATTGCTCGCCGCCAGCTTGCATAAACAGGTCTTTATTCGTCATCGCGATTTCTTCTAACGTTTCCAGGCAATCAGCTGCAAAACCGGGACAGACGATGTCAACAGATTTGATTTTAGATTTCGGAAGTTTTTGTAATGTTTTATCGCAATAAGGCTGTAACCATTTCTTCGGACCTAAACGTGATTGAAACACCATCTGCCATGAATTTTCATCAAGCTTAAGTTTTTCTGCCAAAGCTTTTGCTGTCACACAGCAATAACAATAATACGGGTCACCTTTTTTAAAATATGCTTCCGGTAAGCCATGAAATGAAAATAGAATTTTTTCGCCTTTACCGTGCACATCCCAATGTTTTTGAATTTTATTAGCGAGCGCTGTGATATATGCATCATCACCCGCATATTGATTAATCATGTTAATACTTGGTAGGAAACGCCAATGATTTAATTCTTTGGTAATGGCATCAAATGTTGCAGCGGTGGTTGTTGCTGAATATTGCGGATATAAAGGCAATACAATAATGCGAGTTGCATTAGCATCACGTAATTCTTGTAACGCCTTAGCTATACTTGGTTTACCGTAACGCATGCCTAATACAACTTTAGTTTTTTTCTGATGCTTTTCTGTTAAGATTTTTTCAATATCGCGGGCAATAAATTGTGAATGAATCAATAGTGGTGAACCTTGGTCTTGCCAAATTTTCGCATAATTTTCAGCAGATTTTTTTGGCCGGTTTCGTAAAACAATACCATGCAAAATACCCCACCAAAGCCAGCGCGGAAATTCAATCACTCGTGAGTCACTTAAGAATTCAGCAAGATATCTTCTGACAGCTTTAACAGACGGATTATCAGGTGTGCCTAAATTCGTTACCAAGATACCTGTAATCTCTTCTTGTTTGTGTGGGTCACTATTGCCGCTGGTGAATTTTGGCATATTCTTATCCTTATGAACATCTAATAGTAAAGTGATTTGAGCGCAAGCATAAACGTGCAGCTTAGGTGTTGTAAAGTCTTTTTAAATTGTAATTAAAGAATTGATGCTAAGGTTTCAATGCTTTCTTTAACAGGCGTTTTATCCGATTTTTGAATCGTCGAGGCTCGTGGCCATGTATGAGTTGTATTGAATTCTCTTGTAACAGACGCGCTAAATCTTTTTCGATAATCGGAAATAAACTTTCTGAGGCACGACAATAAGAAATCGGCACAGTAAAATCAGCATCTTCCGGTTTAAATGAAACAGCAATTAAGCCATCGCCACTAAAGGATTCTGCGACAGAATGTTCAGCAATAATATGTGCACCACAGTCTTTTAGTATGGTTAAGCACTTTTGATGAGTTAGTGGATCATGAGAGATGGTGTGGTGATGCGTAGAGATAATTGCATATCCCACTTTGCCAGTTTTAAATAAATCTTTAGCTGAAGTTAATAAGCCTGTTTCTGCACCTTGAATATCAGCCAGTAAAATATCAAGATAATCTAAATTAAATCTATTAAATAAAGAGGGTAAGTTTTCTGCTGGCATTTTATGAGTTTGACCATCTTCACAAAAGAAGGAGACTGTTGCTTTGGCTTCCTGTTCTATGCACGCGCGATGAAAGGTACCTTGTTGGTTATTTAATTCAAAATTCTTTTTACCAATATTTAAATTATTTGGATCGGGCTCAACTAAAAAAGCATTGGCATCAGGAAACTCTTGTAAAGCCCATAAAGTGTAATATGACCAATAGGCACCAAGTTCAAGCACATTGGGCTTTGTTGATTGCTGTTTTAGCTTTTGTAAAATGTGATAGTAAACAAGTTCTTCTTGCGGCTCGTGGCAACCCTTAAGTTGCTCGATAATAGCTGTCATCCAAGGTCCACAATAACAATGCTCTAAAATCTTAACCCCGTTATGCATTAATTGAACTCGCGTATTTTGATAATCGATTACTCGTCCAGCATTGTCTGTTTTTGGAATAATGTTTGCATCGTGACAAGATACTGTCATATTGATTCGGTAAATATCATGTTCTGATAATGTTGTTTGATGTGATGTCGGTATTTCAACAGTTTGTTTTTCTGTTTTTTTAGCAGTGTTTAGCATGAGTATTTTCCTGCAAATATTACGCGCATACGACATTGATTTGTTTGCCGGCTATTTTCACAGAGATATAAACATAACGCAAGCGTCATGTAGTAGATTATAAAATGATTACTGTTGACGTTATTTTTTACTGGAAAGGCTAAGGGAGCCTGCTTTTTTTGTAGTAACTGCTGTATAAGCAATAGGGGGGCTTAGCTCTAAAAGCCATTCACAATTAGGAAGTCTCGCCCTATTATCGGTAATCAATTTACGTAAACTGGTTTTATTAGGTTTCTTCTCTGATGCACTACTTGCGGCTTCAAAATCTAAAAATTGATTAATACTTTGTTTAGTTACAATTGTACTGTTATATTTTTTTTTGGCGGCATCTAATACCATCTTAAGCTGCCTTGCTAAGGCAACATCTCTATTGCCAAACCATGAACTTCTTTGAGACGTTTCTGGCTGCAAGTTTTGAATATCTGCTTCGATACATTTAATGATAGGAGCAAAATGATTTGATACGTAGCGACTATGTAAAGGCCGTACTTTATTTACCATAGGTAGAATGGCACCTTTCTCAGTGAGCTCATCAGGTCCGATAAGAATATCATTAGCACTATTTAAATAAGCTACTTTGGCTTGTAAGAATGCTAATGGCGGTTTTCCTTTTGCTTGAGTATCAGCAAGATGATATCGCTCTTCTTGTAAACCTGCGATAAGCACTTGATTATAGAGTTGGATTAGTTTTGCATTTATAGCAATATGTGTTTCTCTTGAGTAAATACCAGCGCCTGGCGTACTTAAAATACTCGCCATATCTGCATATACCTGTAGAATCTGTTCTTTCATGCCATCAGAATAGTTATCGCTATGAGCCTCCCAAAATAATGCTCTCTGCAGTAGTGTGAAATCGAGTGCTGAGACAAATCGTAAGACCTTGTCAGTATTCTTTGCTGTTATTGCATCGAGGGTCTTTGTGACCATCTCGGCGCGAGCTGTTGGTCCGGCTATTTTTAGCTGTTCGATATCAAATCTCACTTCAGAGTCTAAAGCTTCTAACATAGAGGTTAAAAATAAGAAGCCATCATTTCCTGTGGTTTTTGCTAGTTCAATCTCTTCACAAATTGCATCAACAATCACTTTCTTTTTGTTAGGAGGAATATCACCAAGAATGATGCCTGTTGGATCAAGTTTATCTTTAAGAGTATCTACTCGCTCTCTAGCTGCATTAACAAATTCTGTTTGCTTTTTCTTAACAGCAGGATTTCCAGCACCGTAATAATCATGCTTTCCTGGTTTTTTTTCTGCTAAAACGCCAAGATAGTGTTCAGTTAACTGCATTAAACCTTTAACGCTACTTCTGGGGATAGTAGGTAATGGTGGTAAGGTTGCTGCGTATATATCTTCTGCTTCACTATATAATCTAGTTAATGCTTCACTATCGATGCTTTCACCTTCCCCTAATGCTCCCTCTAAGCTTTCAAGCTCCTCGATTACTTTTGCTTTTGCTTCAGCTTGCCCTTTTATCTTTCGCACGAAATTGCGAATATACTCAGGAGTGATATTGTGTTCTTCTCTCTCTTGTCTAGCCTCTAAATGTTGATGTTGTTCTTTAATAATATTATTCATATCATCTAGCAGTCGCATGAAGAAAAATACGAGCTGATTCAAGCCCTCAATCGAGGTAATGTCATTGAGATTCGTTTCTGCATTGGCTAGGTTACAACTTAAAATAAGATTGGTGATCTGTACGGTATGTTGTAGACCTGTTGAGTTATAAATATGTAACAAAACATTTGTCAGCAAAAATTCTTTTTTATCATCTGGGTGAGCATCATCAGACTTCAATCGTTGCTCTTGTGCACGTTTACAACTTGCATCATAGCAGTATGACAATAGCGTTTTCCCTTCAAGCTCTTGTTGGAACAAGTCAAGTAATGCTGCATGAGCAGCGGTATCATATAGATTAGCTCGGTTTTTATAGGGTTTAAGGTAATCAAAATATGTATAAGCAAAAGAGCCAATCATAGCAGAATCGCCACGCTCTCCCATGATATGATCATCATAAAATCTCTTTGCCCTATCTTCTTTTTGGGAATGGTCTAAAGCCTGACGACGAAATGAACTGGCAAGACGTGACATAACGACAGGTAATAGTTGACCTATCTTGATCGACATGTCTTTATCTTGGGAAGTGAAGCTTATTGTTTCAGCAGCATCTCTGATTATAGTTTCAAGAAAGTTTGTTTTTACTAGAACAAGATCACACATTTCTCCTCTTTCTTCTCCAGTAAAAGCAAACTCATTCGCATTAAATCCAGCGCTTGCTTTCATATTCATGCATACAGCACGTAATAATGCCTGTGGGATTTTAATGGCTTGCAATTCTTCTGCAGGATAAGCTGGATTTGGTAGCTCTCTGTCTTGATACTCGGGTTTTTGTCTGCGTTGTAATTCTTGAGCCAGGATCGTATCTCTAATCTCTTCAACAGCAAGCCTAGCCTCTTTATCTGTAAACATTTTGCGACCTATTTGAAATATTAATAATATGGAGTTATTGTTATAAACATATGATGTAAGTAAAGTTTAATATCTAGAAATGATCAAGTAGCAGTAATACAATGATATTAAATCAATAATTTACGCGTGATTGAGATTAAATACATTATCCTGGTTGCTTTTTTTACAGTTTTGTGAGATAAAGCCATTCCTACATCTTTAAATAATCTGTTTTGCTTTTATCGATACGTTAATAAGTTAATAGATTTCAAGAAGATAACTAACTTAACGTTAATTAAAAAGAGAACATATTATATGTCTACAACCCTATCATTTCAGCAACTTGAGTTGCCACCCGTGCTTTTATCTGTACTTACTAAACTTGGTTATGAAGCACCAACACCTATTCAAGAACAAAGCATTCCGGTCTTATTAGCTAAGCAAGATTTATTAGCGCAAGCGCAAACCGGTACCGGTAAGACGGCTGCTTTTGCATTGCCGATTCTTGCGCATTTAGATATTACATTGAATAAGCCGCAGGCTATTGTTATTGCTCCAACACGCGAACTTGCTATTCAGGTGGCGGAAGCATTTCAAAGTTATGGCGGAGATTTAAAAGGTTTCCATGTCGCACCTATTTACGGTGGCCAAGATTATGGAACTCAGCTACGTGCTTTAAAACGTGGTGTGCATGTTATTGTAGGTACGCCAGGTCGAATAATGGATCACTTGCGTCGTGGCACGTTAGTGACGAGTGCATTAAAAATGGTTGTATTAGACGAAGCCGATGAAATGTTAAAAATGGGTTTTAAAGATGATGTTGAATGGATCCTCGAACAGATTAAGCAGGCTCATCAAACTGCACTATTCTCAGCAACGATGCCGCCATCTATTCAACATATTGCGAATCGTTACTTGAAAGATGCAGTGAAAATTCAGCTCAAATCAAAACAAGGTTCTGTCGATTCTATTGAGCAGAGTTATATTCGCGTTTCTAAAGAACGTAAAATGGATGTATTAACACGTTATCTTGAAATTGAAGATGTGCAAGCTGCCATTGTTTTTGCGCGGACAAAAACAAGCTCAGCAGAACTTGCTGAAAAATTACAAGCACGTGGCTACGCTGCTGCAGCTCTTAACGGTGATATGAGTCAATCATTACGTGAAAAAGTTATTGACCGTATTAAGCGTGGTTCATTAGATATTATTGTTGCGACAGATGTCGCGGCGCGTGGTATTGACGTTGAACGTGTTAGCCATGTCATTAATTTTGATATCCCTTATGATGTTGAGTCTTATATTCACCGTATTGGTAGAACCGGACGTGCAGGACGAAAAGGTAAAGCGTTACTCTTTATAACACCAAGAGAACAACGTTTATTAAATAATATTGAGCGTGCAACGAATAAAACTATTAAAGAGCTTACACCACCGTCAGTTAAAGAAATGAGCGAGAAGCGCAGTAAGCAACTAGCTGAGAAAGTGGTGAACATTATTGAAAAAAGTACTAAATTGCCTCATTATCGTGAAATGGTCGAGGAGATCATTGCACAATGTGAACATGATCCAAAAGATATCGCAGCGGCACTTGCTTATTTAATTCAACAAGCGAACCCATTACCATCATATGACATTCAAGCAGTTGCCGCAGAGTCTAGATCGGAACGTAGTAACTCTTCTAGATCTAGAGGTAGATCATCTGGTGGCGGTGGCGGCGGTCGCGGTCGCTCTCGTTCTTATGGTGATAGAAAAGAGCGTTCTTCGCGCGCACCAAAATTTGACGATAGACGTGGTTCTGGTTCTGGTTCTGGCTCTGGCTCTGGCTCTGGCTCTGGCTCTGGTAAACCAAGGAGCTCGTCGAAAGCTGGACGCTCTGGACGCTCTGGAGACTCTCGCGGTAAGAGATAGTCTTTCATCAGAAGAGTGTGAGGTAACGATATTTCACACTCTTTCTCTTCTTTAACTTTCACAAAGCCGCTAACCTCGGTATTAGTCGCTATTCTGTAGAGAATGTAGGAAGGCTCATAAGATTACATATTCTTAACTTGATATCATGAAGAAGAATCGCTTGACCTCATAGATCAGCTTGATTACCATAGCCGCGTTCAATAATTTATACGACTCGCATGAATAATGTGCAAGTTTGTAACTGGTGGAGTGCAAATTAAGTGACTATGGTCCCGGCGCGGCTCATTCTTGCTTCAGGGGAAGAATTTCAAGGTGTTTGTCCTGATTGGCAAAGTGATGTGGTGTTGGGGGAAGTGGTATTTAATACCGGCATGGTTGGTTACACTGAAGCACTTACCGATCCCTCTTATAAAGGTCAAATACTCACATTTACCTACCCGTTGATTGGTAACTATGGCGTTGCTGATGCTTCGACCTATGAATCTGAAAAAGCGCAAGCGGCAGGCATGATTGTCGCTGAACTTGCGGATCATTACTCTAATTATAAAGCAACCACTTCATTATTAGATTGGTGCAAGCAACAAGGCTTGCCATTGATTGCAAATATCGATACGCGCGCATTAACTAAAACATTACGCAGCCACGGTGTTGTTGCTGGTGCGATAAGCAAAGGTGATAGCGGCATTAATGAATTCCCAGATATCAATCAATCACATTTGGTTGAGCAAGTTAGTCAATTTGAACCGAGCTATAGTGGCGAAGGTGATAAAACCATTATTCTCGTTGATTGTGGTGTTAAGGGTAGCATTCTACGCTGCTTAGAAAAATTTCCATTACGTGTGAAACGTGTTCCTTATAATTATGATTTTACCAAAGAAGACTATGATGGTGTGCTGATTTCTAATGGTCCTGGTGATCCAACACTATGCCAAGAAACAGTGGCAATTGTGAAACGCGCGATGCAAACCGATAAACCGATTTTTGGTATTTGCTTAGGCTCACAAATCATGGGTTTAGCTTTAGGCGCTGAAACCTTTAAATTACAATTTGGACATCGCGGTCAAAATCATCCCTGCCTAGAAAAAGACAGTAAGCGTTGTTATTTAACGTCGCAAAATCATGGTTTCGCGGTAAAAGAAGATTCTTTACCTGCAGATTGGTCGGTGTGGTTTCGTAATTTAAATGATAATACCGTGCAAGGTATTGCGCATAACAGCAAACCACAATTTGCTGTGCAATTTCACCCAGAAGCAGGCCCAGGTCCGGTTGATACTTTTTGGATTTTTGAAAAATTTTATAAATTGGTTGCTAACAAATGACAGTGCAAAAAGTTTTACTTTTAGGTTCAGGTGGATTACGCATTAGCCAAGCAGGCGAATTTGATTATTCTGGTTCTCAAGCCATTAAAGCCTTAAAAGAAGAAGGCATTGAAGTTATCTTAGTTAACCCCAATATCGCAACCGTTCAGACTGATGATCATATGGCGCATAAAGTTTATTTAGAGCCGTTGGAAATTAATACCGTTACTAAAATTATTGCCAAAGAAAAGCCAGATGCCATTCTATTAGGATTTGGTGGCCAGACTGCATTGAATCTTGGTTTGAATCTGGAAGAACAAGGTGTACTAGAAAAATATAATGTAGAAGTGCTAGGCACTAATGTTGATTCTATTCGTTCTGCTGAAGATCGCGATATTTTTAAACAGAACTTATTAAAGATTGATGTTAAAACTGCTGAAAGTTTTTGTGTAACAAACGTAAAAGATGCATTAGAAGCGGCGAAAAAAATTGGTTTTCCTTTGATGATGCGTACTGGTTTCAGTTTGGGTGGTTTGGGCTCTGGCATTGTTGAAGATGCCCATGAATTAAAAACACGTGCGCAACAGGCCTTAACCGGTGCTCCTCAAATTCTTATCGAAGAAAATTTAATTGGTTGGAGCGAATGTGAATATGAAATTATTCGTGACCGTGATGGTAATGCATTAACAACCTGTAATATGGAAAATATGGATCCGATGGGGATTCATACGGGTGAAAGTATTGTGGTTTCACCATCACAGACCTTAGATAATCAGCAATATCATTTTTTACGTGAAATTGCGCTTAAAGTTGCCGAGCATTTTAAAATCGTTGGTGAATGTAATATTCAATATGCCTTTAATCCGAAAGATGGTGATTACCGGGTTATTGAAATTAACCCACGTTTATCACGTTCCAGTGCTTTAGCATCCAAAGCAACTGGTTATCCATTAGCTTTCGTTGCCACAAAATTAGCTTTAGGTTATCGACTTTATGAAATCAAGAATAGCGTCACTCAAAAAACGTGTGCTTATTTCGAGCCGGCATTAGATTACATTGTGGTGAAATTACCGCGCTGGGATACGCATAAATTAAAAGCTGCAGACCGACGTATTGGCACAGAAATGAAAAGTGTTGGTGAAGTGATGGCGATTGGCCGAACTTTCCCAGAAGCGTTACAAAAAGCTGTGGGCATGTTGAATATTGGTGCGGCTGATTTAAGTGATTACCCTCGCAAGATTCGTAATCCTGAGCATGAAATTGAATTTGCCACAGATAGACGCTTATTTGCTTTGTATCAATTCTTTTGTGCGGGTGGCAGTGCTGAACGTGCGCATGGATTATCGAATATTGATATGTGGTTTTTATTGCATGTGCAGAAAATCGCATTGTTTTCTGTGGAATTAGAAAATAGTGAGCTAACACCGCAACGATTACGTGCAGCAAAGCAATTAGGTTTTTCAGACAGAAGTATTGCGCGCTTAACCAAGCAGCAAGAAAATACGATTCGTGGATTACGTAAACAACATAAAATTACACCGGTCATAAAACAAATTGATACCTTAGCCGGTGAATTTGATGCACAAACTAATTATTTATATCTGACTTATCATGGTATCGAGCATGATATTACGCCATCAGCAAAACAACCGGTGATTGTGTTGGGTTCAGGACCTTATAGTATCGGTTCTTCAGTCGAGTTTGATTGGTGTGCAGTAAATACTGTTAAAACATTACGCTCGTTGGGTGAGCAAGCCATTATTATTAATTCTAATCCAGAAACAGTTTCAACGGATTATGATGAATCAGATCGTTTGTACTTCGAACAATTATCATTTGAACGCGTCCAAGATATTGCCGATTTCGAAAACCCAAAAGGTTTAGTTATTTCAGTAGGTGGACAAATTGCTAATAATCTAGCGTTGCCATTATCAAAACAAGGTTATCCAATTTTAGGTACTACGGCAGAAGATATTAACCGTGCTGAAGATCGCGAACAGTTTTCACAATTATTACATGATCTACATATTGATCAACCCGACTGGAGTGCCGCAACATCTATCGAAAAAGCATTACAGTTTGCCACAGATGTTGGTTATCCCGTACTGTTGCGACCTTCATTTGTGTTGTCTGGTGCTGCAATGAATATTATTTATGATGCCAAAGAAATGCATGAATATTTACAAGAAGCATCGTTAGTATCACCAGACCATCCCGTGGTGATATCGAAGTTTATTCAAGAAGCTAAAGAGCTGCAGATTGATGGTGTTGCTTTGAATGGTAAAGTGGTGATTGATGCGGTTTCGGAACATATAGAAAATGCAGGGGTGCATTCCGGCGATGCAACCATGGTGATGCCGCCGCAGCGTTTATATCTAGAAACAATTCGTAAAACCAAACGTATTACACGCGAAATTGTTGCAGCATTGAATATTACGGGACCGTTCAATATTCAATATCTTGCTAAAGATAATGCGATTCGTGTGATTGAATGTAACTTACGTGCTTCACGGTCATTTCCATTTGCATCGAAAGTGTTGAATCATAATTTTATTGCGATAGCGATCCAAGTGATGATGGGACGCTACAAGCCGACAACTTATGAAACCTTAGATTTAGATTATGTTGCGGTGAAGTCACCACAGTTTTCTTATCAACGTTTGAAAGGTGCTAACCCTGTTGCCCATGTCGAAATGGCTTCAACCGGCGAAGTAGCATGTTTTGGTGATGATTTATTAGAGGCCTATTTCAAATCATGGCAGGCAACAGAACAATTTATACGTGGTAAGCGTATACTAATTAGTATTGGTGGTAATAAAAAACCAAAGCTACTACCATTCTTGAAAAAATTAGATGATTTGGGTTGGCAGTTTTATACAACCGGTGGAACTCATGATTTCTTAGCGAAAAATGGCGTTGGTTCAAACTTCATTTATAAGGCCAGTGAAAAGTCAGAGCCGAGTGTTCTAAATATTATTGAAAAACAAGGTATCGATTTAATCATTAATATACCTCATGGCAGTCGTACCAGTAGTAGCAGTCAAACGACTGATGGCTATACCTTACGGCGTTTAGCTATTGATCACAGCATTCCACTTATTACTAATTTACAAAGTGCTTTATTAACATTGCAATGTTTAGCAGAATTCGATATTAGCAACATGCCTGTCAAAGCATGGCAAGAGTATGTGGGCAGTTCAAAAGGAAATCATTCATGACCAATAGTTTATACCAGCGCGATGTCGTTGCAATTAATGATTTAACGAAAGATGAAATAACCAAGATTATTGAATTAGCAATAGAGTTAAAAGATAACGGTGTGCCTCATAGCTTACAAGGAAAGCTAGTCGCCAGTTGTTTCTTTGAACCTTCAACCAGGACACGCTTATCATTTGAAGCTGCTGCTCAGCGACTCGGGGCAAATATTATTGGTTTTTCTGATGTGGCAAGCACGTCTGGAAAGAAAGGTGAATCGTTATCCGATACAGTAAAAATGATGTCGGCTTATGCGGACTTAATGGTCATACGACATCCACAAGAAGGTTCTGCACGTCTTGCTGCCGATGTCGCAACAATTCCTGTCATTAATGCTGGTGATGGTGCTAATCAGCATCCGACACAAACACTATTAGATTTAATGACAATTCAAGAATGCCAAGAAAGCTTAACAGATTTACGCATAGCTTTTGTTGGTGATTTAAAATATGGCCGCACGGTACATTCACTTGCGCAAGCTATGACGCACTTTGGTGGACGCTTTTATTTTGTTTGTCCTGAGAGTCTGGCTATGCCGAATGAAATTTGTGACTTATTTAAAGCAAATAATATGTCGTTCTCATTTCATCAATCATTAGACGAAGTCATTAGTAAAGTCGATATTCTATACATGACGCGTTTACAAAAAGAACGTTTTTTAGCAAATGAAGCCGCTGCATTTAGCGATAAATTACGCTTAACACCAGATTTATTAACGAAAGCACAAAAGAACTTACGCGTGATGCATCCATTGCCTCGCGTTGATGAGATTGATGTTGCTGTTGATGATACTCCGCATGCCTATTATTTTCAGCAAGCGGCAAACGGAGTGTTTGTTAGAGAAGCGTTGTTGCATTTAATCTTGAACGACTAGAAATAAAGAGTGAAATTATGTCAGAAAAACTATCAGTCAATGCGATTCATAATGGTACGGTGATTGATCATATTGTTGCAGGGCAAGCAACGAAGATTATTCGTTTGTTAGCTTTAATTAATAATCGTAATCAGATGACTATTGGCTTGAACTTAACAAGTGGTAGTCAACAATTGAAAGATCTTATTAAACTAGAACAATGTCAGCTATCAGAAAAAGATTTGCAACAAATTGCGGTATTTGCACCTGGCGCAACCGTTAATACTATTCAAGATTATAAAGTTACCAATAAATTAAAATTGACGTTACCAGAACAAGTCGCGGATATTTTCATTTGTCCAAACAAAAATTGTATTTCTCATAGCGAGAAAACCACAAAACTTTTTTATATTAAAGAACAGAATAGAAATGTTGGTTTGCAATGTAAATATTGTCAGCAGATATTTCTACGTGATGAAATGTTATTAACAATTCGCTAAAATATATTTGAAAGTCATGCAATTGAATCCCGATCAACAAGCTGCTATTCGTTATTTAAACGGTCCATTATTAGTATTGGCTGGTGCAGGCAGTGGTAAAACACGCGTTATTACCCAAAAGATTGCCTACCTTATTCAAGATTGTGCTTATGATGCCAACAGTATTTTAGCGGTGACCTTTACTAATAAAGCTGCACGAGAAATGAAACAACGTGTTAGCAAAGTTGTTAATGAAACTCAACTTCAAGGGCTGCGAATTTCAACTTTCCATAACTTAGGTTTATACATACTGCGTTGCGAACATAAAGCTGCGGGCTATAAAAGTAATATCACTATTTTCGATGACGAAGATGCAACGGGTTTGTTACGTGAACTACTCTTAAAGAAATTTGCCAAAGATCCAAAAATTATCGCGCAGATTAAAGGTCATATCAGTCGTTGGAAGAATGAATTAATCGCACCAGATCAAGCTGAGAAACTAGCTCAAGCGCCTTGGGAAATGGTGGCTGCGAATGTTTATGTTGATTATGCGCGTTATCTGCATGCTTATAATGCCGTTGATTTTGATGATTTAATCTATATTCCAACCAAATTATTATTAGACCATGAAGAGATCTTAACAAAATGGCAGATGCGCATTCGTTATATGTTAGTTGATGAATATCAAGATACCAATCATAGCCAATATCAATTAGTAAAGTTAATCGCTGGCATTCGCGGTGGGTTAACAGTCGTTGGAGATGATGACCAGTCAATTTATACTTGGCGTGGTGCACGACCTGAAAATCTTATGCAATTAAGTGATGATTTTCCAAATTTAAATCTTATTAAACTAGAACAAAATTATCGTTCAACAACACGTATTTTGCGCTGCGCTAATCACTTGATTAGTCATAATGAACATATTTTTGAGAAGAAACTTTGGAGTCAACTAGGCGAAGGTGAGTTGTTGCAAATCATTTCGTGCAAAGATGAGGAATCAGAAGCTTATCGCGTCATTGCTGAAATCACCAAGCATAAATTTAAACATAATACCCAGTTTAAGGACTATGCTATTTTATATCGCGGCAATTTCCAAGCACGCTTTTTTGAGAAAGCGTTACGTGAACAAAATATTCCGTATAAATTAAGTGGCGGTACCGCCTTCTTTTCGCGTAGTGAAATTAAAGACTTATTGGCCTATTTTCGTTTACTGGTGAATCCACAAGATGATGCTGCATTTTTGCGAATCATCAATGTGCCGCGGCGAGGAATTGGGCCGACAACCATTGAAAAGTTAGGAAATTACGCCAAGCAGCGCAACGTTAGTTTATTATTAGCTGCACAAGAAGTAGGTGTTCAACAAATACTAAGTGGCAAACCATTGCAAACCATTAAAAGCTTCATCGAATGGTTACAAACGATGGTGTATAAAATACGTCATGATGATGCAGAGATAAGTTTAAAACAATTATTGCAAGATATCGGTTATCAAGATTGGTTAGAGTCAACATGCTCTAGCGATGAAGTCGCTAAAAATAAGATGGGAAATGTTAAAGAACTATTATTGTGGGTGGCAAAATTATTAAAGCAACATAATGGTGATTTTGCAGATGTTGTTGCGAAACTTACTTTGCTGGACATGTTAGAGAATAGTGAAGAAGACACCGAACAAAATAAAGTGCAACTATCAACATTGCATGCCTCTAAAGGTTTGGAATATCCCTATGTGTTTTTGGTTGGTATGGAAGAAGGTTTGTTGCCACATACAATCAGTATTGATGAAAAGAACATCGCCGAAGAACGGCGCTTAGCTTATGTTGGTATTACACGAGCACAACGTGGTTTAACGATTACCTTTGCGCGGCAACGCAAGAAGCATGGTGGTGTTATTGATACGAAACCAAGCCGCTTCTTAAAAGAATTACCTACCGATGACCTACAGTGGTTCACGCCCAACTCAGCAGCAAGTGAAGAGAATCGCCAGGAAACGGGCAAAGCCCACTTGGCAAACATCCGTGAACTACTGGCTAAAAAATAAATTTCTTTAATACAAAACTATTGAAGAGAAGAAGAGCTCATTGAAAGCTCAACTGATTCTGATGTCACAAATCTATATAGATAGCAAAACAATCGGCCGATAAATAATCCAGTACAAACACCAGAAATTCCCAGCATGCTGAACTCGAATAAAGTTTGTTGTGCAATCTGTGGATCAACAGAGAGTTCATAACCAAAATAATATTTACTTGTGAATATAATAATAATTAAAACCAATGTGCTCCAGGTGCCAGGCATTTCAACAAGGAAACTCTTTTTATCAACGCGAAGTTTATGTCTAATAATTTGTAAATAGCCAAATGCAACACCTATTAAGATTGCTATAACCCAAGTTAAAATACTGAAGGTATCAACTTTGAACGAAGATAATAACGTTTGAACTGATAGAAAAGTAAAAAGAGCAGGAATAATAAATAAACGTTTTAATTCAATTACACGAGTTCTCGAGGCTTTGAATCCCATAATGATAAGATAAACTAATAAGACATAAACCCACCATGGGGTATGAATTGCTGCTTGCCAAATTGTTTCCATAATAACCTTACTAAAATAGTACTTTAAATAAAATAAGTTGGTATTAATTTAACAGATATTTAAACCGTAAATATTTCTTCAAGGAAGTCAACCGTCATTAACCAAGAACGATTATCGGCATCAGCGTCATAAAGGGTTCCGAAATCTGGGTCATTGGCGAGAGGGTTAGTGAAGGCATGCATAGCATTACCGAAAACATGTAGCTGCCAATCGACATTGGCTGTTGTCATTTCATCAGCAAGCATTGTTAATTGTTCAGCAGGAACCATTGGATCTTTATGGCCGTGAAAAGCGATGATTTTACCTTGAATTTGTTTGCTAGCAAGATTATCCGAGCCATGAAAAAAACCATGAAAGCTTAAGGTTCCTTTTAAATTAACACCTGTACGAGCTAAATCTAAAGCACATAAACCCCCAAAACAAAACCCCATGATGGCGACATTATCTTTATCGACAACGTCAATTGGCATGATTGTTTCATAGGCGGTGAGAAGGCGTTGACGTAGCAAGCCACGATCTTCCATCATCGGTGTCATGTGAGCTGATTTCTCTTCATTATTTTGACCAAGAACACCTTTACCATACATATCAATCGCAATACCAACATAACCTAGTTCGGCAAGTGACTTAGCTTTATCGCATGCAAATTCATTACGTCCGGTCCAATCATGAGCGACTAATACAGCAGGCCGTTTACCTGGTAATGTATCATCATAAGCAATAAATGCTTCAAATGTTTTGCCATCGACAACATAATCTTGGGTTTGAGTTTGCATGCGAATTTTCTCCAATTAGTTTGTGACTATTATGTACTTTTCTTTTTCCAACGACTGCGGATCCAAGCATCAATACCAATACAGCCAGAACCAAAAATAATGAGCCAAATTAAAATGAATTCATATATGACTTCTGGTAAGTAGAGAAAATAATCAAGCCAATCAAGTGGCGCTAAGTTAGCAGGAATCTTATGCACACCATCCGTCACAATTGCGACGATGAGTAAAATAAATAGCACTATTGCTGTAATAGATGTTAGTAAACCTAAAACTAACAAAATACCGCCAATAAATTCAACTGCGGGAATGAAGATAGCACCAAAATGTGGAAAAGGGACACCTGCTTTTACCAGTGTATCCAAAATCTGTTGCTGACTTGCTGGGGTAAATAACTTGTTATATCCCGAAATCGCAAAGAATAATCCAATACAAATACGCGCAAAAAACAGTGGAAACCATTCAAATTTAGCACGTATAGCCAATAAACAATTTATTAAAGTTCTCATGAGTCTCTTCCTTGAAGTTGATAATAAATTTAAATAACGTGAACGCGACTAAGGTTAGCGACCTATCAAGCCACAGTCAATACCCATTGGTTGTAATTTAGAGCGCTGCAACGAACCAATAACCTTTGTGATACCAATACCAATCGCAATAATGACAATGGCTATCCATTCGCTTAAGTCAGGAACTTCATGCAGTAATAGATATGCGAATAAAATGGTGAAAAATGGTGTGATTAAAGCAAAGTTTGCCGGCCATATCGGATTAGAATCTTTAGCGCCTCTAAACCACATTAATTGTCCTATAACAATCGTAATTCCTGCATAGATCAACATGGCAATCCATAAATCACCATAGAATGCTTCAGCAAAATGTTCAGGTCCGAATAAGGATGTAGCGATAATAAAGAATACAATGGCGGAAACAAAATTACGCACAAAGATAAATGTTGGTAGTGAAATTGAATCAAGTAACATAAAGCTGAAAACTTCTGAAAGCCCATAAAAAACACAGGCACTCAATACTAAAATATCTGCAGTGCTTACTTGCATACCACTACTAAATAAAATAATGCCAACGCCAATTGCAATGATCAAATAGCCAATAATTTCAGGCAACTTTAATGTGTTTTTTAAGAAAACCCAGGCCATGAGCGCATAGACGATGCCTTCAAAACGTGAAATTAATACAATACGAGTAACGGTGGTTTTTTCTAATGCGAAAAAAATGAGTGAAGGGTAGATGATAGCTAGAATACAGCTTATCGCAATTAACCAAAATGTTCTGCGATTAATATGACGTAATTCTTGATACATTTTCTTTTTCGGAAATGAAACTAAGGTAATAAGGCCCGCACATAGGTTTCCAATAAATAATACATTGCAAAATGAGATGGCTTCGGTATGTTTTAAGCCTAGTGCTTTACCTTCAATGATTAAGACTTTTAAAATTGGAGTGGAAAAAGCAAACAGAATGGTCGAAACCAGTAGTAAAATAAAAGCCATTTTTGTTTTAGATATATTTTTTAGCATATGAATTTTTCTTCTTGTTATATGATTGCACATTGTTAATGATTTTTACATGTAAATCAAGAGTCGCTTTCATTAGAGAAACAGATTATCAGCATCCTAATTAAATTTATTTTTTTGTGACGATGCAGATGTTGGTGTTGTTGTTGATGAAGTTAAACCTTCTGGACTGCTTGGCGGAGAAGAGCTATCAGGAATAGAATTGAGGCGAGTATTTAAAAAACTTAATGGGGGTAGAATAATAGGAGCTTGAGGTAGGTTTGTAGCACTATTAATATTTGCAATGAATTTTGAAAAGAGCAAATGTAAATTAGCATACATTTCGAGAGCTTGATAAATATGAACGGCGAATAACATAATTGTCTTTGTAAAGTCTGTCATCGCTGTTATCTCAACAGAATCTCTTGCTGCTTCAAGTTCATATTGTAGCTGCATATTGTAGCGTAGAATACTGGTATGGTTACCTGCACTATCAAGAACACGGGAAGAAAAATCTCGAAGCTTCAATAGTATCTTATCTATTGCTTTTTGTTTATGTACTAAGTCGTTATAAGTTGCAAGCATCGTTTTAAAGTGAGATCGTAACTCAGTTAATGATGCGAGAGTTCTTTCTGTTTCAGTAGATATTGGCAAGTGTTGCTGAGATGACATGACTACAGGTTCTTCTGCCAAGCTAATGAGTTTTTTTAAATGCGCTAATATTATTTTTACATTTTGTTTAAATTCTGCTGCCGCACTCATGCGATCTATTTCGCTCATATCGGATTCCATAAGTCTTTGTCTATCTTGAATAGTGATAGTTTCAGCTGCTTCTGAGTTTGTGGAGCTAGCATGATATGAAGATGTTACTGGTCTTGAACTGGGCGGAGTTTGTAAAGAAGATAAACTTGTTGAATAACTTGAATATGCTGTGACTGTAGTTGAATATTCGCTCGATGCTGACGATGATTTTTGGCCTCTAGTAATCGTAGGTCTGAAAGCATGAGCAACACGGCTTACACCAGGAATCCTTCTACTTACTTTTGAAAACATAGCTAAACCTATAGTTAACGATCGTTCGTGACAATATAGGCTGAGTAAATTTTTCCTGCAATGAAAAGTTACTGTAAAGCTAACATTTCAACCTTACGGATGGTTTGTGCCTGAGAAAAATGGCGCATTAGTTTGTTGTGAATAGTTGAGACGGTTTATCACGTAAATGATCTAACCACCATTGTAAGCCTTTTCCAATTTTTTGATTATTCCATGCGACTGAAACGTTACCGCCAGCTTTACTTTTTTCAACTTTCTTAACAATTAATTTACCTTTTTTAACTGCATCATGAATCCAGATTTTTGGTAAAAAACCTACTGCTAATCCAGCACATTGCATTATAAACTTTGAATGAATACTATTAACGGCAATACGATCCTGACCGAGTAATCGACCTGTTGTCATAGGTGTTAATTCTTTTGCTGTATCATTTGCAACTACAGAACAATATTTAAT
Organism: Gammaproteobacteria bacterium; assembly: GCA_021773175.1. Taxonomy (GTDB): domain Bacteria; phylum Pseudomonadota; class Gammaproteobacteria; order JAJFKO01; family JAJFKO01; genus JAJFKO01. The sequence continues at coordinate 252,300 of JAJFKO010000064.1, forward strand.
AATCTCAGAATTTTTTATGGGTTCAGGCAAGCTTGCTAACGGATGATGTGGAGCAACGGCAAAGTCAAAATCTAGTTGTCCTAAGGTGAAAGTGCTAATTTCAGGAGCTTGTGCAAAATCTCCTGCGGCACCAATGATCAAGTCAGCACGTTTAGTGAATAAAGCTTCCCACGTTCCTTTTAAACGTTCTGCGGTAATGTGCAATTGAATATGCGGACACTCTAGATGAAATAATTCTATTAATGGAAATAAATTTTTTAAAGGAATGATATCATCATAGACAATATGTAATTCTGTTTCCCAACCCGAGGCAATTTGCTGAATGTTATCTTCTAAAATTTGTGCTTGTTTAAGTAAATCACTGCCTTGTTCCAGAATATATTTTCCAATTGGCGTTAATTGCGCTTTATGGCCACTGCGATCAAAGATAGTAATATTGAGTTTTGTTTCAATATTTTTTACAGTATAAGTTAATGCCGAACGTACCAGATTTAATTCTTCTGCGGCTTTGGCAAAGCTACCATTGCGGGCTATTGACTCGAGAACGCTAATACTATTTAAATCTATTTTCATTGTTCAAAATACTTGTACAGGTTGTTGAAGAATTATCGCTATGATAAATAAGCTGTAAATTATATACTTGTTTTAAACTTAAACAACATTTCATACAGAATATTGGAGTAGATTATGTCGTCTCAATTGAATATTACGGTTTTTTCGGGAAGTACACGTAGTGCATCTATCAATAAAGTATTAGCTAAACGAGCGGCTGCCATTGTTGAAGAGCAAGGAGCTGTGGCTAACTATATTGATTTACGCGATTACAGTATGCCTCTATATGATGGTGATTTAGAAATTGATGCGGGTTATCCAAAAGCGGCTGCTGCTCTAAAAGCAATACTCCAAGCAAGCGATGGTTATATTATTGCATCACCAGAATATAATGGCTCACTTTCTGCAGTGTTGAAGAACACGATAGATTGGTTGACCCGTAATGAAGATGCAGGTACTGATATCTCTGCGTTTAAAAATAAGACTGCATTATTGCTAAGCGCTGCGCCAGGTAATCTAGGTGGATTACGTGGTCTTTCGCATCTTCGCACTATATTAACCAACCTTGGCTCTATCGTTGTGCCTGAGCAGTTAGCTATACCAAAGTCATTCCAAGCCTTTGGTGAGGATGGAAGCTTGCTAGAGCCTGCACAAGCAAGCATGTTACAAAATTTTTCTAAAAATTTCATAGAGTTAACTTCACGTATACAATAACTTAATATATTTTATTGAACTATGAGTGATTAAAATGCAAGCAAAAGGGTTGACGCCTGATGTTTGGCGTGTAGAATTGGTTGGATTTTAACCTTTCTCGTGAGATTGATATGTTTTTTGCTGAATTAAAGGAACTCAACCCAGAGTTAGTTTTCCAACATGTGCCAGAAAATCCCACTGGTGAATCTCTCGATCTACAAACTATACTTTTGTATCAACAAGCGCAATATCGTGATCTTCACCGAGCATATCTATACTTAGAGCGAAAGGTTTTACCAGAATTAAGAAGAAGTTTAGATGTCTTAACTCCAGAATTTTTACTTAGCGTTTTTCTTCAATTTCACTCATTTGCAACAAGAACATTAGCAGAAGATATTCGTGCTCATACTCCAAATGTTAGCACTTTTAGTGAAGGCGCAATCTTGGCAATGCCTCTTGACGGCGAAATCATTAATAGAACTATACCGAGCTTAAATGTTTCTGAAGATGTAATAGATCTCGTTAGAGCCGTCTTTATAACTGGATGGCAAGATGAAGCTAAGATCAAAGGCTTTATACGGGCGAAAGTAAGTGCGTCTCCAGAGAAATTTCTTGAAAAAGGTAATGTGACTGTTGATGATATTTTTGCTTTAGTAATGTTACTCATTCGTTGTTCAACTAATGACAGTATTACAATTTCAAAAGCTGAAGAAGATTATATCAATTCATTCACAGCATTAGACTTCTTAGCTAACTTAAGTTCTCTCGGGCTTAGAGAGCCTAAACAACTCAAGCTTGCTGAAGCGCGATTATTTGCCTGCTATAGAGAAAATGCATTAAATGCTAATGAAAAAGCTTTAGTCGATCGATTTATGCGGATTTGGTGTGATCCTGAAAACAAACACTCCGCAATGCTAGAACTGTTTGCGAATATTATTCCGCGCTGGAAAGCATGTGATAGAGGCAATAAGCAAAAAGTGGCAGAGTTAATTGCTGATTTATATTCTGGTATAATCGACATTCATCCTACATTCAATGGTAACGGCCGAACAGCTGTAGGTTTGCTACAATTACCTGCTGTATTGTTAGGTTACCAGAGTTTTTTATTTCGTACAGCTGCAGATTATAATGACCCAAATAGTAGTTACAATCGGTTAAGAGCAGCTATACCGGAGGACACTTCAGTTCTTATAGAACATTTGATGGCGCGTTTAACAACAACTCCTAGAGTGGTAAGTGAATATGGCAAGTTATGCCAAGAATTAGTTGTTCTGCGCCAAACTATATTTGATTTAGCTATGAAGTTAGAGCGTTGTTTTCCTTTAAGAGATGAAAATACTTATTTTAAAATGTTTTTACAATTATTTATTGCACAATTAGAAGCTGAGGGAACAAGTCTTGATACGGTTTTAATCGCGCCAAATCTTGAGATAATGCAGATTGCGTGTCGAGTAGCACAACAAGTTTTAAGAGTGGCACAAGAACGGTTTGAACAACGCAGAGCAACACAATGCCAGACGTTCATTACTAAAAAGTATAATGCTTTTGAAATTGCAGGCATTAAAGAGCAGCTAGAGCGTATTACAGGTTTAACAGAGTGGCAAGATTATTGCAAAAATAGTCCGACTCAAGCACTTTTCCTGATTGTGAGATGTGATGATATAGAAAAGCGTAGATTAATTGTTAAAGAATTACAGGCTATTGGTTTAATGGATGTTTCTGTAAAAGTAAATAATAGAGAACAACCACCAGTAAAATATATAAAAGTCATCAATATTGCCACAGATAGTTTAGCAGCTATTCCGGAGATATTTCCAAAGCAAGCAGCTGAGAAAAGCCGTAAAAAGTGCTTGGGAAGTGGTGGGCCCACTAGGACTCGAACCTAGGACCAAGGGATTATGAGTCCCCTGCTCTAACCAACTGAGCTATGGGCCCGCTGCGAGAGGTTAGAAGCGCGTATCTTACACATTTATTAATATATCGACAAGCCTGGCATACCAATAAAAAAACTCAATCACGCGCATTCCATATAGTAACTAAAACGTTAGTTACCAACTTCACCCGATTCATCCAAGAAGCTACGTAATTGTTCAGAGCGTGATGGATGACGTAGTTTACGCAAAGCTTTTGCTTCAATCTGACGAATACGTTCACGGGTCACATCGAACTGTTTACCCACTTCTTCCAAGGTATGATCAGTATTCATGTCGATACCAAAACGCATACGCAACACTTTTGCTTCACGAGGGGTTAAACTCGATAAGATATCTTGCGTTGCTTCAGAAAGATTTTCTGCTGTTGCCGCATCGATAGGTGAATTGATGTTTGAGTCTTCAATAAAATCACCTAAGTGTGAATCATCATCATCACCGATAGGTGTTTCCATCGAAATCGGTTCTTTAGCAATTTTCATTATCTTACGGATTTTATCTTCTGGAATGGTCATCAATTCACTGAGTTCTTCAGGAGATGGTTCTTTACCCGTTTCTTGTAATATTTGTCGCGTAATACGATTTAATTTATTAATTGTTTCAATCATATGTACCGGAATACGAATAGTACGAGCCTGATCCGCAATAGAGCGGGTGATTGCTTGGCGAATCCACCACGTTGCATAGGTCGAGAATTTATAACCGCGGCGGTATTCAAATTTATCGACAGCTTTCATCAAACCGATATTACCTTCTTGAATCAGATCAAGAAATTGTAAACCACGGTTGGTGTATTTTTTGGCGATAGAAATAACAAGACGCAAATTTGCTTCAACCATTTCTTTTTTCGCACGACGAGCACGAGCTTCACCAATCGACATGCGCTTATTAATATCTTTAATACGATGAATGCTAATTTCACATTCTTGTTCGATCGTCATCATGCGTTTTTGCGCACGAACAACATCTAGTGCATAGGCTTTTAATTGTGGAGAGCGCCAAGGTTTGAGTTTCTTACCGCCAGACTCTGTACCATCATCCTCATCTTCTGGATCTTCAACATGACGATTAACCCATTTTAAATTAGCTTCATTGCCAGGAAATGATTTAATAAAGATAGCGCGTGGCATACCGCTTTTTTGTATACAAGCTGTCATAATGGTGCGTTCACAAAGACGAATTTCTAATAAAACATCACGGATAGTTTTTATTTGTTTATTGAATTGTCGTGGCACCAGTTTAAAGTTAATGAAATGATCAGCCAATTGTTGACGCCATTTTTGCGTATTTTTATGTTCAAATCCATATTTCTTCTCTGCATTGATAACTTTCTTATGCAGTTTTTCTAATTCAGTGAAGCGTTCTTTCGTTATGATAGGATCTGGACCAGTATCAATTTCTTCTTCTGAGTCATCGTCACTTTCAGCGGCATCCTTATCTTTGTCTTTATCTTTGTTTTCCTGTTCTTGGACATTCTTGTCTTTAGGTGGGACTGCTACTGGGATAGGGGCTTCATCAAGCATATCTGTAAAGCCACTGATCAAATCACCTAAGCGACCTTCTTCTTCAACAATACGCTTATATTCATCAAACATATATTGCATGATTTTTGGATAGTCGACGAGTGCGACGAGGACTTTACGTAAGCCATCTTCAATACGTTTCGCAATTACGATTTCACCTTGGCGGGTAAGTAATTCGACGGTACCCATTTCACGCATATACATACGAACAGGATCGGTGGTACGACCTTCAGTTGCAGAAGATGCAGAAACAATGGCTGCAGCAGCCTCTTCAACAGTATTTGCATCTTCGGAATCATCACGCACAGCTTCTTCAGAGAGAAGAATAGATTCTTCATCAGGTGGCGTTTCATAAACACGAACCCCCATGTCGTTAAACATATTAATAATGTTATCGACTTGTTCTGGATCAACAATATCCGTTGGGAGTAAATCGTTAATTTCTGAGAGCGTTAAATAACCCTGTTCTTTGCCTTTGGCAATTAATTGCCTGAGTTGTGAAGTTTGTTGCTCTTGCTCTTGATTTTGATCTTTTTCTGCCATGTCCACCCACCTATAAGCTTAAAATTGGAAAAAAGCTGCCTATTCTATGCATTTTTATTAATCAAATCTAGTAAAAATTACACAAAATTTTTCATATTTTGATTTCTCTCATAGAAAAAAGTTGTTGTAAATTTTAATGCAAACACATAGTACAAAAATACACCAGTTAAATCCTTAGTTTTTCAGTCAGGACTTACGCTAAATGCCAACCAAACTCGTGGTAAAGAGAGCGGCATTTAACGTAAGTCTTGTCAGTTGTATATATTCATTCTCTATAGATGTATATGCGCCACTACGAAGTGTAGAACATATTTTTTATTTCGCCTCTTTTTCAGGAACTTTTTTTAAAATTAAATTCTGTAAGTTTATTTTCTCTTCCGGTGACAAGCCGCTGAAGCTCGCTTTGTTTATTAATTGCTCAATGTTAACTTCACGTTGCATGTCTTGTAAACGGTTGATGCTGTCTAGAAATTCTGTGGTGACGCCATTCTCAGGAATGGGAAGTTGTCGACTTGCAAGTTTAGACATCGTTTTGTAATCATCTTGATCGCGCCAATATTCTAATACAGCGCCGGTTGTTAGTTGAGATATCTGATTTGTTTTTAATAGTGAAATGAGTTGTGCTAACTGAGTATGGCCTGGTAATGTTAATTCTTCTGCTGAAAAGGCAGCAGGTAGTTGGACGATCAGCGCTGGATTTTGTAATAGTAATATTAAAGAGACGTGCATAGGTGTGATTTTAAATTTACTGCTTTGTGTCGTTTTTGTTGATGCTGTTGTTGCGCCAACGTTTTTATCCATAATGATCGCATTTAGCCTTTCCGGTGCAATGCGTATTATTTTCGCTAGACGTTGCATGAGCAACTCACGATAAATTCCAGCAGGAATTTTATTAATAAAGGGTTTAGCTTTTTCTTTTAACTGCGCTTTCGCTGCAGGGTCATTGGCATCGATACCTCGCGTTAATTCATTGAAAAGAAAATCTGCCAGGCTAGTTGCTGATTGTAGTAATTCAGTAAACTTATCTTTACCGAGTTTACGGACTAAACTATCCGGATCTTCACCTTCTGCTAGAAACATAAAACGTATTCGATAACTATCTTTTAGTAGAGGAAGAATGATGTCGAGACCACGCCAAGCAGCTTGTTTACCAGCAGCATCACCATCAAAACAAAAAATCAAATCTGGAGCATAACGGAGTAAGGTTTGTAAATGTTCTTTACTAATGGCTGTGCCCAATGATGCCACAGCATTGGTAATACCATGCTGTGCGAGAGCAACAACATCCATATAACCTTCAACAATTAGAAAATGATCGACGCGACGATTTTCTTGTAGGACTTCATATAAGCCGTAAAGTTCTTTGCCTTTATGAAAGATCATCGTTTCTGGAGAGTTTAAATATTTAGGATTATCTTCAGCAACAAAAACACGGCCACCAAAACCAATAATATGACCGCGACGATTATGAATGGGGAACATAATGCGATTACGAAATCGGTCATAGTGTTTATGTTCTTTCTCAATTAGCATGCCAGTTTCAACGAGCAACTTACGAACATTAGTATTATTTTTAAATAAATTTTCTAAGTTGTGCCAACCTGAAGGTGCAAAACCTATGGAAAACTTTTCGATAATCTCTTTTGTTAAGCCGCGTTGTTGCAGATAATGATTTACTTGGCGAGCATCATTGTGTTGCAGTAATTGTTGTTGATAATAGCGATTCACCGTAGACATTAACTTATAGGCATTTTCATATTGTTTAGTATTGTGTACTGGGCCCGTGGCATTTTCAGGGAGACTTAAGCCAACCAACTGACAAAGCGTTTCAACTGCTTCAACAAAGCTTAAGCGTTCATATTCAATCAAAAAGCTAATGGCATTGCCATGCGCACTACAACCAAAGCAATGATAAAATTGTTTTGTGGGACTTACTGTAAAAGAGGGTGTTTTTTCATTATGGAAAGGGCAGCAGGCAACATAATTATTACCAGAACGTTTTTGCAATGGCACACGACTATCAATCACTTCGATAATATCGACTCGTGTTAACACTTCACTGATAAATTCCGGTGGAATATAGTTTGCCATGATATTTTCTAATTACACAAAAGAGAGTTGTTGTAATCGCTACGAATATAAAGTTAAGACGCGCTTAATCGATCTTTAATTTGGCGACTTATCGCCGACATATCGGCACGACCTTGTACTTGCGGTTTTAATATCGCCATGACTTTACCCATATCTTGCATGCCACTTGCGTTCGTCTCGGTCATGGCCGCATTGATAAGTTTTGCAACTTCTTCTGCAGGTAAAGGTTCAGGAAGATATTTTTCGATAATCGTCATCTCAAAAGCTTCTTGTTCAGCTAAATCTTCACGATTACCTGCAATATATTGTTTGTGGGATTCTTTGCGTTGCTTAATCATTTTATCTAATTCAGCAATGATGTCAGCGTCTTGCATTTCGATGCGTGAATCAACTTCGCGTTGCTTGATTTGAGCTGTCATGAGACGCAAAACAGCAAGTTGAGGCTTATTGCGCTCGCGCATTGCTGTTTTGACATCGTCTTGAATACGTTGTTTGAGAGTAGTAGTACTCGTCATAACTGATAACTCTTATATAAGATTACGTTATATACGCTATAATTTAGCGTTTGCCGCCATGAGCTTTACTTTGTAGTTTTGCTAACATTGGGTTGTCACGTAATAATTTCTTTAAAGCACGTTTTTTAGCTGCTGCTTTTTTACGTTTACGCACGGTTGTTGGCTTTTCAAAGCGTTCGCGACGACGTAACTCAGTAAGAACCCCTGCTTTTTCGCAGATTCGTTTAAAACGACGGATAACCACATCAGATGGTTCGCGTTCTTTTACTTTAACTATTGGCATGTATCGACCTTCTTAAAAAACTAATTAAATAATATTTATACAAATCAAGGACGCGAATTTTAAGCTGAATCGTAAGACAAAGCAAGTATCAATTAGAGTGATTTTTGTGCAGGGAAAGTGGAGGCCAATTTTTCTAAATTGATTAAACGTCAGTCAGCAAAGTAAGGCGGACTTGAGCTCGAAAGCTATTACTGATGGCTTGAAACGCCAAGCCGGCGTTTGATGTAAGCGCATGTTAAACATAAAGATTTATTGCGTGTGAATGCCTGAGGTTAAGTTTTCTTTAAGCTTTGTCATGAATAATACTGTTTTTTTATTTGTACAAAAGGCGTCCAACATGTTCAGTCAATGGCTTAATAGAGTGCGAAGGTATGGTTCAGATCGTGATTCTTATACTAGAGATGACAGATTTAAGTCATCGTGATGACGAATTAGATGTTGAGAAAAGGTCTCCGGTTCCAAAAGTGGCAGAAGCTTCTCTCTAAATGATGAAAAAGCACGGCCAGCAGTAAAAGAAACAACGCCTCTTACAACTACTGTTTCTAGTTTATCTTCATGGAAAATTGGTGAAGAGTGCCAATGTGTAATTTTCTCTGTTGGCGTTGTTCTATGCGGTATGACAACAGCGGGAGGTATTTTTTGTGGGATGATTGTGGGTGCTTTTGGATTGATTGATCTTTTCTTGATATCAGACTTTGAATTAAAAAATGGGTCGCCATTCACTTTGAAACTTATAAGTGAACCAGATGGTGAGAGTGTGAACACCGGGTGTATTGAGAATGGTGCGAATGATGGCTATTGTCAGCCTACTGTTCACCCTGGAGATACTATTAAGTATCAATTTGCTTCTTCAACCAGTTTTACATTGGAATATCAATGTTATAGAGCAACCTCATAAGAGTAATCAAACTGCAAAGATGGGAAAAGTAGTTTTTACTACTCAAACAGGTACTTTTGGCTTATTTTCTGATGCTTATATAGATGCAGTAGCTTCCGGTAATGTTACCGTCAAACTTTCTAAAACGACGTTTATTTCTGGTGTGGGGGGAAGCTCAGATATTGATATTATTCCTGTTACAAATAACACGTCCCTAGCGGTCTCTGCCGAGCGAACTGAAGATGAGTCTGCTTCTGTACATAGCTCATCTGCCAAAGAGCCAAGCGCTTGGGAATATGCTCAGAGCACTTTAACAAAAATTGGCGCACGTCTTTGGTATGGAGCTGAGAAACCTCTCTCTAATGATGATGCTACAGACTTAAAAGAACTATTAGCTATGGCTGACACGATTACAGCAGCGTCGCAACAATTACCTTTAAAGCCAGAGGCGCGCGCATCATTTAGAGCAGGATTAGATACACTTCGCGAGACAATGACGACAGCTTTGCAGAATAATCTACTTCGTGAAGGGCAATTAGAGGCATGGGATAATTGCTTGCGTGAGCATGTGTATACACATGTTCGGCCAGAGTTTTGCTTACCATATACTATTAAAATGGGTAATGGTACGGAAACGACTGCTAATTGTCTTTTAGAACGTGATTTTAAAGAATTTGCTAATGACATGGCGGTGGCAATTCCTAGCTTTGATAGCGCTAAATTTTTGCGTTTGATGTTCCCTAGAGGTAGTCAGTTCTTCTCTCCAGCTGAGAAATGTGGCTTACCGGTTACAGATATGGCTGCATCTGCGGCAGCTGCTTTATCTGCGTTTGCAACAGCTCCGGCTATATTAGCAATGTAAATAGTTGGTGGTATTAGCGTTTCCAAATGTATTTTTGTTCTTCGTCAATACTCTGCCTTCCCGACCTGCATATTGATAACAGTGGTTGATATTAGACCTTGGGAGTGCTATGTTTGCGCAAATTTAATTCGATTAAGCACTTATATCGTGGTTTAGAGGTAGTAACGTATGGCTTTTGCTAGTTTGGAATCAAATAAAATTGCCCCAGCTCTTTTGGGTTTATCACAAATCTCAAAAAAAGAACGATTAGCGTATGTTGAGCAACATATCGGCTCTATAAGAAATGTAGCAGATGCTCTATGGGTGCTGGGTAAGCTAGAAGGTCAAGACAGAACAGAAACTTTTAGTGCACTTCATCATATATTTCCCCTTTATCGAGAAGAGCTTCTTAACTATATGAGAGAGCATGGTTCTAAAATCACAGTGATAGATTTAGATGCCGATGAGGGATATAACGCAGATAATGAAGAAATTCATGAGCAATCAAATCATCGCTCTTTAGCGGATAGATATAAATTGCCAGCTTTTTTAGTGCGCCTCTGTCGCCTTTGTAATCCATTCAGATTTAATCGAGCATTTAACAGAGGGACTTTTGCAGGTTTATCAGCGTATGCTGCTATAGGAGTAATTGCTCTTGGTATTACTGGATTTATTGGACTTATGGGATTCAATATGGCTGCTGTGGTACTTACATTTTTGCCAATGATCGCGATTCCTCCATTGATTGCAGCTGTATTGCCTGCTGCCATCATATCTATGGCAGTAGGAGTAACGATTGGTATGGTTGCTGGAACTAATTACTTCTTCCAAAACTATCGTCATGCTGGAGTAAGTGAATTTGATCACAAGATTCTATCTTTTGTTTCTAGACATTATCCAAGAAATTTAATTAATTCTATTAAAAATACAATCTCTAATAAAAACTCACCAGTTCGTATACCTATGAGTTTCTTTGGTATATTTGCCGTGCCCATTATTGTTGGCGTAAAAGCATTATACATTTTAGCAGGTAATGATGATCGCAGTCCTGGAGTAAATAAACCTGCGGATAAGCTAAGTGCGAAACTTCAAGCTGAAATCTTCATTGAAACTGATGCAAGTTTCGATACAACACCTGCTGTAGTTCGTGCTGCCAGAAATATAACAGCTTCTATTAGGAGAGTAGCAACAAAAGTTGTTGACTGGGTAAGACGAAGCAATTTTTCATTCAATTGGCATTTTTCTTTTGGTGCAAGTGCTACTGCTGCAACCCCAAGTAATGCTTACTCTGCTGGATGCAGAGTTGATTCATCAACGTATAGATGGCTTGGAGAAAATGGACTATCTGTGGCTAGCACTATAGGTACACAGGGTGCCAATCATGTAGAAAGTATTGAAATGCAACCAATGCCTCGAAGAGTTACGAATCATTATTACGATGTTGATGCTTATATGCAATTTATGGAGGCACAAGCTAGAGATTCAAAAGAAGATGCTAAGCCATTTGCTTTAACTGCAGCAGAGATGGGTTGTGAAGTAGTAAGCCTTAAACCACGACAAAGAACTTCTTAACAAATAGTAAATTAACTTTGCAAAAAGCTGATTCTTTATAGACAATATGTGTTTTAAGATTTGAGATACTTGTTGAATCATGAAACGTGTATTAGGCATTGAAACATCCTGTGATGAAACCGCTATTGCTGTCTATGATGCTGAGCAAGGCGTGCTAGCGCATAATATTTATAGCCAAATTGAATTGCACCGCCAATATGGTGGTGTTGTACCGGAATTAGCTTCGCGTGATCATCAACAAAAAATCGTACCATTACTCTTACAAACCCTAGTAGAAGCCAACATCAATATTGATGATTTGGATGGCGTAGCGTATACCGCAGGGCCAGGTTTGATTGGCGCATTATTAGTGGGGGCGACCTTTGCGCGCAGCTTTGCTTTTGCGCGTGACTTGCCATGTGTTGGTGTGCATCATATGGAAGGACATTTGTTTGCACCAATGTTAGAACCACAACCGCCAACAACACCGTTTGTTGCCTTGCTCGTTTCTGGTGGTCATACCATGCTTGTCAAAGTTTTAGAGTTTGGTAACTATGAAATTCTAGGTGAGTCATTAGATGATGCAGCGGGAGAAGCGTTTGATAAAACTGCTCGTTTACTAGGATTAAATTATCCTGGAGGTCCTGAGATTGCACATTTAGCAGAACAAGGTGATGCTACACGTTTTGAATTTCCGCGACCTATGATTAAACGTCCGGGGTTTGATTTTAGTTTTAGTGGTTTGAAAACAGCGGCCATGCAAGCCTTCATGGCGACTGAACAAGATCAACAGACCAAAGCTGATATCGCATGTGCATTCCAATTAGCGGTTGTTGATACACTCTCGTTAAAGTGTCAACGCGCGCTTAAAGCCACAGGTTTGTCACAATTAGTGATTGCTGGGGGCGTGAGTGCCAATCAACTATTGCGGCAAGAATTACATAAAATGACGAAGAAATTACAGGCAGAAGTATTTTATGCGAAGCCTGAGTTTTGTACCGATAATGCGGCAATGATAGCTTATGTGGGGTATCAACGTTTAGTGCGCGGTCAGCGTGAACCCTTAAATTTTAACGTTACTGCTCGCTGGCCTATGTCGGAACTAGTATAGGACAATGCTTACTAACATGGCTATTTTGGAATACAGGAAGAAATAACCATGTGCTGAAGATGTTCAAATATCACCTAAAATTGCTAAGTCCTGTTTATTTACCTTTTAGCTCAATTTTACTTTCTTTGCCTTGCATCAAGCGCGTAATGTTTTCATGATGCATTGCAATAACGATTAACGCCATTAACAAAACAGCGAATAGATATTTCGGCGTAAGAAATAAAGTGAAAATGACAGCCGCAATAACCATACACATCGATGCGACAGATGCATAACGCAAAATAAGTGCGACTAGCAGCCAAACAAGCAGTGATAAAACACCAACCCAAAATGATAAAGCTAATAAGACACCTAAGGTTGTGGCAACACCTTTGCCACCCTTAAACTGGAAAAAAACAGGAAAAATATGACCGAGCATTGCGCCAATTCCAACGAGTCCTAATGCTAATCCATGCACACCAAAAATAGCGGCAATGGCAATAGCAATCATACCTTTCAATATATCACCAATTAATACGATTAATGCAGCATTACGATTAGCAATGCGTAAAACATTACTCGCTCCTGGGTTACCTGAACCTTCAGTGCGAGGATCTGGAAGGCGCATAATTTTACAAACGATGATGGCACTCGATAGTGAGCCAATGAGGTAAGCGAGAACAAAAAAGATAATTAGGCTTAGCATATGAATGTCAGCTCCATAACATTAATTATTATAATTATGAAGCAATCTAATGCTTTAATAATATTGAGTCAACTCTGCAAAAGCAGTTTTACCAAAAAAATTGCAAATAAGTCATTAATTTAGCACAATAGCGTCATTCAAAAATTTATGAGTAATAACACTATGGTCGCAAGCGCAAAAAATTTAATTTGGTTGGATTTAGAAATGACCGGACTCAATCTCGATATTGAGCGCATTATTGAAATTGCCACTATTGTTACCGATGAACAATTAAATGTTATTGCTGAAGGTCCTATGATTGCTATTCATCAATCGGAAGCAGCATTAAGTGCTATGGATGAATGGAATACCAAGCAACATAATGGGTCAGGTTTAGTGAAGCGCGTTCAAGAAAGTACTATTAATGAAGCTGAAGCTGAAGCACAAACATTGGCATTTTTGCAAGAACATGTGAAACCAGGTAAGTCGCCGATGTGTGGTAATAGTATTTGCCAAGATCGACGCTTCTTAATTAAATACATGCCGATGTTGGCTGACTTTTTTCACTATCGTAATCTTGATGTCAGTACCTTGAAAATTCTTGCTAAGCGCTGGGCACCAAGGGTTTATAACAGCTTTAAAAAAGAATCAGAGCATTTGGCATTACAAGATATTAAAGATTCAATTGATGAATTAAAGCATTATCGGGAACACTTAATTCAACTGCCAAGCAAAGAAAACAAAGTGGACGATAAAGCATGACTATGAATTATTCGCCACGAAAAATGTTAGTCACTGGTGGTGCGGGTTTCATAGGCAGTCATTTCATTCTTTATATGTTAGAAAAACATACTGAACTAGAAATTATTAATTTAGATTTATTAACCTATGCGGGTTCCCTAGATAATGTTGCTGATATTACTGCTGATAAGCGTTACCACTTTGTAGAAGGTGATATTTGTGATGCTAATTTAGTTAAACAAATGCTAGTTGAATTTAATATTGATACTATCGTGCATTTTGCTGCTGAAAGTCATGTCGATCGATCTATTAGTGGTCCGGCCCAATTTATTCAAACGAATATTGTTGGCACCTTTACATTATTAGAAGCTGCGCGGCAATATTGGTTAGAAGAAAACAAATGGGATCAGCAGCAGTGTCGTTTTCATCATATCTCAACCGATGAAGTCTATGGCAGTTTAGAAAAAACTGACTCAGCTTTTACAGAAAGCTCTGCTTACTTACCAAACTCGCCTTATTCAGCAAGTAAAGCGAGTAGTGATCATTTGGTACGAGCTTATCAACACACTTATAAATTACCCGTTACTATGAGTAATTGTTCAAATAACTATGGACCGTTCCAGCATCCTGAAAAATTAATACCAACGATCATTAATGCCTGTTTACAGAACAAAGCTATTCCGGTTTATGGTGATGGTAGTAATATTCGTGATTGGTTATTTGTAAAAGACCATTGTGCGGCATTAGATAGGATTATTTGTCAGGGTTTGCTTGGTGAAAGTTACAATGTTGGTGGCGATCAAGAGTTGGCAAATATTGAGCTTGTTAAATTAATTTGTCAAATGCTCGATGATATTCAGCCTGGTTCTCAACCCTATGCGACGTTGATCGAATTTGTAACTGATCGCGCCGGACATGATTGGCGTTATGCGATTGATAGTAATAAATTACAAACTGAATTAGATTGGACCGCAACAACAACATTGCATGATGGTTTATTAGAAACGATTAAGTTCTATTTGAAAGACTAACGATTTAGCTCTAAGTGAGGAAAGAACAATGATGGAATATAAAAAAGTTGTAACAGTAACACCAGCAAGACTTGGCGATACTATCTTTACATTACCGGCTTTGCATCTATTTAAGAAAGCTAACCCTGATGTTCAGTTTGATGTTATTACCACAACACCTTTATCGGCTGCGGTGATAAAGAATAACCCCTATTTTGATAATATTTATTCGCAACCAAATATGGCTGAGTTAGAAAAGTGTAAAGATTATTATGATTTAGCGATCAATATTCATGATAGCGATTATGCTCGCCAATGTTTTGAAACTTTAAATGCAACGACAGTTGGACCTTATGCACTTTGCGAAACAGAACATACTGCACGCTTAGCACATAATTTCATTCGGAACTTTTTTGCCAAAGATTATATTGATGAAGAACAGCATTATCAGCTATTCCCTACAGATACAGATAGAAATAAGGTTAAATCAGTTCTTGCCGAGCAGGGTGTTAATTTAGAAACAGATCTATTAATAGGAGCCCATATTGGTTGCCATGGTTTAGCTCGTAAACGTACGCGCTTATTCAAAAAGAGTGTCCATAAAAAAGTGTGGCCTTTAACAAGCTATATGAAACTTTTTGAGGAATTAAAAGGACAATATAAAAATTTAAAATTTGTAATTACGGGTTCAAAAGAAGAAGAAAAATTAGGGGAAGAATTTCAATCTAAGTACCCAGAGATTATTAATCTTATTAATAAGACATCCATACAAGAAATGGTATCACTAATAGATTTATTAAAAGTCTATGTGACGCCAGATACGGGTGCTTTACATGTGGCGTGTGCAACCAACACTAATGTGGTTGCATTATTTGGCCCAACATTTCCTCTACGCTCAGGACCTTTTCCTCAAGCAGATAATCGTATTATTTTACAAGAAAAAGTGATTAGTGAATTACCTGTAGAGCGAGTGGTTAATACGATAAAGACGTTTGTTGAATGAAAATAGTTAAATTTATTTTTTATAACTAGGCAGATCTGTTGCTGCTATATCGTTTAAAGCTAAAAAGCCTTGATCGCGTTCCGATAAAGTAAAATCCATAGCGGGCCAATTGATATTAACAGTAGGGTCATTCCATAAAATACCACGTTCACTTTGCTTACTGTAATAATCCGTGCACTTGTAGATCATGTCGACTTTCTCTGACAGCACACAAAAACCATGTGCAAAGCCTGGTGGAATATAAATTTGGCGATGATTTTCATCATTCAATATAGTTGACGTATATTGTCCGAAGGATGGTGATCCTTGGCGAATATCAACAGCGACATCAAAGATTTCACCGCGGGCAACAAATATTAACTTTCCTTGCGGCTGTTCCACCTGATAATGTAAACCTCGTAAAATACCGTGACTAGAGCGCGATAAATTGTCTTGTTTAAAATTGTTAGCAATACCGATTTCAGCATAATGCTGTTCATGAAAGCTTTCGAGGAAAAAACCACGCTCATCACCAAAACATTGTGGTTCAATGATGATAATGTCAGGAATGTTCGAGTGCAGAACCTTCATAATGATGCTCACGTTCTATTAATCGTAATAAATAATCACCATAACCACTTTTTCTTAGTGGTTCAGCTAATGCTCTTAACTGTTGCTCATTAATATAGTTTTTACGCCAGGCGATTTCTTCAGGGCAGCCTATTTTCAGTGCTTGGCGTTCTTCAAGAATATGAAAAAATTGTGCAGCACTTAATAATGATTCGTGCGTACCCGTATCTAACCAAGCAATACCGCGGCCCATTAAATCAACAGAGAGCTGTTTTTTGTCTAAATATATCTGCAATAAATCAGTGATTTCTAGTTCACCACGGTCGGAAGGTTCTAACCTTGCTGCATACTCACTAACGTGATGATCAAAAAAGTACATGCCAATAACAGCATAATTTGATGGCGGATTTTTTGGTTTTTCAACAATGTCGGTAATGTTGCCTTGATTATCAAATTTCGCAACACCATAGCGTTCAGGATCTTTCACGTAATAGCAATATGCATGCGCGCCAGTTGTTAAGTCTGATGACTTATTCAATAACTCAATCAAACCTTGCCCATAAAGAATATTATCACCTAGCATTAAACAGACAGAATCAGTGCCAATAAAATCTTTAGCAACGATAAAGGCTTCGGCGATGCCATTGGGTTGAGCTTGTATCGCATATACTAGAGTGATCCCCCATTGCGAACCATCACCTAATAATTGTTTAAAGAGTGGGGCGTCATGAGGTGTTGTGATAATCAAAATTTCCCGCATGCCAGCCATCATTAATGTTGATAACGGGTAATAAATCATAGGTTTATCGTATACTGGTAACAATTGTTTGCTGATTGGGAGGGTTATGGGATAAAGCCTTGTGCCGGAACCGCCAGCTAAGATGATGCCTTTCATATTATTTTGGCCTAAGTATTTGATTTGTTCATATTGCGGGCAATTCTAGCATTTCCAGCTATAGAACAGAAGTCTATCTTCAAAATTTAAGTGAGCACGTGGTATCAAAATTTGAAAGTGTGTACAATCTCGCTCAAGTTGAAAGCAGAAAGAATGAGGTTTAGAAAGGATCATGAGTACTTGCCTAGCGTGTCATCAAACAGCAACCCCTGTATTAAATTTTGGAAAAATGCCGATAGCAAATAATCTATTGTTACCTGAGCAATTTAATCAAGAGTATTTTTACGATATGGCGATCGCATTTTGTGAACATTGCTATGCATTACAACTATTAAATTTGGTTGAACCGGATGTTATGTACCATGATAACTATACTTTCTTTTCAGGTTTATCAAAAAATATGACTCTACATTTTCAAGACTTTGCCAAGTTTGTGCAACAACAGTATTTAGCAAAAGAAGCTAAACCATTTGTTGTTGAAGTGGGTAGCAACGATGGCATCTTATTACAGAACTTTGCTAATCAAGGCATGCATCACTTAGGCGTTGATCCTTCCGCAAATGTTGCCGCTATTGCTGAACAAAAAGGTGTGAAAACCTTAGTGGATTTTTTCCATGAAGATGTTGCTGATAAAATTATTGCTGAGCATGGTAAAGCCGATGCGATTCTTGGTGCTAATGCTATTTGCCATATCGATCAAATTGGTTCTGTTGCTGCTGGGGTTAATAAACTATTAAAACCACAAGGCGTATTTGTTTTTGAAGCACCATATTTAGGCGAGATTATTAAAAAGACATCATACGATCAAATCTATGATGAACATGTGTTTTTCTTTTCATTACATGCAGTGAAAAATTTATTTTCTCAACATGACTTAGAGCTAATTGATGCTTATGCACAAAATGTTCATGGTGGCTCAATGCGTTATGTATTAGCTCATAAAGGCGCTTATCCGATTACTGATAATGTTATTAATAAACTTGAAGCTGAAAAGCAGCAAGGTTTAACGCAACTTGCAACTTTCCAACGGTTTGCACAGAATGTAGCTCATTCAAAACAAGAATTAGTGAAGTTACTAACAGAGCTAAAAGCAGCGGGTAAACGTGTCGTTGGTTATGCCGCAACGGCAAAGAGTTCGACGATTTTAAATTACTCTGGTATTGGGCCAGATTTATTATCATGCATTTATGACATTACGCCAACTAAACAAGGCAAGTTTAGCCCTGGCATGCATATTCCTGTAAAACCCTTCGATGAATTTCATGCGGATTATCCTGACTATGCCTTACTGTTTGCTTGGAATCACGCCAATGAAATCATGGCAAAAGAAACTGCGTTTGCAGAGCAGGGTGGGAAGTGGATTGTGCATATTCCTGAGGTCCAGATATTAGATTTGGTTACGCAGTAGCTAGTTATCTTTATATTTTAGTTTTTTATTTAGCTTTACAGCTAGTAGACTCTGCAATTTATTTAACTGGGGCAGCAAGGAAAACTAACAGAACATTCTTTATTAATTGTGGAAGTGATTCATGTCGTTTAACTAGGTCCCCCTGGGAGAGAGCTTTTAGGACTGGCTATATTACTTTTTAGTGCGCTCAGCAACTTTTTAGCATCTATTCCTTTACAATCAAATTCAGGTAATATGTCAATGATTGCAATAATATCTTGACTAGTGAGTGTTTTAGCTAACTCAGTATTGCTCCCGACAGCTCTTAATAAGTTAAATAGATTTTCTGAATCTAGCTTGGGCATGTACATCAAAAAGACTTCACCTTTATTTTCCAATGTACTCAAATCTTTTTCAAGCATAGTTAAGCACATTTGATTGTTAATTATGTAGTTTATATTATTGATACTAGCCTGGGCTAGTTGCTGAATAGTAATGCCAAACTTTTCTACCAAGTTATTGCTGTTGAAGTAATTGCGACAGAGGGCAGTAAGCGCCCTTAGTTTTTCAGGGCCTAAATCAATAAGATCTGCATAACTACAATTTAATAGGTCTCTCTGTGTAGATAGTTCGTTGTAGCGGAGCGCATCGGCATCGCTAGAGAGAATTTTGTCTCTAGCGAGGAAGGGCAATCGCATTAATGCAGCAACAGCTTCTTGCCCATAATCTTCCTGAAACATCTCCAGTCTATCAGCATTTATTTCTCTAAAATTAGCATCAGCCTGCTCCTTTAAGTCATCGAGTAAATCTGTGGATTGAGTATCTTCTCTGACTGTATCGATAGCATGTGCGGTAAGTTTATTTAATAACCCGTTTCTTACAAACAGTTTTGCATATTCTTCTTGGTCTGGTGTTAGCATTGCTTCAAAGTCCCAAGCAAGACCTTGATCGCCTCTGTTAAACTTGAACTCAAAACCTTTTTGGAGACAGATGCTCTCTACCAATATCTCTGTGATACTGGCGTTACCTCTTTCTACAGGCAAGTTGAGTATCAAGTGATGTGCTAGGTGCCCCAGTCGTAATAAAAGAGCGTCGGCTCCATCTTCAGGTTTCCAAGCCATTGCGTTTTGAAATAGTATGTCGGCTTCTTGATAGACTTCTTCTGGCTTCTCAAGCATCTGCAGACCATAGATCATAACTAGCTTATCATCGGTTCTATCATCAGTTGAGCGAGAAATAAAAAGCTGAAATGTTATAGGGCTATCGGTTTTGTCAGAACGTTTTGTAACTGGTCTAAAAAGGTTTGGAGCAAAATCTCTGGGGGGCGCGGCCTGATAAACACATCGAGTTATGTTTAAATCCCTTGAGATTAAATCTTTTTCTAACACGTCAGAGTTGCCTAAGACTCGATCTTCATGGGTTGGGTAAATCATATTACCAATCATATAATTATCAAATACTTTTGTGTGGTCTGTATTTCCAGCTGCAAAAATTGCATCTGCTCTTGAAAAAATTGCTTCGCATTGTGAACTAAATAACTGCTCCTTAGTAGGATCTCTTAATATTAGTTCATAAGAGGTTTTTGTTGTTCTTTCTTTTCCAAACCAATTTGTTCTATCAGAGTCTTTACCATGATTCAGTCGGTAAGCAACAATGGCTCTTTGTTCTGCTATATGTCTAAATACACTTTTAAAGGATACGGAATCATCTAGACGATCATTAGCAAGTGTCTGTGTCGTGTGCTTTTTCCATGCGAGCCAAATGTCTTGATTTTCTGAGTATCGTTTACGCGGCATCAATATATATCCTGATTTTTTTGTTTATTTTAGACTATAATGAAAAATAATGCACAGAAGATATATTTTCAGAAGTTGAGAGGCTGCGAAATTATAGCTGAATCACCCTATCAAAAAAGCCAATATGTTCAGGCTGATGAGTAATAACAATAACTGTTTTATTTTCTAATATTGTTTGTAATGCCTGCCAGATTTGTTGGCTGGTCGTATCATCTAAACCTTCTGTTGGTTCATCGAAAATCATTATTGGTGCGTTATGTAAGAGAGCGCGAGCTATTGCGAAACGCTTGATTTGGCCGCCAGAAAAACACATACCAAACTCACCCATCGTAGTATCTAATTGTTTGGGTAATGCTCGGATAGTGTTATCTAAATCTAACAGCTGTAAAACATTCCATAGCTCTGAATCATCGGCATCTTGTTTGCCTATGCATAGGTTGTCCCGCACAGAAGCATTAAACATATGTATTTGTTGCGGCACGATGCTGATAGTTTTACGTAAATCTGATTCTGCTAAATTTTTAATGGGGATGTCACCCAATAATGTTTCTCCAGAAAGAGGGTCCCAACAGCGAGTTAATAACTGCATCAATGTTGTTTTACCAGCGCCAGTCGGACCTAATAACATGACTTTTTCTTTAGCGGCGATATGCAGATTGAAGTTTTCCAACACATTAAACGCTTGTTGTGGATAATGAAAATTAACATTTCGAAAAGTAATATCGACGTTCTTTATTGTCTCGCTAGATTCAGCAACAAATGTAACCGTCGGTTTAGTTGCGGCAATTGCATTTAAGCGTTTTGCGGCAGCGGCTGTTTTGCCAAGATACTGAAATGCAATAGGCAAAGGGTTGATGGCTTCGAAGGCCGCCATGATAGTTAGAATAATCATGCCTAGAACAGCACCATTCAATTTATTATGATAGACAAAAGGAATACCAAGATAGAGTGCCAGCCAGATGGCGAAACCACTTAATAAAGTTATTAAAGCAATACTAAAACCTTTTATATTACTCATCTTTTTTTGCTGTTGAATGAGAGCTGTTTGTGTTTTATGAACTTTTTTCAGTTGCTTATCTGCTGCTGAAAATAATAACAAATCTGTCAGGTTATGGTAGGTATCAATAATATCGGTACGTAATGCTGAGGTTGTTTGAATGATTCTATGCCCAGCTTGTCTACCGAGTAATAACGCAATCAGCGGCACAATAAAGATAGCAAATAACATAATGCATAGCGTGCTGATAGCAATGGCGATATTGAAAAAATAAAACAAAGTGCAGACTGCTAGCGTTAATAGTAATGCTGCAGCAAATGGTAGTAATACTCGAATATAAAGATTATCTAATGCATCAATATCACTGATAATACGATTTAATAAATCACCGCTATTATGTTTTAACAGATGTGCCGGTGCTAAGGGTTCTATTTTAGAATATAACCAGCTGCGTAAGTCAGCAAGAATACGAAAAGTTGCACTATGAGTTGTGACGCGTTCTCCATAGCGACCAGCAATACGCACCATGGCAAAGAAACGTATGCATGCGGCGGGTGTGAAATAATTAAAAGCCATCGCTGAGCTACTAGTTAAGCCAGCAAAAGCTGCGCCACAAATTAAATATCCTGATGTGGCTAATAAACTTGTGCCAGCAAGTAAAGTAATAAGGCCGAGTAAAAAACCAAGTATCAGCATTTTACTTTGTGATCGCATTAATTTAATGAAAGGCCATAGTTCAGTCATGCTTGCCTCCATTAACGGCATTAGACATTAAATCCAGCTTACCATCTTCTAATCGATAAACTTTACTGGCAATGGCTATCGTATCGGCTCGATGACTAATGGTGATCACCGTTTTATTCTGCGCTAATTCTCGCAATGCTTGTAAGACAAATTTTTCAGTGACGGTATCAAGACTGGCTGTTGGCTCATCAAGCAATAAAATAGTTTTATTCGCCAGATAAATACGAGCCAAGGCGACTCGCTGTGCTTGCCCACCTGACAGCCCCATGTTTTGTTCGCCAATTAAGGTATCTAAACCTTGCGGCAGCTGCTTAGCAAACTCACTGACATGTGCTTTGTCTGCAGCATGCATAATCTCTTCATTACTTGCGCCAGGTTTTGCTAATAAAATATTTTCACGCAACGTTCCATGAATCAAGCGTGGGTTTTGTCCGAGCCAAGCAATGTGCTGCCACCAATTCGTTAAATTTAATGTTGCTAAATCTTGATCCTTGATAATGATGCAACCACTACTCGGTTGAATAAAGCCTGCCAGTAAATTCAATAATGTTGTTTTACCAATTCCGCTAGGACCGACAATAGCAATGTGCTCTCCGGCTTTAATTTCTAAATTGAGATTATTTAATAAGTTTTCTTGTTTAGAGTAAGCGAAGCAGACTTCATTAAAGCTAATTACATAATCATCAGTTGTTTTTAGCAAACCACTTTGAATTTCTGCTACCGGCAAATTAAAAATAGTTTGTAATTCATGCGCAGCGGCAATAGCTTCGGCACGAGCATGATAATGTACAGAAAGTTGACGCAGTGGTAGAAAGAATTCTGGTGCTAGCAATAAAATAAACAAAGCTTGATACAAGGTAATATGTTGTCCGTAGTAACCTATATCAACTTTTCCTAGCAAGCTTAAGCCAAGAATGACCGCTAGAATGGCTATCGCAACGGAGCTAAATAATTCTAAAACAGCAGAAGAAATAAATGCAATGCGTAGAACGCTCATGGTTTTATTACAGTATTCATTAGCAACATCAGAGATGATATTACGTTGTTCTTTACTGCGTCCAAATAGCTTTAGGGTTGTTAAGCCTTGTAATAAATCTAAGAAGTGAGCACCAAGTCGCGACAGTGTTTGTAAATGTTGCTGATTGATTGATTCTACGCCCATGCCAATCAATGCCATGAATAGTGGGATTAAAGGCGCAGTAAATAATAGAATTAATCCGCCTAACCAATTAACTGGGAATACAAAAGCAAGAATAGCTAAAGGAATCATGATCGCTAAAGCCATTTGTGGCAGATAGTCAGCAAAAAATCCATGTAATGCCTCAACATGTTCGATGGCACTGCTGCTAATGGCTCCTGTTGCTAGCGTTGCGGCATTTACTGGACCAAGTCGAGTGAGATGAGCAACTAACTCATCACGAACGGTTTGGCGAATGCGTGCTGATGCTTGAAAACTGACAATTTCACGTAGCCAACTAAAACCGGCGCGAATGATGATAACACCAAGCAAGATAAATAAAGGAATGAATACATTATGCAGCGAAAAATGATGGATATAGGCTTTATCGATGATTTTTGCTAACAGACTCGCTTGTAAAATAAATAGTAAGCCGCTAGCAAAACTACAACCGATAGTTAAGCTAATCCATGTTTGTGTCGAACGAGATTGTTGCATTAACCATCGGTATGCGGATTTTTTTTCTGTTTTTGAAATCATTATTCGTCATCAAGACCTTTATCCATACGAATTGTTGTATAAATGCCGACACCAACAGCAATAAATAATAAAATAGCAGAAACAATATAAAACATATTAATCGTTACCTTAATAAAATGTATGTTCGTTTTTACGTAAGTCTTCAACTGTCAATATGCTTTGTTTACCCCAAATACTATGATAAGCAAACAGTTTATAAGCAATAATAATTGCAAATAATACGACACCAACATAAAGCATAATATTCAATCCATATTGACTAGAAACCGCATTGAAAACAGTGAAGCTTTCATTCGGATTAGTGCTGGATGGCATAATAAATGGAAACAGCGTAAAACCAGAGGTACCAACAATACCGGCAACAGCAGTAACACTCGACCAGAAAGCAAGATTTTTCCATTTATGATAGGTTGCCCACATGGCACCAGCGATACCACAATAAGCAGCAATAGGTCCAAAAAATTTCCAAGGATATTGGAAGTAACTGGTAAACCAACCTCCTTTATCTAACACCACGACATTACCAAGAATGTTCAAGGTTGGATGTAAAGGTTGTGAAACAAGTTTATAACCTGGGGTATAAAAAACAATTAAAACACCAGATATCGAAAATAGAATAAAAAGTAATGTTCCACTCCAATAAATACAGCGTTTAGCAACACGTGCAATATTGCCTTCAGTGCGTCGTTGTAAGTAGGTTCCACCATGCATAATGACCATCAATACAGACGTAAATCCAGCTAATAGACCAAGAGGGTTTAGTAAACCCCAGAGATCGCCGGTATAAAAAATCCGTAATGTGATGGGATCAAGATGGAAAGGGAAACCAACAAAACAGTTGCCAGTAGCGACACCAAACATAAACACCGGCATGATACCGCTGACTAATAATCCGATATCCCACATGCGCCGCCATGCGTGACTATCTAATTTACTTCTATATTCATAACCAGGCGGTCTGAAAAATAGAGGGAATAGAATTAATAACATGGCAAAGTAGAGTCCAGAAAAAGCCGTTGCATAGACAGCAGGCCAAACAACGAAGATGCCACCACCGGCGAACACAATCCACGTTAGGTTACCATCCCAGGTTGGAGCGCTAGTGTTGAGGGCAACACGACGTTCATCTTCACTTTTTAAAAATGGCATGATGGTGGTAACACCAGAATCAAAGCCTGCTGTTGCAGCATAGACAACTAATACACAGCCTAAGATTATCCACCACAGCACTTTAAGAACAGTATAATCTATCATGCTTTATCCTCCGCGTGACCTAACTTCTCAAAATGGTATTTACCAGTATGTATGGCGCTAGGTCCAAGTCGAGCATACTTAAACATTAAAAACATTTCGATGCTTATTAAGAATGCATAGAAAATAACAAATAATACTAAGCTAGTAACAATGGTTGATAAGCTAATTGACGATACACCGTAGAATGTTGGTAGTAAATTATGTACGGACCATGGTTGACGACCATTTTCTGCTAGAATCCAACCGAATTCTACTGCGATAAAAGGTAATGGAATACCAAAAACCATTAAGCGTAAGAATAAGCGATGCTTGTCTAAGGTTCGTCTTAAACAATAAACAAAACCAAAAAATGTTAGTAACAACATTAAGCCCCACATTGCCAGCATGATTCTAAATGACCAAAAGGCAATGAAAACATCAGGAATAGCAAATTTTGCAGCTTTCTTAATGTCTGTTGCTGTCGCGTTATTAATATCTTTTCTAAAATGTTTTAGTAGCAGTGCAAAACCAATATATTGTCGATGTTTATTAAATTCAGCAATTGTGGCTGCACTTTTATCACCTTTACGTAAGCGTATTAATGCTTCATAACCGAGAAGACCATTACGAACGCGTTTTGCAAAAGTTTTTTGTAGTTCTTTTTCACCTTCAACCGTACCTGTTAAAGAATGCGTAGCAATGAGACTTAACATATAAGGAATCTTTAACGTGAAGTAATTCTTTTCTTGCGCTTGATTAGGGAAGGCAATCATATACCAGGCCGCAGGCGCTTGTTGTGTTGTCCACTGAGCTTCAATGGCAGCCATTTTCTCAGGCTCATATTTTGCAACTTGTAAACCGTTTTGGTCGCCATAAAAGCCAACGACTAACACGCTAACCATTGCGAAGCCTGCTGCAGCTGCAAAAGAACGTTTTGCAAAGGCAACATCACGACCTTTTAGTATGTAAAAGGCACTAATACCCATAACAAACATGGAGCCTGTTAAATAACCTGCAAAAGCAACATGACCGATGCGCACTTGTGCGAGCATATTGATGTATAAATCGGCTAAACTTTTTAAATTAATACTCATAGAATGGTAATCAAAGACGGAAGCGATAGGATGTTGCATCCAACTATTTGCAGCCAGAATATTAACAATTGATAACGTTGCGCCTGCTGCCATTAGCATCGTTACAACAAAATGTAGTTTGCGACTGAGTTTATCCCATGAAAAGAAAAATAAACCAAACATGGTGGCTTCTAACATGAAGGCAGTAATACCTTCGATTGCTAAAATAGGGCCAAAGCTGCCTCCAATCAGTCTCGAGAAGTAAGCCCAATTGAGACCAAATTCAAATTCTAATGTGATACCGGATAACACTCCGATTGCAAAGTTAATAGCAAGTAATTTACCCCAGAAGCGTACCATGTCTTTATAAGTTTCATTACCTGTGATCAGATAAGCTGCTTCCATTACAACGAGTAACCACGTTAATCCTAAGGTTAACGGTACAAATAAAAAATGAAACAATGCTGTAAAAGCAAACTGCGCTCGAGATAGATCAACAATTAATGTACTTGGTATCACGATTATCATCCATTTAGTTATTTTTATTCCATGAAGAAATGAAATTAAGACTTGGCTATTGCAGCCAGTAAATTTCCCACACCTATTAGAAGTCTGCATTATCTATAAGTTGTATATGATTGTCAAAAAAGCTCAGTAAGAGGCACCAATAAAAAGCTAAGGAGAATTATGTTGACGCAGTGCCCATTCAACATGTTCACGTACAAGTTCCGATGAATGGTCCTGGCGCGCGACTAATGCTTGAATAATGTTGGTTGAAGTTTCTGCATTACCAAGTGCAACAGCAATATTTCGTAACCAACGTTCATGACCAATACGGCGAATCGCTGAACCAGCGGTTTTTTGTAGAAATTCTGCTTCATTCCAGGCAAAAAGTTCAAGAAGTGATATATCGTCGAGAGTATGACGCGGATGAAAATCATTTTCATCTGTGAATTTTGCAAAGCGATTCCATGGACAAAACAGTTGGCAATCGTCACAACCAAAAATACGGTTACCCATGGCTTTGCGAAATTCTTCAGGAATCGGACCATGGTTCTCAATCGTTAAATTAGAAATACAACGACTGGCATCAAGCTGATAAGGACCGACAATCGCCTTTGTCGGACAAACATCAATACAAGCTTGGCAAGTGCCGCAATGATCATTAACGACTTCGTCACAAGGTAACGGCAAACTGGTATAAAGTGTACCGAGAAAAAACCAAGAGCCAGCATCACGATTGATTAATAGAGTATTTTTACCGATCCAACCGAGTCCGGCTTTTTCTGCTAATGGTTTTTCCATTACCGGCGCGCTATCAGCAAACGGTCGTGAAATGAAAGGGCCGGTAACCTCAGTGATCTTATCAACAAGCTTAGTTAAGCGTTTGCGAATTAATTTATGATAATCACGACCGAGTGCATAGCGAGAAATATAAGCTTTATTAGAGTCTTGTAAAATTTCTTCGCTATTGGACGTTGGTGGCAGATAATCTATGCGCGCCATAATAATACTTTTGGTTTCAGCAATGAATTCTTCTGGACGGCTACGCATGGTACCGTAGCGTTCCATATATTCCATATCACCGTGATAACCTTTAGCTAACCATTCAAATAGCTTTTTCTCATAATTTGCTAAATTAGTATCTGTAATGGCAATTTCTTGGAAACCGAGCTCCAGGCCCCATTGCTTGATATCTTTGGCTAATTGCTGGTAATCAATGCTTTGTTCTATGTTCATGATAAGATTAATGTAATTTAGCTATTCATATTTAATTGTTAGCTATTATACTCTAGAAAGTTAGGTTTTCCAGGAATTAGACACAGCGATTTTTATTCTATTGGGTGTTTAAATTGCCGGTAATAGCTAGACTATTGGCAAGATTTAAACATCCAATAGGACGAAAAAGAGCAAGTATAAAACTGGAAAACCTAACTTCCTAGAGTATATACTTATTATGACTTGATAAGAAACAAGGAAGGCCATAAACATCATGCTAATTACCTCAAACTCACTCTATAGCAACCAACAAATCCGTGATTTGGAGAAGATTGCTGAGAAGCAATATGCGATGCCGGCAGAAATGTTAATGCAAACGGCTGGTGCGAGTGCTTTTGCCGTATTAGAAGAGCATTGGCCACAAGCAAAGGAAATTATTGTATTTTGTGGAGCAGGTAATAATGCCGGTGATGGTTATGTGCTAGCGAAATTAGCACACCAACAAGGTCTTAATGTTCAAGTTTTTTATCTACAAAAGCCACAAGCTTTAAAAGGTGCGGCGTTACAAGCTGCAGAAGCTTGTTTACAAGCAGGTGTTACAGCCGTTCCTTATCAACAACAAGGATTAGATGAAGCGGATGTTATTGTCGATGCATTATTAGGAACAGGTTTAAGTCGTGATGTTGACGGTGAATATCAACGAGCAATAGGGGCGATGAATAAGAGCGATAAATTAGTTCTAGCGATTGATACACCATCAGGACTCAATGTTGATACCGGACAAGTACAAGGTATTGCTGTTTGTGCAGATGTAACCGTTACGTTTGTTGGTTTAAAACAAGGACTATTTACCGGACAAGCAAAAAGTTATTGTGGCAAAGTGGTTTGTGAGAATCTAGGTTTGGCGGATGCTGCATTTCAGCAACAGGCATGTTCAGCTAAACTTGCACATGTTAGCGATTTTACTTCTTTATTATTGCCGCGCAAACAACATACCCATAAAGGCGATTTTGGTCATGTGTTAGTGGTTGGTGGCGATTATGGCATGGCCGGTGCAGCGCGGATGGCGGCAATGAGTGCGGCAAGAGTGGGAGCTGGTCTTGTTAGTGTTGCAACACGCCCTGAGCATGTAGGAGCTTTTGCAGCAGCGTGTCCAGAAATTATGGCACATGGAGTGACGAATGCTGAAGATTATCAGCATTTATTAAAGCGTGCGACGGTTATTGTTTTAGGTCCAGGCTTAGGTAAGAGTGAATGGTCGCAACAATTATGGCAGGCCATGATAAAAAGTGATTTGCCATTAGTTGTGGATGCCGATGCCTTAAACTTACTAGCCGAACAACCGTGTCGTAAACCAAACTGGATCTTAACGCCACATCCTGGTGAAGCAGGACGTTTATTGCAACAAACTACACTGCACGTTCAGCAAGATCGTTTTGCGAGTGCACAAGCTTTACAAGATAAGTTTGGTGGTAGTGTCGTGTTAAAAGGTTCGGGAACATTAATTTGTTCTTCAACAAAACATCTACACATTTGTGCTGCGGGTAATCCCGGCATGGGAACTGGTGGTATGGGTGATGTTTTAAGTGGTGTGATTGGTGGTTTGCTCGCTCAAAAGTTTGATTTGGATCTCGCAGCAACATTGGGTGTGTGCTTACATGCAGAAGCGGCTGATATCGCAGCTCATGATGGTGAACGCGGTATGTTAGCAACAGATTTACTACCGTATTTGAGAAAGTTGATGAATCTACGCCAGTAAAATATATTAATTCGCAATGATTATTTTTTCCTAAATGGAGGAGAAGCTTTTGGCTTTGGCTTTGGTAGAGGTATGCTTCTAACAGCCATTAACTTATCTCGAGCAGCTTTATTATGTAATGCTGGACCAGTGTGACAAAAATAAATAAGGCTAGGTTGGCCTGGTTCATCAGCTTTAATTGTTACACCATATAAGCGTTCATTACCAAACTCTCCTTTTGGTTTTAATTGCCATTCAAACTTTACTTTCTGTCCGTAGCACTCAATTTCAGGAAAATTCGTATTATTAAGTCTTTTAATACCCTGATCTCCTTGCGGTAAACTCAGTGTTTTGCGCATAGTTGTGAATTTCTGTGCAATAGCCTCATCTAGTTGAGTTAATACTTCTTGATTAAGATAACAATAGTGTCGAGTTGCATCACTAGAAAATTGTGACTCGACAGCAACAATGTCAGTACTTGTAGTATCAATAGCGCCATTCATCCAACTAGTATGTGTTATTACTTTTGCAGCTGTTTCTGTGGATTCCTTTTCTCTTTGTTGGGCTGATGCCACTTCACTACGTAGCTTTTTTGGATCGAGCTTTAAGACATTTACAATATATGAATGCGCAGACGTTGGATGCTTAGTACTTGCGCCTGAAAATAAAGTTGCATCAGGTGCTGTTGCTGTACTTGCTTGCGATCTACTAGTTGCTACTGTCGTCGTGGATCTGGCACTGGCAGCAGGCACAGGTTGCGATTTTGGCATCGTGGCAGCAATAAGCTTTGCATATCCATCATTAAAAGCTTGAATGCAATCCGCATGAAAGAAAAATTTAAATTCTTCAGCATCAATAATATTTTTTATTTCTTCGATGAATGAAGTTATAGCATTATTTTCTAGACAGATAGAATGATCTGCAAGAAATGCGGATAAATGCCTTTTATGGCTTTGGTTCCAAAGTAATTGTAATACTAAACTTTCAATATTAATATTTTCTTTAGGTAGAACACTTAATAAAAATACAAAAACGTTGGTATCATCATTGCAAAGAGAAATTTTTAGTAGCTTGTTACAATCAAAAGTTTGAAAAGTGTCAGTAAGCCTTATGCTTAAACTTCTTTGTTTTTCGGTGATGATTTGCCAAATGTGCTGAATAACTTTTAGTGGAGCCATCCAGGCAGCTGCTTCCAGCATACTATACCCAATACTATTATCAACTTGTAGCGGATCAATTTTATCTTGAATGAGAGTTAAGAACTTTAATTTATGTTCTATGCTTATTTCATCCCTAAGAAGCATGTATATACCTGGAGATTTAACATCATCACTAAAATTTGTTGGGTCTGCTCCATGCTGATATAGTACTTCAGCCAACTCAAAGTCACCGAGGATTAACGCTCCTGCTAATGCAGTTGCTTGAAACACTCTGTTATCGCCTGTCTGCTTTACTTCCTGAACTTCTACAACAGTATTTGGATCGGCACCATGCTCAAGCAACAATTTAGTGAGTTCAGTGCGATAAAGCATATTTGGAGTAGAAAGGAGGACATAGTGTAGGACTGACTGTGTATCGGTTTGAATAGTAAACCCATATTTGAGTAATAGTTCTATTACAAACAAGATAAAATTTTTTGAATATATCTTTGAAGCTCCCCCTGTATCCAAACAAATAGTTCTTAGAATATCTACAATCAATAGCTTCTTATCAACCAACATGTCTTTATTAATAGTTTTTTTTAAGAGTCTACAAAAATATTTTTGCTTACTTTCTCCTAAGGAAACGGCAATACTTATCATAGATAAATGAGATTGCTCTTCTTCAGGGTCTAGGAATAAATAATTAGCGGACCATAAGTCAACGAGGTGATCGAATAAGCTTTGGTAATCACTCTCGATTGAGCTAAAAAATAGATTCAAACGTAATAAGTGTAGTTTTCCAGTTAATCCATCGCTATCAGCACTCAATGCTGCCATTAATTCATTCAATGTATAGTCTTGGAAAACAGTTTGGTTAAAATCAATAGTGGAATTTTCTCTTAACCATACCAAGCTGTTTGACTTACCAAGTAGAATTGCTACAGTTGCAGGGGTGAAGCCAAATTCATTTCTTGCTGTGAAAAGAGCTGGATTGGTTCGATATAATTGCTCAAGTGTAGCAGGATTATTGTCAAGCACTGCATTATGAGCAGCGTTTGTTAAGCCATCTTTAACTGTAACTTGTGTGGACGCACTTTTTGAGGGATGTTTTACAATGAATTCTTTACATCTGGTTAGACCTAGTCTTTGTGCTGCTTCAGCAGGTGTTTCATTATTTGGGTTCTTTCGATTTTGAACATCTAGACCATGCTCTAACATAAATCTAAATAGCTCCAACAGATGGGATTTTTGATTTTGATTTTGAGCTTGGGGTATAACAAAATTTAAAAAATAGTGAATGAAACTATAGGTGTGACCATGCATAGTGATAGGAATGTTAAAAGATATTTTTGTTCCAGGAAATGTAAAAATAGTTCTTAATTTTTCTAATTGCTGTTCATGGCCACTGTCTATGATCTGATAGTTTGCTATAAACCGAGTGACTAATTTAAGGGTTTTGTCATTAAGCTTTGAATTAATTGATGGGTCGGCACCATTGTCTAAGAATAATTGCAGAAAAGTTATTATTTGTATTGAGTTGCTTTTCAACATCAAAAAAATGAAAGGTGTTTCCATTACTGTTGGGATAGGACGTAGATTGCGATAGTATTTTGATGTATCTACTGGCGTATTTAGAATATCAGCGCGCCTCGCTTCAGGGATTTTATTAAGCGTGGTATTTAGTTTGCTTGGCGTTTTGTGAATACATTCAATCAAGCTTATAGCCAGTTCTTCATTAGATTGCTGACTTATAGACTTATTGTTAACTTTCTTTTTACCCATAAGGAAATTATGCCTCTGTAAAACGGTATAAATATATGCCAAAAAAGGTGCTGTGTAAAGAATTCAAACAAAAGACTTCAACTAAAAGGTTATTTTCTCTTAAATGGGGGAGAAGCTTTTGGCTTTTGCTCTGGTAAAGGTATGCTCTTGACTGCCATTAACTTATCTCGAGCAGCTTTATTATGTAAAGCCGGACCATAGTGACAGAAATAAATAAGACTAGGTTGGCCTGGCTCATCTGCTTTAATTGTTACGCCATATAAACGTTCATTTCCATGTTGCCCCTTTAATTTTAATTGCCATTCAAACTTTACTTTTTGGCCTTTGCAGTCAATTTCGGGAAAACCATTATTATTTATTCTTTTTATGCCTTGATCGCCTTGAGGTAAGCTAATTTTCATTCGCATGCTGGTTATTTTAGAAGCCAGTGACGCATCTAAATCATTTAAAACAGCTTCATTAACCAAGCAGACATAAGGTGCTTTTCTACTATCGGTTCGAGACGCAACGGTCTGTACTAAAGAAGTAGCAGAGTTGATAGCGCCTTCTAGCCAACTAATATCTTTTTCTGTTTCAGGGGCTGCGGCTCCAGCCGCTTCTTCTGATGATTGTTGCACGCTAGCGCGAAGTTCCGCTAAATCTAGTTTTAATACTTTTTGTGCATAAGCACGACCAGACATTCCTTGTGGTCTGGGTTGTGGTGCAAAAAGAGTGTCAGGATATGTTTCTGTTAATCCCGCTCTTGCTTTTGCTTGAGCACTAGAGCTTGCTGGGATTTGAGGAGGGGCTTCTTGTTCTTGTTGAGGCGTTGTCGCAGCAACTAGACTCTGGTAGCCATGTTCAAAAACCTCAAGGCATTTAGGATTAAAGCTCGGTCGATACTCATCTAACTGACAAAATTCATGTAGAGCATCTAACAGTGGAATAATACTACCGTCAACTATACATAGGTCGTGTTCAGCTAAAAAAGCCTTAAGATGTGCTGTTAAACGTTCTTTAAGTAAAAGTTGCATAAGAATTTCATGCAAACGATCTTTTGGTAACGTTATTAAATTCTTTAGTATAAAGATAAAAACCTTAGGGTCAGGATTCTGTAGCGCAAGCATTAATAGCTGAAAACTGAAATCTTCATCAAAAATTTCTTGCTGCATAGTCATTTGAGGATGGCGACGTAGACCCAGTTTCCAAACATATTGTACTATTTTAGGCGAAGACATAATTACAATATATTCTAGTAAGGTACAGCCGAGACTGTTATCAATGGCAAACGGGTCCAGCTTATCTTCAATAAGTTGTAATAATTTAATTTTATTTACATCACTCGTTTTGGGATTGCAAAAAATGTTACCTACAGGTGAAAATGAATCTTCACTAAAATCCAGGATCCCAGCATTGTGTTGACACAGAAGCATTGCTATTTCATAGTCATTATTGATAATAGCTGCGGATAAAGCTGTGGTTTTAACGATGCTGCTACCATCTTCATTGGTTGCCCGTATAGAAACTAATGAATTTGGATTGGCCCCATGCTGAAGAAATAGTTGAAATAATCTTAAGCGCAAATGACTATCTTTTGTTTCAAAAATATAACTCATTGCGCCTGTTTTAGATGGGTTTTCTGGCAGTGCATTAACATCAAAGCCATAATTAAATAATTTGGTTAGCACAGCGACAATATAACTCTCTGAAAAATATTCGCGCATGCTCTCATTATCTAGACAGAATGTTCGCATCATGCTTACCATCACAGGTTCGCCATCAATACGTAGGTTTTTATCAATATTTTTTGTTAAAAGTATCGCTAGGTAGTCCCTTTTTTTAAACATAACGAGCATGCTGAGCATAGATGAATGCGATTGTTCATTTTCAGATTCTAAAAATAAATAATTGGGAGACCACAGTTCAACTAAATGCAGGAAAAGCGCTTTATGATTATTTTTAATAGCATATATAAAAATACCCGTGCGTAGCATTTCGAGATTTGGCTGAGAGGTTGGGTTGTTATCTGCAAAAGCAGCAATGAGTTGTTCTAATGTATAATTGTTAAATACTATTTGGTCACGTTGAATATGCGTATTATTGAGTAGCCATTCTTGGGCTTCAAATTTTTTGAAAATTACAGCTAACAAAATAGGTGTAAATCCCATTTCATCGTGAACACTAAAAAGTCCCTGGTTTTCAGTATATAGTAATGCTAGTGCGGCTGGATCATTGGCAAGAACAGCATTATGTGCTGCATTAGATAAACCATCGACAGCAGCAGCTTGGCTTTTTGGTTGAGCTGCAATATGTGTTGCGATCATTTCTTTACATTCTGTTAAACCTAACCTTCCTGCTGCAGCTATTGGCGTTTCACGGTTAGGATTACCTCTATCTTCTATTGACACATCATGCTTAAGCATAAAGTCTAATAAGGCAAGCATATGCGTTGTTTCGTTTAATCTATTACCGATATGGAGGTTCAAAAAATAATGAATAAAGCTGTAATCGCCGCTGTCGGTTCTAACCATTAAATCAAATGTTATATCTGATAACTCAAATAGCACGCCAAGCTTTGCAAGTTTCTGTGCGTGGCCACTACTAGCTTTACAGTAATCTTCAATAAATGTTGATAACATGCTTATAGGTCTGCCATTTATTTCTCTAGAGTCATTTGTTATTTGTCGATTATGTAGATTTTGTAACAGTAAACTCAGATGTCCTGTGTCTTGCGGACTAGAGCCACTGGGTCTGTTCATAAGAAAGGTTATCGGGGTGTCCTTAACTTGCGGTATTGGACGTTGATGTTGATAGTATTTTGAAGTGTCGACTAATGTGTTCAATACAGCTGCGCGTCTCTGTTCGGGAATATTTCTAAGTGCTTTGCCAACTTTAGCGGGTTGCTTTTGTATGCAATTAATTAATTCTAGTGCATAGTCTTCATTTGTTTTTGGAGCAGCGGCTTGAGTTTTCTTTTTACCCATGGAAAGAATTACTTAACATTAATGAATTTGTGTAAATATACATCGAATTGTATTTTTTGTAAAGTATTTGAACATAACGTGGTTTGCAAATCTAATGCAGTTTATCTGACATATTTTTGCTGCTTTTCTGTAATTGCTGTAATCTCAGCACTTTAGATTCTTAGCGGAAATAATGCATGAATATTTACAGCGCCGCGCTAACGTTGATCTTAGTGATGGATCCATTGGGTAATATTCCTGTGTTTTTACCTATCCTCGATGCGTTTGAGCCGAAAAAGCGTCGCATGATTCTCGCACGTGAAATTTTTATCGCTTTTGTGATTCTCTCGGTATTTTTATTCTTCGGTAAGTTTATTATGCATGGCTTAAATATTACTGAGCCGGCATTAAGTATTGCTGGTGGTATTATTTTATTTTTGATTGCATTGAAGATGATATTTCCACCCGTAGAAACTAAACAACAGCGTGAACATCAATTAGGTGAACCTTTTATTGTGCCGCTTGCTATTCCTTTAACGGCTGGTCCATCAGCGTTAGCCACGGTTTTGCTTTTTGCAACGCAATCGCCAAAGCATATGTTTAATTGGTTTATTGCCATTGTCATTGCGACAGTCGTATTTGCGATTATCATGTTTTCAGCAACAGCATTGCGACGTTTTCTGGGTCGCAAAGGTTTGATTGCCATTGAACGTTTAATGGGAATGATTCTAACGACCATTTCAGTACAAATGTTTTTAACAGGTTTGAGTAAATATTTAATTGTTCATGGTTAAAATAAGAAGTTTATAGTCTAGATATGATTTAAGGCTTCATCTAAACGCGTCACGCCAATAATTTCCATGTCGCCGAGTTTTTCTTTTGGCGCATTGGCTTTAGGAACAATCGCGCGTTTAAAACCATGCTTAGCTGCTTCTCGCAAACGCTCTTGGCCACTTTGTACCGGACGTAATTCACCTGCCAGCCCAACTTCACCAAAGACAATTAAATCTTGCGGCAAAGGTTTATTGCGTAAACTGGAAAGAATCGCCAAGACGCAAGCTAAATCAGAAGCGGTTTCAGTAATGCGTACACCACCTACAACATTGACGAAAACATCTTGATCATACGTAGCAACACCACCATGACGATTCAATACGGCTAATAACATCGATAAGCGATTCGCTTCTAAACCTAAAGTGACGCGACGCGGATTACCAAGGTGGCTAGTATCCACTAATGCTTGAACTTCAACGAGCATCGGGCGTGTACCTTCCCAGGTTGCCATAATAATGCTACCAGGAGCAGGTTCAGTATCGCGCGATAAAAAAATTGCCGATGGATTACTGACTTCACGTAAGCCACGATCTGACATCGCAAAGACACCCAATTCATTAACCGCGCCAAAACGATTTTTAATGGCGCGCAACATACGAAAGCGTTGATTACTATCACCCTCGAAATATAAAACGGTATCAACCATATGTTCTAGCACGCGCGGACCAGCCAGCGCGCCTTCTTTAGTAACATGACCGATTAAAAATAAAATCGTATTGGTTTTTTTAGCGAACTGTACTAATTGCGCAGTACTTTCGCGAACTTGGCCAACGCCACCAGGAGCAGATTGTAATAATTCGGTATACATTGTTTGAATTGAATCGATAGCGATGATTTGCGGCTGTTCTTGTTGTGCAGTGTTAATAATGCGTTCGACATTAGTTTCTGTTAGTAATTGTAATTTATCTTCAGGTAAATCTAGTCGGCGAGCGCGCATGGTAACTTGCTGCATAGATTCTTCGCCGGTTATGTATAAAGTTTTATGTTGCTGGCTGAGATGGCATAAGGTTTGGAGTAGAATTGTAGACTTACCAATACCCGGGTCACCACCAATTAAAATCACCGCGCCAGGCACAATACCGCCACCTAACACGCGATCTAATTCTGCAAAATGGGTTGGAATATAGGTTTGCTCAGTAAACTTAACGTCACTGAGTGTGGTAATAGCGGATTGATTGCCCGCATAACCTTGTAATCTGGCATGGCGGCCGCTTGTTGCTGGCTTAATATCTTCAATAAAGCTATTCCAGGCTTTACAGTCGCCGCATTGGCCACTCCATTTCGGTGCTTGGGCACCACAAGATTGGCAAGTATAAATGACTTTGGTTTTGCTCAAGGCATGACTCCA
Source organism: Gammaproteobacteria bacterium (assembly GCA_021773175.1). Taxonomy (GTDB): domain Bacteria; phylum Pseudomonadota; class Gammaproteobacteria; order JAJFKO01; family JAJFKO01; genus JAJFKO01. Next base: position 290,125 of record JAJFKO010000064.1, read on the forward strand.
GAGGATATTATTAAGTTAGTTTTTCTTAGCAAGGATTGTAGAGGAGAGTGGAAAGTTAGGCAATTGTTTGTGATGCGAGGAAAGAGTATTGACTAGAATGCACCTTTGGAAGCGAACATGTCGTCTCTTACTCCTCTTTCTCGTTTATCTCTAGCTAAGTCTGCTTCTTCATCAGTCCATGTCACATCAAGAGTCATGTGAGTCCGAGGACATTGTAAAGCACCCGCTTTGAAGATACCTGTTTGAACGAGATCTTTAGCCGAGAGTGGCTCGCTTGACTGTATTTCTTTAGCCACGGGTAGATTCTTTAATTTAGAGTTATTTCGCCATTCCAAAGCTTTTTTTGTAGTATATAAGCCACATATAGCGACAAGGCCAGCAACACCCGTTGCAGCAGAAACAGTGGCGCCTATAGCACAGGCTATCGTTACGCCAAGTCCTACTGCAGGAATAGAGAGAGCTAACAAGCTGGCAAATACAAATCCCGCCGTGCTGAAAACACTAGCGGCCGTAATTATGCCTGTAACTTTTATCGCTTTTTCTAGTCGACGTTCAATCTTAGTATTGTCATTAGCAATATCCCGTGCGAAAGTAATATTTTGTCTAAATTCACTTTTGTCTGCGTCTGTTAGAGTTGTTTTTGGAATTTCATCAACAATACTTTCAATTTTATTCAGTAAAATACGACGCAAATGAAAATCACAAGCTTCTGGCGTGATATAAGCCTTCCGAACAAATGTTTCGAAAAGCAGCCATGGGTCACGAAAATAAGCATCGTTTTGTCTTACAAGATCTTCATTAGCATTATTCCATTGTCCTGGAATAATTGAATATCTAGCTATGTTGAATACAGGGCTTTGGTGATCAATCATGGCAATAATTGCCATGATTTGTTCTTCAGGGGAGCCCTGAATGGTAGCAAGCTGTAACCGTTGCCCGATAAAACGACTAATCGTAGCTTCACTGCTTAGTAAAGGTGTGCTTTCTTTTGCTTTTCCATTCATAAGCTGCTTCCCCATGATATTTACGTCAACATATCATGGAAAAGTTAAGGCAGTATTAACGCCAGCTTAATATTGTCTTAATCTTGCATCGATAGAATCGCAATATTTTTCATTATCTTCAAAGGATTATTGGTGTTCGCTAAAAAAAGCAAAGAAGCGCTTAAAGTTTTAGTCCTGGGGGATGAGCAATCTGGAAAATCACAGCTTATACACCAACTAATGGATTACCAATCTTTGGAAATATTATTTTCAGAGGGGTTCTATGGTTGTTCGGCATTGCTTAGATATGCTCGAGACTTTTATTTTGACGATGGTGGCTATCTTGCTGTGAACTTTCTTGAGTTCTGCGATGGTTTTTCTCATTATCTAAAAGTAGCGAAGCCTTTATATCAGGATACTGAAGAGGTGTTACCGCCAGATGCTGAAGTAAAAAAGATGTTTGTTTCGGAAAAACAAAACATTTTGCAAGGCGCTGATGTCATCATTCTCACTATTGATTTATCAAAGGAAATAGATATTGCAGAAATCTATAGGCAGTATCAAGAGCTCACGATAGCAAATCCTAGTGCAAAATGTTTTTTTGTTGCGACTAAAGCAGATATGGTTTCATGGGCGGAAGGAAAAGCCAGGATTGATGCAGTCTTTCAAACTATTATGTCTGAAGAAAATCCACCAGCTGCAATATTTATCAGCTCAGCTAAGGAAAAGTATGCATTTGAAGTAATAGTATCAGCATCTAGTGCTGCTTATCTTCAGCGCCAGGGTGTAGGTAGTGCGACACCATTTACCGGCAATTTAGCATCCTTAGTCTTAAAAAGAATAGGCACAAATGCTGGCAGAAAAATAATTTCTACTAGTAAGCTAGCAGCGATACTACCAAAGGAAAACTCAGGAAATGGTTATGTTCAGCCTAAGACATTTGCAGATCTAGAAAGATTAGTTAGAGCTGTAATTCATGAGGCTCGCTCCAATAATAATTTACTTGATTCCTTGATTATAAAACATAATAGAGGTTTTCGAATTAGCCAAGTTTGGGAACAGCTAACAAAGCACTTTAGTAAGAAACATTGCTTTGATTTAGATGCTATATTGGATTTTCCCGTTGAGATAGTAGGAAATTCTTATATATTGGGAGAAGAAAATGTGACGACAACATTACGGACAGAGTTACGTCAACATCGCAATTTATTTGCTTATCTGTTTCGAGACAATGAACCGACAGCCTCTGCATATCGAAGAACCGCGCCAAGTTTGCAAAAAGTTTAAGATAACAAGATCATGCCAGCATGTATTTTCTATATAGAACTCGCTATACTTGAAGACACTTATCAATAGGTAAAAGTTATAGTCTGTATAGGAACAATTAATTTTATTAATCGACACTTATCAACCATACTGTAATGGAAAAGCAATTTTACTGCTGTACTAACAAGGAGAACAAGCATGAGCAAAACACAATTAACCCAGCAATTAGCCACAACTTTGGCTGATACCTATGCCTTATATTTGAAAACACAGAATTATCACTGGCATGTTAAAGGCCCTAACTTCAAGAGCTTACATGAGTTATTCGAAGAGCAATACAATGGTTTAGCGGCTGCTGTGGATGAAATCGCTGAGCGTATTTTAATGTTAGGTGGCCGTGCTCCAGCAACCTTTACAGAATTTAATGAATTAAAATCTATTAGTGATGGTGATTCTGCTGCAACAGCTAACCAAATGGTGGTGGGCTTGCATGCAGATCATGTAACTATGGCAACAAATTTGAAGAAAGTATTAGAAACAGCACAGCAATTAGATGATGAAGGTACGGTTGCTTTGTTGAGTGAACGTATATCTGCGCATGAAAAGATTAGCTGGATGTTGGGTGCATCACAAGAATAGTATACTGCTATCAACGGCGCTCATGACGCAACATGCTGAAAAGTAAATAAAAAATGGCTGCTAAAGGTTATACTTTTAGACAGCCATTGTTTTATGCATTCATGAATATGACGTTTGTTACAATTCTTTACAAAAAACATGGGCGCTTTGCTGGTCAAAAGCAAAAATTATTGATAAAGTGACAATTTTTAGGCACAGAGATTTTTGTGTGTAATATACTGTTTTTACTAGTGTTCTAGATATTTATTAGCATAGCTAGAACTTCCAAGTGTCGCGTTTTTTACGCGTGTTAAGAAAGTGTTAAGTTTGATTGGTTATAAATACTACTGAGCTGTTTAAGAATTATCTTAAGATAATCATAAAAACAGAAGAAGAAACGGAATGACATCAATCGACATTTGGAAGTTTAGAGGTAGAAGTTATGAGTTTTGAAAAGCAAGGTTTACAAGAAGTATTTCAGCAATGGAAGCTTAAAGATGTAGAAGATGCTAAAATCTTTGAAGCAGTATTCGCAGCTATCATGCAATCGAACAGTTTATCTTTTGTTGATTTTGTTGCTTTAACCCCTGAAGCATTCGAAGCCAAATTTAAAGCCTTATTACAAGATGCTAGTGTTTTAGAACAGGATGCATCTAAAGAAGCTAAACTTTTAAACTCATGTGAAAAAGCTTTTGCAGCGGTAAGATATTATTATGATGCAACGACGCTTCCCTCTTTTCCAGAACAACTATCACATTTAGTCAATATATCAAACTATTTTATTCCTACGGAAGCTGCAGAAGACGTTGGTACGTATTGTGCATTTGCTGGTGAGTATATCCATGAACAGCAGGCAGGAAGTATTGAGAGTTTGGTGAGACTTCTTGCTAAAGTTAAAGTCTGCAAAGAGCATGGTATGATTGATGCAGTTGGATTAAGCGGCTTAGTGCAGCATTTACCCCATAATCAATTTACAATAGGGTTTCTAGGTGCTTTTCAGATATTTTGTGAAGATCATCAGCTTGCGGTTCCTGATGCTGAGCTTGATAATGATACTATTATCGAAGCTATGCTTGCTGCATATCAACACAAATTTTCACAAGAAAATCCTGTAGTTAAATACAATAATATTAATCAATGTTTTTTAGATAGAGTTAGTATCTTAAGTACGTTTTTAGCTTATATACGTGAAGATGTTACTGATGAAAAACTGCGGAATAAACTATTAAAAAAGTTTTGTGATATATCCTTAACTTTAGAGGGGCTTGATGTTACTGAGCTTTCATTGAAGAAGAAGGATTTAGTTGTACCTTTTATAATTAATCCTATGGAAACTCCTGACTTCAGAGTTAAGAAAAGGCAGTATGTCACTTACTTCGTTGAGGCTTTACCGCAGTTTGTTAAAGATGCTAAGAAGGCAAAAAAAGCGACTAAGCCTCTTAGAACTTCTAAACCTGCGAAGACTCCTGCAAACGATAAAGCTGCTGAGGTTTTGCCTGAAGTTGCAAACGCTCCTAGCAAGAAGTCTAAGGGGAGTAATGCGGCAAAAACGACTAAAGTTCCTTATTTACTCCGTCCACTTGTAGCTATTGCAGGTGGTGTATGGACAGCAATTAAATTTGTTGTTAGCGTCATTACTTGGCCATTCGTAACTGCATTTAAAGCTGGAGTGGCAACGAAACTATGGTTTGACAAAAGATTTAGCCGAGCAGCAAAAGCATCAAAAAAACCTAATGGTGATTATAATGGAGCTACCTTTGCTAAGAGCTTTTTCGGTTTTGGGGCCGTAGCTCGTTCTGCAGCATCAATGAGAGATAGTGTCCAGCAAGCTCGTGTTGTCGCGAGTAAAACTAATAGCGTAGAAGATTATGCGGCTCAATTTACTATAAGTTTTGTTATGAACGTAGTTCGATCTTTTGCTGCTGGACATAAATTAAAAGTAGATGCTGTTAAAGGTACTGGTCCTCATGTTATGCCTGTAGCGCAAGCTAACGATTTTGTTGGTGGTGAAGATACTACGAGACAATTACAAGGAACACTTAATGCAGGTCAACAAGCTGCTACAGTTGCAAGTGGTAGTACTCTAGATATTACTGTAGAAGGAAAGCCACAAGCTGACAGAAGAACGCAAGCAACTGCGCTGGTGGTGCACGGTGCTTTCGCTGCTCCTGAAGATTCGCTAGTGTATGATAAAGAGGGAAAGCTTCTTTATGTGAAAATGGAACCATATCCATTTGAAGAAGATAGTGCGGCTATTGCTTCTGCTGACGTCGATGTGGCAGCAAGTCCGCAATTTAAAGCTACTTCAATTAGAGCAGGCGGTTCTGATTAAAAGATAGATTCCAGAATTTGAAATTATTGCCAATGATGTAATCTTAGTCAGCAATCTCATTTTCGCCTGCCGAGAAATCGTCTAATTGCGGCTTACCAGCTTTATCTACCAGAATCTTAACTTTCTGTTCTGCTTGGCTTAGTGCTTCTTGGCATTGTTTGCTTAATTGCATACCGGATTCAAATTGCTTAAGTGATTCCTCTAAACTCAAATCACCTTTTTCCATGGTATCGACCAATTCATTTAATTGTTGCAAGTTCTTCTCAAAATCAAAGCTTTGTTCTGCTTTTTTCGTTGCCATATTGCGAGTCCTTCCGTTAAAGCCTTACTCATGTGCTATATATACATATAATATATAGTCATTGATAGCAAAAATAATAAGCAGCATTATGAAGCAGCAACAACAGTCTGACAAGTGGCAGTTTTTTATAGATCGTGGCGGTACTTTTACCGATGTGGTAGCGCTAGCCCCCGATGGTCAATTGCATTGCCATAAATTATTATCAGACAATCCTGAGCAATATCGTGATGCAGCATTGCAAGGCATGCATAATATTTTACAAATTCCCGCAAGTGAAAAACTACCATTAGAAAAAATCGCAACCGTCAAGATGGGAACAACGGTTGCGACCAATGCACTTTTAGAACGTCAAGGTGAACCGACAGTTCTCGTAATTACTAAAGGCTTTACTGATGCTTTACGCATTGCTTACCAGAATCGGCCTGATATCTTTGCTCTTGAAATTAAGTTACCGGAAATGTTGTATTCACAGGCCATAGCCGCAGAAGAACGTGTGGATGCGCAAGGTGAAATCATTAAACCACTCGATATCATCGCATTAAAACCACAATTACAGAAAGTCTATGATCAAGGCATTCGTAGTTTAGCGTGTGTATTGATGCATGCGTATCAACAACCACAACATGAATTACAAATTGCTGAGTTAGCTAAACAAATTGGTTTTCAACAAATATCCTTATCACATCAAGTCAGCCCACTCATAAAACTAATTAGTCGCGGTGATACCACGGTTGTTGATGCGTATTTAACGCCAGTACTACGACGTTATATCGATAGTGTTGCTAGCGAATTAGAAAACGTCGCTCTGTATTTCATGCAATCCAATGGTGGTTTAGCGCATGCAGACTTTTTTCAGGGAAAAGATAGTATCTTATCTGGACCTGCTGGGGGCGTTATTGGTGCCGTACGTGTTGGTGAACAAGCAGGTTTTTCAAAAATTGTTGGTTTTGACATGGGGGGTACATCCACTGATATTTGTCAGTATTGTGGTGAATTAGAACGAACTTTTGATAATGTGGTTGCTGGCGTACGTATGCGCGTGCCGATGATGTTAATTAACACGATTGCTGCTGGCGGTGGTTCAATCTTGCATTTTGAACAAGGACGTTATCAAGTTGGTCCTGATTCCGCGGGTGCGAATCCAGGTCCTTGTGCATATGGTCGTGATGGCCCGTTAACGGTAACGGATTGCAATGTACTGTTAGGACGCTTACCTATTGAATATTTTCCGAAGATCTTTGGTAAAGATGGCAAGCAAGCATTACAGGTTGACAGTGTTAAAGAAAAATTTTCTATTTTACAAAAACAAATTCATAAAAAAACCGGTGAGCAACAAACGGTCGAGCAAGTTGCCTCAGGTTTTTTGCATGTTGCTATTAATAACATGGCTAGTGCGATTAAAAAAATTACAGTGCAACGCGGATTTGATGTTAGTGAATATTTATTATGTTGTTTTGGGGGTGCTGCAGGACAGCATGCCTGTAAAGTTGCTGATGCACTAGGTGTCGACAACATATTATTGCATCCGTTAGCAGGCGTATTATCAGCTTATGGTATTGGTCTTGCTGATATTCGTGTTCTTCGTGAAAAAGCTGTCGAAAAAATCTATCAACCAAGTTTGCATAAAGAAATACAAAAGCATTACCAAGCACTAGCAACACAATGTCGAGAATTAGTCGAGCAACAAAGCGTTATTGAAATACCGGTAACACTAAGCTATTCATTGCGAGTACGTTATCAAGGTAGTGACGCAGCATTACTTGTGCCATATACAAAAGATATGGATATTCTGAAAGTGTTTACCATATTACATAGACAGCGCTATGGTTTTGTTATGCAACAACGCCAATGTATTATTGAAGCAGTTATCGTTGAGGCATGTGGTGTTAATCAAGCTATTGCTAGAGATGTCATTAAAACAAATTTAGCAACAGAACTAACACCTGCATCTAAAGTAAACGTTTACATTGATGATGCGTGGCAACAAGTGCCAGTTTATCTGCGTGATAATATTCCTATTAATACAGTAATAAAAGGTCCAGCATTAATTACTGAAGCAACAACCAACTATGTTATTGAATCAGGCTGGCAAGTTGTTTTACGAGAAGAAAATAATTTATTGTTATCACGACATCAGGTACTAAATAAATTTGAACATGTTACAGAACATGCCGATCCCGTCATGCTCGAAATTTTTAATAATTTGTTTATGTCAATTGCTGAACAAATGGGTGTGGTATTAGCGAATACTGCATATTCTGTAAATATTAAAGAACGATTGGATTTCTCCTGTGCTGTATTTGATGAACAAGGTTCACTTGTGGCGAATGCTCCGCATATGCCAGTACATTTAGGTTCTATGGGTGAAAGTGTCCGTGCAGTAATTACGTGTTATCAAAACAAGCTCCAGCCTGGTGATGTCTATATGTTGAATAATCCCTATCAAGGTGGAACGCATTTACCTGACATTACAGTTATTACTCCGGTGTTTTTACCGCAACAACAATCCAAGCAGCCACAGTTCTTTGTTGCTTCTCGTGGTCATCATGCTGATGTTGGTGGCATCACGCCAGGTTCTATGCCGCATGCGAGTCGTACTATTACAGAAGAAGGTGCCTTAATCGATTGTATGCAGATTGTTAAACATGGAATATTTTGTGAAAAAGAGATTACTCACATTTTGACAGAAGCTATGCAATGGCCAGTACGTAATGTGCAACAAAATCTTGGTGACTTACAAGCACAGATCGCTGCTAATGAAACCGGTATGCAAGGCTTACGAAAAATGATTGAGCATTTTGGTTTGACGGTTGTAACGTCTTATATGAAACATGTACAAGATAATGCGGAGCAAGCGGTACGAGAGGTTATTACTTGTTTGCATGATGGTGAGTTTTGTTATCCCATGGATAATGGTGCAGAAATCAAAGTAAAGATTACTGTAGATAAACAACAACGTTCAGCGATTATTGACTTTACTGGTACCTCAGCTCAACAAGAAAATAATTTTAATGCACCTTTTGCCGTGTGTCGTGCTGCGGTTTTATATGTATTCCGCAGCTTAATTAAACAAGCTATTCCTTTAAATGAAGGTTGTTTAAAGCCGTTAACGATTATTGTGCCAGAGAACTCAATGTTACGTCCTTGTTATCCTGCTGCTGTTGTTGCAGGTAATGTTGAAACTTCGCAAGTCATCGTAGATAGTTTATTTGCGGCACTTGGTAAGTTAGCTGCATCACAGGGTACGATGAATAATTTTACTTTTGGTAATGATCAATATCAATATTACGAAACATTGTGTGGTGGAGCTGGTGCTGGCGAAGGTTTTCATGGTTGTGATGCCGTGCATACACATATGACCAATTCACGTCTAACCGATCCAGAAATATTAGAATTGTATTTTCCGGTGCAACTCGAAGAATTTAGTATTCGAACCGATAGTGCTGGTGTTGGTAAATGGCATGGTGGCCAAGGTGTGTTGCGCGCAATACGTTTTTTAGAAGAAATGGAAGCAATGTTACTGACTGGACACCGCAAAATTGCGCCTTTTGGTTTATGTGGCGGTACACCGGGAGCTGTTGGCGAAAATTGGTTGCTATCACCAACAGGTAAGTCGCAACGACTTGCTGCAACGGTTCATGTTAATGCCAAAAAAGGTGATGTTATCTTAATCAAAACCCCAGGCGGCGGTGGTTTTGGGGCGTAGCTTCAAGCCTTACTCTAAATTGTACAAATTTTTTTGGCTTAATCACTAATTAACCATTGACAAGTATGGCGAGATCTATAGAATTCGCCTTCCTCGTTGAAGGTAAACGAGAAGTAGCTCATTAACAGAACAGAAAAGACAGCAATTTGTGTGGGTACAACACCCTAGACAATTTCGTTGAGAATATAAAAATGTCAGTAAACTCATGTTA
>JAJFKO010000065.1 GCA_021773175.1 Gammaproteobacteria bacterium
TGACCTTCCCACTCTGGTTCAAGCGGGGTAACGTTAACAATGATGCCACAACGCGCATAAGTTGACTTACCCAAACAAATGGTTAATACGTTACGCGGAATACGGAAATGCTCAACAGTGCGAGCTAATACAAAAGAATTAGGAGGAATAATACAAACATCGGTTTCAATATCTACAAAGCTATCATCACTAAAGTTTTTAGGATCAACAATAGCAGAATTAATATTGGTGAAGACTTTAAACTCACGAGCACAACGTACATCGTAGCCATAGCTAGACGTTCCATAAGAGATAATTTTACCTTTATCAGTATGGCGAACTTGCTCTGCTGCAAACGGTTCAATCATGCCATGTGATGCAGACATTTGCTTAATCCAACGATCTGATTTAATGCTCATATGTTTCTCCACTATTGATATTTTCTCTGCGATGAAATTTACTTGAGTCAGACAATGCTTGCAAGATAAAGTCGACGATTTAAACGAATAAATCCGGTTATTGCCTATACAGATAAGCACAAATACTGTACAATTGTTGTTTTTATATTTAGATGAAAGCAGGCTTATGCTGAATACGTTGAATTCGTCCATACACCTCAGAAATTACACGGAGATTGCTCATACACATGCCCATGATTTTTGTCAGTGGGTATTGCCGTTACACGGTGTATTAGAAATGCAAATAGATAGCAAAATAGATAAAGTCTCCGCACAGCAAGCCGCTTTTATTGCTGCGAATACCAAGCATTGTTATGCAAGCGAAGGCAATAATCTTTTTCTTGTGATTGATGCCCCAAAAATAGAGGATTTAGTTTCAGCAGCAATGAATCCTAGTTTTTGGCAATTGAATCCAGCGTTGCAACATTATTTACAATTTATGCGCTACGCCATAGAAGAGAATGATTATTCAGCCATCGTTAATCAACAAGCACAAGAATTGCTGCTGAACTTATTATCACAGCAATTTTTACAGCTAACTGATACTAAAGCTGCATTTGCTAAATCTTGGATTGAACAAAATTATCAACAAGCCATAAGCTGTAAACAAATAGCGAGTCAATGCTACTTAAGCAGTAGTCAGTTACAACGCCGCTTTAAACTAGCCATAGGGCAGGGAATCGCTGAATATTGGCGCTATATCCGTTTACAGCATGCAAAACGCTTATTAGCAACGTCATCATTATCTATTAGCAATATTGCTGAAGTTGTTGGCTATCAGAGCCATGTGGCCTTCACGCGCGCATTTCAACAACACTTTCAATTGTCGCCGCGACAATATGCGCGAAATAGCAAAAACATTGCTGCTAACAGCTAAGCATCGTGAATAAATTTTTGCTAAAATGGCTTTTACAATTTATTAGGAGCACATGTTATGCAAACAATTGAATGGGATGATTTTGCAAAAATTGAATTACGCGCAGGAACAATTCTTTCTGCAGAAATATTTAAAAAAGCACGCACACCGGCCTATATTATTCATGTTGATTTCGGCGCTGAAATTGGCACTAAGAAAACCAGCGCCCAAATTGCTGATATCTACCAAGTTGATGAACTTGTTGGTAAACAAATCATTGGTGTTGTTAATTTCCCAGTAAAACAAATTGGCCCAATGCGCTCTGAATTCTTATTAACAGGTTTGTATACGGATGCAGGTGTGGTGATGGCGGTACCTGAAAGAGCTGTGAAAAACGGTGCGAAGTTAGGGTAGGTTTCTCTAATCTAATGAATTGATAAGAACTAATATATCCCGTATTATTCTTAATCTATTACTTAAGGATGAAGAGGTAACTCCATGCAAGCAAAAGAGATTTTAGTCGATACGATTGCTCTCAGTGAACAATTATGTTCGACACCAATTCAATGTAAATTAGCTTATGCATGCCATGAAAATTTTATGGGCCGTGTCGTCGATGGTTATTTTGCTGACGCTTTAGATGTTGCACTTTATAATCGTGAGGCGGCTCATGCTCTTTGTGAAGTACAGAATAAACTTACGGCTAAAAGTTTAGGTTTATATATTTTTGATACTTATCGTCCGCACCGTGCCGTGAAAGATTTTGAAAGATGGATACAACAACCAGCAACATCGACAATAGAATTAGAACGTAAAGCCATCCATTATCCACATTTAGACAAACACAGTTTAGCGGATATAGGCTATATAGCTATTGATACATCTCGGCACAGCTTAGGTTATGCCATTGATTTAACATTAGTTGACCTTAATACTCATGAGCTTCTCGATATGGGAGCTTGTTTTGATTACTTCGACGTTTTGTCTCATGACAATGTTACGGTAGAGCAGGTTGGACAAGCTGCCTTTTCTAATCGTCAAATTTTAAAAGCTGCAATGCATCAACAAGGTTTTCAAATTGAACCCTTAGAGTATTGGCATTTTGACTATCATAAGCACGAAGCCTCTGAGCCCATGGATATAATTATTACCGCTGAACTCAAAGGTTTAAATGTTGGTGCGTAGATAACCGCACATAATTCATATCTATACCGCTCGTATTTCTAAGTACTCGCTGTTTGTATACTTCTAACCTAACGTCTTGGTCCGCCTGGTCCACCACCAGCAGGAGCCATACCGCCTTCAGGTCGCGGCGTTGTGCGCGGCATATCTTCCGTTACCGGTTGAAAAGCTGCGGGGTGCACTTCTGGTCGAGCTTCTAGTGCTGGTCGAGCGTCAAAAGCTGGACGCGTTTCCAAGCCAGGTTGTACTGGTGGCGGTTGTTCTCGTTGTACTGGAGGGCGATCTAATTCTGAATTAACTTCAGAAACACCGACCGGCTTCACGTTTTCCGCTAATACAGTTAATGGCATAAGGAATGCTGTAGATAAGATCAGCGAAAGTAATAGACGTTGTGCGCTTTTTGTTAAAGATGTCATAGTTTTTACCGTAGTCATAGCGTCCATCCTTGGTTATTATTAAGCCTATCTATAATATTAGCGTAAGAAATTAAATAGGCAACCGAAGCATCGATATTAGCTAAGTCTATTCATCAAATTTAGGTTTTTGGCGAGATTGTTTTAACTGACTACGTTCAGTCTTAGCTGCAAGAATTTTTAATTTGGTTTTACGAGAGCGACGCCGTTTTTGTTGTTTGACTTTTTCAATTTCTTGCTGCCGTAGGCTTTTCTCTTGATTGATTTGTTCATCGATTTTTTCACAAAGACGACGGCGCGCATAAAAGCGATTCTCTTCTTGTGAACGTGTTTTTTGACATTTAATTTCAATACCACTAGGTAAGTGATGCAAATAAACACAAGTTGATGATTTTTGAATTTTCTGTCCACCGCGACCTGAGCCTAAGATAAATTTCTCAACTAAATCGGTTTCTAAAATACCAAGCAATTGCATTTTATTTTTTAATTGTTGGCGTTTTGTTGGACTAATCATAAAATGTTTCTCAATATATAAAGCTTCTACTGGTCGATGTTGAGAGTTTTTTCCAGAAACAAGATTAACACAATACTCACCGCCAGGCATTTCTAAAATGATATCAAAGATCACCGGAAAGCAAACAAATTATAACGATTAATCCTTAGTTACTACATATCTTGATAATACTTTTAGCACAAAAATTCATATAGGCATTTTGCGCGGTCTTCGATTTTATAAAAATATTTGGATCTAATGCTGCAGCACTAATAAGCGATACAATCATTGTCATAATAAATTCAGGTTTTAATTTTGGATTAATCTCTTCTGTCTCTTGATAATGTTTAATTGCTGTTAACCATGCTTTTACTTCTTTGGAATGTGTGATACCAATATCAAGCTCGTCGCGCGCATCAACACGCTGCCAATTAATCATACTGACGATATCAGGGTTTTCACGATAAAAAAGCATATGATTGTGGAAAAGTTTTTTGATAAAGATAGGTAAAGGCTGATCATGACTTGGAAGGGCTTGCTGCGTTGCTTTAGTCTGCAAAACGATATCCTGTTTTACCGCAATCCATAATTTTTGCTTATTACCAAAATGATGGAAGATTAAGCTGTGGTTCACTTTAGCCAGCGTTTCAATCATGCTAATTGATGTGGCAGCATAGCCATATTTAACGAAAAGTTTGCGAGCTGCAGCAAGGATTGCAGCCTTTGTATTTTGTTTTGCCATAGGATTACCTTTTTTATTGACCAATCAGTCAACAATATGTATACTGCTGAAATTGACTAATTGGTCAATATTAACAAATCTAGGAATAAATGCCAATGCGCTCGAAACGATTACTCATTTTAATTATTGTTTTAGTTGGATGTTTGAGCCAATTTAGTTCTGATATTTATGCACCAGCGTTACCAAACATTGCACATAAACTGTTAACGCAAATTAGTTTGGTTCAGATCAGTATGGCGGTTTACATGCTTGGCATCGCAGTATCTATTCTAATTTATGGCTTTATTTCTGAAGCACTTGGAAGAAGAACACCATTAATTATAGGTTTATGCATCGCAACAATAGGCAGCATCGTTTGTATGTTTGCTAATAATATTTATATATTAATATTAGGCCGGTTAATTCAAGGGCTTGGCTTTGGGGCAACAGCTGGATTATGGCGTGCAATATTTAGAGATCTTTTTTCAGGTAAAGAATTAGCTAAATACGGATCGTACTTGACAATTTTTGTGACATTTATTATTCCTGCTGCCCCCGTTTTAGGTGGATATTTACAGAACTATCTTAGTTGGCGGGCTATTTTTGCATTCATTGGAGTCTATGCACTATTTACATTATCTTTAATTATTTTCGCATTCAAAGAAACCAGCGTTCATCATCATCCTGAACATTTAAGAATTGCTTATATTCGTAGCTCATTCCATAACTTATTAACAAACCCTATTTTTAGTGGCACAACAATATGTACTTTACTTACTTATGGTGCATTTTTTTCTTGGTTTGTCGTAGGGCCCGTATTATTAATTAATGTCGTTGGTATTACACCTATAGAATTTGGCTGGTTAAGTGCAATAGCAGCTGGCGTTGCTTGCATAATTGGGAGTATCTCAAATGCAAAGCTCGTTTCGCGCTTTGGTATTCCTAATATGTTACGTTTTGGTTGGGGGCTAATGCTTTTATCTGGTATTTCATTATTCATTTGTAAATTTATCTTTGGTGTTAATCTGTGGAGTATCTTTTTGCCTGCAACTGCGTTTTATTTTGGCTCGATCTTCATCTGGCCTAATATATTTGCAACAGCCATGACGCCATTTGCTAAAAATGCAGGTTATGCGGGTTCCGCCTATGGCTTTATGCAGATGATTGGTGGAGGTGTTATCGGGTTAATTGCGGCTCATTTACCAACAGAAACCCAGGTGCCGCTCGCCATTATGTTTATTGTACTGGTTGCGGTTGCATGGTTGGTTTTTGAGAAGGTTGTGAAACCACATATGTCGTTATAGTTTTGATAAGTATTTAAGACCAGTATCAGACAATACAACCACGATATTCTTAGCGACTTGTTCCTTATCGAGCTCTTTCGCTAATGCGAGGGCCGCATGAATTGCGGTGCCTGAACTCAGTCCAGCAAATATTCCTTCACTGCACGCGAGCTGCTTCACGGCGGCAAAGGCTTGTTCATCATTGACCTGAGTAACATCATCGATAACATTAAAATCAATATTGCCGCAGATATAATCTTTACCAATGCCTTCAACTTTAAAGGATTTATATTCAACATCTAAATTATGATGATGAAAATAATGATGGTAAATTGATCCGATCGGATCTGGCATGATCACTTTAACATCTGGATTTTTGCTTTTTAAATAATTACCAATACCGGAGATAGTTCCGCCTGAACTTGCTGTTGCAACAACATAGTCAACATCACCATTTAGTTGCTGCCATATTTCAACCGCGGTTTGTTGATAATGCGTTTCAGGATTTGTAGAGTTTTCATATTGATTGAGAAAAATTGCTGCGGGCATTTTCTCTGCTAGAATCTTAGCTTTATTAACATAATGTTCTGGAGATGATTTTGCTGCACTACCAGGGCAGACATGCACGGTTGCACCATAAATTTGCATCATAAGAACTTTTTCATTACTGGTTTTTTCAGGCACCGTAATAATTGCTTTATATCCTAAGCTTGCTGCCAGCATAGCCAAGGCAGAACCGGTATTACCAGACGATGCTTCTATGATGGTCCCGCCAGGTTTAAGTTGCCCTGACTTTTCAAAATCACGAATCATACTAAGTACAATTCTATCCTTAATACTAAAAGAGGGATTAAACATTTCACATTTAACATAGAGGTTAACGTATTGTGTTTGACAGACTTTGTGAAGTTTAATTAGCGGCGTATTACCGATAGTTTCAATAATATTATCAATGTAATGACTTACTTCAGTTTTATTAACGGTTATTTCTTTCATAAAGATATATCTTATTTTTACGAGGTTTACAGCATAAAGTATAAGTAATACAAGGAACTTAGTTAACTTGCCCTGGATAAAAACAGACCGCTATTCTATACTAATTGCAAGTAAAGACCTACAGGTAACAAAGCTGAAGATGATAACTGTCAGAATAGAGATGAGCAACTGATTTTATCGCTAGACTTAGTGACAGCCTTAATAATAAGTATGAACGGATTCAAAAATATTATGCAAAAAATAAAATGTATCTTCCAAAGCGAAAAACAATATAGCAAACCATTATTAAATCAATTACAAAAATTAGGGCATCATATAGATCACGTAATTAGTCACAATAAAGCACTTATCAACTACTGCCATCATCATAATATTTCACTTTTACCATCAATCCCTAAACGGCATAAAACAACACAGTATATTATCATTACAAATCCTATTTCTATTGAGCAATTTACAAATGCTAATAAAGTTTATTTGATTCCTTATGTAAACAAAGCTGTCGCAAATAAAGTGACAACTAAAAAAGCAACATTAGTCTGGTACGTAATTATTAAGGATAAAATATTAAAACTATGCCATAAGAAATGTATTTTAGATAAAAAACCAGGCTCAATAGATATTCAATCTGAAAGTTTATTAGGAAGTTTCACATGGGTATTAAATATATTGTCGCAACTGACCAAAATCGCTGAATTAGCGGATCTTGCGCAGGAAACATACTCGTTGGATAAGTTATCTTCATTGATTAACAACAATCTATTTAGTTTTAATACAGACTTTGTACTGCAAACCTATAATAAAAACGATAAATTCAACTCAAAATCTAAAACCATTACAGCGTTATTTGAAGAGCAAGTTAGACTTTATCCAAAAAATATTGCACTGGTTATCAATGAACAGCCATTAAGTTACAGTCAACTCAATAAAAAAGCGAATCAATTGGCAAGATATTTGCGCAAACAATATAAAGCACAAACTCAACGTGAAATTCAGCCTAGTAGTCTAATTGCTCTATGCATAGAACGCGGTTTTGATATGATGATTGCAATTTTAGGTGTGTTGAAAACAGGAGCAGCTTATGTGCCGATAGATCCGACCTATCCGGAAAACCGTATTTTATATATGCTCTATGATTGCAAGACAAATATACTGATAACGCAATCACATTTACATAGAAAAATGTTAAAACTATCTACGCCATTACGAACAAAACGCTACCATATAAATGGTTTGCTCAATGTATTAGCGATTGATGCGAGTAAAACATCAAAAGCTTTAGATGCAATTTCTACGCGAAATTTAAATAAAAACAATCAAGCTGATGAACTAGCCTATGTCATGTATACCTCTGGCACAACAGGTAAACCCAAAGGGGTAATGGTTCGTCATGACTCTGTAACAAAATTTATTATTGATAACAGCTACTGTCAATTTGATGGAAACACAAGAACATTCGGTGTCTCTAACTATGCTTTTGATGCGAGTATTTTTGATATTTTTGGCACATTGTTAAATGGTGGCAGACTATATCTACTAGAAAAAAGTCAAATTTTTGATATGGACTTATTGGTCAAACATGCTGAACACTATAAAGTTAATACGATATTTGTCACGACCGTGTTATTCAATCAATTAGTTGAATATGCATTACCCATGCTGCAACAATTTAAATACATTTTATTTGGCGGAGAGCGTGCAAATGTAAATAGTATTCAAAAGTTCTTAGCTCAAGGTTATAAAACCAAGTTGGTTCAGGTTTATGGACCCACCGAAACAACGGTATTTACCACATATTATCCATTTAGGCGTAACGAGGACATTCAGATTGCACCGATTGGAAAGGCAATAAAAAATAGAAAACTGTATATTTTAAATGAGGACTTACAATCCACTCCTGTTGGTGAGATAGGGGAGCTTTATATTAGTGGTGCTGGCGTTGCTCGAGGTTATTTAGGATTACCGGAGTTAACTGAAGAACATTTCATACATAACTATTTTGCGACAAAAGCTGATCTTGCAAAAGGCTATACGCGACTTTACAAAACAGGTGATTTAGTAAGATTGCTTAATGATGGCAACATAGAATTTATTGGCCGCAACGACTTGCAGGTTAAGATTCATGGATTTCGTGTAGAGCTTGAGGAAATTGAGAAACACTTAGATAAAATTAATGAAATAAAGCAAGTTTGCGTGGTTGCAAAGGATTGCGATAAAAACACAAATAACCAAGACAGATATCTAGTCGTTTATTATTGTGCAGATAAAATGATTTCTGGTGATAGCATTAAAAAGTATTTAAGTAAAAGCTTACCAGATTACATGTTGCCATCGATATACATTCATTTAGTAAAAATGCCATTAACAGAGAATGGTAAAATCGATAGAAAATCATTACCTGAACCTGTTATGCAAGAAGGCAAAATAAAACTCGTGAAACCTAGAGATCAATTAGAACAACAAATTACACAAGTTTGGCAACAAGCCTTGCATCGTAAACAAGTTGGTATTAATGAAGACTTTTTTCAATCTGGTGGCAACTCTATTATGGTAATTCGCATAACAAGCCAATTAAATAAAACATTGCAAATTAATTTACGTGCTGCCGATATCTTTACTCATAGTAATATCAAGCAATTAGCACAATTAATTCGTTTAATAGATCAATACCACTATCGTCCACTGACATTACTCAATCAACATGAAAAAGATAAACAAGCACTATGGATGATTCACCCCGGCGGGGCTGGTTGTGAAGTTTATCAACCACTAGCCAATCAGCTGAATGCTGAATATAACTGTTATGGCGTTGAAAATTATAATCTCTATCATGAAGAGAAAATCGCTGATTTACAGAGACTCGCTGAGTATTACCTAAAACAATTATTACGGCATGAAGCTTTTGATAAGAATAGTATTTGCCTATTAGGATGGTCTTTAGGTGGTCAAATTGCATTAGAGATGGCGGCACAATTAGAACAACAAGGATATCAAAATATTAAAGTTTATTTACTAGATACCTTAATTTCTGATCAAGTAATGGAAAAATACCATAAATTATTAGAAAATGAACATACTGCCACTAAACGTCTGCGCACAATGATGCAAGAGCAGGGAATTCATGAAGAGCATATTAATGATTATATCGAACGTGTTGTCGCTGCAAATCCAGCAGAACATAAGTTATTTATCATGCCAATATCACAGCGTTTAACAAATACAAAAATAACGTTATTTAAAGCGATAGAAGCAGATGACTTGCAGCAAGATGATACTACTCAAGCTCTTTCTCAGCATTGCATTGATACTGTTAATAATAATTTAGAAAAAATCACCGCTCACTATACGACCATTAGATTACATTGCTCTCACAGCACTATTTTGCAGCATACTGATAAGCTGCTTGAGATGTTGCTAAAAGATAAGATAAAAAACCACCATTAAATATATTAAACTGTATTAAAAACAGTCTGCATCTGTATTTTTTTATGCTAATTATTATCTTTATAATTTAAACCATTGTTTAGCAACATTATAGAGTAAATCTTCTTTTTCACTATCAGAACAACCATCAATCATTTGTTCATAAGCACTATATAGATCTGTAAAACTACAAGATAGTTTGGCAATAGGCATGTGACTACCAAACATGCAGCGCTTAGCACCAAAAATATCAATAGCCGTTAAGACCCAAGGCTTAACTTGTTCAAGATTCCAATCCATTCCAAAAATACATTCAATGGCTGAAATATCAATACAAATATTATCGCAGCGACTCAACCTTATTAAATCTTTCTGCCACTGTTGATAACCATCTTTGCTTAAATCTAAAGGCCATCCCATTAAAGCAATGGTAAAACCAATATTTGGATACATTTCGACAACAGTCATGAGGTCAAGCAATTGTGGCGAAAAAACTTCGAGACCACATTTAAAGTCATACTGATTAAGAATTTTTAATTGCTTTTGCCAATTTGGGTCACGCAATAAGTCTGGCCGTTTAGCAAAACGTTTCTTTGGGTTATGGTCATCCCAAACCATATGTTCACGAATAGAGGTGACCTTAGAAATAGACTGATAAATATCTAACTTTTCAGGTAGAGCCGGATCGAGAAAATCAATTATAGCAACCATGGCCATGGATAATTCAGTTTGTCGAGCAATTCTACTCGCCCAGTTCACCTCCTGAATAGCATTCTCTGATAAAAACTCATGCCAAATCACACCATCAACCTGGTAATTTTGACTTTCTTGTAGATAATCTTCCGGTAAATATATTCTCGGCAAAGCAGAATAATCACCAACAAATGCCGCATAGTTAGGATCAAATTCGTTTAAAAATGTATGAGTATTAACTTCATAATCATAAAAATGAATATGTGAATCGATGACTTTTCTAGGCCTCGACATAACTAATCTCCTGCCGTTAGTTATAATATTCTGAACAAGGTAGTGTCTAAATCAGATTTAAACGGTATGATATCTACATCTTTTAGTCGAGACAACATATTTTGAGGAGCTATATGATGCAAGAATTAATGCCAAGTATTATGGAATATCTCGAAGCCGAATATCTATCTTTATCGCGTTTAGCCAAAACAGCAAAAATAACAACGGATAGAGTGAAAGAGTTAGAAGAAACGCAATGCATTCCTGGTCATTCTTATGCGATTTCACGAGCAGCAAGTGTTATTTGTACCTTGAAAGGGGCTTATACTGAAAATAGTGAGCTTGATAAATTTTATAATCCATCAATAGTTAAATGGATAGAACGCGCTGAATCTTTAGCAAAAGATCTATCTCTCACAGACGTTGCGATGCAGATCCGCAACGAATTTAATCAAGAATTTAACAAGGTTTTTGGCCATACTATTACACCAGGCTGTAAAGGTTTAGACCATGCTTGGCGCTATTTTATTAACGGCACCTGGGGAATCTGCTTAAAAGATATCTCCATTGCATGTATGGCAAATAAAGAAATGTCGCGCTTAAAGATTGCATCGCTAGTAAAAATGAATGATGCAGCACACGAATTATCAAAAGTTGAAAAATTGGAATTACAGGAAGCGGTTAATACGTATGAATCAGCAACCAAACTATTTCCTCCACACTTGCTCCCAACTTGTTCAAGAACGTGTGAAGTTGAACCCGCAGTAAGGAAATATCTTCTGGATTAATGATTTTAGTTTATTAAGGATGATAGTGACATGCCAAGCTCAGAGCCTGTTTCTCGACTTATTAATGTTCCTGGTATTGGTGTTGATCGCATGGGTAACGCAGCCGATGCTGCTGGCGATCCTGAAATTCTACGCTTGGAAAATTTAGATACCGATATTCCACCGCCCGATATTGCTATTGAAGTGACGCGTAATGCGATTGGTGATGATGTTAATAATAGCTATTTGCCTTTTCTGGGCCAAGAAGCCTTACGCAAAGCAGCAACCAATCATGTTTCACAAGTGAGTGGTATCAATTATGACTGGCAAACACAGTCATTGATTAGCGCTGGTGGTTTATCAGGTATTCTCAATTGCTTACTAGCTATTCTTGAAGTAGGAGATGAAGTCATTGTTACCGATCCTACCTATGCGGGATTAATTAATCGTGTCCGTATAGCAGGTGGTGTCACGAAATTTGTACCTTTAATTCCAAGTACTGATGGTTGGCGTCTTGATGTTGATGCTCTCAAACAATCTGTCTCAGCAAAAACTAAAGCCTTACTCATTATGAGTCCATCAATGCCGACAGGGCATGTATTAAATATGGATGAATGGCAAGCTATTGCCAATGTTGCTAAACAAGCTGACTGTTGGTTAATTTATGATGCGGCTATGGAAAGTATTGTTTATGATAATCGTAAAATAATTCATCCTGCATCATTACCAGAAATGGCGGATCGCACTATCACGGTTGGTGCCGCTTCAAAAGAATTACGCATGATTGGCTGGCGGGTAGGTTGGGTTGTTGGTCCCAAAGCCATTATGAATAATATCAGCTTGGTTAGTATGTCGAATGTTGTTTGCCAAGTGGGTATTGCCATGCCTGGCGTTACGGCAGCACTGACCACAGAGGATAATGGTATCGAAGCAGCAGTAGTAACGTTGGAAAAAAGACGTAATATTTTATTAGATGAAATGCAAGGCTTACCGGTGATACCTCCTCATGGCGGCTGGTCCATGCTGTTAAATACGGTTAAACTCGGGTTTACGCCAGCAGAAGCATCGCAATTACTGTTTAAACATGCAAAAATTGCTGCAACGCCTATGAGTGGTTGGGGAGAAAATGCTGAGGATTATTTGCGTTTTGTATTTTCTAATGAACCTGAATCACGGCTAGTGGGTATGGGTGCAAAAGTCAGGAAAGCTTTGCGTCTGTAATTATTGAAGGAATACTAGAATACCATAAAGACTTTTTAAATTTCATAGAAGAATAAGTAGGAAAACAGACATCATGGAAACCAATAAGAATCTTTCACTACCAATCTATTTAATTGCTGGCGTCCTTGCTGGACTCGGCCTTGCATTATTAATTCACTATAAAAGCGAAGATATATTTATCTATTTATGGATAAGCTTTTATGGTGTTATGTTCTTATTAGCTCAAGCAGAAAGTAGTTCTTTATTTAAAGCACTATTAACGACTCTCATTATAAGCTTTCTTGCGTGCTCGCCATTTCATTGGATTAATAGCTCCACAGGACCAAACAGCATTTTTTTACCGATCATTAGTGCTTATGCTTTAAATAGTTTCCATTTAGCCTATCAACGAGAAGGATTTAAACAGACCTATACAACATTATTTCATGCTGTTTGGAATACCTTTGTTAAAAGCTTAGTCACTATCTTTTTTATTGGAATTTGTTGGCTCATCTTGAAGATTTGGGCAGCATTGTTCGACTTAATCAGCATCAACCTTTTTACACGCTTATTTAATGAACCTACTTTTATTATTGGTATTACTGCATTATTTGCGGCCATGGGATTATATATTACTGAACAAGCAAATAAGGTCATTCAAAGTATACGTTTTTTACTGTTGCTAATCTGTAAATGGTTGCTACCTGTTTTGAGTATCATTGGCATGCTATTTCTACTTTGTTGGGCATTGGCCGCTATATTTTCAACAAAAGCTTTTAGTCTTAATCCCTATATATTCTTTGCTTATAGTGTTGTATTTATTCTTTTTCTTAATGGCGTATTGCAAGATGGGAGTAGCGAACAGCCCTACAATAAAATATTAGCCAGCATTATTAAAATCGCGACCATTTTGTTTCCTTTTTTTGCTCTTGTCATTTTATATTTGATTATTTTCCCAAGCACAACAAGTACTGGCTATATTCCGATGTATCAAACAAATAGCATCAGTAAACAAGGATTAAATAGTTATAATTTTAACTTTCTTATTAGCGCTGCACTTTTATTATTATACAGCATTACTTATGCCTTTTGCGCTATTCGACGACGTCATGCTTGGACATCTTGTTTAAGCAAATCAAATATAGTGCTGGCTGTATTCGTTATTATCGTGAATTTAATAATTAATAATTATTTTTTTACTCATGCAGATATTAATCCTGGAAAAAAAGCGCCTTTTTATAACAAGCCCATTCGAATGACAAAGCAAGATATCAAAAAGCAATATGTAAACTTGTCAAAAAAGCTTGCTAAAGATAGTTTTGTTTGGAAGCAGAGTAAAAAAGGGGGGGTTACTTTAGCAATCCAAAATAATAAAGCCTTTTCAGTATGTCGAACAAAAATCAATAAACAGTTCCTGCCTGGCATTTTAATACAACAAAAATGTACCGTTTTATCAAATAATGGTTTGGTTTCTGCAATAAATTATGAAACATTATCAGGTAAAGCAAGCAAACTCGTTTGGATGCGCTGGTTTAATCGTTATTATCTTGTTAATCCAACCTCAGCAATTCCCGTTGCTATTAATATTAAAGACAAAAATATTAGCTTTATCTGCCGTACTATTTATAAAAATCGTTTATATTTAGGCATTTCATCTCTGAAAGATCGATCTTGCCGTATTGTTGTCAATAATAAAATAGTTAAAACAAATGCATTACAGTATTTGTATTTACAAAAGAAAAAGTAACTAATTAATTTTTATTAAGGATTAAAGCTATGAAACGTATAATTTTCTACTTTGACTACTTATCACCATTTAGTTACTTTGCTTGGAAACGAATTAGAAGTCTACAAAAAGCACTACAACTCGAAATAGAATATAAGCCTGTTCTACTCGGAGTATTATTAAGTCATTGGGGACAAAAGGGTCCTGCCGAGATTGAACCTAAGCGTGAATATGCGTTTAAGCAATGTCTACGTTATGCGACAAAAGAGGGGATTGCTTTTACCATGCCTAAATATCATCCTTTTAATCCATTACCATCATTGCGAGTATCCGTTAAATCTGCGTCAAACGAATTACAGACAAGTGTTATGAATACACTTTGGAATGCAGGTTGGGCCCAAGGCCTAGATCTAGGTAATCCTGATGAGCTTGAACGTGTTCTGAACGAGGCTGGATTACCAGGAAATAAGCTTATGGAACTTTGTCAAACAGGTGAGGTGAAGGCAGAATTAAAAACGTTAACGCAAGAAGCTATAGAAAAAGGCGTATTTGGTGTACCGACTTTTGTTGTCGATGATGAACTCTTTTGGGGACTCGATTCTATCGAAGGTATGATTAATTATATTAATGGCGAAGATAATATAGATAGAGCACATTTAATAAAAATGCTTGATACGCAAGCAACTGCGACAAGAAAATAAGTATTTATCATAATTTAGCCTTCTTTTTTTTGGAACACTTCTTACTAAGCTCCGTATTAAGTTGTAATAACATACCTGTTATTGTTTCTGTGGATAAGTTTTGTTTCAAGGCATCGCCAAGAACTTTGGTATCTAAGTGCGATTGACCTTGTTCATCAATGGTGATGAACCGATAAAAATCTGCGTTTTTAATTTTATTGCTATTAGAATCATCAGTAACATTACGACGTTTAAGCTCTACCTCAAGTATATCCTTCATTAAGTTTAATTCCGCCTCTGATAACTCATCTAAACAACAATCAATATACGTTTTACCATCAACGATATGATTCAACTCATGATCAAGAACAACCGCTGCGGTTGCAGAATAAGTTTGGTTTGTTACCGCAATAAGTTCATTTCTCGCATTAAAAGTCGTGTATGTTAAATTGATTTTTGCAGGGGTTTTAATCATTCCCCGTAATTGTCCAGGTACACTTAAACAACCATGAAAGAACGTTGTTGTCTCTTTGCTTTTTCGTATATTTTTAGGGTTAATCATGACGACAGCATCTGGAAAAGTAACATCAGGGTAGCGCTTGGCAACATTTTGTTTATGTATTTCACTATCTGGATAAACTCCGACAATGGTAAATTGATAAGGATTTTCGATTTCACCACATTGATTAGCTGCAATACCAGCTCCACCGGTTTCAATCAGCAATGCTTTTGCTATTTCGATTTGTGCATTTAGCTCTTGTAATTGAGCTGGCGTTGGATTATCAGGGAAGAGGATGCCTGGTTTCTGCAAAACTTCATCACCAATAACTCGAACGTTACTATTCTTTTGACCTATACCCATTTATTGATGCTCTTATGATAATATATTTCAAGGCTTCGAACACTTACATATATAACAAAGGAGGATGTGTATTGCAAAAATTAACAGGGAAATGTCTATGTAATGCCATTGAATACGAAATTAATGGTGAGCTCGGATCTAGAGTAAATTGTCATTGCTTACAATGTCGCCGTATACCAGAGCAGGCTGGCAATACTTGCGTCCGATGACAATCATTAACCGCATGACGCCTGTTATTTCATATGATTAATTGTTCTAGGATTAATCCATAATTTTATCAACGACACCAGTAATATCGCAATGACTAAAACAACAATACTCTCCATTGTCCACGCTTCTAAAACAAGCCCTAATGTCATACCAATAGCGGGTGGATGATCAATTTTTAGGATAAAAAATATCGATATTGTTACAATAACCGATGCTGAAGAGAGGATTTCAAATAATAAAGAGTTATGTGCACTAAAAACATTATTACCTGTAATGCTTATTAAATAATGAAATATGATACCAACAACTATTGCTATTAAAAACCCTGAATAAAAATGCAATAAATTAGCTGCTTTGGATTCTGGACGGACCAAAAATATAAAGATGGAGGCACAAAGAGCACTTAAGCCAATAATTCCTGTAATAGGTGGATCAGCTAAATAATCAATAACAAATAAAAAACCGATAATGAATAGAAAACTATAAACTAATGGCAGCATTATTAAGGAATATTTAACCGGTATCTTTGTTTTCATATAAAATTCTCTAATTTAATACCAACAACGCAACATTCTTTGCATTAAAACATTGGTTAAAGATTTACTATAGGTGTAAGAGTCGGTAGAATATCTCACATTGCGTTATCTGTAAAAGAAAATACTTCATGAATAATAAACAGTTAATCCGAACTATGATATTTTTAATATCTATATTAAGTCTCTTTTTACTCACTGATGCTCATGCTGCTATATATCCACTACCAAGCAAAGGTAATATCATTGGGCAAGTTAAATATGTCGTCGCTGACCATACTAATTTAGAAGCGATAGGCCGAGAATATGGTATTGGCTATTATGAGATCGTCGAAGCAAACCCAAAGCTAAATCCTATTGATGTACCTTTAGGTGCCAATGTCGTTATCCCTTCAGAATATATTTTGCCAACTAATGTTCGTAAGGGCATTGTGGTAAACGTCGCAGAGTTACGATTATTTTACTTTTTACCCAAGAAACATGAAGTTTTCACTGTACCCGTTGGTATTGGCAAAGTAAGTTGGCGTACGCCTGTTGCTGACATGAAAATTGTTAATAAAATTGCACATCCTACCTGGGTAGCTCCTGCAAATGTTATTAAAGAGGATGCCAAGAACGGCATTACCGTTCCGAAAGTGATTCCACCTGGCCCGAATAATCCGCTTGGGCAATATGCATTGCGATTATCAAAACGCCTTTATTTAATACATGGGACTAGCGATCCCTCAGGTGTAGGTAAACGAGTTAGCTCTGGCTGCATTCGTATGCATAATCACGATATTCAATATTTATTTAATCATGTAAATGTTGGCACCAACGTTTCTATTGTTAATGAACCGCTTCGAATAGGCTGGTCTGGCAATAAACTTTATTTAGAAGCGAATGTTCCTTTATCTGAAACCAAAAATCGATTTGTTTACAATAAACAACGAATCAAAAATATATTGGCTAAATTTACAAAAAATCACGCTATAAAAAACATAAATTGGGATGCAATCAAAACAACAGCAGAAGGAATGACCGGTGTCCCTCGTGTTGTAGGTAGTCTCAAATCTCCTAAAATTCATTACTATATTATTTAGCATTACACCGTAGTAATTTTTAGGAATATCTTCGGGCTGTTCTTATTTGAGCATATTAAATTAGCTCTATTCGAAAATCCGCGCTCAATGATAGGAGAGTCATATGCAACCTTCAGACAATAGTACTGAAATCACTAAAGATATACTGTTAAACCCTTTCATGATTAATCATAAACTGCAGCTTAAAAATCGAATCATCATGGCACCAATGACGCGTAACATGGCTTTTGATGACTTAACACCAACACCAGATATGGCTAGCTATTATGCTCGCCGAGCCAGCGCAGGATTAATCATTAGTGAAGGTACGATTATCAGACAAGACTCTTGGGGTTATAGTCACGTTCCTGGTATTTTTACCGAGTCACATATTGCTGGTTGGAATAAGGTTACTGACGCGGTACATACAGATGGCGGTAAAATCTTTTCGCAGATCTGGCATGTGGGGCGGGTGAATCATCCAGAATTTTTAAATGGCGAATTACCATTTGGTCCTTCAGCGACAGAAATGACGGGACCGGTTCGGCGTTCTAATGGTTTATTCTATGGTAAATCACGTGCTTTAGAGCTCAACGAAATCAAACAGCTCATTGAAGATTTTGCTACTGCCGCTGAAAATGCCATGGCAGCGGGTTTTGATGGTATCGAAATTCATGGTGCAAATGGTTTTCTCATTGATCAATTCTTGCATTATCACACTAATCATCGCGAAGATGATTACGGTGCAACTCCAGAAAACATGGCCCGCTTTGCTCTAGAAGTGGTAAACGCTTGCGGAAATGCCATTGGCTTTGAACGTGTTGGCTTACGACTATCACCAGGAGGGCACTTAAATGAAATTATTGGTGACATGCGCGATGCAGGAGTGTTTGAATATCTATTGAAAAAACTGAGTGCTTTAAGCATTGCTTATCTTCACACGGGTAACTTTGATGACAGTGTTCGCTTTCCTGAATTAAATAATCAAAGTATGACTGAGTTTATGCGCTCATATTACAAAGGTACTTTAATTGCTAATGGTGGTTATACGCTTGATGGTGCTGCTGAAGATATCAATCGCAAAGAATATGATTTAATTGCTATTGGCAGACAGTTTATTGCTAATCCCAACCTAGTAGACAAATTACACAAAGATGAACCGTTTACAGAATACAATGCAGACATGTTGAAAACATTAATCTAGCCAACATAAAAGTCAGGAGATAAAAATGTCTTATACAACTTTATTGAAAAATGTTTGGGATGCTATTTATGCTCCTGAAACAGATGAGAAAGAAATCGTTGAAAAATATTTTCATCCTAATTACGAGCAATGTATCAATGGTATAAAGATGAACCGCACTGAGTACATTCAGCACGTAATCGAGCAAAAACAAAATATGCAGGTCAATAACATCGAATACAAACATATAATAGAGAAGGACTGTGAAGTATTTGCTTTATACTACCCCAAAGGCAAGAATAATGATAACCAGTCAATTCAAGCAGAAGTTATTGCTTATTTCTCTTTTAAAGATCAACAAATATTAAGAATACATGGTCAAGTTCGATTGCTTGAAGGTAATCTAGCTGATGTTGACATGGAAAATTAATAGTCTTGTATGTCGTGAAACTTTTTTTTAAAGATACGGATTATACTCGTCGGAACTCAAGATGCGAGAATTCCAATGGGTATATACTAAACAGGCTGTTCATTGAGCTCTGGGTTTGACTGTTTTATTTTTTGATTTTCCGTAATGGTTTCTTTTAATTTTTCAAAATAAATATCGCGGTCAACTTGTGAAAAAGCTTCTGCATAGATAAGCATATATTGTTTCATTGCTTTCTTCATTCCTGGTAGCTTACTAGTGGCCATAACAAATATGCCGTTACTCGTTGTTTTGCCTATTTCAGTAACTTCAGAGTAAGGGAAAGTATGCGAGTGTGAGCCCTGCGAGTGAGTTACGTTAAATTGACAACCTTCAGATGTTAATTCAAAACTATGTTGGAAATCTCTATTTGGTAGTTTTAATTTTTTATGTCGTTTTAATACAACTAAGACTAATCCAAAAGTATAAAATATTGTAAATCCAATAGATAAAAATAGAAATGTCTTATCAAATTGCGAACCAGGTCTTTGTGAAAAACAAAGAAATAACATAAAAACAAATGATAACGCTACATTAACCGCAATTTTCTTTATTTTTCGATTCTGCACACGCGGAAATAAAATAGTTTTATAAAACGAATTACGTTCATCTAGATTTTCATGGTATTTC
Source organism: Gammaproteobacteria bacterium (assembly GCA_021773175.1). Taxonomy (GTDB): domain Bacteria; phylum Pseudomonadota; class Gammaproteobacteria; order JAJFKO01; family JAJFKO01; genus JAJFKO01. Next base: position 20,089 of record JAJFKO010000065.1, read on the forward strand.
AGCTCTAAATCTTCGCTCATATTTATTAATTCCAGGCAAAATGGTTGATGACACTATATTGTAAAGCTCCTTTTGTGTCAATATTGTACCAACAGAGCAAGCTTTGAGATAAAATTACTAGAAATAATAATTTCAATCATTATTAGCAAAAGCAACGTGTAATCGCTACCAAAAATAAAACCTTGATTAACGGCAACCTTTCCAACATTTTTCATACAAGCCGTAAATTCTGATGGAGTTAAACCGTATTAGCAAAATTAATCCAAGTGAGATACGTCGCTTCGACTAATGAATTTTGTTTTCATTACAAAAATGAACTGTGCTAAAATTGCTTCAATAAAAAAACGGAAGAGAATATCATGAAAATTAGAGCAGCTGTTGCCTGGGGGCCTAATGAACCACTAATCATTGAAGAAGTTGATCTGGCACCACCACAAAAAGGTGAAGTCCTTGTAAAGATCTTAGCTAGTGGTGTTTGTCATACTGATGCATATACTTTATCTGGCAAGGATCCTGAAGGTTTGTTTCCCGTTATTTTAGGCCATGAAGGTGGTGGTATCGTCGCAGCAGTAGGTGAGGGCGTAAGCTCTTTAAAAGAGGGCGACCATGTCATTCCGCTGTATACTCCAGAATGTCGTGAATGTAAGTTCTGTCTATCAGGCAAAACCAATCTTTGTCAAAAAATTCGAGAAACTCAAGGACAAGGCTTAATGCCTGATGGAACTAGTCGTTTTTCAAAAGATGGTAAACCGATTTTTCACTATATGGGTACATCTACTTTCGCGGAATATACTGTTGTTCCGGAAATTGCTCTCGCTAAAATCAATCCTAAAGCCCCACTTGATAAAGTTTGTTTGTTAGGTTGTGGTGTTACTACGGGTATAGGTGCCGTCATTAATACAGCAAAAGTTAAGACTGGCGATACGGTTGCCGTATTTGGACTTGGCGGTATTGGTTTATCCGTCATTCAAGGGGCAAAACTAGCTAAAGCAGGCCGAATTATTGCAATCGATATCAATGAAGATAAGTTTGCAATTGCAGAGAAATTGGGTGCTACAGACTGCGTTAACCCGAATGAACATAAACAACTTATTCAAAATGTCATTATTGACATGACAGAAGGTGGCGTTGATTTTTCTTTTGAGTGTATTGGTAATGTCGAACTCATGCGCTCAGCATTAGAGTGCTGTCATAAGGGCTGGGGAGAATCGATTATTATTGGCGTAGCGGGCGCAGGAGAAGAAATCAGTACAAGACCTTTTCAGCTAGTCACAGGAAGAGTGTGGCGCGGTACAGCCTTTGGTGGAGTGAAAGGCCGTTCTGAACTTCCTCAATATGTTGAACGTTATCTTGCTGGTGAAATTAATCTTGATGACTTTATAACATATAAATTACCCTTGCATGATATCAATAAAGCCTTTGATTTAATGCATGAAGGCAAAAGTATTCGAACAGTCATTGATTTTACTATAGGTTAAACAACGATGAATCTTACTAAGTTAAAACAACACAAAAGCTTTTCAGGCTATACCTGCGTTTATCAGCATGATTCTAAAATGACAAAGACGCCAATGAAATTCTCGGTATTTTCACCTCAAGAAACTGTGCAGCACTGTACTATTTGGCTTTCAGGCTTAAGCTGCAATGAAGAAAACTTCATAACAAAAGCGGGGGCACAGCAATATTTAGCCAATACAGATACAATGCTTGTTTGTCCTGACACGTCACCGCGTGGATTAAATTTACCACATGAACATGACGATTATGACTTTGGCTCGGGCGCAGGTTTCTATGTCAATGCAACCACTGAACATTATAGAAACCATTATCGAATGTACGATTATATAAGTAAGGAATTAATTGAGTTAATTACTAAGAACTTTAATATAAAAACGTTTTCTATCATGGGACACTCAATGGGTGGTCATGGCGCATTAATGTTAGGTCTTCGTGAAAAAGATTTATTTAAAACTGTTTCTGCGTTTGCACCCATAGTGAATCCCTCCGAGTGTCCATGGGGACAAAAAGCCTTTACCGGATATTTAGGCAAGAATAGAGAACTTTGGCAAGCTTACGATGCGACAGAATTATTACGGCAAGGCTATCAGCATGATAAAGCGATTTTAATTGATCAAGGTACTGCAGATGAGTTTTTAGAATCACAATTACTTACTGATAACTTACAACAAGCAGCTGGTAAGGTTGGACAGCAACTTACTCTTAGATACCAAGATAACTATGACCATAGTTACTATTTCATAGCGAGCTTTATTCGTGATCACATTGAGTTTCACTTGCGGCACAGATTATGACAGAGTTTATAAGATTTCGACTGAAGATATTGATGCAGGAAAATATAACTTAACTATGCCTTATTGTTATTTATTGCTTAGCCAATAAACTTATTCTTGGTAGGCAGTTTAACAAAAAAGCACTTTAATAATCTAAAAGTGTTAGTTTACTTATATTAAATACTAGGGGGATAATATATGTCTTAAATACTGTTTTTATAAAGATGTTTGGGATGCAGTTTATGACCCGAAAACAGATGCGAAACAAAATATGAGCGTTGATAGTATTGAGTATAAACATGTGTTAGAGAGGGGTAATGAAGTATTTGCTTTATATTACCCGAAAGGAACAAATAATGATAACCAGTCAATTGAAGCGGAAGCTATTGCTTATTTTTCTTTTAAAAAGAAATCAATTGTTGATGTTTATATAGGAATTGAATAAGAGCTCTGATGATTAGTGAACTAATAATAGAAAAAAGTAAGTTCTCAAATTAATTTGTTGAGGTGTTATCAATTCTGCGATACTGAAGATACCAGCTTTATTGATATGACTCTGGCCAATTGGGACGGACAAAGAGATATTGAAATTTTAGAAAGTAAAATACAGTTAAATCACAGGTTAACCTTATTGTTCGAAAATTTTCTTTTGCTTTATTGCCTTAATATTACCTTAAGGCGCTGTATTTATAATGCTCAGATTGAGAGGTGAGATTGCTCCGACAAACTTATTTGGAATGATATAAACAAGATGCTCACACATGACAATGATGCTGCCATATCCACCAAACAGCCATATAAAAACACAATTTCATTAAGTTTTTTTCCATCTCCATGGCCAATACTACTTGAAAATCAAATAAAGAGTTTAAGGGTGGAATGGCCTTCAATTTTAGAATTAATGGATAAAGCAAGATTTTATCTCATTGGTTTACCTGAGTACGACTATTGCGTACTAGACATGATATGTTGTCTGCATTATGGAAATAGAGTGAGAATAAACAAAGGAAATGTTCCACTAACATTTGATCTGATGGTTGAGCATGCAAGAAAACATTTAAAATTGCCTGCCTTTTCAATAGAGCAACTCAACAGAGAAAAATCTTATCGTCAAATGAATCCGGCACTTTGGAAGCGAAGCGCTTTTAATCATTTAACCCAAGCCGCAAAACATATCGTTGATGACAATGGACAACATCTATTTCAATTTAACTCCCCTGAAGAAGCCTCAGCCCTATGCACATGGTTAAATTTTTGTTACGGATACGGGGTCGGTGGTCTTTTAGAGACAATAATCAGCATTAAAAAGCAGGATAACAGTTTTATAGTGGCATTAAACCCTGCACATTATAATCAATTATGTCCAATGAATTCCAGAGAGGTTAGCTTATCAGATGAGCCCGTCACGCGATGTTTGCAAGAGGGAATGTTGCTAGTAAAAATTTTTGCCGATAATAAATCTAGCTGGCAAAGCTTCTTAACACAATTACGAAATCCCAATCAGCGAGCTAAATTACGGGCCAGCAGGCCAACAACTGCTGGCTTTAAATTTTTCCATTTGCAAGGGAAAATCGGGCCTCATCATAAAGGTTCCGAAGTCAAGCCACAGCACGAAACCCATGCGAAAAAGCAAAGCATGACTTTGGTTACGCCTGGTATCTCGTCAAGGCTATTCTTGCAAGAGCTTAAAGGTGTCCCGCTGGTTGGAGTGGCCATGCGTGCCGATTCCGACTTAAGCCAATCAACGTACCATCCCGACAAGGTAAAGATTCGTGCGATGATGAGTCGTTCTGGAAATTCTTATGCCCGTCTATGGTGCGGTGATGATGAGCAAGCAGTTGCTCAATATAAAGAAGCCGTTCGTGACATTAATTTTACATCGCTCCAAGCATTCATGACTGCGATTCAGTCAAACCCATTATCTATCAATGAAGTACTTGGCGAGCCAAGTAGTGGATCACTGCTAGCAATTGTTATCGGCCGTGATACGCCCGAAGCTCGTGAGCTTGCAAGGTCATACCAAAATGATGTTGAATTGGCTCTAGGGGTGAAACTTCCCATATGCATGTATGACAGTGAAGAAAAAGAATTTAAAGCAGATATTGATGTAATGTCTGCAAGCCATTTGCGAATGCCGGGCTACGGATACAGTAATTAATCTCTCAAAAACTCTATGACTAATAGAGTCAGAGTTAAATCCAACTGTAAATGGCGAGGGTTACTTATTATGAGCAGGTGAATATCCTTCAATAGTTAGTGACTAGGTTCTCGTGTTAAAGTACAAGGATACACAGAGTTAGTTTGACATTGCATTATCCCCATAGGTGCTGGACCTTTGGGTTTCCAACTATTTCCCCAATTTACTATGCTAGCATCTGCAACAAAGTCTTGCTCTACACTATATTATCTAAAAACGCCTTTTGCTGTTGCCATTCCAATATACCAATCCACTAGTTCTTTCGATTTGACTTCGCCATATTTATCGCTTACACGCGAGAATGCACTACTAATATCAGAGTATGGCACATCATTTTCTATAAATGGGCCTGCCAACCCAAGTAACCAACCATCCTTAGCAGCCCAGTGTTCAGTAGACATTCGATAGCGAAAAACATAAAAATCACATGGTTCTCCATTGAGTTTGCGGGTTATTTTTTCCACTAGCTCAATTTTATCAGGAGCCGCTTGCAATTCTTTGGGATGCATCATCCAAAAAACAAATTTGGCCTCGGCTTGTGCCTCTGGTGCTGTGAGATGCTTGGGAAACAGATCTAAGCACTCGAAATGCTTGAGGATATTGTAGAGGCTAGGGCGAACAAAAGATATGTTCGCCACTTGTTCGACTTGCTCAGCAGTTGGGGTTTGGCCTGCATCAAGCTTGTCAATAATGGGCGCAATTAGTGGAAGAATTTCTGCCGCTCGTTTTTGTGCGCCGAGGGTATAGGATCTAGAACGCCACCAGATCAACGCCAAAACAAGTAGGCCTAAGATGACAGCTATTGCTCCCGCAATGACTACGTATTTCATCATGAATTATACTAGATACATTAATTATTAATTACGCAGTATCTCATGCAATTATTAAATGTCAATGGATTCTCTATGCTGCCGTAAAACCTGGATCTTTAGGCCGAGGATCTGCAGCTATATTATTCCGCAAATGGTAGTTGCCAAAGATCTATATCAGAAAAACGACAAGCAGCTTTTTTCCCTATACGCTTATTTTCGAATGCCGGGCTATTGATAGAGTAGTTAATCTCTCAAAAACTCTGTGACTAATAGAGGTAAATCCATCTGAACGCGTATATCGAAGGTTCCAGTAATATAGATTAAATGAACCTAGAGTGGGGTGTTCAGAACGTCGAAAGATATTCTAAAGCGTAAATTTGTTTTTGCACAGCATTTTTTATGAATTTTTTTCTTAACTTTAGCTTAATGCACATACCGAGACTCTTAGCCTGAATAATTATAGGAGAATATTAAAAGTATTCAAATTCTAGTAAGGGGATATTCATGAAAATTGATTTACAATACTTGCTACCGCTTTATACATAGACTGCATTCTAACTGTATTTTCAAGAAGTATTGCTGATATACGATCGTTGGATATATGGTTTTTTATTCATTGCTAACTGTTTCCACTTGAAATTGTAGTGGGGTTGCTATACTTAGCATGAAAATATAAATATTACAGAGGGAGTTATATGTCTCAAGATGATTATGACTTAGAACGTGAACCTATTACCATTCAGCAAGTTCGTAGGATGCCTGGATATGATAGAGCCAAAAATGTTGATGAAAATTCTCATAATATCTCACAAAAAGAATTTGAAATTAACTACCGTCTCCCGTTGCGCCCAACTGTTATCAGAGGTGGGGTGGAGCATTGGCCTGCATTTAAACTATGGAATGATATTGATTACTTAAAAGAGAAAGCAGGAAAAGAAGAGGTACAAGTTTATAAAGGTTTATTTTTAGATTTAATTTTAAAATATATTGCAAATAATAAGTTATCAGATGTAGAGAGCGATAAAAAATTCATAAAAAATATGACATTTACAGATTGTATAAAACTTTTTTCAGAACAGTATGCAGCCAATACTATATTGTATGCACGTAGCTCGACAGTACCAAATCACCTATTAGATGATATTGGCGAATTACCCTGTTGCTCAGAGACAGATGTAAGGACGTCATTTTTCTTAGGTAGGTCATCGTATACAGATATACACGAACATGCAGGACCTGATGCCTTTATGTGTCAAGTAACAGGGACAAAGGAAGTGATTTTATTTCCTCCTGATGAAATCAATGCTAAAGCTTTATATAGAATATCAGGGGTTAAGTGGTCTCCTGTGCGATTATTTGATGTTGATTTTAAAAAATTTCCGTTGTTTTCTGAAGCTACACCTTACAAAGTGACCGTAAATGCGGGAGATGCTTTATATATTCCAAACCCATGGTGGCATGCTGTTGTTAGTTTAGATGATATTGTAACAATGACTGTTGCTTGCTTTTTCCCTCCCAAAAGATATGATCTTGAATCACCACAAACGCGAGATATGTTCCTTAAAAAGCCTTTTGTGAGTAGACGTTTTTGTAAGCAAAAGCATATTCCGGTTCCTGGATGGTTTGAATTAATAAAGAAGAGTTTATTTAAATGAGCCTTATTAATATCCATCTTGAATTCTGACGGGAGCCTAAATTTATATTCGCAATTATTCTGGTTGTTTGTTGACAGTTTTTAGGTATATCCAATTAAAGTTTAAACGCTCAAATCTAAAATCAGCATCAATAGTATCAGTTAATGAACTAAATTCCCCAACATTTTTTTTTAGTGTTAATAAAGATTATATCTGAGTGCTTAGAAGATAAGCACATGCTGAATCAAATCCGAGAAACTTGATTTGATTAAAAAAACTTGTAATTATTAAGTTGTGCGCTAATATAGTACATATGTTCTTATGATAATGAGGTAATAGTTATGAAAAATCATCAATTAAAAACTGTCTATAGAGCTCAAGAAAATAAGCAAGATACCAAAACCATGAAAGCACCACCAAAATTAAAACGAGTGGTACATGAAAATATAATAAAAGGTTCACAGGAAAGACATTCTTGGTGTGATACTATAGCTTAAATTTAGATTTGGTGTCCCATAATATTAAGAATGTGACTTTATGATAGATGTCTATCCAGATAAGCTGACATATTTTACTCATAACAGAGTCAATGATAAGTTCTGCTTGATCATAACAGAGGCGATTATTAATAAAGTTGTTCTGCATGAAAGCAAGTTATATAAAGAAAGAATAATGCTTGTGTGTCACGAAAATGAAAATATATATGAAGTAATTGGCAGAGTAGAGTGTCAAGATAGTGATATTCTTTTTATTCCTGCTCAGTACTTTGGTTTTCCCTCACCTGATACAGTTAAATCGACACAACGCTTTATAACTCTTGCTTGTTCTACTTCAACGGGAACAGGGCTTGAGGATATTCCTACGGTATTAGAAACTTGTTATAACCACACTCCAGAGCAACTACAACATAAAGCAAATATTTTATTTGATAAAATTGAAGGGGCATACTCTCTTGATTTTATTAATGAAGAATTTAAAACCAAAGCAACGTTGGAGATCAATGAAAAGTGCTTATGGCATGAAATCTGCGGTATGATTAAGCAAGGTGGAGATACTATTGCTCCTATCGGTGAGGTGGCAATAACACACTGTGATTTCGATAATTTAATAACCCCCGCTCTTGATATAAGCGGTGAAATTGTTTTACATGGAATTCCCATTGTGAATAGCTTTTTCCAAGGTGATCAGTATTTTTTTAAACGTGATGAGATATTTCAAAGGCTCTCTTCGTTGGAAAAATCGCCTGTGATTGCAAATGTAAAAAATGGGAAAATCATCGAAATGAAAGCAGTCAACCCAAAAAAAACTGATTTAATTAACTATTTTGAGACTTTGTTCGATATGGATAAGCAGTTCAGAACTATCATAGAGCTTGGTATTGGTATTAATGATGCGATTGAAATATTGCCTTTCAATGCAGCTTACAATGAAAGTTTTTCTAATGGCAATTACTGCATACATTATGGTATTGGTAAGCGCGAAACAACAAAATATCATATTGATGTAATTTGCCCCGGTACTAAGTTAAAGCCTGATAACGGTAACGCCTTTTCATTAAATTTACCGCCTAAAATACAAAGAAAGACCAAAGGTAGTTGTCCATGTACTGATGAGTCTCCACCATGATTTCTATTATTAATGAACTGATTCGATTAGCAAGTAAGTTGAATAATAGACCACGAAAAACGAGTTGAATCCACCTGAACGCTTTACACCAAGGTTCCAGTAATATAGATTAAATGAACCTAGAGTAGGGTGTTCAGAACGTTTAATCTAATAATATAGACTATAGATATTAAATTCTCAACCCTCCATGATTTTTATAGAATATAACGCTAACTATAATAGCCAGATAAAATGTATTTCTTCAACAGTCGAGAATAAAATTTGCTTATCGCGAGTTCTTATATGCAACTCACTGTTGGTTGGATTTTATATGTCGTGGCTCAAGTCCACATAATTGGTGGTCGTCGCGTGTATACCTTAGCTGATTATCAAATTGCCAATATTGTTATTTGTTGCTGCAATTTTTGCTGCAATTTTTGCTGTATTCATGCCAAATTCCAAGAGCTAAATACTAAATATAATTGCTGGCGGTGAATATTCTATATTTCATCATTAATTCACATGCTTAGCATTACATATGTACTGGCAGTTGACGTTGATCTGTCAGCTGCTAATATTTTAAGTAATATCTCTATATGGAGTTTGCTTAAATATGTATACAAAGCCAAGTAAACAAGAGCTTTCAGAAATTAGGTGTGGCATTTATGGAGAGGATGGGTGCGGAAAATCATCTCTCATGATTAGATATGTTGATAATATGTATCGGGACTCAGCAGGTGTCAAGGTTGAACGTAAGCTAACAAATATCGAAATAGAAGGTGCAGAAATAAAGTTTTCTATTTGGGGAAGATCTACTAGCCAAAAAGGTAGATATAGTATTAATGAGATTAAAGCATCAGAGACTATATCATTAGATGCAATTATACTTTGTTTTGATATTTCTGACAGAGCTAGTTATGAAAGTGCATGTGGTTTTTTAAAAGGTATGGCTATGGGCGATCCAAGGCTTGTGGCTAACGTTACATTATTAGCAACCAAAATAGATTTAGCTGAAGCTGATTCATCATGTCGTCAGGTTTCAAAAGAAGAGGCACAAGCTTTTGCTGAGCAGCATGGACTTACATATTTTGAGGTAAGTGCCAAGACGGGTGATAATGTTGAAGCAGCATTTACTCAAATTGCTGTTGATGTTTATAATGCAGCAGTTAAAAGGACCCCCACTATTCAAGCATTAAGGGTTAATGATAAACTTTCTCCTCAAGAAAAGCTGGAGTTTTGCACTGACGCTAATATGGTGCGTGATTTAATGTTGTTAGTAAAAAGAATGAAGGATGAGCCACAGTGGCAGGCATTAATGAAAGAAATGGGTGAACAAATAAAGGCTGCTCCTTCAACCTCTAGGCAAGATTTAATTGATAAATATCGACAAGCTTTGCGAGTTCATCATGATGCTGACGCGGGATCATTAAAGTTCAGGTTGCTTCATCCGCTCGGTGCGGAGCCTGATACATATCGTCGTATTGAGAAACTTGATAAAAAGAGACCTAAAGAACCTGCTTATACAGGTTGGAAAAAGAAGGTTTAGACAACTATAAAAAGTAGCTATACCCATCGTGAATCAAAATGCGAGTTACGGAGGGTATATAGTACGACTTTGTTGCAACACGGCTCTATAAGTATTGCCCAAGCCTAATATTTGTCAGATACTAAGCAACTTAGTCAGTGCTTGGAGCTTCTTATGCCACATAAATACAATCAATCATGTCGTCACCACATTAAGCCAGCTAAGT
>JAJFKO010000066.1 GCA_021773175.1 Gammaproteobacteria bacterium
GGTTGTCAGTATGTAGCAGATGAGATAGCTGTTTATTTTATTGAGCGTGATATTGATGAATCTACATTAGCGGATGTCTTGCATGATGATATGCATACAGCCTTTAGTTTATCGACGGGTCCGTTATTCAAGGTTTATATCTATACGTTAAGTGAGACATCGCATGTATTACTGATTAATCAACATCACAGTATCACGGATGCTTGGTCCTTGGGACTATTGTTGAGCGAACTCAGTACGTGTTATGCGGCCTATGAAGTGGGCGACGATCCGACCTTGGCATCATTAAGGTATCAGTATGTTGATTATGCGGTGAGTGAAGCGGCATATATTGCAGATAATCATTATGCGCTGGCATTGGATTATTGGCGAGGTCAATTAGCGGATACACCGGTATTAGATTTACCGACAGATTACCCACGGCCTTTACAGAAGCAGCATGTGGGTGCGACATATGGTTTTGAGCTGGGTGGTGATGTTGTTGCACAAGCCCAGCAGTTAACAGAGCAGACGCACAGTACCTTATTCATGGTAATGTTATCGGCGTTTATGGTGTTATTACAACGTTATAGTGGTCAGGATGATATTGTTGTTGGGACGCCGGTTGCGAATCGGCAACATGCGGATGTGGCATCGATGCTTGGTTTTTTTGTTAATACTTTGGCATTGCGAACGCAGTTTATTGGTGATGAAACGTTTATCGATGTTGTTGAGCGCGTCAAGGCGACATGTTTATCGGCTTATGGCTATCAAGCAGTGCCGTTTGAATATTTGGTGGATGCGTTAGATGTGGTGCGGGATACGAGTCGGCCGCCTTTATGTCAGGTCATGTTCACGTTGACGCATGCCAATGAAGATGCGCCTTTGTCGTTGCCGGGACTACAGGTTCATACTCGAGGTGAAGCGGGTGAGTTTACAGTATCGAAATTTGATGTGACGTTGGATCTTCATGTACACAATGACGGGGTTTCATGCAGACTAAATTATGACACGGCCTTATTTTCAGCAAGCACGATTGCGCGCATGGCGACACATTTTGAGGTGTTACTCCAAGACTTATTAAGCCATGCAGGCAGGGCGATTGATAACGTGCAGATGCTGACGGCAGACGAATATCAGCGGATAGTTTACGACTGGAATCAGACGACGACAGATTATCCGCGCGACAAGACCATTCCCGACTTATTTGCTGAGCAAGTTGCAAAGACACCTGATGCGATTGCGGTGAGTTTTGAAGAGTGTCAATTAACGTATGCCGCGCTTCAGAAGAAAGTTCAGCATGTCAGTGCGTATTTACAGCAGCGCTATTATCTTGAACATCAACACGCCTTACCGAAAGATACGATTATCGGTGTCTGTATGGAACGTAGTCTGGAATTGGTGATCACGTTATTAGGTATATTAGATGCGGGTGCGGCATATTTACCGCTCGATCCGGATTATCCTGCGGCACGGCTTGCGTATATGTTGGAAGATAGTGAGCCGGTATTAGTGCTTTGCCAAAGACATATTCTAGAAAGTTATGTTTGGTTACAGTCTACAGAGTATAACGTTGAGGGGATTGAATATATTTTATCGACGCCTAAGATGCGTGTAGCTGAACAGGCGAAGACGGTATCTCGAATGATGGCAAATGACCTTGCCTATGTGATGTATACTTCAGGTTCAACAGGCATGCCGAAAGGCGTGATGGTTGAGCATCGTAGCATTGTGAACTTGCTAATAAGTTACCAAAAATTTTATTATCTAGATAATTCAGATAATGTATTACACAAGACACCTTATAGTTTCGACCCTTCAGTCCGAGAACTGTTTTGGCCTTTAATTTCTGGTGCTAAGCTTGTTGTAGCAAGACCTGGTGGACAGAAAGATATAGATTATTTATTAGATGTTGTAATTACACATAAAATCACAGTGATTGGTTTTGTCCCTGCACAGCTTGAGGTTTTTTTACAAGCGTTTGTTGCTAAGAGTGCACAGCAAGAGTCGGCATTGCGTTATGTTTCAGTTGGTGGTGATGCGTTATCAAGACAAATGGTTTCGCAATATATTAATGACATAGATGTTGAGTTATATAATTTGTATGGTCCAACAGAAACAACCATCCAAGTTTGTACTTACTATTACGATAATACACTGTACCCAGATAAAAAGGTCACACCTATTGGTAAACCGGTCGCAAATGCGAGTTGCTATATTTTAGATAAAGCGATGCAGGTTGTTCCTGTTGGTGTCACTGGTGAACTTTATATTGGCGGTGAAGGTGTTACGCGTGGATATTTGAACAAACCTGACTTAACGGCGGAGCGATTTATTGCGAATCCATTTGTGACAGAGGCAGAACGTGCGGTAGGAAGAAATCTGCGTTTATATAAGACGGGTGATGTATGCCGCTGGTTGGCTGATGGGAATATTGAGTATATAGGTCGTGTAGATTTCCAAGTGAAATTGCGCGGTTTTCGTATTGAGTTGGGCGAGATAGAGCGTCAGCTTGAGCAGCATGAACATGTACAGCAAGCTGTTGTTATCTTATTAGAAGAAAATAAAACTCCACGCTTAGTCGGTTATGTGGTGTCTACACAGGCTGTTGATGATGGCGCTAGGTTGAGTGCTGAATTACAGGGTTGGCTAGGTGAACGCTTACCGGATTATATGGTGCCGTCACTGTTGATAGCATTAGAGTGTTTACCCTTAACCTCGAATGGTAAGGTTGACCGCAAGGGTTTACCTGCGCCAGATTGGTCGGGAGTAGTGTCGACGAAAGACTATATTGCGCCGCGTAATGCTATTGAGCAAGTGTTAGTTGATGCTTGGGCATCAGTGTTACCTGTTGAGCGCGTGGGAGTGACGGATGACTTTTTTGCTTTAGGTGGAGATTCCATTATGAGCATTCAAGTGTTGTCACGTGTGCGGCAAGCTGGATTGCATTTGAGCGTACAGCAATTATTCCAGACGCCACGGATAGCGGACTTAGCGCTGTTGGCAGCAGATGCGGCAGAGCAAGTGGCGATAGACTTAGGCTGTGATAGTGGTGAGGTGGCCTTAACGCCGATACAGGCGCATTTCTTTGGTCATGCTCATGGCAACGCCCATCATTACAATCAAAGTATGCTATTGCGATTGCATGCTGACATTGATTTACGTTGTTTGTGCGATGCGCTGCATGCTGCTGCGTTGCCACATAGTGGTTTGCGGTTACGTTATTATCAAGATGGTGATGTATGGCACCAACATTATATTGAGGCGAGCGAACCCGAGATTCTTCCGATTGAGGAGATAATGGTGCCAGCAGGTGATGCTGACGTACACAATGCCTTTATTGAAAGTACCAATAATGAGGTGCAAGCGAGTTTAGATATCGAGGCTGGGCCTGTTGCGCGCGCGGTATTATATACAGGGCATGTTGATGGACATGCTCGATTATTTATTGTTATTCATCATTTAATGGTGGATGGTGTGTCGTGGCGAATATTGTTAGACGATGTACAGACAGCGTATCAACAATTATTGGCGAAGGCGTCAGTATCCTTGCCTGCTGCGACAAGTCATTTTTCGGCATGGTCGAGTGGACTGCGACGTTATGCGGAGAGTGACAGTTTATTAGAGCAAGGTGATTATTGGTTAGCGCAATTCGCAAGTGATGTTGACCGCTTTCCGGTAGACCATGATTATGAGGGTGCATTAACGGAGCATGACTTGGGGCATATCAACTTCAAGCTATCACGAGGACTCACTGAGCAATTATTACATAAGAGCTTGTCAGCGTATGGAATGCGTATAGAAGAATTCTTGTTGAGTGCTTTATTGCTAGGCTTATCGCGTTGGCGTGACTGTGCGTCGGTGGTCATTGATGTGGAAGGGCATGGTCGTGAGGATTGTGTGTCGGGTGTCGATGTATCGCGGACGTTGGGTTGGTTCACCAGTATTTATCCCGTGCAATTATCGCTGCCGGCAGGTGAGTCTGTTAGCTTATTTGATCGTGTATTGAAGTTAGTGAAGGAGAGCGTGCGGGGTATTCCTGATAAGGGCTTAGCCTTTGGTGTCTGGCGTTATTTGCGTGATGATGCCGTGGCGAAGCAACTGAGACAGCATAAGAACGCGTTGGTGTTCAATTATTTAGGCCATATGGACAGTGGTCGTGTCCGTAGTGGTGAGGCGCTATGGGATGCTGATATGCTGAGCCAGGGGTTCACAAGCAGTGTTGAGAATATATCTAAGCATGTTTTAGCATTGAATAGTTCGGTGAATAACAGTCAGTTTGGTATGACGTTGAGTTATAGCAAACGTCATTATGATGCTGAGAGTGCGGCGTCGTTGGTGACGAATTATGAGTCTGCACTAGAGGATTTAATTGCGTATTGTTGCCAAGCGGATGTGTCTGCTTATACGCCGAGTGATATAATACATTTTATACCATATGAAATAGTTAATCCAAACTGTACTGAAACTATTTTCATGTTTCCTCCTAGTGGTGGTAGTGCTGAAAGCTACTTCAAAAACATTATGCCACGACTCAGTAACATGAGACAAATTGCTTTTAATAATATATACGAGACTATGGTGGCTGAATTTGGAGATGATGCAACTAATCAACTTAGTATCGAAGAGCTGGCAAGTTACTATATTTTGTATATGAAACGTATCAAGCCTAAAGGACCTTATACTTTATTTGGATGGAGTTTTGGTGGAGTCGTTGCTTTTGAAATTGCGAAGCAATTATCAGCATCTTATGATGCAGTAAATAATCTATTGCTGATTGACTCGTATTTCCAAAATAAAAAAGCTGTAGAGCATATTTCGAAATATAGGCAAGAAATAGAGGCGGACATAAAGCACCCAATTATATTTAACTATAAGAATGACGTAAAGGTCGACTTAAAAGATACAAAGATTACTTTATTTAAGGCCACACAATTGCGAACGCTTATCCCATTAGATTCATCAGATATTTCTATTACTGAATATTATCTTAATCTGACTGCTGAATACTATCTTAGTCAGTATGATAATCATTTATTAGATATAGTTAATGGTGACGTTAAGATTATTAAAATACCGTCAGCACACACGGACTGGCATACCTATCCTGATATTATTAATAATATTGCATCTCATATCATGGACAACAATATCGATCATGATGAATAATTTGGGTTTTTAATGAAAAATTAGAATAATTGAGGGGTACCCCAAACTCGTGTAAAACACATAACAGCTCACATAAGATATTTAATCTAATCGTTTTTCAATCAACAGTATGAATTTCTAAATATTACCAAGACAGTGCGAACGTTCTAAATGCTTTCTCTCAAGGCTCCAGTAATATAGATTAAATGAACCTAGTGGAGGGGTTCAGAACGTTAATAGATACTCTGAAATATGTGAATGTTTCTGCAAAATCAAGATATGAAATTTCGACAAGAGATTTCAACCACCGTTCAGTACTTGAGGCAATAATATATGCTGGCGTTAACGGTGTTAATGGGTATAGATATAGAAAATTCAGTATGCTTCTTTATCAATCTCACTAGAAAATTAATAGCGATTGTATATGACTTTTGTATAATGGATATTGCTCGCTACGATCAAATACTGTTAAGGCAGCTGTTTAATGAATATGAGAATTGAGTTGAACAGGACTGGTATCAGAAAATCTCAAAGGCGTTATTTAAGTAAGACAGAGCTTTGCCCGAAGATTCCAGTAATATAGATTTGCGGCACCATATATTTAAAACTGCATTTTCTTAATATCTCGCAAAATATATATCAATGTTTGATGGGGGAATTCACCTGGAACTCCGTGTTGGTTATTTTTTGTCCGCCTGGTATTATGGTGATTAATATCAATTTAAAAGGGATATATTTATGGCTAAGACAAAAGAGTCTGTGGCTATAGATCACGAAGGCAGTGGTGATGATAGAGTAAGTCTTCTAAAGGTATGCTGTTTTTTAATGTTTGCATTACCATGTTCGATAGGTTGCTTGACGACCTTTATTCTAATCTTTGCGAATCTATTTGGAAAAGAGGATAAAACTGTTTTCTCTCAGATAAGACTTGAGAACCTTTCAAATTTCACATTAGAAGGAACTCAATTTGATTTTTTGGGTTCTCACTGTATTGATACTACCAACAAGCCTATTAATTGTTTAGAGGTTGTAGAACCGCGTGTTATACAAGCGCATACCTTTCCATTAATATTTAGCTACGAAACTAACTCAACAACATCAAGTAATTCACGTTCTGAAGAACACCACTCTGAAGCTCGTGAAAACGCAGATGTAGTTGATGCCGAGATTAGTGGCGTTCCTGAAAGAAGCTCATTCTTAAGCATAGCTTTACAGTGTGTCTATGGTGTAGCAAACGCAATAGCCATCTCTTTAGAAAACTATTTAGTTAACTCTATTAAATTGTTAGTCAGTTCCGGATTGGAGGAGCCATAATGTCATTACATCAAAGTATCAAAGACGCCATATCTGTATGTGAAGCCAAGGCTGACTATAATTCAAAAGACTCACTAGCAATCAAAGTCTTAAAAGCCTGGCAAAATAGCAGAAAGCAACCTTTTGCTGAAGACTTATTGAAATGTTTTAATGGCCATGTTCCAGACGAATCAGCACCTGAATACGTTGTTTATACAGCTGTTACTGAGCATGTGGGTAGTACATTAGCTGAAGATAAAAAATCAGTCTTGTCTATTGCAAAAAGATTACTAGGAAAAGGAGTTTTTTCTTCAAATGGACTAACCGATACTTATAAATACAGTCGCTGGAATAAAATAATGTCACATAGTGACATTGCCTCTTTATCAGGGTGTGTAGAGAACTTAGTGTCAATTGATGCTCTCGATAACGTTACATTCTGGAATGTATTAGAGTCTGTTAGCTACAACCCGTATGAGGATCTTAGCCTTTTACAGGATATAAGTAAGCTCAGTAGTAAAGGATATCCAAATATTATAGGCAGTATTCGTAACGCAGATGTTTTGATCGTATTAGCCACTGCGAAGCGCTTAGGTTATCTTCCTAATAATTCGAAAAGCTTGAGTAGCTTCATTACTCGCGTGCAAGGAAATAACTCTTATGGCAATAAAATTTTATCTGGTGAAACAGTTGATGCACTGAGAGCACTTGTAAAGAGTAATAGTCATCCAGGCAATGATAAGTTGCGGGAAATGCAAATGTTCTTTGCTCAGCTAGTTTTTCCAACAGAACTTCCATCTATGCGCGGAGTTCATATTAGCAGTTCACTTGCATCTGATATGACGAAACTCATTCCACTATTAGAGAAGTTTGGTTATTTTAAACATAATTCCACTATTTCATTTCCAAAAGGAGCGTACAAACAAAAATTAACATATTACGTTGCTGTTCGTTTATGGCGAGACGTCTTCAAGGAAAAAGTAGATAGCAAAGAAAAACAAACGGCGGTAATTTTCTTGCTGACGTTTTTCATTGAAAGAGCTGAGTTTTTCGAACATTCACATGGCCATAAACTAAATCCCCCCGATGTTACTTATAACCAATTCTGCGATTTGCTTCAGCTAATGGATGAGCACATACCTGGTTTTGTTACGTTAAGAACTGGCGATGATCCTCGAAGATTTAGTCACATGAGAAATTTGTTATACTTTTTCAACAAGCTTGATGGTCCGAAAGGTGAAAAATTAAGAGGAGCCTATAAAGATAAAAGTGGAATCGTTCAAAATCATATGCTTTTTGCAATGTATGCTTTGTGTCATTCTGAGCTTGTAGAAGAATCTGAGATTGAAAGCTGCTTTAAGCTTTTGGCGAATGACGCGTATCGCAATGGCATACTTAACATGGCAAGGCTTGATGTTTTAAATAGTGTAAACGTAGAGACTTTACAACGAAGCTTGTTTCCTGCAAATGACACTGCCATAACTACCGAGACAGATGTAAATGGCACTGCTGATATAGATTATATAGGTGCACTTACAAGATTAGTCTGTGCGACACAGCTTGAGTCAGAACAAACGCCTGAACAAGTCATCTTAAGCGCTGCTTTTACAATGTTGGCGCCTTGTTTACGTACCTTGCCCAATATTGCTGCGTTGGTTAATGCTGAAGAGCCTATTGAATCCACGACTCGGTTAAATTATAAACTTGAGGCTTTATTCAAGTCTATACAGGACGAAGACTTACTAGAACAGTTTAAGCAACTTGCTGCTTGCCATGCTGTTACTATCGTTTATGCTTTTATGCTTCTCCAAGATGCATGCTTATTAACTAGTGAGCGCATAAAACACTTTTTTAACTACGAAACTT
Organism: Gammaproteobacteria bacterium; assembly: GCA_021773175.1. GTDB lineage: Bacteria > Pseudomonadota > Gammaproteobacteria > JAJFKO01 > JAJFKO01 > JAJFKO01. The sequence continues at coordinate 8,287 of JAJFKO010000066.1, forward strand.
CGTTGACACTCGGATATTCTTACCAAAGCTTTACAAAAGTATTTCTTATAAAAATTTGCGATAACTTTGTTGCAGTAATGAATATGTTACAAGCAAACGGTTTGCGAATAACAGAGCTACTAGTTGATAGCGCTTTAGCTGTTGCAGAAAATGCAGGTAATGTAACAGAGCAAGTTTCATTATTAATGAGCTTGTATGGAAAAGGCTTGTTGACTGCTTCGCGTGCATCTCAAGCCGCTAGAGTAAAGGAGCCTGCAAAAATAAAAGGAAGAATTGAAAGGTTACCAGGCAGTGAATGCACTTCCGATAATATTTTGATTGATTGCTTATTGATTGATAATCGAGATAAAGCTGTAGCTCTCTTTAAAGAATTAGCAAAGAGAACATTATTAACGCTCGATGTGGCTTGCAAAGCAGAATGTTCAAGTATCGGAAAGCTTTCGAATATACGTAAGGAAATTGAAAGATTGGATATTTTTCAAATCCCGGTGGACAATATTCTAGTACTAGGTTTTTTTGCAAGCCAACATCCTTCTGCTTTGGTTGATGCTTTTATCCTTGCTCGTGCAGAAGGTATACTTGATAAAAGCTTAAAAGCAGAATTATGTAACATTAGCATGCCTATGGCGCTGGTCAGAGCTCGCGTAAAGAAAAAGCAGAGCCTTGAAGGCTATATGTTAAGTAATACAAACTGCAGCGCGTTACTTGCTAGTGAAAATGAAGAGTCTATTCGTCAGTGTTTTAATTTACTTCAAAGAAGCTCTATTCAGCGTAACGACAATTTAGATATGCAAATTATTTATTATTCTTCACCTAAAGAACTTTCAGCCTTTCTACAAGCGCTAGTAGGTTTACGCATGCTTTCAGCATTGCAAAATGAAGATTTAGCACTTATTTTTAAGCAAACGTCTGAGCAAATTGAGTTGCGAGTTAAAGCTTTAGAAAGAGCCAAGCAGCTAGGCTGTGAAGTTATACACCCAAATCGTCAACGTGCAGAAAAGGAGCCCGAAGGTACTCCGGCGGCTAACAGAAGTCAAGTTTGTGTTCGTGATTTATTGGCACATGAAGAGCTTGAAAAAGTTTTAAAATATCATGAAAGAAAAGGTGGTTTTTTACATGAAGGTAACCGAAGAAGACTTTTTGTCGGTCTTCTGCAGCATAAAAACCTTAGTTCTTTAGATGAAAGATACGCACTATTAACTAGATTAGAAATAAATGACAGCAACACAATATGTGCAGTAACCGAGGCTGTTGATGCATGTGACGTATTAAAGAATATTGCAGAATGTCATCCCGGCTCGCTGTTAAATAAAGCGGTTAACTTATCAGATACGCATCGATTATCAGATGAAGTGTTGGCAGATAAGTTGATCGAACATAAAAGTCCAATAACTTTTTTAGAAGCACTTGTGGCAATGACCTCAGAACAAACTTTATTTTTACATAGCCGTGATATTCTGGACATGCTGCTGGAAGCAACGGATCCAAAAACCTTAACAATTAATCTTAGTAGATTATGCCAGTGCGGTATTCCTGTTGGGCTATATGCACACGATATTGCACAAAGTAATAATCCACTCAATACAGTAATGATATTATTGCCACTGTCTCCAGTGTTAACCGCAAGCTCAATTTGTGCTATTGCTAGCATGGAGACACCACGAGCAGTACTTGATGCACGAGATGTTTGGATTAAGTTTCGTGATGCGCGGGAAGCGTTGCTTATTCCAACTGAAAACATAAGCTATGATAAGGCTTATGTGAAGAGCCTTGCTGTTGCTATACATGTTTTGCAACAAGCTAAACTATTCCAAGCTTCAGATATCGCTTGTGTTTATGCCCCGCAAAATGCAGATATATTACAGCAACTAACAATTGAATTAGGCGTTGCTTTACCTGCTGCTCCAGCAGTAGAAGAAGAGGGTGCTCAGCAATTTTCAGGGGTGCCGGATACTTCCGCCAAAGATTTTAAAACTAACGATGTCGCAAAGTTGTTAAGACTATTAGATGTCAATGCTATACTTGATGATTCAGTGCAACGGGCGGCATTGCAGTTGACAGAGATAAAGCTATTCCTGCAAGTGTTGCAGCTAGAGCGACTAAAAACACTTTGCTTAGGAGCAGACAGTGCAAAATCATTACTGCTAGAGAACTTTGAGGATATTTGTAATCTTGTACAGTCACAATTTTTATTGGATGTGCAAAAAGTATTACTGGCAAATCCATTCAATGCTGAACAATATGCTGAAATATTTAAACGGTTGCATGAACAGGCACTTGGAGTAGAACTAAAGTCAGCATTTCAAATGCCAGAAAACCCTGGCCAACAGTTATCTGATTTTAAAGGTTCTTTCTCTGCTCACTGTGGTGACGGTGATTCGCGTGTTGCGAGTAGCTCAAGTGCTACAAGTCCAGCAGGTGGTACAGTATATGAAGAAGATAGCCGCGAGAAAAAGCCAGGTTCACCAACTTTACAAAGAAAACTGTAGCAAGACAATAAGCGTAAATGTAAATTTTCAGGGCGATATGAAAAAATAATAATTTGTACAGCATTCATAATGCATAATAAAGAGACTTATTACTATATTAAAACGAAAGCACTAACAAATAAAATGGGGAATCATGCCAAGTTTTTTTATCTATAAAATCTGTGAATAAAGGTATTAATTAACAATGTTTAAAACTTTGTTCTCTTAACTTTGAGGAGTATCAGGGTCTTTCTTGAGTCTATTCTTTTAGATAGAACCAGATACAAATGTTTTACTAGATATTATTATTAAATAAAGAACGTTCTCCTTGATGTGGTTCTTTTTAGTGTTAGGACCCTAAATATAATATATAATGCACGATATTATTGTTTCTATGCTAAATAAGGAAAGCTTGCTATGTCGAATCAATTTGATAAATCTAAATTGCCAAGTCGCTATGTTACTCTAGGACAAGAGCGTGCACCACATCGCTCACAATTGCGCTCAATGGGCTTTACTGACAAAGATATTGCAAAGCCATTTATTGCAATTGGCTCGGCTTTTAATGAAATGGCTCCATGTAATTTAAACCTATTTAAGCAGGCGGAATCCGTTAAGAACGGTGTCTATAGCAGTGGTGGTATTGCGAGAATCTTCAATACAATTTCTGTGACTGATGTGCAGGCAGAAGGAAATCCAGGAATGCGGGCTTCCTTGCCAAGTCGTGAAGTGATTGCAGACTCCATCGAACTGGTTATGCGCGGACATAATTATGATGGACTTGTTTTAATTGGTAGTTGCGATAAAACCAATCCTGCTATGTTAATGGCAATGTTACGCCTAAACGTACCAAGTGTATTTTTATATGGTGGTACGATGTTGCCAGGAAAATGGCGCGGCCAGGCGGTCACTATGCAGGATGTTTTTGAAGGCGTGGGCGCTAATGCCAAAGGAGATATGTCTGATGAAGATCTGCGCGAGTTGGAATGCGTGGCTTGCCCTTCAGCTGGCACTTGTGCGGGCATGTTCACTGCCAATAGTATGGGAGCAATTTCAGAAGCGTTGGGAATAGCGGTTACCGGTAGTTTTGCAGCGCCAGCTCCTTATGATTCAAGAAAAGCCTATGCTGAGAAAGTAGGTGAGGCCGTAATGAATATGCTTAAACTGAATATACGACCAAGAGATGTTATCACTTGCAAATCTTTAGAAAATGCAGCTGCTATAGTTGCTGCAACGGGTGCTTCGACTAACACAACATTGCATCTTCCAGCCATTGCTCATGAAGCGGGTATCGATTTTAACTTAAGCCATATTAAAGAAATTTTTAAGCGGACCCCATTAATTGCCTCTTTGAAGCCTGGCGGTAAATATCCGGCTAAAGCATTATATGATATTGGTGGTATTGCTGTAGTCTTGAAACAATTATTGGACGGCGGGTTTTTACATGGTGACTGCATGACCGTGACAGGCAAGAGTCTTGCTGAAAATATTGAAAATGCTGCCTTGCCTAAGAATCAAGATGTTGTAGTTTCTATTAAAAAGCCGTTGAGTCATACCGGTGGATTATCCATCTTGCACGGTAGTTTTGCCCCAGATGGTGCTGTGCTCAAAACGGTGGGCGTGAATACACGTCAATTTAAAGGAAAAGCACTAGTATTTGATAGAGAAGAGGCAGCTTTTACTGCGGTAACTGAAGGAAAAGTGAAGGCGGGTGATGCTGTTATTGTGCGTTATGAGGGGCCTAAAGGTGGCCCCGGGATGCGCGAAATGTTAGCTACTACTAGTGCTCTATTCGGGGCAGGGTTGGGTGATTCTGTCGCCTTAATCACAGATGGCCGCTTTTCTGGAGCGACGCGCGGATTGAGTATTGGTCACGTTTGTCCGGAAGCGGCTGACGGTGGTCCGATTGCATTAGTAAAAGATGGAGATGAAATCACAATTGATGTCGATGCGGGCACCATTGATTTGCATGTGTCTGAAGATGAATTATTAAAACGGAAAAAAAGCTTTAAGCCATTAACTCATGAATATACCTCTGGCGCGATTTGGCGTTATTGCCAGCATGTGGGTTCTGCGCATCAAGGTGCAGTTACCAATCCAGGTGCAAACGGTGAGACCAATGTGTATGGTAATGAGTTACAAGCTGGATATAATGATGTCTGATGCGTGAGGGGGCACTGTTGTAAGGGGCTCCCAAGGAATTTACAGAAGAGATGTTACACTTGCACGTGTCTGTGGCTAATTGCTAATTAGTCGGCTATCGGCAACTCAAATAATCCACGACAAAGCTTTTTCCGTTTAAAATGGTTAAGTGACATTGAATGTGTGAGCTTGTCATTGGATATTAATGAATAACTGGGACTCAGTATTGGAATACAGCGGAGGAAGCAATATATCAAAAAGCAGCCTGATAGCCACTTTTGAGTCGCTTACAAACAACTCCGAAACAATTCGTTACGCTTTGTAACTCACCGCGACAATTTGTTACCAATATTTTATTGCTAAAGTTTTTTAAGTTGATATTGTATTGCGTATCAACTTTGGAGGTAAGTTATGAGAAACTTGGCAACAAACGAGAGTTTAGACAAGCCGCTATTAGCAGACTTATCACAAACTGAAACTGATCCTACTCCTACTCAAATAGATGACACTTTGCATTTCAGTACTTTGCAAAATTTTCTATTTTACTACTCAGAAGAACTTGAAGATCGTATTGCTTATCTTGAAGAAATACATCAATGGCTTAAAGACAGAGCGAATTTATATGAACAAACTCAATATGTTTTTTCTACAGTACGATTGATAGCCCTACTACTCTTCATTCCTGCAATGTCATTACATCTATTGAATCTAACGCTTTTTTTTACAGATCAAGATGGAGGAGAATTTACAGAAATCTCAAAACCTTTAGTCAGGCTGATGTTTAGGTTGTTTACGCCTATAGGATTATGCTGCATTTTATTAAATGCCACTTTCGGATTTCTTGCGCTTAGTGACGAATCAAAGTTAGAAAATTACTTGCGAAATATTGCACGAGAAACATCACTAGAATCACAGGAAGGAGAATACCCTGAGCATGTTAACCATGCTTTATATCATCCAAACAAACAATATCAAATAGAAGAACTGCTAGGTATCTTGAAAGTCACTCACGACTTTGTAAAAAGAGAGGCTTCTAATGATCCAACAAGAAACAGAACATCTTTAAATCCTAATATTCCAACCCAATTTACAATCTGGTCAGTGTCCAAATCCAAGAAAGAACCTGCTACTAATTCTTCAGTACTAAGTAGTTCATCGAAAAGGTCATTTTTCTCTTTTACAAGTCAAAGAGAAGATGAAAATAATGATATTGAAGCACCGCAAGAGAAAAGAGTTAACCCTAGACTCTGTCGATTGAAACGCGAGGAATAATATTTATTACTTAAAGTGTTTTACTGCTGAGGCTTGAGTTCATGATGTGTTTTTTTGTTATCTTTAAATCCGCGCTTATGATATTTAATTTTATTTTTTATCACCATGGGTAAAATACACAGCCAAAGCAATTAAGAGGAGAGCGCGAAAGGTCATGCGTTAACTAGCATGCAAGCAGACAGTGAAGATGAACCGAGTGTTGATCCAGAAATAGCATCTTTACTTCATAAAATTCATGCATTATCGAGTAAAGCCCATGCGGATTTACCACCAGCCATGATGCAGTTTCAAAAAGAAACGGCTATTGTGCAGACTGGTATAGAAAAATTGCTGATTGAATTAATGGTAAAAGGCATGCCCTTTAAAGTGATTTTCATGAGTGTTTTTTATTTTTGGTTTACATTGGATGTGCCATTACGCGTTGAAGATACGGCTATATTTTATGACTATTTGCCATTTGATGAAATAGGTAATATTATGATTTAGTAAAAACAACTGCTGCAGGTTATCAGCAGCAAAATTGCTGAATGAAGAAATGGAAGCATGATGAGACTTATTAATTATTTCCTATCCATCTCTATCTTATTAATATCACCAATAACAAATGTATTAGCAACAACCACATGGCATTTTATCCCTCGTGATGTAAGCTCTTTACACAGCAAACCTGCCAACGCACGCATTCACTATGGCAAAGGCCCTTTACAGTTTGCTGACCTAAGATTGCCGAAAGGTAAAGGCCCTTTTCCAGTTGCTATTATCGTGCATGGTGGTTGCTGGGCATCCAAGTTTGCTACTTATAAAGATACTGCAGCTTTATCTGATGCACTGCGTGATAATGGTATTGCCACATATAATGTTGAATATCGGCGAGAAGACAATAAGGGTGGTGGCTGGCCTGGCACCTTTAATGATGTGGCACACGCAGCAGATTATTTACGCAAAATCGCAAAAAAATATTCACTTAATTTGAAAAACGTGATTGCAGTTGGGCATTCTGCAGGCGGTCATCTTGCATTGTGGTTAGCCGCGCGCCATAATTTACCTAAACAAACTGTGTTATATACTAAAAATCCGTTACCATTACGCGGCGTAGTGGTACTAGATGGCGTACCTAATTTAAAAGCTTTTCGCAAACAAGGTATTAACACTTGTGAAGGCATTGATGTGGTGGGTAAACTTTTAGGAAACACGCCAAAACAAATTTCAGAACGTTATAAGTATGCTTCGCCAAGCGAATTACTGCCATTGGATGTGCCGCAAATTTTAATATTTGGACGTAAAGACACATCTGTTCCACCATCATTTGGTTATACCTATACAAAGATAGCTCGTAAGCATGGAGATAAAGTAAAATTTATTACCATTCCATTCTTAGGGCACCATGGGGCCGCTGTACCTAACTCACTCGCCTGGCCAGCTGTTAGATCATCAGTGCTATCACTATTAAATATCAAAAAAAATTAACGTAATATATGCGCCAGATGTGTACTTTTTAGTGATGTTGTTATTTAATATTGCCATGTTTATTTTCTCTTTATTGTTGTTAAGTTTTAGTTTGATCATTTCGGGTCATATCCTAAACAGTGAGAAATTCAGCAGAGTGATGCAAGAGCACGAACTCTGGTTTCCCCGTTAAGAGAGCTTGTTGCATGGTTATGTTATCTTCTATTTAACTTTTGTATTTTCTGGATATCGTTGCTTCATTTTCTATTTCATTATCGGTTGTATTTAATCTACTTTCGCAAATACTGTTAAAGAATAAGAAGAATGGAAAAACTATCATTTTTTGATTTATTCTTTATGCGGATTAAAAGGATGCTTTATCTAAGACCCATTATTGGCAATAAATTTAGTTTAACTTTATGAGTAAAGACTTAAATTTATGTTGCTGTAAGCATATCTTTTAAATGTGTAGAAAGTAGGCTGTTAGGTATGATTGCGATATAACCCTGACTTATCGCATAGTCAATAATTTCATTTTTTTTACGGCAGTTAAATTTTATTTTGATATTTTCAACATGTTTCTCAACTGTTCTAGAACTGATGTTTAAAATGTTGGCAATACATTTTGTAGACTTACCTCTAGCAATAAAAAATAAAACTTCACTTTCTCGTTTAGTAAGATTCTCAAAAACAGGTTTACCTATAAAGTATTGTTCCAAGTTAAAGCGGTTTTTTTCATCCAGTTGACAAAGAGTTTTATTCCAACTTGGTATCTCAATGACATGTGCTATGACCATAATACCTTGAATTTTATTTTTATCATCTATAATCGGAAATTTATAATTATTCATCCATATTTGTTCGCCAGAAGAGAGTAGAGTTGGTTGAATTGATGTGTACACAATATTATTTAATGTGTCAGCTTCATGTTGTAAATAAAGATGTGTTTTCTCCGCCCATGCGCAGTCAGTATCTTGTTTACCGATGATTAATTCTTCGTTATCAAATCCTGCAGCATTGAGCCAACGTCTATTTGCTGAGGTAAATTCAAGGTTAATATCTTTAGCTACCATTAAGAAAGGGGATTGTTCGAGAGCATAAAGAATACTATTTGACAAAGCTTCCATAGGAAAAACCCTTCGGATTGGTGCGTCAATACCTTAAGAAAGGCAGTGGTTTTAAAGATATTGATGATAATGCGCTTTCGCTCTTGATGTTTAAATTAAATTCTAGGCCACGAAAATCACTGAATTATCAAACTCCATATGAGCTTTTCAATATCGATACATAACTAGGAAAAAACAGGGACAATCAAAATGTTGGTTGAGATGTTACTGTTTCATTGAATATAGCAAATGATTGTAACAACAAGAATTTTTAAGCAATTTTTCAACCTTTCTATACCCGTAACATTCCACTTAGCTTTCAATAAAATGGATATCATCATGTTGTTTCAATCTTTAAATTAATAAATGACGCAAAATTTTATTTCATTGGTTTACCTGAGTACGACTATTCTGTGCTGGACATGATATGTTGTATTCATTATGGAAGAAAAGTATGCACGGACAAAGGTGATGTTCCCCTGACTTTTGAGTTGATTGTTGAATATGCGAGAAAACGTTGTAAATTGCCTTTCTTTACAATAGAACAGCTCAATAGAGAAAAATTTTATCGTCAAATGCATCCAACACTTTGGATACAAAATGCCTTTAATCATTTAACGCAAGCTGCGAAACATATTATTGATAATAATGAGCAACACATATTTGAATTTAACTGTTATGAAAAAGCTACAGCTCTATTTAAATGGCTAAATTTTTGTTACGGATATGGGATTGGAGGTCTTTTAGGAATAATAATTGATATTAAAAAGCAGGGTAATAAGTTTATGATGATGTTAAGCCCTACACATTATTACCAGCTATGTCCAATGAATGCCGCCGATATTAGTTTATCAGATGAGCCTGTCACTCAATGTTTGCAAGAGGGTATGCTGCTAATAAAAATTTTTGGTGATAATTGTTCTAATTGGAAAAATTTTTTAGCACAGTTAGTAGATCCCAGGCAACGAGCTAAATTACGGGGTTGTAGGCCAGCAGCTACTGGTGCTAGCTTTAAGTTTTTCCATTTACAAGGTAACCTTGGGTCATATATTAAAGGTTCTAAAGTAAAACCACAGTACGCAACCCATGCGAAAAAGCAAAGCATGACTTTGGTTACATGTGATATCTCGTCAAGGCTATTTTTACAAGAGCTAACAGATGTCCCTCTGGTTGGTGTGGCTATGCGTACTGACTCAAATCTAAGCCAATCAACTTACCATCCAGACAAAGTTAAGATTCGAGCAATGATGAGCAAATCTGGAAATTCATATGCCCGTCCATGGTGCGGGGATATGAAGGCAGTTACTCGATATAGACAAGCAGTTCATGGCATTAATTTTACAACGCTCCCAGGATTTATGGCTGCGATTCAATCAAACCCATTAACCGTCAATGAAGTACTTGGTGAGCCAAGTAGTGGGTCGCTGCTAGCAATTGTGATTGGCCGAGATACACCTAAAGCTCGTGATATTGCAAGATCATACCAACATGATGCTGAGTTGGCTTTAGGGGTGAGACTTCCCATTTGTGTGTATGACAGTGGGGAAAAGGAATTTAATGCGGATATTGATGTAAACTCTGCAAGTCATTTAAAGAGGCCAAGTCGCTAATAATGAACCTATACCAGAATAATCTGTAGATATTTTTTTAACCCAATGTAGAATACTATTAGTGTTGCATTAGTCAGTTGAATCCACCTGCTCACCTAATACAAAGGTTCCAGTAATATAGATTAAATGAACCTAGGGTAGGGTGTTCAGAACGTAGAAGACATTCTAAATAATATAGATCTTATTTACAATTCAAATTTAATCTGGATTTATTAGATAACCATTTTTCTTTTCTCACTCACAACGATAGCTAGCTATGACTTTTTGTCAATATCGATTAGTTTCAATCCAGAAGATGAGTTTGGGTTGGAGTTATATATTAAGAACAGATGGTTTTCAGCAGTTGTTTCTTCAACACGCTCTCTAAAGCTATCGAATCGCATATATTGAGGGAACAATCAGCCATTTTTTGCAATAAATTAATAATTTGCATGATTTAATGTAATTTTGGCCACCCCTCATATTAGGGCTTTGCTGGAGTAAGTTTATGGCTAATGGCTAAGTGTGTGCGTAGAGGCCTTTAAAGTCAAAAAGTAAGTGGCTATTCACACCTTGAACCGAAATTACTATTCGCCCAAAGTAATTTGTACTATTGTATAGTAGGTTCAACACATACTGTTTAGAGGAATAAATAATATGGCTGCAATTAAATTGATATTAGAATCTGTTCATTATTATTCGAATGTTGATGAAGAGATGTTTTTCAGTTGGTTAAATAAGATCGTGGCTATATCAAAAATCTATGGAGTTGGAACAGCTTTGTATTTAGATGCTGATAGCTCAAAGCTTGATGAGGAAAATTTAAGAGAATTAATTGCAATTTTTTTTCGTTATCAGATTGATATGACGCAGCTAGTTCAGTTAATGAATGACGACAATAAATCATGGTTTTATAATAATAAAGAAGCTTATTGGCATAATCGGGTATTTGGATAATGAGTTAGCTAATATGAGCTTTAGCTTGAATCGCTTCTGTTAGTCAAGAATTTAAGCTTATATTGACATAATGCATATGTTGTATGGTGTAATCCTGAATCAAAACGGACATTAAGTTTACCTGAACAGGAATATTGAATGAGGAATGAAATGGCTAGACTAAACAATAAAAACTGTATTATCACTGGCGCTAGTAGAGGTATAGGCAAAGCGATTGCTTTAGCGTTCGCTTCTGAAGGTGCAAATACGATAATTGCATATAAAAATTGTGAAAAAGAGGCATTGGATGTTGTAAACAGCATTAAACGACTAGGTTTAAAATCAAAAGCAGTAAGAGCAGATTTATCATGCATTAATGATATTAAGAATCTAGTTGATATGTCTGAGCAGTTTTTAGGCGGCATTCATGTTCTAGTAAACAATGCGGGTCTCGGAACAAGAGCTCCGTTTACAGAAGTTACTGAGGAACAGTTTACTCAGGCCATTGATGTAAATCTGAAAGGTCCGTTCTTTTTAACGCAGGCAGTAGCTCAACATATGATAAATCGTAAAAGTGGAGGAAGTATCATAAATATTTCTTCTATTAGTTCATTTAAAGCTGGCCTAAATATATCTGCATACGAGTGTGCAAAAGCAGGCGCTTCAATGTTGACAAGAAGTGCTGCTCTAGCTCTAGCACCTCATGCTATCCGTGTAAATACAATATCTCCAGGTCTAACAGCTACCGATATGACTCAACCTGTGAATGACCCCTACGCCAGACCCTTAAGTGAAAGAGTTAAACCGATTCCTCTGGGCAGGGTTGGACAACCTAAAGATCATGCAGGTGCTGCCGTTTTCTTAGCTACTGATGAATCATCTTGGGTTACAGGTGCTGATATTATTGTGGATGGTGGTGAGTCTGTTAAATAAAATAAGGAATTCGAGATTTTACAAAAGATGGTAGAGGTGCGCGAGATAAGACGTATCGGTGAACGCTCTAGGACCATTGCCCAACTTAGCAACAAGTCGCACTTGATAATTGAATTTACCAGTGCCTTCTTTTTGAGACAGGACCGACGACTTTTACAAAGGAGCAAAGATGACTCAGTATTATGCTAAATCACTACAATATATTGAACTTGCTCAAGAATTTTCGCAAGTTCTTCTGCGTAAGAATATAAATCTGTTTAACTTTGTTCGTGTCTATAATGATGGGGGATGTGTTCATTTAAGCAATAGCACTAATTTTATTAAATCTTATTATGGTGAACAGTACTACCTTGACAGACTTGCAAAAATTTATCAGCTAAAGAGTATTCATTTTGGGATGGTTTTGAAAACGCTGAGCTTTACGCTAAGGTACAGCAACATACAAATGCTGCTCATGGTTTTGTAATTATGCGTTCAAATCATGAGTATAATGATTGCTTTGATTTTGCAATAGAACCAGATAATAAAGCAATTTATAATTGCTTTTGTTTGTGAGAAAATATGCAAACAGTTGCTAGGTATTAATTCCTGTCCATCATGCAGCTAATAGGGAAAGATTCAAATGAAATCCAAACAGAAAATTGATAGGCTACAACGATTTTTTATCTATTGGCCAACTTCTTTTTTTATATTATTCGCTTTAGTGGGTATTTTCCCTATATTCGATCTTGTAATATTTTTAATCCAGCCTATCATTATGCTGCTTGTTTTAGTGGTTACTGTGCTTAGTTTCTATGCGGTTTTCTTAGGAATTAAGCATAGCTGTCGTGCACTCATAATACTCCCTACATTATTTCTACTATTTATGTTTTTCTATTTGCTGCCTTCTCCTGAGGTTCATAAAGCCATGTGGCTATTTGTGACTGTGCGCATAGGGCTAATCTCAACAGCTGTTTCTTACTGCTGCGTTGCGCTTTGGTATTGGCTTAAGAGTAGGAAACAAAATCGCTGACGGATGAATGGCTTGTGTATTGTTGTTTAGGTTCTGTCAAAACTGAGTCACAAATTTACCTTAGAACGTTCTGATGTGAATTCAAATTTCAAATGCAACTTTTGTTAAATATTTGAACTTATGATGTAAGCTATACACCTGTTCGATAATAATGAAAGGACTATTCTATGGCTCACTTGCATTTGAATTATTTGAAACGATGTCAAATTTTGGCGCTTTGGAAGGCAGGGTATAATCAAACCCAAATAGCGAAAGAAGTGGGTGTACATAAATCCACAATTTGTCGTGAGTTTAAACGTAACATAACATTTGTGAGGACAGCTTTAGGCTATTGGACTTATAAGCCTGATTATGCACAGTCCTATGCTGAGGCACGGCGCAAACAAACACGGTATTTTTATAAATTCACAAAGGCAGTTGCTGAGTTTGTTAAAGAAAGAATACTGGAAGATTGGAGCCCCGAACAAATTAGTGGGTATGCAAAGCGCTTGAATTTATTTTCAATTAGTCATGAACGCATTTATCATTTTGCATTAGAAGATAAACGTAATGGTGGTGAGCTTTATAAGCATCTCCGACATCAGCGAAAGCGTTATCGCAAGCGGTACGGTAGTCCAAAACGTATGGGGCCAATCAAAAATAAAAAAGTAATTGATGAACGTCCGAACATTGTCGATACTAAATCTCGAATTGGTGACTGGGAAGTTGATACCATCATTGGAAAAAACCATAAGCAGGCGGTGCTAACCCTCGTTGAACGAGCAACTAAATTTACGCTACTCAAAAAACTTGATAGCAAGAATAGTCAAAGTGTGCTCATCGCACTGACGGAGGCACTTGCAAACTACAAAGAGAAAGCGCATACAATCACATCAGATAATGGCAGCGAGTTTGCGCGGCATGAAAAGATAAGTGAAATACTGGATGCTGATTTTTATTTTGCGCATCCATATTCATCATGGGAAAGAGGGTTAAATGAAAATACTAATGGCTTAGTTCGGCAGTATCTTAAAAAAGGCTCATCGTTTTCACATGTTACTGAGAATGAACTGATTCGATTAGCAAGTAAATTGAATAATAAACCACGAAAAACGCTAAGTTTTTTAACGCCACAGCAAGTATTCAACAAAGATATCTCAGTTTCAGGTTAATTAACGGGAGTTCTCCTCCTTAAAGGCATACCTGAATTATAATTTGTCTCGCCACTAGCTTGCTGGCTTAATGGTCTGTTGGGTTTAAATAAACCAACATAGTTTTTTGCTGCTTGCTTTTGATCTTCTGATTGTAAGGCATTAGCTATGTAACTTCTTCCATATGTGAGGTGACCTTTGCGTAAAAACAGAGATTTCTCTGTATTGCTATCAATATTAGTTGGTTGCTGTCGTGCTATTGCTTTTCCGTATTTGGCATGAAGCTTTTCTGATACATAAATAAACTTTCCGACATGCTCTGTATTAATAGCCTCTTCAGCTTGTCTTACGAGATTTTTTACCCCTTTATTACTTTCAATATTAGGGCGACCACGCAGCAAGGTGTGAATGCCTCGTAGGGGCATTTTTATCAAAAGCAAAGGGCTCGTTAAGATTTGTGCTATACCTCTGACACATCGAGCTGCGCCATCAATTTCCCAGCTGATTAAACGTCTGGTATTCATGACCATATTCTCATGAAAATTACTAAGTGCATCCTGATATTCTCTGGCTGTTTGCGCATGAGCATAAACATAATGTATATTACTTATCGCATAGCGAAAGGTGTTAACTATAAAAACAATTGGAGTTACCACCATTGACGCGAAACCTAAGGCAGTATGGCCAAGACCTCTAACAAACTGTAGCGCATCATCACGAACTTGCCGTTTCGTTTTATACCGCTTAAAAGTATCTACAGCGTCTTTGCCCATGTCCCTGATGTGTTGAAAACCGTAGAATAACTTTTGTGTTGTTGAGATTTTTGGAAAATAATCGCTATTTCTTGAGTATGGGAGGTTATTATATTCTCTATGCATAAAACCAACCAAGAGCCTAGTACCTGGCACGCCTTTACTAGCCAAATAGCCAAATAGCCCAATACGCCGGGACGCCCTTCATTAATCTTACCCATGTGTTACTCCTAATACGTTAACAAGAGGAGCGTATTGTAACAAAAAATCCATTGATTGTATAGTTTTCAACCAAATAAGGGCTTTTTGCAAAATTAAGTGAAGATAATTATAGTAATATAAGGTGTTGCATTAGTCAGTTGAATCCACCCCGAAAGCTTGCTAGGAAGGTTCCAGTAATATAGATTAAATGAACCTATAGTAAGGTGTTCAGAGCGTTAGATTTGTATCTTAAAGCTAGAAGTAATTTATGTAAAACGCTAATACACTAGACTTCTCATAGTTAGTTAATATGTCAGATGAGCCATGCAACTAACTCAATACCATGCTAATAAAACCATGCAATCGCACTTGGATCACCAAAGCCGTTGTAGTTCCAGAATGTGTGTATTGAATATATTGGCGTTGGCTTGCCAAAAGAGCCTATTGTGGCTTTCAGTTTAGCCATACATGTTTTTAGAGAATTGCACTCTCCCGGCTTAAACGATGCAGCAGTCCTCCACCCATCCACATGCCCAATAATACTTGGACATCCTTGATTTTTAAGATTTTGAATTACAGTGTCAGAGTAATAGCCGGCGAGCAAAGATGCTTTAAACTGAGCGAGTGATGGCGCCGCAGAGTGCGCAGAAGCAAATGTTGTACTCCCGATAACCATAGCAACACAGAATAGTGTACACCTTATCATTTTCATTCAAGACATCCTAATATATCACGTCGTCATCAAATTGAACCAGTAAATTTAGCCATTGAAACAGCGGGATTAATTCGCTTGGTGTTCCATCGTCCTTATCGACAAATAGTTGGCTTCATAAAGTCCTGGATTTCTAAGTACATCTTTGCTTTACATCGTGGCTTATTCGGTTTGTAAGGATGGCGAGTGGCCGTTTTATAATGCGTCATACGACAGACTCTTATTTATTAGTAGAATAAAGTGTTTAGTATACAACACTCGAGACTGCCGCACTTCTAATTAAAATTCACGCTGTTGAAAATACTTTTATTCCGCTCGCAAAACTGGACTCTTTTGATACACGCATGTATTATTTACTGATTGTAACTATAGAACAAAGGTACTGATTATGACTCTGAAAATGCAATCAGATATCGACATGACAATCACTCAGGAAGAAAAAGCTTCGCCTAAAAAACTACAACCAGCACCTAGTCAAATTACTTCACCAGAGAGCTTGAGATGGCTGTTAATAGACATTTTAAAGAAGAGCACAAGAAACTTAAGCAACAAGTAACCTGCTGGGCTAATGTAAGAAGAATGCTTGAGCAGGGGACACCCAGAGATACGTTATGCCGTTTTTTAAAATCAGATCAGCAAGCAATCCTAAACACCTGGTATGACATAGAACAAGCTATGGAAACTTTGCCTGAATTACTTGATAAAGTAACATGCTCAAACACTCCATACTTTCAATAAAGGATAATAGGAGGATTTTTCGTGTTGCCTCACTAAGCGATACAAACCTGATAAATTTTTTGTTCCAATCAGTTTTCTCATATTTGATTCCACATGTCCTTATTTTCTAAACCCTCAGACACAACCTAATATACAATGCCGGCTTATTTTTTGTTTACAGAATGGTACAGCCAATTTAAAAGTAATCGTGGAAATATCAATATTCAAGAAATGATGAAATTGTTAAAAAATAAAGTAAAATATAGAGTTATAGCAGCCTGGCATTTTAGATTCGGCAATTCCATAAAGCTTATTTCAAATTCAACTATACTGATATTAATAGTAATTCTTAAATGAGCTATTTAGATGAACCTAGAGGCTATACTTGCGCTATTCAATTTAGAATATAAGTCCCTGCTTAAGGATTTTCGTTTGCAAGAGGGTAGAGATGTAAATGAGGCAGAAAAGCAACTCATCTTGTTTACCTATTATTATCAAACTTATATTGAAGGCTTGTTGTCTGATCCTAATTACAGACCCGAACATGAGTACCAGGTTTTAAAGGAATATATAGAGAGTCTGCCACCTAAAATGAAAGAGGTGGAATACCTCTCAGAATACAGTATCCGAAGCCTTAAACATATTGCATTTGCTCTTGAAGAGAGAGTAGGTACACCTATTGAAAATGTAAGCAAATCGCCAACGGCATTAGACGACATAGTAAAGTCTTCGTTTGAAATAAGCCTTATGCAGTTGACCAATTTTGGTCAAGGTCCAAATGGATTTCGAGATATAGATACGGGTATGGCGCTTGCATCAGGAGAGGCAGTAAGTCTAGGTGACATAGATTTATTTTGCAAAACAGTTGCTAATTCAACACCTACAAGCATTGACTATGGGATATTTAACAGAATCATAATGCTGTTAAACATATATCCAGATAAGCAAAGCTTGGCGAGCACTTATCTTGAAAACTATTTAGATGCATGCAACACCAAGTCTAGCTCACCAACAAAAGCCAAAAAATTATTAAATTTCATTCCACTGATGCTCTGGAGCTTTTCAAGATATTTTCCTGTAGCAGAACTGTTAAAGATGATCATTGCTGTGGATGAAAAGCTTCAAGGCTTCGGCAACAACATGATAGCTGAAGGCATGAAAGCTGCCGATCAATATAATTATTTATTGGCATTTGTAAGAGGGAAATTTGCTACCTCAACTAGCCGTTCAGGTTTTAGAGAGAGTTGGTCGCAAGATCCTTCGAAGGTATTGCTACTATGTGTCCATCTGATGGGTGGGAATCACCCTCAAAAAGCGTCACTTGCTGTTTTACCACCACCAATACAATGGGAGCTACTTGCCAACCCGAAACTAGAAGACGCTTTCATCCGTCTTTGTCAGCTCATGGAAAAAGTCAACAAAAAAGCACCTACGGTACAAAAACGAAATGTGGCGATACTGTTGGCAACTCATCACCAAGCTATCGGCCAAATGCTGGCAATTTTTGCTGAGGCAGGAATGACGCTCATGCGTAGTCAGATTGCAGGCACATTACTGTCGTTAGAGCGCTTGTTCGAGAGTATCCCGTTTATACCCAAGGCCTTAATGGGCTCCGCACAACGCTATGTACGTGAAAACATGGCGGCTTTTACAAAAGGTCCTAATTTAGCAAAAGACTTTATCTCTGTCTTACAGGCAATACTTGTGATGTATGAAGCACGGGAATACGATAGTTCTTTAACCCTTAAGGAGGTTGCTGCGTGTTTGAATCCTGAGAAAAGTCCAGCAGCGCTCCTGCTGAAATTAATGTCTGGGCTGATAAAAAAGATGTTGTACGATACAGAGCTAAAGCTCAATGATAAAGAGCTGTTAACTTTATTCGATCGTATAGCGCCCAAAAGTTTTTTGCAGTTGATGATTGCTAGTCAAAAAATGAAAGATAATAAATACCGCGCAATTTATCTGAGAATGGTCATCTGTGACCTAATTGGCGGTGATATTGATAAGTTGCTGCATGATATAAATCAAGCCGATGAAGTGGGACAACGCTTAGCATTACATAATGCTGCAATTCGTCAACGTTTAGCTGATAAAGGTATAGTATGGAAAAAGGTCCTTGCCTATGATAAGAAGCTCGATTTTATCGCAACCAGTGGCGGCTTTGATAGCACCGCTGATGTCAATAGTCTGTTAGTATTATGGAGTGATGCACTGCAGGTCTATGAACAAGTCTTGCGGCTTATAAATTCCGATGAAACACATCCCGACGTCACTAAATTAACCTCGATTAAAATTGCGATAGAACAGATAAAAGCGCAACTAAATGCTATCGGTGATAAAGCAACAAACGCCAAAAAATACTCTGTGTTAAGTAAGCCAAGTTCACTGGCATTATTGAAAAAGGTGAATAGTAATCTCAAAGCCTTGGAAACGGGTAAAGCAGTTATGCCCGATCAATTTCAAGAGTTTTCAATACACTTCCAAAATCGTTTTGCTAGACTCAGTACGTCACAGAAACGTTCAGCTGTGGCCAGCATGCATCATTTCAGGATAGAACAATGGGACAAAGCAGATCCGAGAACTTTTTTTCTGGCAAACTATGTTGCCTGCTGTTTAGCAACCAATGCTAGTCAATTCCCTGCCATGGTCCAACGCAGAATGGATGATGCAATGCTATTTCACGTTGCAAAAGATATGGCAACAGGTCAACCTGCTGCCTTGTTATGGGTTTATTTAGCAGAAACCCATAATGGAGAAGTCGTGTGCATGGTCAATTTTGCCGAAGTGAGGGCAGGGTTGGGTAGTAACAATAATCTTCGCCAAGCTATTTTGGATAATCTATTGCGCTTTACTTCCGACTATTGCCATAACAATGGAATCGAGCGCATGTATGTCAACCAGCTTACTTATGGATGGAATAAAGGTGACTTGGGTGCTTTTGAACTAGAAGACTGTCCACTTAAAGATAAACTGGGAGGGGCGTTTAACATCGATCCAGAAGAAGCAAAGAGCACAGTGGAGTGCTATTATCTGAATTCTCTTGTTGGAAAGCACCGCTTCCACCGAATTACCACAGAAACCTTAGAAGGGCAATTATCACCACATGGTAAATTGGTGACGGAAATTTTAGAGAATGCTGTTGCGAAGCTCCCTCCTGATGTAAATGGCATGGATCAAATAGTACGTCGCGTTGCACAAGACCATGCATTCGAGTTAAAGCCGTTTTACGCAGAGCCACTGGTTGAAGACAGTAATTTTAGAGAAGATGTAGCTAGATCTCTGCGTGCGGTGAAAAAACGAGGACCTGTGAGCGTTGAGCTTTTAGATAGAGATGGCTTGTACAGTGCACCTAAAAGAAGACACGTTGAAAAGCAAAAACCTGGCAGCCTACCTAGGCTTAAGGCTTAAAGCCACATTTCGTAAATCTTTATTTCATGAACAACTCAGCCTCATGACATAAATGCTAACTCTTTAGATGCTCTATTAACTGAACTAGATACTGGACTATACTCACAGCTTCAATTGAGATTCGGTATTCACCCTAGTGTTAAAGCCCCTGATGCTTATTATGACTAAATTAATGGCTGTAACGCTTAGCTTGCCTACAAAATGGTTTGTAAATAATGTAACAGCTTTCTTTCAAATGGCAAGCTCACTGCCTCATACAAAAGGAGAGCTAAAGTTAACTTCAGATTGTCTCTCATTACTTGCACAGAGACTAGTTAGAGCAAACGCAACATAACATTTGTGAGGACTGCTTTAGGTTATTGGACTTATAAGCCAGATATAAATAATTTTCGTTATATGACTGATAAACTATCTAGTCTTAATTATAAAAAGCAAAACATTATACACATGAGAGTAAGTTTGTGTCACGACCATGTTCCAGCCCAACAGTTGGGTATAGCTACTTGTTGGGTGAATAGAGGTGGTAGCCGTCATGGTACATTTGCAGCTCCAAGGATAGAAAAAAATATTACTCCAAAATATGCAGTTAAAACCTTAAATGAGTTCATTAATTACTATTATTAAATTAAAGAATAGTTATGTTAGATACAATTGATACTGAGTTAAATATTCTTATAAAGAATTTTCTACCTCATCCTTTCTTAAAAATTCCAAAGCAAGCCGATCTAAGAATAGTTTGCGAGAATTTTTATGCATTATCATTGGCATCTCCTTATTTACAAGCAGGTGCTCTTAAGGAAATTTTCTTTAACTCGATTATCAATAACCCGACGCCAACAAAAGAAATTGAATGTACATCTTTAGTCGCAGCTTATCTTTGCTTAGATGAATTTGGAAGCTCTTATCTCAATCAAGTCCTAAAGAAGAAAACAGATTGTACAGGCATTATGCAACGAATAAGCTCACACGCTAAGTTATTTCGGAAAGATTGTCTTCATATTTTCAAAGAAGAAATACAAGCAAGTTATTCTTCAGTAACCTTAAGTTATTTAAATACTCTTTTTACAAACCTATCTTCTTTTGAGCCAATGGTTAGAGTAGCAAATATGGTGGCATTCGAAAATCATGCAGAACAAATAATAAAAGCGTTTGGTAAATATTTAAAGACTTATAGTTCCAATAAAAAGTTAGTTTATTTCGAACTTCATGTCGGTGCTGAAAATCCAGCTGAAGAAATTCATGTACAACTAACACGAGATTTAATTAATCTGGTTGTTGACAACAAAAATAAAGAGAGTTTTTATGAAGCTTTTCGACAAGCATATCAATTAAACCATCAGTGGGCTTGCGATATTATTAATCTCTCTTTAAAGACAAATGACGCTATAAGTGATTCCTTTGCTGCGATTGCTTGATATGAAATAGAGGGAAGGCCAAAATTCGTGTGAAATGAGGTTCTGTAAAACTCAGCCCTAAATTTTCAAAAGCCAAACTAAAGTATTACAATCCTGGATAAAATTTAGAATCAGAACTTAAAAATGAACTGCACACATTGCTTATCAACTAAAACATTTGAAATGAATGCCACCACAAAGCTTGGTTACAAGCAATATCGTTGCCAAAGCTGTACTAAACAATACAATGAACGTCCTGGAACTAAACTAAATAATATTGAATATCCAACCGACGTTATGATGATGGCTGTGCACTATTATTATAGATTTAAAGTTAGTCTTGATGATGTAGTTGTACTCATGGCAATGCGTAATATTTTATTGAGTCATCAGACAGTACATAATTGAGTGCAAACGTTTGGCGTTGAATTAGGTTTAAAATTGCGGGCGCGTCGTCAAGGTAAGCGTGGCATACCCTCTGGAGCACAGGCCAAATGGTATGCAGGTGCTAACTACATAAGTATAAAAGGTTATTGGTATTATTTGTATAGGGCTATTGATAAAGAAGGAAACTTTGTGGATATATATTTAAGTGATACGCGTGATCAAGCAGCTGCAGAAGTATTTTTAAACAAGCTGAAAAACCACAGGCATTATACCAGGAAAAATCACCATAGATAAAGAGCCTGCTTTATATCCTGCGATCGAAAATACATTTGGTGGTTCAACTAAACATCGTGATGTGAAATACATTAATAATAAGATTGAGAAACATCACAGAGCCATAAAACCTCGTTACAAAGTGATGAAAAGTTTTAAGAGTAGTTGGTGTGCATGATTTTTTGCACAGCCTATGACGATAAAGCAGCTTTTCCGAATGAACGACAAGACTCGAGGCGAACGTCGCAGACTACTTGCGTCTAGAACTGAGAGTTTCAATGGTTTAATTGATTTGACTCTATAAAACAAGTGGAACTAGAAGGTTTAGGTTAGTGCGGGGCTCAATTTTGACAGAACCTTCCGGCGCAAGCTGCAGGGCACTCAAATTAAAAATATAGTAATTCTAGTAATTTTTACTAATGCAAATTCATTAAATAGTTTCTATAGTTATATACGAGAATAGTATTTAACTTATTCAGGAGACAATTATGAACACTAATGTAAAAAATAAACAAACTATAGATTGTAATGAATGGGACCAACAACAGTTAACAAAATTAAACTTAAAAAATATTGGAGACTTAAAAGACGGACAATTATCAGTTGGATGTAGCACGTGTGTTAGATGTATCGTTTCGCAAGAAGATGATTATGAATCAAACTATTGAATATGACAAATAGGCGTATGACGTAGTTTTGCACAAGAGTAATTGCTCGACCAAGATTGCAGTTTAGCGATTCAACGAAACTATATAACAGTACGTTTAGCATGCTCCTATTCAAAGTATATTCAAGCTTTGATTGCCAAGTATAAAATGAATTGATAATGATTCCGCTGTATGGAGAGCTTCAAAATGAGTATAAACATACCTTCTGTAGGATGTGGATTTAGAGGCAAAGTTAAGCAGGCCATTTTAAATAACCTAGAGAGTTTTGATATTCTAGAAGTAATGGTGGATCATTATCTTGCTGGTAGTGACAACAGTAGGGAAATTTTCCAAAAAATCTCACAACAACTACCTATTGTTTTACACAGTGTCGCTTTATCAGTAGGGACAGCTGCTCAAATTGATACTGAATATATCAACATTGTTAATCGAACTATTAAAGATTTGAATGCATTAGTATATAGTGAACATTTATCATTCACTAAAGTGGATGGTATAGATACACGTTTGTTATTACCATTACCTAGAACATCTGCAGCAGCAGAAGTGGCAATTAAAAACGTTAAATCTGTCAAAGAAAATATTGAGGTGCCATTTTGTTTAGAGAATATAAGTTATTATTTTACCCATCCAGAGTCACAATACAGTGAAGTAGAATTTTTAAATTTAGTTTGTCAAGAATCTGGTGCAGATATTTTATTAGATATTGAAAATCTTCGTATTAATAGCATTAATCATCACTACGATCCTTATAAATATATTGACCAGTTGTTGCCAAACCGAGTGCAGTATATTCATGTGGCTGGCGGAATAACAACAGCAGAGTTAGAGCTCGATACTCATGACCAAAAGCTATCGCAAACAGTATTTGATTTATTGAAATATACGCTTAAAAAACAGAATCCTAAATACATTATATTAGAACGAGATGGTCGCTTCAACGATTTTCTAGAGGTAATAGATGATTGTCATTTAATTCATGAGATTATAAGGCGAGGGCATCATGAGCAAAAACTTGAAAGAATTACAAAACCAATTAATTAAATATATGGTTGCTACAGTATCTGGTGAAGACAAGCAGGAATATGATAAACTCATTAACTATAACAAGAAGCGTTTAAATTTAATGGCCTCAATGATGGTTGGTAACCATGTGTGGAGTTTAGAAAAGATTTTGCCGACCACCATTAAGTACATACATCCTCAAAATGATCTTTTTCAATATATTTTAAAACATTATTTTGCATACAGAAAGCCAAGTGGTGATACATTTTTGCTTGAAGCACGTAATTTTTATGAATTCATAATGCAATGGAATGATACTATATTAAAGCAAGCCCCCTATTTGAAAGATATACTTAGTTTTGAATTAGCTTTAGCGAATGTTAAATATGCCTATGAAAACCACACAATAAGGTATGCCACTAGAGAAACACTTTATTATTCATTGACACCATTAAGTCAACTAGTCATCCTAAATTATGATATCAGATGTTTCTTTAAGAAAAAAAGAGTATTTAATCTCACTCTTAAACCTAAGAAACAGAGCTTGCTCATAACATGTGATCAATTAAGTCACCAAATTAGAATATTTGAAGTGAGCGATTCAAATTTCTCCTTATTAAAGATGGCTCAACACCACTTTTTGAGCTATCCAATGAATAAAAATAACAAGTTTATTCAATATTTAATTGAACGAAAAATTTTGGAGAACCGTTATGAAAATTTGTTTTATTGGTAAGTTTCCCCCTATTCCTGGTGGAGTAAGTAGTGAGAACTATTGGTTTGCACATGAGTTGGCAGAAGCTGGACATGAAATTCACGTGGTAACGAATGCCAACGAAGCTTTTTATCCATATCGTATGAAAATGTTGGCAACAGATTGGCATGACTGTGAGAAGAGTTATGTTTCAGGTGGTTTTGTTAAAGTTCACTGGACTAATGATGATATAAAAAAACAATATCACGTTCCAAATCATAATGCTTTCGTCACAAAATTAAGTTCTAAAGCTCTAAAAGTCATTCGAGAAAATGCTATTGATGTTATTTTTGGCTATTACATAGAGCCCTACGGTATTGCTAGCTATATCGCTAGTTTGACGACAAATGTACCTTATGTGATAAAACATGCTGGCAGTGATATTGGCCGTTTATGGAAACAAGATGATTTTTACGAACTTTATCAAATAGTGTTAAAAAGAGCTAAATATGTTTTGACATCAAAAATAGTGGCGAAAGAGATTATAAACCACGGTATCAAAGAGGAAAAGCTACGACTTGGCGTAAGGAGCCCATTGCCGAAAATTTTCAATACTAACAAATCAAATAAAGATGAGTTTTTAAGCTACGTTAACATCACAGCCCTCATTAATAATAAAAAAACGATTGGCATTTATGGAAAACCAGGCATGTATAAAGGTACACTAGAAATTATTAAAGCAGTAGCTTTATTAAAACGACAAGGTTATGACTTTCAATTGATCCTTGTTGGAATGACTGAAGACCCTTTCCAAAAACGAATTGAAGACTTGATAAAATTTTATGATTTGTATGATACCATTTATCAGCTACCATTTTTACCAAATTGGCGTATTCCAGCTTTCATTAAATACTGCGATGTTCTTTGTTACCTTGAAAATGATTTCCCAATAAAATTCCATATGCCAATAATATTTGAAGAAATTGTAGCTTGTGGTAAAGCCTTAATTTGCAGTGCTGAAATAAAATCGAAACAATTCAATCATAAAGAGTTGAACGATGGTGAAAATTGTTTTATTGTAAATAATGTTGCTAACCAAATAGAATTATTAGAAGTTTTAACTAAGGTTTTAACACTAAGCCATGCAAAATTAATAGAAGTTGGTTTAAATGCCGCTTCATATTATGAGAGTTTGAATGATTATTATAAATCAAAAACAAATGTTATTGATATCTTTCATGAAGCAGTTGAAACACGTTCATAATACGCAATGATAGGAAATGATAAGTTAAAACCTAATAGATTTGTTGTAAGGTTCACGTCACTTACGCCATTTAATACTCTGGGTATTAACTTTATACTATTAAATGCTTCCTCACTTTCACTTGTTATCGGCTGTGATACACCCGAAGCTCGTGATATTGCAAGGTCATACCAACATGATGTTAAGTTGGCTGCAGGGGTAAAACTTCTCATCTGCCTGTATGACAGTGAAAAAAAGGAATTTAATGCGAATATTGATGTAAGCTCTGCAAGCCATTTGTGAATGCCAGGCTACTCAATACGGTAATTAATATCTCAAAAACTCTATGACTAACAGGGTTAAATCCACCTGAACGCGTATATACTGGATTCCAGTAATATAGATTAAATGAACCTAGGGGAGGGTGTTCAGAACGCAGAAGACATTCTAAAACGTAAAAGTATTCCTGTAAAGAGTCGATACAATTATTGGTAAAAATCATAAACAAGCAATCTTATCTATTGTTGAACGAGTATCAAAATTTACAATATTAAAAAAATTAGATGTTAAAGCAAGTGAAACAACAAGAATAGCTAGAGTTGAGGCTTTAAGTAAATATAAAAATCAGGTTCATACAATTACTTCAGACAATGGTAGTGAATTCGCTCGCCATGAAGACGTTAGCTCTGAGCTTGATGCAGATTTCTTTTTTGCTCATCCATATTCATCGTGGGAAAGAGGGTTAAATGAAAATACAAATGGACTTGTGCGTCAATATTTTAAGAAAGGTAGTAGTTTTCAGGATATTAACGATGAATTACTTATACCAATAATGAGTATGTTAAATCAAAGACCAAGAAAATATTTAGAATATATGACCCCAGCAGAATTATTTTATTCATTTATAGATATAGGTAATTAAGATTACCTTAACATTATCAATGTATAATCACTCTAAGTTAAACCGACATGTTTTTCTCATTATTATTAATGAGTTAGCATTTCAGCAATACAGTTTTTTGCAAGTACTTAATGTTGAGGAGAATATTATGCTTGGAGATAAAACTAAATTAGTTTCGGATCTTGCTGAGTTACAAGATAGGTATACTGCGCTTGAAGAGAAATCCCTCCAACTAGAAACATTATCTCAGCAGTGCGATGCATTAGAAGAAGAATACGATGCATTAGAAGAGGAAATAGATAAGCTTGAAGAGTTACAAGATGCTATTGCATTAGACATGACAGAAGAAATACAACAAATGGATTTGGAAGATGAACAAAGAGAAGTATCTCATAGGTATATGGTACAAATAAAAAGACTGACTGAAGAAATCAAAGGAATTGAGGGTCAAATCGAAGAGATTGGTAATCAATTTGATATTTTGATGAAGGCGCAACACGTTGCAAGAAATGGGCTTGTTAATGAGACTAAGCTTGCTAAAGCTGAGAATAAGAGGTTAAAAGATAGGTTAGATCATACTGCCTGTTCCCAAGGAAAAGTCTTCATTAATGGTGTGCTAGCAGATAGACAACTTGCTAGTAAGATTGCTAGTGAATGGCAGACAAGCAAAGCTGATTCTGGTTTATTAATTGCGATAGAACTTCTGGAAGCTTTACTTTCGTCTCAAAATATATCTAGATCTGGCTTGTCATTCTCTCTTGTAGTAAATGTTAACACAATACTTAAAGCTATTTTGGCAGGAAAAAATAGTATAACTAGTTTAACTGCATTAGCTGACAAACTTGGTACATTAGGTCAAGAGTTAGAGGAAAGCTCATATCTTTTTGTACTTTGTCAGATAATACGAGATGGTGGTCCTCCTTCTCAACTGTTACAAGCACCCTCATCGCCATCAAATGTGAAAACCACCTATATAAAAAAATCTAGATGAATTTTAAAATTCATATAAAATGCAATTGATTATGTTGCATTTAGGAGTTGAATCCACCTAGTACCACTGACCGACTTTGTTGCAACACGGCTCTATAAGTATTGCCCAAGCCTAATATTTGTCAGATACTAAGCAACTTAGTCAGTGCTTGGAGCTTCTTATGCCACATAAATACAATCAATCATGTCGTCACCACATTAAGCCAGCTAAGT
>JAJFKO010000067.1 GCA_021773175.1 Gammaproteobacteria bacterium
CCTCAAATTTTCTTCACATTGAAAAAGAGAGATTTGCTGTCTTTCTCTAGAATAATACTTATTATATATAATCGATTCTAATAACCTAATTGATGGATGAGAATTTAAATCATAGACTATCTCTAAACAACCCTTTAAGCCTGTAGGAACCAATTTATATAAACATTCTAGCGAGGCTCCTTTTGCTGACTCTTGAAGTGTCTTATCAAATTTTTTAAGGTCTTTTGATAATGATATTAAATTTTTACATTCATCTTTTGTTTTTAATAATAATTTTTCTATATCATTCACATGCTCTTTGCCAAGATTCATAAAAGAACTACCGGTGAAGCTACTATCTTTACTGATTTCTTCATGTATCTCAGCTGATTCAACAAAAGACTCCATTATTTTAATATGACTTTCTGCAATACTACATCCAGCTGTAAGTGGAGCAATAAGATAAGGCCATGCATACCAGTTCCAAATAATTGGCTCAATTATGACATTCCCTTTTAAATATAACTTCTTATTTTCTCTATTTTTCATTTGTAAAAACCTTTCTATGTTTAGCTATAGATAATTATTACCTATAAAAAAAATATAACTATCGTAATAACTACTGTAATAGAAATTCACAAAGATAACTAAGCTAAATATAGCCGAACAATATTAGAGGATATAAAAGATTATGTTTTATAAAAAAGAAAACAATGATTCCTTAAAAGATAGAATGACTAAAGATTCAATTACCTTAAGAAGGTTTATTATAAAATATCTTCATCAGTCTGGAGGAGGCCATTTTGGTGGAGCCTTAAGTGTTGCTGATGTTCTTTTGGTTATATTGAAGTATATAGTCAATCTTAACTCTGGAAACTGTAATAAAACATATCGTGATCGCATCATTCTATCAAAAGGTCACACTTCTATAGCACTTTACTGCTTGCTTGCAATGCAAAATATCATTGATATTGACACTCTTGATAATTATGGCGGCTTAAACGCAGGGCTTGAAGGTCATCCTGATATGACTGTAACGCCTGGCGTTGATTTCTCAACAGGTTCTCTAGGACAGGGTATTTCTGCTGGAATTGGTATGGCACTAGCATTAAAAAATAAGAATTCTCATGTTTGGGTAATCGTTGGCGATGGTGAATGCCAAGAAGGTCAAATTTGGGAAGCTGCAGCTTTTGCTGAGCGCTATAAAATCAATAATCTTCATGTCATAGTTGACTGTAATGGCGCACAAGAATTTGGATTCAAGCATGATAAATTTTTATTACAGAAGCCTTTGATTAATCCAGAGAATAAATGGCGAGCTTTCGGCTGGAATGTTACGTCTGTAAATGGACATAACCATTTAGATATTCTGCATAGCTGCCATGCCATGATGAATCATAGTAATGGCCCTTCTGTTCTAATTGCACAAACAAAGAAAGGTTATGGTGTAAATCAATTTGAAAGAAACCCTGAGGAATTCCATTGCACTGAATTATCAGAATATCAATTTCAAAAAGCACTTAAAGAGGCGAGCTCATGCAAAAACTTGGATTTATAGTTACTGATTATTTAGCAGAAAAAGCTAATCTAGATGAGAGAATATGGGTATTCGACGCAGATCTAGCCGATTCGAATGGTGCTGAAAGTTTCATAAAAACACATTCCTCACGTTATATTGCAGCAGGAATAGCAGAACAGAATATGATTTCAATAGCAGCTGGTATGGCGACTTTAAATCGTATTCCTTTTGTTTATTCATTTTCCTCATTTTTAGTGTATCAAGCTTTTAACCAAATTAGGACTTGCATTTCACAGACAAGTCTTCCTGTTATATTAGTTGGCTCTCATGCAGGTGGCTGTTGTGGTAAAAATGGTAAAACGCATACAGCGTTGAGTGATATAGCATTAATGCGCTCTTTGCCTAATTTTTCAATTTGGGCTCCATGTAATAAAAATGATATTGCATATTCAATAGACACTATTATAAAAGAAAAAAAACCCGCTTATATACGTTTACCTCGTGACACCTGTAATGTGCCTTTTCAAAAAAAAGAAAAGCCATTTTATTGGATTGGAAAGCCATCGAGTGTAGCTTTAATTAGTTATGGCTACTCAACACAGTGGGCATATGAAGCTCAACAGACACTAAAGAAAAAAAATATTCATATAGGAATATTGCATTTTAATCGAGTCAGCCCGATTAGCTGCTCTGATATTAAAAATTCATTAAACAATGTAAAAACCGCTCTAATTTTAGAAGATCACTATACTTCTGGAGGATTGTTTTCATCCTTAAATGAACTATCACTTTCTACCGTATTGCATTCTCGAGGTTGGCACAGTTCTTGGTCCGGACAATCTGGTGAAACAGAAGAACTAAAAGAGCAACAGGCACTTTCAACGCAAAGTATTATAAATAAATTATTAAAGCTTGGCTTAAATGATTCTGTAAAAAGAATAAGTTAGAGGAGTTAATTATGATATCTATCATCATCTCATGGAACAACAGAAGTGAAATAAAGCTATCTATTCCTAGCCTATTATGTTCAGCAAAAGCCCTAGATGGAGAAGTTATTATTGTAAATTTTGGTGGGAATAAAAAGCAACTAACCTCCTTGTTAGGTGACTATAAAAATTTAGTGAAAGTTGTATCTGTGAAATCTAAACAATTTAATAAAACTTGGGCTCAAAATATCGGATTTCATCATGCTAAGCATGATTATATATTTTTCTGCGATTGCGATATTATTTTGAATACGAATATAATCATAAAGTTACATGAATATTTAAGAATAAATAAAAAATGCTTTGCAACATTATCTAGTGTTAAAGAAACAAGTATTAACTCCAGAGGCGGAAATAATTTATCCTCTTTTGGTTATCAGCTTAAATTAAAAATTAATAGTGGTCGTACTGTTTCTATTATTGATAATGAAGAAGATTCTTCTTCAGGAACTAGAAACGCTCCAGGCCTACTTATGGTTCATAAAAATCATTTCATAAAAATCAATGGATATAATGGTCGTTTATTTGGCTGGGGATGGGAAGACCAAGATATTATTTGTAGATTAACATTAGCTGCAAATTTAAAAAGATTTATTTTTGGCAGTGCTCTTCATATATCACACGATAGTCACTCAAGAATGCAGTCCTATAATAATTTCTCTGACAGGTGGGAATCTCGAGATAGAATGTTTAGGAATGCTCTATTTAATTATGACAACAATGATTTTTCAGGAACATATCTTGAGGATATAAAAAAATTCGTAGTGGAGGCATCATCATGAATATCCCTTGTGACATATTGATTATCGGCACAGGTTCTCTCGCTACTAATATCAGCTTATGTCTTTCAACTCAAAATACACATAGAAATATTCGCATCATGCATGTTGGTAGAAATGAGGAAAAATTAGCAGCAATGACTAGAATAATGAATTTAAGAGCAGATGTTAATAAAAGATATTCTAGATTCAGTTATAAGACTATAGATTTTAACGATGAAAAGACTTTAATTAACCTTTTTAAGTATACAAACCCAAATATAATTTTATTATGCAGCTCTTTACAAACCCCCTGGATAAAGAAAACCACCTCATGGGAAAAGCTAGTACATAAACATGGTTTTGGCATAACACTACCTCTTCAGGTGAATGTTGCTTTAAAGGTTGGTAGTGCGCTACAAAAAAGCCATGTTTCAAGTTTATTTATTAATGCCTGCTATCCAGACGTAACTAACTATATACTAAAACAATATGGTATCGATGTTTTCTCAGGAGTTGGGAATGTTAATATTATTTCTGCATACTTAGCTAATCAATTAAATCTTAAAAAAATTAAAGTTATAGCTCATCATTACCATTTATCTAAATTCAATTCGAGTACATCTGCTAAAAAAAATTTTTATATTATTGAAAATAATAAACTACATGCGTTAGAACACAAAATACTTAATCCACTGTTTGCTATTAAAGGCGATGCCATTAACCAAATTACTGGCTCACTATCAGCGAAATTACTCTTAAAAATACTTTCTGGTAAAAAATTCTCCACCAATCTGCCTGGCCCACTAGGATTACCTGGGGGCTATCCTGTTGAAATACAAGATTATGAGATAAAGCTTAATCTACCAAAAACGATTTCTACAGAAAATATTATTCGTAATAATGAAAATTGGACTGCTGATGAGGGCATAATTATAACGCAGACCGGTATGATCTACTTTCCTAAAGAGACTCAAAACACTATGAAACATTGTGATTTTTCATTTACAAAAGGTTTTCATATTTCTGAAATCACTTCAGTTTCTGATGAGATACAAGAATATCAACAACAATATTTATCAAGGTGAAATTATGTCATTAAATAAAAAATGTTTTAAATTCTTAGCCATTTTCATTAAAAAACAAAAAATACGTTTTTGTTTATTATTACTTTCATGTTTCGTATGGGCTATTGCAAATTCATCCATACCTTATTTCATAAAATCAGCACTTGATAAGATTTCTGTAATAAGCATCCAAAAGTTTACTTTTCATGAATTTTTGCTTCCATGTATTCTATTAGTAACATTTTGTCTTCTTCTTGAGATAGGGTTACGCTATCAAGGATTTGTGTTTTTAAAAATATTCCCTACACTTCAAGCTCAAATCCTTAAATTCACTATTAATCAACTAAAAAACAAGGAATATACATTTTTTGAGAAATTCCCTTTAGGAAATATAACGACAAAGCTAGTAGAGATGCCCAAAAGTTGTGAAATGTTACTTACTTTAATTATTTGCAATTTCACTCCTATAATCATATCTATAACGTTATCTATAATTATTACTCTAAGTATTAATTATATTTTTACTATGATTTTATTATCCTGGTTTATTCTCCATATATCAATATCTCTCTTGTTTTCAAAAAAAGCTAGTGAAATGGCATTAGAGAACTCTATTGCTCATGCAAAAATACAAGGGAAGGTTACCGATATTATAAAAAATATTAATTTTGTTAGAAATTGTAATTCATTCGACTTTGAAGAAAAACGTATTGAGCATGAGCAAAAAGATTGGGTTATAAAGTCACGCTCATCTTTAGCTATGCTAGAAAAAGTCAAAGCTATTCAAGGTCTACTATCATTACTAATGATGTTTCCAAATTCTTTTCTAATATTTTATTATTGGAAAAACTCTCTTATAAGCTTCGGTGATGTTTCTTTACTTTTTTTAATGATGTTTAGTATTATTAATTTAAGTTGGTATATGAGTCAAAATATTAGTATATTTTTTAGAGAAATGTCTAAACTGAAAAGTGCATTAATACTAATAGATGATTTGCATGAAACATCGAGCATTATTCCTAAGAGAAAAAACACTGTACGACATTCTAGCCATAATAATTCCATTATTAACTTACATGATATTACATATACAAAAGAAGGTGGTGATATACTATTTAAGAATATATTCCTAGCTTTAAAGAAAAGCGAGAAAATAGCTATCCTTGGAAAATCAGGTATTGGAAAGTCAACGTTAATTAATATTATTTTACAGCACTACTTTCCTTCTTCAGGTCACGTTGTTTGCAACAATGATATCCATAACAATATTGTTCATATACCACAAAACCAAATTTTGTTTAATCGCTCTATTACGGAAAATATAGCTTATGGTTTCTCTTCTTTTAATCAAAAAGAGATAATAAAGTCTTCGGATATTGCTCACGCTTCAAATTTTATAAATATATTGCCTGAAAAATACGATACAGTTGTTGGTGATAGCGGTTCATTATTATCCGGAGGTCAGGTGCAAAAAATACTTCTTGCTCGTGCAGTATTTCGAAATGCGCCATTTTACATCTTTGATGAGCCTTTTTCTTCTTTGGATAAAAAGTCTAAGGAGAAACTCTATTATTCTCTATTTAAATTCTTAGAAGATAAAACTGCTATTATTATTAGTCATGATCGAGAGATATATAATTATGTTGATAAAGCTTATTTTCTAACGAAAAAACAATTACGGCCTATTTGAAATATCTATATTAACTTGTTATCTGGCCTAAATTAGCGTGTAAAAGCGAGCCATTAATAACAGAATGATTGGCGGCATACCAAATTAATTCTGCAATTTCATGTGGTTCAATTAGTCTCCTTTCTGCATTTGCTTGGCGTACTTGATCCAATATGGCTTCGTCATTATGAAGATGTTGACGCAGCATTTCTGTATCAGTAAAGCCCGGACAGATACAGCAAGTATGAATAAACTTATCAACTAAATCTTGGCATGTTGCGCGCATCATGCCTGCTACAGCATGTTTACTCATAACATACGAAGCCGCTCCAGCAACAGCCATTTCTGACAATGTCGAACCAATATAAATAATCGACGATCCTGACTTCATTTTAGGAATAAGAAGCTTATTCAAGATTGCCGGCGCAACAAGATTTATTTCATGAATTTCGCGTAGTTTAGTTGCGTCTAAATCAGCAATACTATCTTTATCTAAACGACTAGCATTATGTACTAAACAAATTTTATCGGCATCTGCAACTTTCTCTAATATTTGTTGGCTATTTTTTTCTGGCCACTGCTGATCGCCTAGATCAATTGATAAATTGATAATATTTTTTTTTGGAGCAGCTGTTCTAGAAATATTAATTACTTGCCACTGATTATTTAAAAATTGTTCCGCTGCAGAAAAACCAATGCCTTTACTTGCTCCCGTAATAATAGCAATATTAGCCACTAGTATTCTCCCACTCTGCTGTTACTGATTGATTAGGTGATGTCGCAACATTAAGACTAATCTTTGTTACTTTATGCTTATTTAATTCAGCTTTATCTTCTAGTAATTTACCAAGAAAATAATGAGCCAGACCTTCAGCCGTAATATTCTCAATAGCTAATAAACAAATATCTCTCTGAAGGAAAGTTAATTTTTCTTTAGCGAAATAAGCATTAACTTTATCACCATCCGCTTCTACACGTAGAAACTTCGATTTCGTCGGTAATAAAAGATACTCATCTAATGCTGAACAGAGTTGAATTAATTTTTGTTTATAAATACCATAATCAAATGCCATATCGTTTTCAGAATAACTTGTTGTTATTTCTGCTTTGACTGTAAAGTTATGGCCATGCAAATTTTCACGCGACTCTTTAGAAAAAATCGTGAAATGTGCTGCCGCAAATTTCATGTCCGTATGTTGTAATTCTATTACCACATCATTCTGCATAATACTGTCTCTTTAATCTTTACTATAGTCGATGTCGTTGGTCGTTATTCTTAAAGCCAAGTAACTCTAAATCTAGATTAGATATTAGGGCCAATACTTTAATAATTTCACCCATTTCACCAGGCATAAGTAGCGTTTTCACCTTTTGCACAACATCAAAATATTCATTTTCCGGTAATTCTTGCATACTTTCTGTAATACCACAATTTATTAAGAAGTTAGCTTGGTTACTAAAACCTGCAATTTCTAGACCAAGTTCATCTGCTTGTTCTGCTATAGCGGTAAAATCAACATGCGCGGTAATATCTTGTAGCCCAGGGAATAGTAATGGATTCTCATGAGCTAAGTGCTGATAATGACACATCAACGTTCCCATATTACGTCCAGGAAAATAATATTCATGACCAGGGAAGCCATAGTCAATCAAGAAAATAACACCTTGTTGTAAACAACTCTTTATTGATTTAAGCCATGCCCGGCTTTGTAGATTCACTTCACTTAAGTAGGGAGCAGTCAGCTCATAGTGTTTTCGCAAAGCTTCTACTTCTTTGCTGAAATCATCTGATAATTTTTCCGAAAACAACGTTTCTAGTTTATTGTCTTCAAACATCACATAAGCTTGTAGTAAAGCAGTTTCGTCAACCTTAAATAATTCAACTGGAAATGCATCTAAAATTTCATTTGCTAAAATAATCGCATTTAGAGATAGGTCATCTAAACTATTTAGCCATATAACATTAATATCGGTATCTAGCCCGCTTAAACGTTGTTGTTGTAACTTTTGCAATTCTGGACTAATTTCGAGAATATAATAATTTTTTGGTTTAACTTTTAGTTTAATTAGTGTCTGTAAAATTTCATAAGCCATTACTCCTGTGCCTGCACCAAACTCGACTATATCGGTTACCGCAGTATTCTCTAATACTTGTGCAACTTGACGTGCGAGACATTGAGAAAATAGTGCTGATATTTCTGGAGCCGTTACAAAATCGCCTTGCTGTCCAAATTTGGGTTTAGCATGCATATAATAACCAAACTCAGGATGATACAATGCATGCTGCATATATTCTGCAAATGTTATTTTACCACCGGCCTGATCAATTCTTTGTTGTAACCAAGCCAAGAATCGTTGCGTTTGTTGTTGTAGTAGAGAACTTGGCTCAGGAAGCTCTTGCATATTTTGATTTATATTAGTCATAAAAATGAAAAACTTATTTCAAGTTAAAAAAACCAGCAAATTTTGCAGTAATTCGACGTGGTGTAAATTTATTAAAAATTATAGAAATATAATTTAACGCTCCAGGAATAACAGTTCGCTTATTTTTTTTCATTCCTAAGAATGTAGCTTTGGCAATTTGTTCTGCTGTCATTATTTTTAGATATTTTCCCGAAGGAATGCGGCCAGCAAACATATTTGCTCGCGCAAAAAATTCTGTTATCACAGGACCGGGGCAAACCACACTAACATTAACATTTGTTTTCTTTAATTCTTCCGCAAGAGCTTCCGAAAAAGATAATACATAGGCTTTTGAAGCATAGTATACCGCCATAAAGGGACCAGCTTGATAAGCCGCCATAGACGCTATATTAATAATATATCCCGAATTACGCTTAAGCATTTGTTTTAATAACAAATGTGTTAATGTTGTTAGTGCAACACAATTAACATTTAGAATATTTAAATTTTTCTCTAACGAAATTTCTGCGAAGGGTCCTGCCATCCCTAACCCCGCATTATTGATTAACACATCAACCAATAACTGGCGCTCATTAAGTGTTGCAAATAAGGCCTCTGCACCTTCTTGGCCATTCAAATCTTGGATAACCGTATCAATAACCACATCAGATATAGCATGAATTTCTTCTGATAAAGATTGTAAGCGTTCGATATTGCGGCCAGTTAGAATTAAATTATAGTTATGCTCAGCAAAAATTTTTGCGAGTGCAATACCAATCCCTCCTGAAGCACCGGTAATTAAGACTGTTTTGCGATTTTCATTCTGCATATTCACTACCCAATGTTATTCTACAGTTACTGATTTAGCCAAGTTTCGCGGTTGATCCACATCAGTGCCTTTTAATACAGCAACATGATAGGCTAATAACTGCAATGGAATTGTATATAGAATTGGTGCTAAAATTTCAGGGAAATCTGGCATAGTAATCACCGTAATACCTGCTTCTGCATTTTTATATTTCTTATCTGCAAATAAATATAATTGACCGCCTCGCGCTTTCACTTCTGCTAAATTCGAACATAACTTATCATAAAGCTTATTATTAGGAACAATTGCAATAATTGGCATAGCATCATCCACTAAAGCTAATGGTCCATGCTTTAATTCACCTGCGGGATAAGCCTCTGCATGTATATAAGATATTTCTTTTAATTTAAGTGCGCCTTCAAGAGCAACAGGAAATTGAATACCACGCCCTAGAAATAATGCATGATGTTTATCGACAAATTGTTGTGACAACTCAGCAATCTGACTGTCTAATTCTAATATTGTTTCTGTATGTTTTGGTAAGTCGCGTATAGCTGCCACAATCTCAGCCTCTTGCTGTTCTGTCAAACCATGGCGTCGCGCTAATGCGACAGTTACTAGTAGTAATGCAACAAGTTGCGTTGTAAAAGCTTTCGTGGATGCCACACCAATTTCGGTACCAGCATAAGTCATCACGGTTAAATCAGACTCTCGTGGTAATGAACTTTCTGGCACGTTACAAATAGCAAGATAAGCTGTATAACCTGATTTTTTTGCTTTGTGTAGTGCAGCTAACGTATCTGCAGTTTCGCCAGACTGCGAAATTGTCAAAAATAACGCTCCCGACTCAACAATAACATCACGATAACGATACTCACTGGCAATATCTACTAAACAAGGAATACCAGCGATACTTTCTAACCAATGTTTTGCAATTAAGCCGGCATGATAGCTTGTACCGCAAGCAACAATTTGCACTCGCTGTACTTTCTTAAAAATTGTTTCCGCTTCTGTGCCAAATATTGCATCGAGAACATGTGTTGTATGCAACCGACCATTAAGTGTTGCTCGAATAGCTTCAGGCTGTTCAAAAATTTCTTTTAACATAAAATGCCGAAATTCACCTCGACTAGTTGCTTCATAGGCTTGCGCAGATTGTTTAATTTCACGCTCAACTTTTTTACCTTTATCATCATAAATTGTAATATTATCACGACTGATATCTGCGACATCACCTTCATTTAGATGGATAAAACGTTGTGTGACAGGTAATAATGCCAATTGATCTGAAGCAATGAAATTTTCATTAAAACCTAAACCAATAACGAGAGGACTACCTTGTCTAATAGCAATCAATCGATCAGGTTCGTGACTATGAATAATACCTAGCGCAAAAGCACCATCTAGTTTCTTTACTGTCCGCTTGATAGCTTCCATAAAGTCACCAGTCTTTTCAAAATAATAATGCAGACCATGAACAATAATTTCGGTGTCCGTATCAGAGCTAAAGGTATAGCCTTTAGCTAGTAGTTGGGCTTTTAAGTCAGCATGATTTTCAATAATACCATTATGCACAAGAGCAATATCATCACCAGACATATGTGGGTGCGCATTCTTGGTATTTGGCACGCCATGCGTTGCCCAACGCGTATGTGCAACACCTGTTCCGCCGGGTAAATCTGTTTTCTCACATAACTCAACAAGCTTAGCAACTTTACCTTGTGTACGCACACGTGTTATAGCTTGGTCATGAAGTATTGCGACACCAGCAGAATCATAGCCGCGATATTCTAAACACTTTAAGCCTTGTAATAAAATTGGTAATACATCACGTTGTGCTACAGCACCGACTATTCCGCACATGTTCTTAGCTCCTTTAATCTATTTTTTTGGTGGTTGCCAATCTTCAACAACAACTTGCTGCTTTTTACAAATCGTTAATTTGTCAGCAGGTGCATCTTTACTAATTGTAGCACCACTGCCAATATAAGCATTCTTACCTATTGTGACTGGCGCAATTAATTGTGTATCTGAACCAATAAAAGCACCATCTTCGATAATAGTTTGCCGTTTATTGACACCATCATAATTACAAGTAATGGTGCCAGCACCAACATTAACTTCACGGCCAATGATCGCATCGCCAATATAACTTAAATGCGGCACTTTAGATTTTTCGGCAATACGTGTCTTTTTAATTTCAACAAAATTACCAAGCTTAACCTCATCTGCCAACTCTGTCCCAGGTCGAACTCGAGCATAAGGACCAATCACACAAGCATTACCAATAATTGCATCATCTAGTATACAATTTGCTTTAATCTCAACATTATCAGCAATACTAACATCCTTTAATTCACAGTTTGGACCAATACGACAATTCTTTCCGACTCTAACTTTTCCGGAGAAAATAACATTAATATCAACTTCTGTATCTTGGCCAATTTCAACATCACCTCTAACATCAAAACGATTAGGATCTGCGAGTGTTACGCCTTGTAACATAAAATTTTCAGCTTGCTCTAATTGATAGAAACGTTCCAACTCCGCTAATTGTTTACGCGTATTGATGCCATGCACTTCATAATGTTTTTGGGCTTTGACGGCATGAATTGGATGTTGGTTTGCTGCAGCCATAGCGATAATATCTGTTAAATAATATTCTTCTTGAGCATTGTGATTTTTTAATTGCGGCAACCATTCTTTAAGTAACTTCGCAGGCGCAGTAATAATGCCAGAATTAATTTCACATATTTTTTGTTGTTCTGCCGTGGCATCGCGTTCTTCAACAATATTCGTAACATTATTTTCGGCATCACGAATAATTCGCCCCAAACCATGCGGATTAGGAAAATCGGCAGTGACAACACCAATACTATTATTACATGTTTGCTTAAGTACGTTTTGTAAAGTCTGTTGTTTTATCAGAGGGCAGTCACCAACTAAAGTTAATATTTGGTGATCATCAGGAATTAAGGGCAGGACTTGTAATACGGCATGACCCGTACCTAATAACTCTTCCTGCAAAACCCAATGCACTTTTTCTGCCTGTAATTGTTCTCGGACTTGCTCACCCCCATGACCATAGACAACATACACATTATCTTTGGCTATAGCTTTTGCAGCACTGATCATATGAGCAAGAATAGGCTTTCCCGCAATTTTATGTAAGACTTTTGGTAATGCAGAATACATGCGTTTACCTTGACCGGCAGCAAGTATGATAACGCTATATTCCATAATCCTATTTCCTCTGTTACAAGACTTACGCTAAACATCATTGCCTCGACCTTGGTGTTTAGTGTAAGTCCTATATTTAATTAAATATAGAACGCGGATCAAAATCCTTACTATCTTCAGCCATACATGTATAAATGTCGCGTATATTATCATTGTCAGCCGGAGGTGTATGTATTTCTAATACAATATATTGGTCGCCGCTCTCACCTTTTGCATTCGTAAG
Source organism: Gammaproteobacteria bacterium (assembly GCA_021773175.1). GTDB lineage: Bacteria > Pseudomonadota > Gammaproteobacteria > JAJFKO01 > JAJFKO01 > JAJFKO01. The sequence goes on from JAJFKO010000067.1 coordinate 12,653, forward strand.
TCCTTTACCTTTAAGCCGAAGTTTTTTAGCAGATTGCGATCCTTTCGGAATCTTTAACTCTACTTTGCCTTTAAGCGTTGGTACTGTAACTTTTTCACCTAAAGCTGCTTCCCATGGAGTAATGGGCAGATTTAAATATAAATCACGGCCTTCAAGTCGAAAGAATTTATGTGCTTTTATATTTATTTTTAAATATAAATCGCCATTGGGTCCGCCACCCATTCCAGGTTGACCGAGTCCACTAAGTCTAATCTTTTGTCCATTCGCAACACCTGCTGGTATCTTTACATTCACGGTTCGTGTTTTTGCACCAGGTTGTTGCAAACTAATGGCCTGTTGTGATCCATTCGCGGCATCTTCTAAACTAATACTAATTTCACTTTGCGCATCTTGTCCAGGTGCTTGCTGATTAAAGCCACGACTGTAATTACGACCACGGCGAGTCTTTTGCTGAAAACCACCACCAAATAAACTTTCAAAAAAATCACTAAAGCCGCCCATACCTTCATCGCTAAAGCCTCTGTCCGCACCATGAGAATGCATCTGAGAATCCCAGCCAGGAGGCTTTGAAAAGTTTTGTCCGTTTTGCCAGTTACTACCAAGCTGATTATAGGCAGCACGTTTTTCAGCGTCTTTTAATACCTCATAAGCTTCCTGGACTTCTTTAAATTTATCTTCGGCATTAGGTTCTTTACTAACATCAGGATGATATTTTCGCGCTAACTTTCTGTATTGTTTTTTAATAGCGGCATCATCAGCATCACGACTCACGCCTAATAAATCATAATAATCTTTATATTCCATGACTAATCACCTTCAGTACTCGGTAATTTACGATAACACCAGATTGTAGCGGGCGGTAAATTACGCCAAACACGCACCACGGGCTTACCATAACAACCACACTGTTTTAATAGATATTCAGGAACAGGGGACTGCAAACCATAAGTAAATTGTAAAAATTTATTATCATCATTCAATAAATTTAGCGTTTGTCGAACAATCACATCGCGTATTTCTTGATCTAAAGATAACAGCGGTAAACCAGAAACAATACTATTAATAGTTTTTATATGATGTTCTTCCATGATTTTTTCCAGTCGCATAGCATTATCATTAAGAATAATGACGTCTGGAAAACGCCGCGACAGCATACGACAAAAACGTTGTTCACGCTCGATAACATACAATCGATCTGACGCTAGCTGACTAAGTAAAATTGCTTTGGTAAGACGACCAGTGCCACCCCCTAATTCGAGAATGGCACCAGCTTTTTCTGTATCTATTTGTGATGCGATGGCACGCGCTAAAATGCGACTGCTTGGAAAAACAGCTCCAACAGAACGTGGCGATTGTAACCATCGCAAAAAAAATATAACTTGTTCTTTAACTAGCAAAGTACTTTCCTAGGCGTCTTCGTCTAACCACTCTTGCAAAACACCGATAAGATTCGTTGCTTGATCTTTACTAGAAATATTAAATTTAGACTGCATACGATACATATTATTACGCTTTTGATAACGTCGAATCGTAAATTTAATGGGACCATATTCTTCAGTTGAACGGTTCCAATCTTGATATTTATATACGATAGTAGACCAAGCACCTTTGCTTAAAATCTTCTTATCTAATTCTTTTACTGTAACTAAACCATCTTCTTCGTATTGTACAGTTAACTCATCTACAGTTGCAGCCATTAGCGATCTCCTATTGAATCAGTAATTAATGTTGTATTGAATATTTCATTTATCTGTTGACTAACTCGAATGAATGTCGTGCGCTTTGATAATTCTTTTAATGTCTGCGCGCCAACATAGGTACATGATGAACGTAAGCCTCCTAGAACATCTAACACAGTATCGGTAACCGGGCCTCGATAAGGAACATAAACAGACTTACCTTCGCTAGCACGATAATCAGCAATTTTGCCATGATATTTATTCATTGCTTCCGTCGAACTCATACCATAAAAACGTTTATACTGTTTACCATTTTTCTCAATAACCTCACCGGTCGATTCATCATGGCCGCCAAACATGCCACCAAGCATAACAAAATCAGCACCAGCAGCAAAGGCCTTGGCAATATCACCAGGCACTGTGCAACCACCATCAGCACAAACCAAACCTTTTAATCCATGTGCAGCATCCGCGCATTCAATAATCGCAGATAATTGTGGATAACCAACACCTGTTTTACTGCGCGTTGTACAAACAGAACCGGGACCAATACCAATCTTTACGATATCTGCTCCTGAGATTATTAATTCTTCTACCATTTCACCAGTGACGACATTACCAGCCATAATCACATGCTGCGGAAATGCCGCGCGAACTTTACGTACAAAATTCACAAAATGTTGGCTATAACCATTCGCCACATCTAGACAAATCATTTGTACGCCGACATTTTCAATAATATTTTGTAAGTTATTAAAATCCTTTTCACCAGTACCAGAAGACACAAAACAATAATTTAATGCTTCAGGATTTTCACGTAAAAAACTCAACCAATCGGCTTCTAACATAAATTTATGTGTAGCGGTGAGTAATTGATGTTGGCCCAAAACTTTAGCCATTGCCAACGTTCCAGTATGATCCATATTTGATGCAATGATCGGAACACCAGACCAAGTTTGATCAGAATGCTTAAATTTAAATTCACGAACTAAATCAACTTCGGCACGAGAGGTGAGAGTACTTCTTTTCGGTCGGATTAATACATCTTTAAAATCTAACTTCACTTCTTGTTCTATGCGCATGTTTGCCTCTTACTCATCTATATCTACTAGTTGCCAAATACCAAACGCCGGTTCTTCATAGGGATGAGCTGCTTTCATTGCCGCTACCACATCCTTTATTACTATCTCTTCGCAAATAAGTTCAACTTTATACTCTGCAACCTGACTAATGAGTCCTTGTTCCCCAATATGAGGAGAACTATTTTCTAGTGGACGAAATTGCCCTTTCCCCAATGTCTGCCAAGCAACACTATCATAGTTAGCAAACTTACCAGCACCTTTGGCAAACATCGCCTGCTTAACTTCTTCAAGATGTGATTCTGGCACATAAAAATAGATTTTATACATTAATTCATTCCAGTAAGATAGGAGCTAATATCCATTACTTTAATCACTCTTCGAAATGCGAGCTATTATGACAAAAGATTCACAAATCTTACAAGCTATCTCTACTTTAAAAATAGGCGGTATTATCGCCTACCCAACAGAAGCTGTCTACGGTTTAGGCTGCGATCCTTATAACCAGCAAGCAGTAACAAACTTACTCCAATTAAAACAACGCGATACAGATAAGGGGTTGATTTTATTATTAAATAACTGGGAGCAAGTATGGCAATTAACCACAATTATTGAGAATACTTTACAACAACGCTTACGAGATACCTGGCCAGGAGCCATTACTTGGTTATTACCTGCAAATAAACAAGTCCCAATTTGGATTAAAGGTGAGCATAATACAGTTGCCATACGCATGACCGCTCACCCTCTTGCCAAGCAATTATGCCAGCAATGGGGAAAACCATTAGTCTCAAGCAGTGCTAATATTGCCCAACGACAACCTACAACAAGCGTTGCTGAACTCAAGCAACAATTTCCAACTGGTATAGATTATATTCTTGAAGGGAGTCTGGGCGATTTAACAAAACCCACAGAAATTCGTGATTTACTAACAGGAAAAATTATCAGGAAATAAAGATCGTTTATTGATGTAAATCATTTTCGCATCTGGGCAAGCAGTATAATTTTTGTTAGGCTTACTAACTAAATTAATTTTTAAGTTTTTTTATTATGCAGAATACACCTGATTTAAATCTTGTAAAAAACTATCTTATGCAACTTCAAGATGATATCTGCCATGCTTTAGAAGAAGAAGATGGTAAAGCCAAATTCATTGAAGACAATTGGCAACGACCTGGTGGAGGCGGCGGCCGTAGCCGCGTTATTGTTGATGGCAATGTTTTTGAAAAAGGTGGGGTTAGCTTTTCTCATGTCTATGGCGCTAGCTTACCGCCAGCTGCCACTGCAAAGCGACCAGAACTTGCTGGACGCGATTTTCAAGCAGTTGGCGTTTCTTTAGTTTTACATCCTCTAAATCCTTATATTCCAACAACCCATATGAATGTCCGCTTTTTTCTAGCTGAAAAACCTGATGCAGATCCTGTTTGGTGGTTTGGCGGCGGTTTTGATTTAACACCATATTATGGCTTTGTCGAAGATTGTCAGCACTGGCATCACGTTGCAAAACAAGCGTGTACTGAATTCGGTGCAGAAGTCTATCCTCAATATAAAAAATGGGCCGATGACTATTTTTTATTGAAACACCGTAATGAAGCTCGAGGTATTGGCGGCTTGTTTTTTGATGATGTTAATCATTGGGAATTTACTGAGAGCTTCAACTTCATGCAAAGTGTCGGTGATCACTTTGTAAAAGCCTATCTTCCCATTGTCAGTAAACGTAAAAATCAACATTATGGTGAGCGTGAACGCCAATTCCAATTGTATCGTCGCGGACGGTATGTTGAATTTAATTTGCTTTATGATCGCGGCACGATCTTTGGCTTACAATCTGATGGTCGCACTGAATCGATTTTAATGTCATTACCACCATTGGTTAGCTGGCATTACAATTGGCAACCTGAACCAGGCAGCGCCGAAGAAAAGCTCTATACTGATTTTCTGCCAGCACGGGATTGGTGTTTAATATAAGTCTTGGTCATTTCTTTTTTGCTAGTGCTTGAGGTTTATGTGGATTCCCCGTATTTCCTTGTTGAGGAGGAGGATTTGATGATATTAAACTACTGGATAAGTATGGTTTTAAATCTTGATCAGAGATAATCTCATTATATTGACTATCGCTTATCACTTGAGTTTGTTTAAAGAGTGTTAGAGCATCAAAAATAGATGCCTCAAATCTTATTTCTTTTCCTTCTTTTGCAAACTTTAATTGTAAAGAAGATTGAGGATCCGCCATACTATAGACTCTTTCTCGAGCATGTAATTTGGCAACGAAAGCTTGACAAAGTTTTTCTGCTGGAAAAGCCACTTTCATTATTAACTTTCCACCATCAAGCTCAAAAACCAAATCAGATATTCCATTTTCATTAGAATCTAACTCAAATATTTTAAACATTATCAGCCTCTCTTTGTATTTGTTATTATCGGTTGATTTTCTTTTCTTCTAGTAATTTTATTAGCAGATAAAATCGCTATAGGAGGTTGACCTTTAACTTTCACTTTAATCCTTTTACCATACTCTGTTTTACTCACAATAGGATCACGCTTAGGCCACGCAGCCACTTTCTCATAATATTCATTCTCATATCGATAAGTAATATAATTGCTACCAGACACTGGTTTCTCAGGTTTTTCTACAGTTCCAGATGGTCGATATCCAGGTTTTATATTAGCTTTAGTAAGTGCCATTGTAAGTTCCTGTAGAAGTTCCTGCCATTGTTCAAGCGTCTTTTCAGGATTGTGATCTGCATATATAGTTACATCTTTGCCTTCTTGACCTTCAATATCAGACATTTTTTTATAATCTGCAATGACTTTGAATCCTGCGATATCATGCTTTGCTAAAACATCAAATACCACACTCCAAGCATGACTAAATTGTGTAGGGTCATCTTCTGGTAAGCTAATATGAAATTTCAAACCATACTCTGAAAAAAATTTTCCAACGTTGCTTGGATTATGTGTTCTTCGCATTGCTGATACAAAAATAAACTCCTGATCGCCAAGTCGCATTGCTTCATATCCATCAGATTCATTAGAAACAATACCACGTTCTCTTGTTTGCAAACTAAGAGCATGATAGCTAAATTTATTTTGCGAACTAGCGCCTGATAACATCACAACATTCCAGCTATTTTAACCTACATATTTTAGGTATAGCAGAAAACAGATATTTTATGATAGAAACCAGTGAAATTTAGGTTAGATATTGTTAGGACTTATGCTAAATCCCAAGGTCGAAGCAATTAATGTAAGTCTTGATTGTTTTTTTTCATGGATTTATTACGCGTAGCAACGAACGCACCGCATAAAGCAATAATGCCCCCCAACAGTGACAATCGATTTGGTACTTCACCAATAACCAACCAACCTAGAAGAGTCGCTAAAAACGGTACGAAATATAAATTCGTGGTAACGCGAGTAGCAGGTAAATGCTTCAAAGCATAGCTCCAAGCAGCGTAAGCAATTGCCGCCGGAAAAATACCTAAATAAACTGCCGCTAATGTTGCACTTAATGGCGCCTGAGGAATTTGTTGAATGAGTTTAGGCAAATAAGGTAGTAAGAAAAAAGTTCCGATCCATATCGCGAAAGCAACGACTTCAATTGCATTAAATTTCCTTAGTAATGGTTTTTGTACCGTTACATATATTGAACCTAAAATGGCAGAACCTAGAATTTCTACAACACCAAAATCAAATTTAGTATGTTCCATTTCGCCAATAGCAATACAAAATAAACCCATTAAACTGATAACAACGCCCACAACAGTAAAACGATTAACTTTTTCTTTTAAAAAAATCACAGCAATAATAATAACAAAAACTGGAACCAAACCAATGATAAAGCCTGCAATCCCAGCGGGAACAGTCATCTCGCCATAATTTAAAAAGATATTGTAAAGCGTAATTCCAGCAAGACCCGTGATGATTAATGGCAGAATATCTTTTGCGGCGGGTTTAATTTTTTTGGGTACCGTATAATAAAGTAAAAAAATCGTTAGTGATGCTACTGCATAACGAAATAAAGCGAGACAACCAGGAGTATAACCATGTAACCCAATGCGAATACCAACATAAGCGGAAGCCCATAATGTTACACCAACAATGACGGCTAATTTAACGCGAGAGTTTTCTGAATCCACGTACTTATATCCTGAATTTCTTCCATACAAACAGTATGCTCAATAGGATAAGCATGCCAACTAACAGAATAACCATGCTTTTGTAATGTCTGGCATGATGCCTCTCCCCAAGAAAATTGCACTAAAGGGTCAAGTGAACCATGCGCCATAAATATTGGAACATCTCGATTAGCAGCACTTAGCTCTATATCTAATTCAGCAGAAATAGGTAAGTAGGTTGATAAGCCCATAACGCCAGCTAAACGCTTTGGATATTGAATAGCACTTGCTAATGCTACCGCTCCACCTTGTGAAAATCCGACAAGAATAATTTTTTCAGGCGCGACACCTAATGCAATTTCATGTTCAATTAATTCACCAATAGCAGCACAAGTTTGATTAATCCCTTTATGATCAAGAGGCGCATCTAAACCGAGCCCAAGCAAATCAAACCAAGCTGGCATATCCATGCCACCATTCAATGTTACTGACATTGTTGGGGCATGCGGAAAAACAAAACGAATGCCATGATTCTCGGGCAAGTTGAATTGATCAACGAGTGGAGCAAAATCATGGCCATCCGCTCCCAAACCATGCAACCAAATCACACTAGCCGTTGCCACGGATTTAGGATTTCGTTCTACACAAGATAACAATGTCATAACAACGTCCTACTATTAGTTAAGAAAAGTTTTAATATATGTGCCACTACGTAGTTGTTGTAACCATAATTGTTTTTTCTCTACAAATTTCTTTTGAAATGCCAGTTGCTTGGCTTCATAGTCTAAATAAGCACTACTATTATTCACTGTTTTTTTACCAACAACTTGAATAATATGCCAACCATTAGCTGACTCAAATGGCTGACTAATGCCATCATTTGGCAGCGCTTGCATATATTGCGCAAAAGTATTTGATACTTGCCCTGCAATCAGCCAACCCATATCACCACCTTTCGTTGCACTTTTCTCATCTTGTGAAGACTGTTTTGCAAGCTTTGCAAAACTTTCACCTTGTTTTAACAGCTTGCGTAGACGTTGCATACGCTGGCGGATTTGATCTGCTGATAATAAGTTAGATTTTTTTAAATATATTTGTCGCACATGATATTCAATCACTTTCTGACCAAAATTTTTGTTACGTTTAGCAATAAGCTTGAGAATATGGAAGCCATTACCGGTGCGAATTGCCGCTGAAACTTGATTAATCTTCATATGCTTAACTGCTTTGGCAAAAATATCCGGCAAACCCGCCATACGTCGCCAACCTAAATCGCCACCTTGTAGCGCCTGTTGTCCACCAGATTGTGCTATCGCAATTTGTGAAAACGGTTTACCTTGACGTAATTCAGCAATAATTTTTTTAGCTTTTGCTTTTGTTGTGGTTATTTGTGCACTAGTTGGTACAGCTGGCAACGGTAATAAAATATTTAATAAATGATATTCCGTATTAGCATCACCATGCGTTAAAAGCACTTCTTTAACTTTAGCAATATCTTGCTTGGTAACTTTAACACGTCGTGCAACAATTTTTCCTTGCAACTTATGGATAGTAAGTTGCTTACGTAACATTGCTCGATAAGCTTTTATTGACATACCATGTGCTTGAATCGTACTTAACATCACATTAACCGCAATATGGTTATGCTTAGCAATTTGTTGGATTGTTGCATCTAAATGTTTATCTGTAATGGTAACTTTCATTCTCTTAGCAAGTTGTATTTGCAAATCATCCGAGATCATTTTATTTAATACTTGTCGCATCAAAACATTATTGGGTGGTGGTTGTTGCCCATGAGCAACAATTTCTTGTTTAACGCGGTTAACTTCTACCATTAATTGATCTTGAGTAATAACGTGATTCTTAACAACCGCGACAATTTTATCAAGTGGCATTGCTGTATCAGCATGACCCACTGTCATAAAAATTAAACTGAATAAACATAGAACTGTCATCAATACGTTTTTCTTCATGAGATATCCTTAAAAAATATACAGCTCGCGCTTTAAAAGGCAAATATTATACCAAATAACTTCTCTAGCGGCAAAAAGAGAAGGTAGAAATCTGCCTTTTGAAGTGAGGGTTGTAATATATGCCCGATCTTAAACAAAACGCGGCATTTCTATTAAAGTATTGTCCTGATAGCCATTAATATTCGTTGTTAATAAGCTAGCCGGATCGCTTGTGTAGACTTGGCCAAGACCTTTCAAGACTACTTGGAAGTAAATGGTCTGATTATATACATTATTATTATTAATTGCATTCATAAAATTAAATGTTCGACTAAAAACGACCCGAAAAGACCAACAACAGCTATTATACTGTAAACCTGCAAAATTACTTAACAGTCGTTTGCTATTAAAATCATAATTGGCAAAGCCCACAAATGACAAATTCTGTATAAAAGGCGCTGGCCATAAAAAAGACAGTGTGCCGACTCGCGGTTCATTACCTAAATACTGATTTGCTCGACTAACATCAACGCCACCCACCGTCTCAGGCACTTGGAATTGACTGAAACTATAGCCAATATTAAAAATATGTTCGGGATCAGGCTCGTAGTGAAACATAACGCCTTGAGCAAAAGGTGTTGAGTGGCCAAGCTGCCAAGACAAGTTACCATGAATACTCCAGCTTGGATCTAATTCGTAACTCAAACTGCCAACAATAGGTGATGAGCTGGTATTTTGAGGTAAAGAGCTTAATGACTGTTTGCAATTAACCGTGTCACAAAGTTCTACACGACGATTTTCAAAATAATATATTTGCGCAACCTGAGCTTGAAAACGCTGTTGGTGATTATGCGCATCGAGTAGGCGTGTTGTTAACGCAAAGGTCACTTGATTAGCATCACCGACTCTATCTAGCCCTGAAAAACGATTATCACTTAACATATCGGCAACAGTTAATGCCGGTTGCGTTGTATCAAACAAAGGCATATTGCGTTGACTGCGGAAAGGTACATATAAATAATAGACTTCTGGCTCTAACGTTTGTACGTAGTCATGATGAAATATATCGACATTGCGACTAAAGGTCATACCCGTTAACACATCAATCATTGGCACTGCACGCGAAGGATCACCAACAAACCCCGAGTTATTCTGCAAAAAGGTCTTATCCTGCCCCAACTTATATTCAGCTAAATCAACTTGTGCTCGTGGCGTGATAAAAAAGTTTTTATCTTTAAAAGGATAACTTATTGCTGGGCGCACATCATAACGATGCCCTATAACAACCTTAGACTCTCCTGGCGTACGATTATGAACAAAATCATCGAACTGTCCCGTTACACCAAATTCAAAACCATCAGTAATAGGTGAATTTGCACTAAATTGTATTTGTGGCTCTTTACCATAAGGACTAGCCAATAATGGTTGATCTACCGGATGTAATGTTTGATAGGTTTGAAATAAACCGCTTACGTGCACATATTGGCTATTAAAATGAAAATAACTTTCTCGGTGTAATTGATCAATCGGAATACCTTTGTAATGTCCAAAGTCTTCAAAGTAGTAATCATCTGAAGCATAATTATAATTAATTCCTGCTGATAAATATTTATTAAAAATTGTTGTATCATGTGCAGAAATAAAAGCACGGTTAGTACTATCTCGCTTCAAACGATTGAATTCTTCGACTGTAGAGTTTAGCGGTACATTTGGAGTAAGAAATTGGGAAAGCATCGCATCATCACGAAAAGCACGAAACTCTCGATCATCCGGCAAGAAGCTTGCATAAATCTTGCCTCTAGAATGTGGCAATAAGAATCTAAAGAGGTTGCTGATTTGTCCGCCGCGACGACTAAAATAAAGTGGTGTAATCGTATCATCGTAATTTGGCGCGATATTCCAATAAAATGGCAAACCAAAATAATAACCGGAACGATTATCATGCCCAAATTGCGGCGCTAGAAACCCTGTTTTACGTTTATGATTAATAGGGAAACTAATGTAAGGCAAATATGCGAGAGGCACACCCTTAATATATAATACTGCGCCATAAGCTTGACCATAACCTGTCGCTTGATTCAAAATCAGCTTATGCGTATAGACTTGCCACACCGTATTATCCGGCGTACATGTGCTATAGGTTGCATGAAGGAAATGATAAAGACCTTTTTTAAGTTGTTTAACTTCTAACGCACGACCCCAAGCATTTAAATCGGTAAAGGCCACATGCACAAAACCATGCTTATGAATAATATGCTGTATAGAGGTTTTTGCTGCCATGCGATAAACCACATTATGTATAGTGCCAGCATGTTTGTGTAAAACAATATGAGCACGACTACCTATCAGCAGTTTTCCTTGTTCACGAATATGCACATTACCAACCAGCTCAATGGCGGTTGTTTGTTGAGTTTGTGGATCTCGATATAGATATGCAGAGTCAGATGTTAACTTACGGCCTGCTTGGGTAATAACAACACCATTATTGAGATAAGACGTACCTTTTTTCGTGTAAGTCACACCACCCGAGTTAATGACCGTTCGGCTTTGTTGTAATGGTATGACAACTTGATGTAATGGATTTAGCAGTGGTTCTTCATAATAACCACCACAGATATTACTACCTGGAACAGCAACCCAACCGAGATCTTGAACTAACTGCGCTTTACTAATGGGTGCTAAGCCCGCGACATTAATGTCGAAGCTATAATGTTGACGCCGCGTATGAGGCGGGTGAGATGGAGTATGACTTGGTTTGGCCGTATGTTTTTGTGCAGCAAATGTACAACCCATGTGGCCGAGTAACAATGCACTACAGAATCCATAGCCCAACCATTGCTTATGCTTTTGCTTCTTATACTTTTTTCTTTTCACGCTTTAACCAAATATTTGCCAATTACTAATTCTTAGGTAAAATGCTTATTTTTAATATATAGATACATCAGTAATTGAATAGAACACACCAGAAGCGCGAATAATAGCATGGATATTAGACTAAAACACTTAGAAAAATGGCTAGCAACCGAACTCAACGATGATAATTTTCAAGTCCGTTTACTCGCCAATGACGCCAGTTTTCGGCGTTATTTTCGTGCCGACTATCAAGGCAAACAATTTGTTGTTATGGATGCGCCTCCAGCACAAGAGCCTTGTGCTGCTTATGCCACGATTGCTAAACATTTTCACAATATTGGCATTAATGTACCGCGAATTTTAGCGAGCGATCTTGAACAAGGTTTTTTATTGTTAACTGATTTTGGCGATAATTTATTTTTCAAACAACTAAATGCAGATAATGCTGATAAACTTTACCGAACTGCAATTGATGAACTTATTAAAATTCAACAATGCGAGACTATTGAGAGTTATTCATTCGGCAATTTCATCAATGACAATATTAGAACTGAATTAACAAACTTCCAAGAATGGTATTTACAAGCTTATTTAAAATTAACATTAAGTACTGATGAACAAGCTATGCTTAACAACAGTTTTAACTTTCTGATTGAGAATGCAAAGCAACAGCCACAATTATGCATGCATCGTGATTATCACTCACGCAATTTAATGCTTATTAAGAATAATCAAATTGGTGTTTTAGATTTTCAAGATACGACTTGGGGTCCCGTTACCTATGATATCGTCTCTTTATTAAAAGATTGTTATATAGCTTGGCCAAAAGAAAAAATCATGCAATGGCTTGGTTATTATCATCAACAAGCGATAAAAAATAGTATTATAGATAATGCCATATCATTACCGCAATTAACAACCTGGTTTGAGTTAATGGGTATGCAGCGCCACTTAAAGGCCAGCTTTATTTTTGCAAGAAAGTTTTTGCGTGATAATGATGATCGCTATTTAAAAGATATTCCACGTACGTTAAACTATGTTACAGATATTATAGTAGACTACAGTGAGCTACAGGAACTTCATAAATTTTTACAACAAAGAGTTTTATAAAATGAAAGCTATGTTACTAGCCGCCGGTCGCGGTTCCCGCATGGGAGATCTCACTAAAGATATCCCTAAACCATTATTGCCTATCAATGGCACGTCATTGATTGCTCACCAAGTTATGTCATTAGCACAACATGGCTTCCAAGAAATCATTATTAATACCTCCATGTTCGGTGAAAAAATTCATACGCATCTTGGTGATGGCCAGCAATTTGGTGTAAAGATACTTTATTCAGTTGAAGAAGAGCCTCTAGAAACAGGTGGTGGAATTCATAAAGCGTTGCCGCTACTTGGCGACAAACCTTTTCTAATTGCTGGTGCTGACATTTATACGGAATATCCTTATGCTGAACTTTATAATAAATCGCTAGACGGGCAAGCCCATTTAGTAATGGTCCCTAATCCTAGCTTTCATCCCAAAGGGGACTTTGTATTGACGAATGGCCAACTGCACGATAGCGAAGCAAGTGAACGCTGTACCTACAGCTGTATAGCTGTGATCGATCCGAAACTATTTAATGATACCGAAAGCGGTTCATTCCCCATTGCTCCATTACTACGCAAAGCCATGACTGACGAATTGGTTTCTGGAGAACTCTATACCGGCACATGGATGAACGTTGGTACCCCAGAAGATTTGTGTGAAGCTGAGCAGTTGCTTAGCAAGCAAAATTCATTATCGGAGACATCTGAAAAAAATTAATCTTTTTATATAAATTTCTCTTGCTTTTATTTAGTAAAACGCAATATATTTACGGGTATGGTAGTCAAACCTAATTTAATTAGGATTTACGATATTGGCTAGGAGTATTGCTAATGTCTCATGACAATTCAGACAGTTTTGAAGATGATGATTTACCTATTGATGGCGATGGTGATGAATTACCTGATGATGATCCATCTACAGCAGATATTGAAATAATTAAACCATCAGATAATAGTAAATTACAAGCGCGCCACAAGCTAGAAGAACTTATGGAAAAGAAACGTTTAAAGGAAGAACTTGGTGAGCTTGATGATGATTACGAAGATATCAATTAATACTGTATATACATCATCTTACATAAAGATGCGAGAATTCCAATAGGTATAGATTAATTAAATTGAAACTCTTTAAAAGAAGTCTGCGGTTTCATCTTCTCTTCATAACGAATCTCAGTATATTGACAATGCTTCATTGCAGCATCAATAGCTAAAACTGTAGTAAAACAGGTACCATAATCTTGTCCTTGCCAATTAGCGCGTACAAATAAGGCAGAACGCTGTTTTTCATCTGCAAACGTTAAGCCCGTATCCATTGGCACTAAACTATCATCACAAAACTGACCATCTTGTAATAACATCGTCATGCTCATAACAATATCGTTATAGTCCAATGATGATGCAGCTAATAGCTTAGTAACAGATTGTTTTAAAAATTGAGATTTAGACCATTGCGCCATAATGCCTAATTCGTTAGAGATGACATAAATACCTGGTTCTAATGGCTCGCACACAGAATCGACATTACTCAGATAAAATAACTGCCCGGATTGATCACCTGTAATCAAATTAAAACTGCGCATCGCATTGCCCTGTTCAAGCAGTAAACTTTGTAACGATTGTTGGGTTATCTCAGCTTGTGTTAAACACTGTACAGCAAATTGCCCGCGGGAAAGTCCTTCCGTATGTCGGTTATTAAGTGGATGACTTAGGTTCCGATAGTTGGTGAGGCAAGCAAAGTGACCGCGTTTGTTTACGCCTAACCACGTGCCACCTTGTTGTAAATCCCGTGCAGCATAAATATCAGGATAATCATCCCAAAAATGTGCCGCCTGCGTCGGTCGTTGTAATAATTCATCGCGATTACCCGCGATCAATAGCGGGTGATCAGGATGAATTTGGTAAGCGATAGCATATATACACATTTAATAATTATAACTTCTCGACATAATTTCTACTGGTGAACGTTCTATCCTTTTCTGAGCAGCTTGTAAAGCACAACTGCCTGAGCTTTTCCAAAAACGTAAATTACTACTGACAGGAACCATTGAGCGATGTTGACCTAGTATTTCTCGCGTTTCAAGTTTAGCTAATTCAGCCTCATATAATTTAATTCTTGCCGGAAAGTCATAACGGCCATTCATCACAATAGCGCGTAAACCTTGTATTTTATTGAATTTTTTGATCAATATTACGGTAGAATCAGGAGGCATATTATACTGATCAAGCTTTATTCTCTCTACTGAATGACCATAAGGAACATTAATAATGCCTTTCTTAGCTAGCATCTCTCTATAACGATCAGCTTTATCACGTAATGCACTTTTTTCAGCATAAATAAAATTTTTACAATAATCATCTTCTTCAACTGCCCGATGGCGTGCTTCTAAAACATCTATATCACAATCATTAGTCGCAACGTCCGTAGCTGTAAAACGAGCCATTGTTGTTAAAACCTTTCCATGAGTATGGGCTCTTCTGACATAACTACGTTCTAAATGCGGCGCTTCTGCTGGCTGTAATACTTCTGCATCCTGTGTTACAACCTTCGGTAAAACAAAACGAGCAATGCTACGTACTCCATTGGCAATTCTGCGTCGAGCATCAGCAGTGCCGGCTTTAATATCATGCCGTAGCCTGACAAATCTTCCTAAATAACGCCGATCTACAGATTCAGCAACAGGCTTGAGCATATGTTCATCAGCTTGCTGTAACTGTCTCATTTGTTTTTCACTGCCAAAAGCACTGACTCTGCTCGCTAATGGAAATGCATCTGCCAATGCTTTTAGATAACTAAATTTTCTTGTGTAACGGCTAAGCACACTATTTCCTGCATGAGTGCGTAGATCAGCTAGCTCTGTATCTACATCAGGTAATAAGACTGATTTAGATTTTGGTGACTCTGCATCTACATCAGCTAATAAGACTGATTTAGATTTTGGTGGCTCTGCATTTATCTCTTCATATCCTTTATTTTCTGGTTGCAGATCTTCTTCACCTTTTTTAGAGTGTCTATTAAAGTGACACTGACAATTCAGCATTTCATCATAAATATCTGATATCGCATCTAATATTTCTGTTAGGCGAATATCATCTCTACTTATTTGTTTATTATCTTTATTTACCGAAATAAAAGCTTCAGCAATTTGTTGATAATTTTTTCTCTTCAGTAAATTAATAAAAGTGAATATATCAACAGCTAATGTAGCGGCTTCATTTTCATATTTATCAAACTTTTCCAATAAAACTTGCAACTCAGATGCAGAAAAAATACCAATAGAATTAGTTAGTATGCTTGCAAAAAGAGGTTGCTGTAACAGTGGCAGCAATTCTTGACGCACAAACACATCAACTTTATCTCTATCAATATGTTGCATAGGAAAGTTAGTTATCGTGTCACGGTCAGCTTGGTCATCACGATCAGCTTCATAACGCACTTCTGCTTCAAATTCTTTAACAACACCTTCGCCTGCAGCAGCAATTTCATCGACTCTGTCGAAAATAATTCCAGTAAACAAGCGTGATTGTTTAAATAAGCCAATAAACTCATCAACATCATCAATTAAAGCATCTTCATTCTCAACTCTTTTTAAAGTATCGTTAACAAGAAAATCAGCAAACTTTTCACCTCGCTCGCCAAGAAGCATCGTTTTAATTGACTGACAAACTGTTTCAGGAAAAATCATACCCAGTAAGCTAAAAAATTCCTCACTGCGAAGATAGCTCAACATATCGGCTTGCATAGCGTATTTTTCAGTACATCTTGGTGAGAAGATATCTTTTATAGCTGTATCAAAACGCTTTCCGGCCTTGTCTAATTCAGATAAATAATCTATGCCATGAGAATCCTTGTCAAAAGTAGTAAGCTCTGGGATCTCTCGCAGAATATTAAAAACCAATTCATGTATACGTTGGCGTTCTGCTAAAGGTATTTCTACATTATCAGCATCATCTACAACTTGCTGATATATACCATCTAACGCATCTAATTCATCTTTATGATTTGCTAGTAATTGTGCCCAGTCGTCATAAGCCAACATTGCAATTTCTGCTCTTGCAAGAAAGTCAGAGTTAACCCACTGTAATAGAATAGGTATAACGCCTTGATGGACATGCTGATTAAATTCAGTTTTCGTTTTAAATTTTAATGAGCGTAAAACAACTCTATCTAGACTATCCTCGAAATGCTCTTGAGGTGCAGCATCAATACGTCCTTGTAGCGCGTGTAGGCTAGCAACGGCACATAACATTCCATCCTGCAATAATGTAGGGCGCGTGCGTTTATCTTCGTAAACTGTTTCAAGAACATCTTTTAATGTTTCTGCTAAATCTAAGTCTGCGATATTGTCTAGACCTATAGCATTGACAGCAACCATGAGCGCTCGAGCAAACCGTACTGCGGTATCATGATCAGTTAAGCTTTCAACAAAACGCAAATAGCCATCAAAAGTAAATACGGGTTCAAAATATTGTTGAAATTCCGCCTGCTGTAGCTTACTAGCGAGCATACGGGTTGCAGCAAGAGAGTGAGCTACTGGAAGATAACCTCCTGCCTGCTCGACATCTGCATCTGTTACTTCTACCGCACGAATATCCTTCAAGATAGCGCTTTTAGCATTAGCAGCAGAAGTTTTACTTACAATCCCCAAATCGCGCAGCACTACTTCAGCAAAAATATCAACTACTAGCTCCTTCTCGTGTAAATGGCCAAGCAATAATTCACGAGCTAACCGATTTAATGCTGTTGGATCTGTTTGTAATGCTTGTAACGTTTCTACATGTCTAGGCAAAGCTGTATGCCAGTCATCACACTGCAATACAGCCACCATTATTTGTTGGTGAAAGTCCAGCGGAAATAATTTCACGAGTACAGGCGCTAATTGCTCTTTAAAAATAATATTAAAGTCTTGTTGAGTTGCTGGTTTTAAATGCCTCGGAGCAATTTCTTTCGCAAACCCCGCTACTAAATACTCTGAAACATTTTCTTCAATTGTAGAAGATAACACTTTAATAGCAGCCAATGCTGTTTGCGCTTGTTCAGCAAGTGTATTAGCACTGCATATAACTATATCGGGTTGAGCATTCTTTTCAACAAGAAACGTTTCCATAAACGCTAGAACATTCTGTTGATCTCGTAGATCAGCCTTGTCTGGCTTGATAATCTCCGCATAAAATCGCTCTGCAAATTCTTCACCATGAGCATTAAATATAGCTATAACATTAGCTCTTACTTTTATATCGAAAAAATAAATTAAAGTCTCATTTATAAAAGCACCGCTTGTAAAATAATTTTTTAATGCTTGAATAAATTGATTTTCAAATAAAGCTTGCATATAGATACCAGCTTGTTCCCCCATGCTTTCAGTCGTACCTTTGGGGTCAACAATGATATCCCTCATTTCTAAACTATGTAGTCCCGGCACTTTGCGAAATAAAGCCAAACATGCTTTGGCACGCGCAACTTGGTCATCACTATCGTTGATAATATCAAGTAAATTTTTATTTCGGTGTACGATGAGATGCCAATCCTTAAACTTATTCGCAACATCAACCACTCTGGATCGCTCACTATCAACAACAAACTTACTCAAAACCGGAACAAAGTATTTTTTAAAGTTTGCATTTAATGTTGCGATTGATGCTGGTTTTAAATATCTGGGTAAATCCGCAGCAGTGTCTGCAAACTGCGCATCAACGGCTTTTTCCTTATGCTTCAATAAATTGGAGAATTCTTTCAGAACCACGGCATTACGCATAAGTCCTTTATATTGTGTTTCACGAATAATCTTCGCATAAATTCTTGTCTCGTTACTAACACTACCATCCTCTTGCATACGGCGCGCTTGCACTCGAAATCGTATATAGGTTGGTATATTGCGAACTCTATATATCGCTGAGGTTGATAAATACAAAGCGCTACCCACAAACTGTATTAACCTCGATAGTTTATATGGCTGCTTTAATGACTTTTGTTCTGCCTGCAACTCTTTACGCGCCACATTTAGCACTATTACCAATTGTTTTCGTGATAAATTAAAGTTGTGGCTATTATTATTATTAATTTCGTGTAAAGCATCTAACATAATATGATGCGTTGCTTTCTCAAACTCTTCAGGATCCACATCATCATCAGCATCCATATGCTGTTGTAACCATTGATTAACCTTTTTAGCAACTTGCTTACCTAATGAATGAAGATAGGCTTTGTTATAACGCTGTTGTGATGCAAAAAACACACCGAAATAATCTTCCTTGCGCGCCAAGGTTTTTAGATCAAATGCTGGCTTAACGTTTTTACCGCGTCCCTCAATATAATAAGGCTCTTTGGTTTCATCTAGACCACGCAAACGCCCCACACCTTGCACCGCTTTTACAG
The DNA here is from genome assembly GCA_021773175.1 of Gammaproteobacteria bacterium. GTDB lineage: Bacteria > Pseudomonadota > Gammaproteobacteria > JAJFKO01 > JAJFKO01 > JAJFKO01. The sequence goes on from JAJFKO010000067.1 coordinate 31,799, forward strand.
GACTATTAATCTCATCGCCATAGCGTGGAATAACGCTCATACCTGTTTGTAATGTTGGATTACTATAGCCTTCGGTTAGGACATTACTAACGGTCATACCACAAAAGGATAATTTGGCGTAATTAACCGCAATCACTCTACCAACATCAGGCTCATCTGATTTTGGACGATCAAACTCATAGGCTTTACGATGGTAACGATATTCCTTTGTTTCATCATTTAATAATTCTAAGGCACCGCGCTTACGGCGTTTTGCTTTTTCTGATAATAAACCTTTATCATCATATAAAGGATATTTCTCTTCTGTAAATCCACAGACAATTCGACAACGAGCAGGATCTTCACCTTGAGATAGATCCGCTGCTGTAGAAATAGGAACTTCTGCATCCTCCATACCATCCATAACATAATGAATCGCATGCTTTGCAGCAAAAGCATCAATTTTTTTACCAATAGATTCTTTATCAGCATCTTCTGCTATAAGGATGTGCGTTCCATAATACTCATCAGTTATGTAACGCAGCTTGCCTTTGTAGTTACTTAAGTTATTGTGTAGTGCTTCATTCAGACTCCAATTGTCAACAAAGCCTGGGATATCGTCACTAAACTTACCCAAATTACGAAAATAACTTATCAAAAGAAAAAGTATCTCCGCCGCTTCTGTTGCACCAGCAGCATCAATACCTTTAGGGTTCTTATCTTCATCATATGTAAGTTTCTTTACAAATAGGCGCTTGATCTCTTCGTCACTCATTCCTTCTGGAAACTTATCACTAAATTTTTCTTGAACTAATGCTATTAATGCTGGCAAATCATCAAAACGACGCTGATTCAATTCTAAAACCGGTAAAGCCGTCACATAACTTAATAAGTAATCAATCATGCCATGCAAAATATTATATTTTAGCTGCTCAGTTAATGATGGTAATGTTACACCTTCGGGTAATGCTGCTTTTCGTTCTGCGATCTGTCGTTGACGATAGTGATCAGCCGTTCGATCATCCACAGTAAAGTCATCTTGACCTACAACGGAAGGACTATCACTTTTAGTATGGTTAACATAAAAGAGAAAAAACTCATAGACATCACGACGATCTTTGACGTTGCCGTCACGATAGACACCTGAATTAACAACACCCTTAGCTTGCGCTGCCAGTTGTCTATGAATGTTAACAATCTCTTCATTATCATAAGCAATAACCAACATATTACGCGCCATCGGAACTTGTAAATTCCAGCGTGCAGCACGTCTCTTTTCAGCAACAAAATCACTTTTAGCTTTATAGAAGCTGGGATGTGATGGGTCCTTATACTCAACTAAAAACTCCACCCCCTCGAACATGGAAGCCGCCGTACTGCTGTAAGCCGTTTGAATCGCATTAGCAACCAAGGAGTGAACCTTTCCCAAAATAATATCTAAAACGCCAAGCTTACCAAGCTCTCGTTCCTTTCGATGTACAGTACTGGATACTTTTGTTCTAATATTAGAGAGGGAGTTTCGCACTAATTGCAATATAAAAGGGCGTGCTTGGTAAGCTTTATCACTAACTGATTTAGTTGTTACGCGTCGTAACTGTGGAAAACGCCCTTGACCTGCTTCTGCTTTTTGTTTACTTGACATTGCCGCGACAGGCGTGCCACATAATTTATAAGTTTCTTCTGTTGGCGTAGCAGTTAAAAACATCATTAAGAAACGTTTACTTAGTTCCAATAAACGCCCATGTCGCTTCTCTTGCTCCATAGGGAAATGCTGTTCATCAAAAACTAATGCCGTATTACTTCCAGAAATATCCTCTAATAATTTTTGATAATGGCTATCTAGTAATTCTTCATAGCTAGCAACAACGTAATTAGCTCCTGTTGTTTTCATTTTCTCTAGCGCTGCTTTAGCAGCAGCATTCGTTTCAGCGCCGCCAAGTCGCAGTAACGATAACTCCTCAACCATATCGTCAGGTAGCAAACGTTTAAAGTCACCCTTAAATTGCGGAATAAGCTTATCAGGCAAAGCAAACACACCATTGATATTGGCTTTATGCAGAATCAAAAACCACAATGCTTGCACGAATGTTTTACCAGAACCTGTTGCTAGAGCGACGAGCATTGGCCGAATATCTTCACTTTTCTCAAGATGTTTGACAATATTATGCAGTGTTATTAAATGACTTCGGTAAAGAGGCAGTTTACCTGGCCCACCAAGCTCATAGGTTGTAGTGTCATCTTTTTTAACACGGACACCAATATTATATTTATTGTGTTGATCTATTTTAATAAATAATTTTTGTGAACTTAAAAATTGTAATTTTTCTTCATTGCTATATTTATTAATAGCTTTAAGAGCGGGAGTTTGCGGAGTACTCGCCTCACCATCTGCTTTAATTGTAATAGAACAACCATCGAGCATTATATTCCATGTTTTCCCATTAATAGTAATACTACGCTGTAAGTCAAGGCTGTGCTTTATCATTTCACTGATGTAGTCTTCAAGACTCAGTAATTCACCACCCGACATGGCAGGAAACAGTTTCTCTCGTCCAGCAAAATCGATAGCTAAATAGGCGTTATAAACTGAATTAGTGGCTTCCTTAAGACTCGCTTTTTGAGTATCTCCAAGCACAATCTGTCTCCTCTCTACTTTAATATAGATATAATAATATTTATTGGAGGATGACTGTACAGAGCTTACTTGTAGGGTTCAATATGGGGAATACCCCTTAAAATTCCACATAAAAGCAATTTAACGCCATTAGTTAACAACTAACATTAACGCCAACTTAACCGTATTGCAGTCATTATAATTGAAACGTTATGAATTATCTTTATGCGCAAGCACTATAATGTCGAGGTGCTAAATGTAAAGGTGATGCTTGACTTCGCGCTCTTGAAAATACGAATTGAGCAGCGCTTCTAGCTGTTAATGGGCCATTATTTGAAGAGGAATACCATAAATACCTTGTTCTTGAACGTGAAAAGAAGATAAATTATCCAGTTAATTATAACGTTTCGACATAACTTCTACTGGTGAACGTTGTATCCTTTTTTGAGCAGCTTGCAAAGCACAGCTACCTGAGCTTCTCCAAAAACGTAAATTACCACTGATCGGAACCATTGAGCGATGCTCACCTAATATTGCCTGCGTTTCAGGTTTAGCCAACTCAGCTTCATATAATTTAATTCTTGCCGGAAAGTCATAACAAGCATTCATCACAATAGCGCGTAAATCTTGTATTTTATTAAATTTCCTGACCAACATTAAGGTTGAACCGGAAGGAATATTATACTGATCAAGCCGTATTTTCTGTACTGAATGACCTGAAGGAACATTAATAATGCCTTTTTTAGCTAGCCTCTCTCTATAGTGATCAACTTTATCACGTAACGCACTTTTCTCAGCATAAATAAAATCTTTACAATAGTCATCGTCTTCAACAGCTCGATGGCGTGCTTCTAAAACATCTATATCACAGTCATTAGTAGCAACGTCATGAGCTGTAAAGCAAGCCATTGATGTTAAAACCTTTCCATGAGTATAGGCCCTTCTATCATAATTACGTTCTAAATGCGGCGTTTGTGCTAGCTGTAATACTTCTGCATCTTGTGTTACAACCTTTGGTAAAACAAAACGAGCAATGCTACGAACTCCATTGGCAATGTTGCGTCGAGCATCAGCAATACCAGCTCTAATGCCATGCCGTAGCCTGACAAACCTTCCCAAATAACGGCGGTCTACAGATTCAGCGACAGGCTTAAGCATATGTTCATCAGCTTGCCGTAACTGTCTCACTTGTTTTTCACTACCAAAAGCACTGACTCTGCTTGCTAACGGGAACGCTTGTCGCAATGCTTGTAGATAACCAAACTTTCTTGTGTAAAAACTCAGCTGACTGTTTCCAACATGGGTACGTATATCAGCTAAATCGTCATCTACATCGGGTAATAAGACTGATTTAGATTTTGGTGACTCTGCATTTAGCTCTTCATATCTTTTATTCTCTGGCTGTGGATCTTCATCACCTTTCTTCGAATGTCTATTAAAGTGACACTGACAATTAAGCATTTCATCATAAATATCTGACATCGCGTCTAATATTTCTGTTAAACGAATATCGTCCTTACTTATTTTCGGATTTATTTTGCTTATCGAAATAAAGTCTTCAGCAATTTGTCGATAATCTTTTTTCTTCAATAAAATAATAAAGCGCGACATATCATTAGCTAGTTGAGGGGCTTCATCACGATATTTCTCAAATTTTCCTAACAAAACTTCCAGCTCATCTGCAGAAAAAATACCGATGGAGCTTCTCAATATAGTCAATAGAAGAGGTTGCTGTAACAGCGGCACTAATTCTTGACGCACAAACACATCAACTTTATCTCTGTCGATATGTTGATGAATAAATCCAGATAAGTTTTCACGATCTGTGGCATCATCGTGATCGGCTTCATAACGCACTTCTGCTTCAAATTCTTTAACAATTTCTTCACCAGCTTCAGCAAGTTCATCAACTCGTTCAGACTTAATCCCAGTAAACAATCCTGATCTTTTGAATAAATCTACTATCTCATTAATATCATCAGCAAAATCTTTTTCTTCTTCAATGCATGTTAAAGCATGAGCAACCAAAAATGCAGCAACCTGTTTACCTTGCTCGCCAAGTATTTCAGCTTTTATTTCTTGGCAAACTGTTTCAGGAAAAATCATACCCAGTAAGCTAAAAAATGTCTCACCACGAAGATAGCTCAACATATCTTGACACATAGCAGCTTTTTCTGGTTGCGGACATCGCGGTGAAAAAATATCTGTTATCGTATTTTCAAAGCTACTACTTGCTTCATCTAAACCACTTAAATAATCTACACCATGAAAATCTTTATCAAAACTAGCAAGCTCTGGGATCTCCCGCATAATTTTAAAAACCAATTCATGTATACGCTGGCGTTCTGCTAAAGGTATTTTTACATTATCAGCAGCATCTACAACCTGTTGATATATTCTATCTAACGCATCTAATTCATCTTTATGATTTGCTAGTAATTGTGCCCAATCATCGTAAGCCAGCATAGCCGCTTCTGCTCTTGCAAGAAACTCAGGGTTAATCCACTGTAATAGAACGGGTATAAGGCCTTGACGAACATGCTGATTAAATTCAGTTTTCGTTTCAAATTTTAATGACCGTAAAACAACTTTATCTAGGCTATCTTCGAAATATTCTTTAGGCGCTTGATTAATTTGTTCTTGTAACGCTTGTAAATCACCAAAGGCGCTAAACATTCCATCCTGCAATAATGTAGGGCGCGTACGTTCATCTGTGTATACAGCCTCAAGAACAGTACTTCTCAATGCTTGCATCATATCAAGCTCAAATTCTTCTTGAGCTGCATTATTAGCCACCTCCATTAATTTTTCAGCGAACAACCTTGCTGTGAAATTATTCTTTAAACTATCAACAAAAAGCAAATAACCAGTGTATGTAAATACTGGTTCAAAATATTGTTGGAATTCAGCAGTTTGTAATTTACTAGCTAGCACACCAACTGCAGCCATAACATTCGTTGTAGCAATATCACCAGATATACTAGTTGCGGCAACTAAACTATTAACAATCTCTCGCTTAGCTTGTTCAGCAGAAGCTTTACTAACCTCCGCCAAATCACGCAGCACCACCTCAGCAGAAATATTAACTACTAGTTCTTTCTCGCGCAAATGATCAAGTAACAATTCAAGAGCTAACCGATTTAATGCTGCTGGCTTTGTTTGTAATGCTTGTAACGTTTCTGCATGTCTAGCTAAGGCAACATGCCAGTCATCACACTGCAATACAGCAAGCATTATTTGTTGGTGAAACTCCGGCGGAAATAATTTCACAAGTGCAGGCGCTAACTGCTCTTTAAAAATAATATTAAAGTTTTGTTGAACAACTGGTTTTAAGTGCTGTGGAGCAACTTCTTTCGCAAATCCTGGTACTAAATGCTCAGAAAGATCTTCTTCAATTGTGACAGATAACACTTTTATAGCGGTCAATGCTGTTTGCGCTTGTTCTGCAAGTACATCAGCACTTAGCATTCTAACCGTATCAGATTTACTATTTTTCTCATCAAGAAAGCCTTTATTCACTCTTAGGATATTTTTTTGAGTACGGAGATCCGCTTCATTCGGTTTGATAACGTCTGCATAAAACCGCTCTGCAAATTCTTCACCATGCGTCTCGAGGATAAGAATAATCTCATCACTTGCTTTTATATCAAAAAAGTAAATTAGAACTTCATCTGCGAAATCATCACTAGTAAAATAATCTTTTAAAGCCTGAATAAAGTGCTTTTCAAACAAAGCCTCCATTTCTTTACCAGCTTGCTCCCCCATATTTTCAGCAGTAGCCTTGGGATAAATAATGACATCTTTCATTTTTAGGTTATGTAACCCTGGTACATTACGAAATAATGCTAAACACGCTTCGGCACGTGCAACTTGCTCATCACTATCATTGATAATATCAAGTAGACCTTTATTTCGATGCACTATGATATGCCAATCATTAAAGTCGTTCGCAACTTTAACTACTTGAGCTCGCTCTTTTTCGACAATAAATTTACTCAGAGCTGGTACAAAGAATGCTTTAAAATTTGCATTTAATGTCGCGATCGATTCTGGCTTTAAGTATTTTGGTAAATCCGCAGCGTCTTCTGCAAATTGGGCATCAACGGCTTTTTCCTTACGTTTAAATAAATTAGAGAATTCTTTCAGAACCACGGCATTACGCATAAGTCCTTTATATTGTGTTTCACGAATAATCTTCGCATAAATTCTTGTCTCCTCACTAACACTAGCATCCGCTTGCATACGACGTGCTTGCACTCGAAATAGTATATAGGTTGGTATATTGCGAACTCTATATATCGCTGAGGTTGATAAATACAAGGCGCTACCCACAAACTGTATTAAGCTCGATAGCTTATATGGCTGCTTTAATGACTTTTGTTCTGCCTGCAATTCTTTGCGTGCTACATTTAGCACTGTCACCAATTGTGCTCGTGATAAATCAAAGTTGTGACTGTTATTGTTATTAATTTCACGTAAAGCATCTAACATAATATGATGCGTTGCTTTCTCAAATTCCTCAGGATCCACTTTATCATCAGCATCCATATGCTGTTGTAGCCAATGGTTAATGTCTTTAGCAACTTTCTTACCTAATGCATGAAGATAGGCTTTGTTATAACGCTTTTGTGATTTAAAAAACACACCAAAGTAATCGGCTTTGCGTGCCAATGTCTTTAAATCAAATGCCGGCTTAACTTTTTTCCCTCGCCCCTCAATATAGTAAGGCTCTACAGTTTCATCTAAGCCGCGTAAACGCCCCACACCTTGCACAGCTTTTGCAGGACTATTAATATCATCGCCATAGCGTGGAATAACACTCATAACGGTTTGTAATGTTGGATTACTATAACCTTCGGTTAGCACATTGCTAACGGTCATACCACAAAAGGATAACTTGGCGTAGTTAACAGCAATCACTCTATCAATATGAGGTTCATCTGATTCTGGACGGTCGAACTCATAAGTTGTACGATGGTAACGAAATTCTTTTGTTTCATCATTTAATAATTCTAAGGCACCACGCTTACGGCGTTTTGCTTTATCTGATAATAAACCTTTATCATCATATAAAGGATATTTCTCTTCTGTAAATCCGCAAACGATTCGACAACGAGCAGGGTTTTCATCCTGGGATAGATCAGCCGCTGTAGAAACAGAAACTTCTGCATCTTCCATACCATCCATAACATAATGGACCGCATGCATTTTTGCAAAAGCATCAATTTTTTTACCGATAGATTCTTTATCAGCATCTTCTGCTATAAGGGAGTGCGTTCCATAATATACATCAGTTATGTAGCGCAGCTTGCCTTTGTAATCTTTTAATTCATTGCGTAGTACTTTATCCAGACTCCAGTTGTCAACAAAGCCTGGAGCTCTATCATCATACCCACCCAGATTACGAAAATAACTTGTCAAAAGAAAAAGTATCTCAGCTGCTTCTGTCGCACCAGCAGCATCAATACCTTTAGGGTTCTTATCTTTATCATATGTAAGTTTCTCTACAAATACATGCGTAATCTCTGCCTCAGTCATACTTGCAGGAAACTTATCATTAAACTTATCTCGAACTAATGTCACTAGTGCTGACAAATCATCAAAACGCCGCTGGTTCAGCTCTAAAGCAGGTAAAGCCGTCACATAACTTAATAAGTAGTCGATCATGCCATGCAAAATATTATATTTCAGCTGCTCGGTTAATGATGGTAATGTTACACCTTCTGGTAATGTCGTTTCTCGTTCTGCAATCTGTCGTTGACGATAATGATCACCAACACGATCATCAACACTAAATCTATCTTTTTTCGCTACTGCATCACTATCACTTTGAGTATGGCCAACATAAAACTGAAAAAATTCATAAACATCATGGCGATCTTTTACGTTACCCTCATGATATACGGCTGGATTAACAGCATCCTTAGCTTGCGCCTCCAGTTGCCTGTGAATATTAACAAGCTCTTCATTATCATAAGCAATAACTAACATATTACGCGCCATTGGAACCTGTAAATTCCAACGCGCAGCACGCCTCTTTTCAGCAGCAGAATTATTTCTAGCTTCATAGAAGCTAGGATGTGATGATTTCTTATATTCAACTAAAAACTCTGCCTCTTCTAGCATGGAAGCAGCTGTACTGCTATAAGGTGATTGAATAGCATTAGCAACAATAGAATAAATATTTCCAAAAACAATATCTAAGACACCAAGCTTACCAAGTTCTCTTTCATCGCGACGTACAGCGCTAGAAATACGAGCTCCAATGTTAGAAAAAGAATTTAGTACTAATCGCCATACAGAAGGGCGTGCTTGGCTCGCTTTATCACTAACCGATTTAGTTGTTACGCGTCGCAACTGTGGAAAGCGACCCTGACCCGCTTCTGCTTTTTGTTTACTTGACATTGCCGCGACAGGCGTACCACATAATCTATACGTTTCTTCTGTTGGCGTAGCGGTTAAAAACATCATTAAGAAGCTTTTAGCCAATTCCAATAAACGTTTACGGCGCTTTTCTTGCTCCATTGGTAAATGCTGCTCATCAAAAACTAAGACCGTATTACTTGCAGGAATTTCCACTAATAATTCTTGGTAATGGCTATCTAGTAATTCTTCATAGCTAGCAACAATATAATTAGCGCCTGTTGTTCTCATTCTATCTAGAGCGGCTTTTGCAGCAGTATTCGTTTCTGCACTGCCAAGCCGGAGTAACAATAATTCGTCAACCATATCGTCAGGTAGCAAACGTTTAAAGTCATCCTTGAATTGCGGAATAAGTTTATAAGGCAAAGCAAATACACCATTGATATTGGCTTTATGCAGAATCAAAAGCCATAATGCTTGCACGAATGTTTTACCGGAACCCGTCGCTAATGCAACGAGCATTGGCCGAATATCTTCACCTTGCTCAAGATGTTTGACAATATTATAGAGTGTTATTAAATGGCTTCGATAAAGAGGCAGTTTATCTGGTCCACCAAGCTCATAAGTTGTTGTACCATCTTTTTTAACACGGACACCAATATTATATTTATTGTGTTGATCTATTTTAATAAATAATTTTTGTGAACTTAAAAACTGTAATTTTTCTTCATTGCTATATTTATTAATAGCTTTAAGAGCGGGAGTCCGTGGAGTACTCACTTCACCAATTGCTTTGATTTCAACAGAATAAGAATCATCATCTTCTTTACTGAGCGTTATATTCCATGTTTTATGATCAATAGTAATACTACGCTGTAAGCTAGCAGAAAAAGAGGCGCCCTTTATCATGTCATTAATGTAGTCTTCAAGACTCAGTGATTCACCACCCGATATGGCGGGAAAGAGTTTCTCTTGTCCAGCAAAATCGATAGCTAAATAGGCGCTATAAATTGAATTAGTGGCATCCTTAAGACTCGCTTTTTGAGCATCTCCAAGCACAAGCTCTCTCCTTTCTCTACTTTTTCGGAATAACAACATAACAACAACTGTTGCTGTATTGGATTGAAGTTATACAGAACTTATGGAAAAGGTTCAACTTTATTCAAAATAATTGGGGAGTATTTGGAAGATAACCTGATACGGAAATCTAACATAATAACTTGATATTAAAGGAATTACTGTTAGCCCATATGACCTTTATCACGAACAAGCTTGATTATAACAAGCTACTTCAGTGCGCAAGGCCATAGTGCCGAGGCGCTAAATGTAAAGGTGATGTTTGACTTTGCGCTCGTGCATCTCGTAAACGACAATTTGCCGAAGTTCGCCAAAAATGCCGATTCGCACTGATAGGTAATCTTGTATGGTGCTGACTTAGCAATGCATGTGTTTTTTCACTATCAAGAAGTTTGTGATAAGCCGCGACTCTATCCGCATAACTAAATTGTGAATTTGTTAGTAGTCTGCGTATATCTTGGACTCTATTAAAGGTTTCCTTGAGTCTTTGAACATGACGACTGTCATCATTTAATATACTTAAACGATCGAAACGATTAACCGTTGCACTGCGTATGCCATTACCCCATAGCATGCCATTGTATGTTTCAAACTCAGCATCCCATCTCGCTTTCTCAGCATGCAAGTACTCACGACAGCGATTAACATCGTTTAATGCATTGAAACGACCAGCAACAATATCCTTTTGGCAATCATTCTGAGCAACATCTCTTCTAGAAAAAGGTGAGAGTGTCGCCATAACGCTAGCATGGGTATAAGCGCTGGCTTCACAGCGCTGTGCAAGAGGGGCCAAGATTTGTGGTTCTAACGTCGCTGCTTTATTAGATGATGGTACAACTTTACTTGCAACAGCACTAACGCTATGCCCTAAAGATCGTAAAGCTGCTGTCATTGCCGATGCAATAGCTCGTGCGCGCTGAATAGTTCGCATTGTATGACGACGATTAACAGTCCATGCTAATGGCAGCACCATATGGTCGTTGACTAAACGTAAATGTGCAATATGACTGGCATTGCGTTGCTTTCTTGTGCGTCGAGCATAATAAGCTGCATTAAAAGCAGCAGCAGTGCGTAAGCTTTGTTGTAAATAATTTCCTACTGACGAAAACCGTGCTGATGAAACACCTGTCGCGGCTTTAACACTGCTAACAGCAGCGTCACCACCAATCGCGACGACAACTTTCGATTCTTGTGTGCCTGGAAAATCATCCGCACCAAGCGCTGCAAAAGGTTTAGCATGGAAGTGGTGTTGGCAAGCCAGCATTTCATCATATAGTTTAGTGATAGCATCAAGAATTTCTCGTAATTTAAGTGTATTAAGATTTAGGTTATCACTATTAGCAGGTGATACAAACTGAACACATAATCTCACATAGTTTTTTGCATTGAGTAATGTAACAAACTCTTTAATTTCTTTAGCAAGATTAGTCGCAACAGTACTTTCATACCCCAGCTTTTGTAGTAGGAATGTTAACTGTTCATCCGCAACACGCTCAGTTATGTAATTAATAATTTTCCGGAATTGTGCTTGTTGAATTAAGGGTAGTAATTGTGATTCTATAAATGAGTCAACAGTCGTTCTATTAATATAATTTGTTGAAGAACTCGTTGCTGGCAATAAAGCCTCATTATACTTACATCCAGATTCTCGCAGTAATTGTTGCTCAAAAAGTTGGAGCTCTTGCCCAGCAGCACCAAGCGTATTATCCAAAGTAGTACTTACCGTAGCAGCACCAATAATTTCTTGCTGCAATAGTTCTTCTTCTGTCTTTTGCAATTCCTCCAGATAATCAAACACCTGACGAGATACATCAGCTTCAGAACAACCAGTAATATCGATGAGCATTTTAATAAAAAGTGCTTTAAGTGCTACTTTGCTATCAGCATCAAAATTTCTTAAGTCACGAGTAGATAATTGTAATCGTTGTATTTCTGCAGCATGTCTTTTAAAAAAATCTACCCAATCAGTATAACCTTCAACTTTTTCAGTGAACATCCGCACTAAATCACGTGTTTCACCACCTTCTATCCAAAATTTAATGACAGGCATTAATTTTTCTTTAAACTGTTTCGCTAATGCATTTTCCACAACCCTAACATCAGTGCTTGAATCACCTGCGCAATGCTCATTTACGGCTAGCAAAGCAGCTTGAAAATTTTTCCACATACTATAAATAGTCGAAATTCTCTCAATGGCACCACTGTTCGCAGTTAATTCTTGCTCTATAAAATTAATAAATTCTGACATACTAGGAACACAGTTTCCTTGTCTACGATAAAATGCCAAATAATTACTAACAAAAACATCTTTTTTAGTATTACTCGTCATTATAACTTCAAGAATCGCCTCTGCCTCTGGATTAAAAAAAAGCCCTATATTGTCAACAAAGTCATCCTCAAAAAAAATTTCTTCAACCTGTTTTTTAGGTAATACTGTCTTACCGGCACTAGACATCAACAAATCATCTAACGTTAATATTGCTAAACCTGGCACCTTAGATAAAAGATCAAAAGCCGCTTGTCGATATTCAGTAGGATTTATTGTACTTGCTAACTGGTAAAATAAGTCTTTATGTCGACTAAAAAAAGCATACCAATCTTCAACTGCATTTAATCTGGTTGTTACTAAAAACTCTTGTTCAGTTTTAACCAGACGTAGTAATGCAGGAATAAAATTGGCAGTAATATTGTTATTAACATGTCTTAACGCTGCATAGTCTAAATAACACTGCATAGGAGGTAGCCCGGTCGAAAATGGTTCTTTTATAACAGCCATGCGGCTATTATAAAAGCTCATCATTTCACGCCATACCATCGCATTTTGTAATAATTGTTGATATGAACTTCCTAAAATAATCTTTCTGTAAATAACTTTTGCATTGACTACGCTAGCGACTAAAGGGGAAGTTTCACCTTCCTCATTTTTCCCACCTTTCTTACGTTTCGTTTTAACCGATAATGCTTGCCGCAGTTTAAGCCAAGAAAATAGATTCATTGTTAAATAGAGAGATAATGTGGCACTATAAAAAAGTGTTCGCATCGCACTTGCAACAAATGACATGGGCTGTAAATATTGTAAAGTTACCTGCTTAAGTCTTAATTGTTTATGCACTTCCACCAAAACTGTTGCTAACTGCTTCCGTGAAACATTAATTTGATATTGATTATCTCGATTTAAATCACGCAAGCAGGTGTAGATTAACTCATACACTCTTTTTTCTAACGCCTCAGAATCAAGTTCTCCATTAGCTGTAGAATTGACTTCAATCCAAGTATTAATTTCTTCTGCAACACGCTTTCCAATATCACGTAATTGCGCTTTTTGACTTTTCTGGCGACGTTGAGCACGACTGATTGATATAGGCTTAGCTAAGTGCTTGAATTGATTTTCTGTCGATTCGTCAGCTAGAAAAAATGAAGAATGCTTTTGCCAAAACGCTTTTAAACGTTGATAGCGACGTTCACTCATCGATGCGCCACCACTTTGGTAGAGTAAAACAGTAGAAGCAGGATCGACAGCAAACAAATCTTGATAATGCTTTGAAAACAATACCTCATGATCAGCAACAACACAGGTTGCCGTGTTTGCTGACTCAAGCTCCACACCGACACTATCAACAAGACCTGAAGACTTTTTAAAACTTTGTAATGCTTGCACAGCAGAAGAGCTTGCGTCGCTATCAACAGTAATCGTTGTGATGCTTTCTGCCTGCAAAGCTAACTCTGCGGGCAAAAATTGTTGTACAGACTCTACAAATCTTGCGACTAATTCAGCAGGCAAAGCAACGATAGCATTGGCTTTTGTATATCTTAAAATTAACAGCCAGAGTGCTTGCAACCTCAGCCTATCATTTTCATCTTCTGTTGCTGCGAGCATTGACTGAGCACGATTGCCTCGACCTAAATGCTGAATAATCTGGTAAAAAATATCTAAATGCTGTCGTTGTAATCTTTTTGCATCAGCTCCATTTAAAGTAATGTTATCTCGAGCATCTGAGTCTACTTGTATATTAAAGTGACCCTCGGTTTCTGATGTTTTATTAAAAACTAAAGTATGTAAACCTAATAATTGAAAAATTTCTGCAACAGAATATTGATTAAGCGGTTTAATTTTTACTGGCGTAGGTTTTGACTTTCCCGCTGATTGAGGATCAAGCTTTATAGAATATTGCCGATCATTATCCGGTGATTTTGTTATAGTAATATACCAAGTCCTTCGACCAACTAAAAACTGTTCTTTAGTTTTACCGCTACTGATATAGCTTTGTATAAGTTGTAATAAAGATATTGCTTCTCGTGATGAATCAATAACAAAATATGAACCCGTTTGTGAAAACTCTAATGCTAGAAAAGCACGGTATAATAACTCTGAAGACTGTCTAAGCTCTGTTCCTTGTTCTGCACCAAACATCAAACCTCCTAATTGTTCTAAGTAATTAATAACTATCCTCAGTTATTAAAATAAATTCCCACCCACTTTTAAAATCTTCATTACATTAGTGCCTCCATGCACACCACTAATATCACCTTTGGTTAAGATCACCAAATCACCGTCGTCAACAATGCCATGGTGCTGCATAGCAGCAACGGCTTTAGCATTGAGTTCATCACGGGTAAATTTAGTCACATCAAAATCAATGGCATAAACACCACGGTACAATGTCACTTTGCGCTGCGTTAACACGTTGCGTGATAAGGCATAAACAGGAATACCAGAACGAATACGTGACATCCAGTGTGGTGTTGCACCTGATTCGGTTAAGGCAAGTATCGCTTTAATATTCATATGATTCGCCGTAAACATAGTTGCCATCGCAATTGCTTCATCAATACCATCGAATTCCGGACTATCATCATATTGTCGTGTTGTAATGCGTTGGCGACGACTATATTTTTCAGCACTTAAACAAACACGTGACATCATTTCAATAACACGAGCCGGGAAATCCCCAACCGCACTTTCAGCCGATAACATTACCGCATCGGTGCCATCTAAAACCGCATTGGCAACATCACTAACTTCAGCACGGGTTGGTGTGCTGCTGTGAATCATGGTTTCCATCATTTGTGTTGCGGTAATCGTTGGTTTGTCCATCATACGTGCTTGGTGAATAATGTGTTTTTGTACTCCAGGCACTTCAGGTTCACCAATTTCTACGGCTAGATCACCACGAGCCACCATTACTGCATCTGAGGCTAAAATAATTTCATCGAGATTCTCGACCGCTTCAACGCGTTCAATCTTGGCTATCAGTCCAGCATGACCATTGGCCTTTTCAATTAAGCCTCGAGCTTCATGCATATCATCGGCATCGCGCGGAAATGAAATCGCGATATAATCCGCCCCCAAACTTAAGGCAATGCCTAAATCATTTTTATCTTTATCAGTAAGCGCTTTCGCCGATAAACCACCGCCTTTACGGTTAATGCCTTTGTTATTAGAAAGCTTTCCACCAACAGCAACTTCACAATGAATTTTTTCATCAACAATTTTATTTACTTCAAAAACTAAGCGGCCATCATCAAGCAATAAAATATCGCCTTTACTAACATCGTAAGGTAGTACTTTATAATCGATACCTACAGCTTGCTGATCCCCCAAATCTTCATCTAAATTAGCATCAAGAATAAAATGATCACCAGCCTTTAATTCAATAGATCCTTTTTTAAATTTAGCGATACGAATTTTTGGCCCTTGTAAATCAGCTAAAACGCCTATTTCACGACCATATTTTTTTGCAGTTTCACGCACATATTGAATTCGTTTAGCATGATCTTCTGCTACGCCATGTGAAAAGTTTAACCGCACTAAGTCAACACCAGCCGTCATCATATCTGCAAACATGTCGCCTTCATCAGTAGCGGGACCTAAGGTTGCTATAATTTTTGTTCTTCGTAATATATTCGCCATGAAAGTTTATCCTTAAAATTCTACGACCCTTTATTCACTATGCAGCTTTACAGCTCTCTTTTAATATTTCTACCGCGGGTAATGCTTTGCCTTCAATATATTTTAAGAAAGCACCTCCACCGGTTGACATATAAGAAATATGATTACTAATTTCGAACTTCTCAATAGCAGCAAGCGTATCGCCACCACCCGCAATTGAAAAAGCCGAGCTACTGGCAATGGCATCAGCAACGACCTCGGTACCAGCGGCAAAGGCTGGAAATTCAAATACACCAACAGGACCATTCCATAAAATGGTTTTTGCATTCATTAAATCTGTAGCCATATGTCGTGCTGTCGCTGGGCCAATATCTAAAATCATGTCGTCAGCATCAATATCGGTAATACGTTTTATTTCTGCTTTAGCATCAGCAGAGAATTCTTTAGCAACAATCACATCGTTTGGTAGTGGAATCGTTACATTACTTGCTTCAGCTTGCTCCAATAGTTTTTTGCAGGTAGGAATTAAATCTTCTTCATAAAGTGATTTACCAACATTGAAACCTTGTGCAGCAATAAAAGTATTGGCAATACCACCACCAACAATCAAGCAATCAACTTTCTCAATTAGTGCTGATAATACGTCTAACTTGGTTGATACTTTAGAACCACCAACAATTGCCATAACTGGTTTTTTTGGTTCTGCTAATGCCGTGCTTAATGCAGTTAACTCTTTATTGAGCAGAGGACCTGCGCAAGCAACGGGTGCATATTTGGCAACACCATGAGTAGAGGCTTGAGCGCGATGAGCGGTTGCAAAAGCATCCATAACAAACACATCGCACAATGCAGCATAGCGTTTTGCTAAATCATCACTATCCGCTTTTTCACCAACATTAAAACGTACATTCTCACATAAAACCACTTCACCAGGTTGTATATCTAATCCGTTTAAATAATCACGGACCAGTTTGACAGGTTGACCTAATAACTCTCCGAGCTTCACGGCAACCAGCGCTAAAGAATTTGCTTCAGAGAATTCACCTTCTTCAGGGCGACCAAGATGCGATAGTAAAATTACCGCGGCATTTTGTTGCAGTGCTAATTGAATGGTTGGCAGTGTAGATTTTAAGCGAGTGGTACTGGTGATAACACCATCCTGAATCGGTACATTTAGATCTTCACGAATCAAAACGCGTTTGTTCTGCAGATCAATATCATTCATGCTCAACATAGCTATTTTCCTCTTAACAAATATGCCGTGCATTGTAGACCTTGGCAGACCGTGAAACAAGTAAAGACTTGTCCATGAGAGAGCTAAGCCGTTGAAACTCATCCGACATCTTTGTCTATACCGCTCGCATTTCGAAGAACGAGCAGCCATTTCATCGATAGAATAAACTTTATTTAATACTTGATAATTTAAGTCGTCAATTAATAGCTTTAAATTCACGGGTACTGTAACCCAATCCACACCAATATTTTTATTTAATTTTCTAACCCGCTAATATTGCGGTGTTATTGAGAAACGGTACTGATTCGTCATGGAGCAGAAATAAATGATGTTGCAGTATCTGAAATGATCGAGAAACATACATGCGAAGAGCAAGCAAGTACAGCTTTACGCTCAACCATTACCAAGGCTCGCAAAGCCCATGCTCAAGAAGAAGCGTTTCGTAAAGCACCACACGGATCAATGCCGTTATATGGCACAAATGACAGAAGTGAAAGGAAAGAAAGGCAAACTTCAAGCGCGCCCCCTTGTGTTCAACCAGCTGCAACCAAATCATCACTATCAAAAAGAAGAAGGTGACATTTTATCTCCCCTGTGAGATGGAGAATGCACATTCTCCATCTCTACGAAGCTAGAAACTAAATTATCAACTGTGCGACGAAATACGTAGGTATCATCATTTGGATTTGGCCCAATATCAACACTGCAAAACAAATGGAGTTTTATAACCTTGTTTGCATAGGGTAATCCTTCTGCTTCTAGCGCAGCATCAACAATCGCAAGATAGTCCTTGAACAATGCTTCTACTTGAGGATACTGCTGGGCTTTAACGGCTTGTTGTAAGCTTTCTAGAATATTAAAAAGAGCCTGAAAATGATTACCATTATATTTGGCATTTAGGTGATCCCACAAGTGCTTATTACGAGCCGCCGTTACGTCTGGAGATAATTCAACATCAGCAATATCTGCTTGCTCCTCATCCTTAGGCGCTGTCCAACGCCTTAAGGTTGGCATAACACTTGACCTTAGCGCAGAACTAATTGCAGCAACGGCACCATTAGGTCTTTGTACATAGCCCATGCCTAATTCAACTGTATCTCGCGGGGTATAAGCAGCATAATATTCACAATCAGCATTAAACTGACCTTGTACGCTTGCCAGATCCATAGGCAAACACGTTATCCAACCATCAAGTTTTTGTGTAAACTTTGCATTGGCTTGTTCAAGCCTAGATCGAGTATCTACACTAACATTACCTACATATTGAGCTGGATGTTTTTCATGGTAAGGTCTGGCCCACATTATTTATACCCCCACTCTTTTTGTTAATGGATTAGTAATAGGTTTTAGATTCATGAATGCAGTAATCTGCGCTACTAAATTACTAATAAATGTTGTTACCTGTTCTTGAAGGTTACCTGTTAAGTCATTTGATACGTGTAGATGAAACATTAAGACACTTTTAGCATATGGACAAAGTTGAGCAGTTAAAGCCGTTTCTACACATTCCATATATGTAGTTAAAGCCTTGTAAAGTTTATGGGTACCTGCTGACTTTAATACTGAGGCCTGCCTTAATTCTTTTAGAGCCTCAGTGAATTGAATAAAATGATTGCCGCCATGGTGACGATTAAGCGTATCCCAAGCGTCTTGTTGTTGTTGCTGCTCAGCTGCGGTCGATGCTATCAACGCTAACGCCAATGCTGTTCTTGCTCTTGCAAATACGAATTGAGCAGCGCCTCTAGCTGTTAATGGGGCATTATTTGAAGAGGATAGACCATAAATACTTTGTTCTTGAGCGTAAAAAGAAGATAAATCACCCAGTGTTATTTCATTAGAAGGCTTAAACCCTAGTGCTTCGGTTCTGTGCTTGATATCTTCAAGTTTTGCTGCCACTGTTTTTTGTGCAATGAACTCTCTTTCACCATAGTTCCTCACTGACCCTGATCCTGCCATTAGTTTTTTCCTCTTACTCCAAAAGGAAAAAAATAAACCAAAATTGCGGTTTGGTCAATAAAAACTTTATTACAATCAGTGTATTACATGATGCGTTGACGCTTAGTTCCAGCCTCTGCCACTATTACGGACATAAGCTTGTTGTTTTGCAAGGGTGCCAGCAAGTTCAAATTCACTAACAACCTCTTGGATTCGTAGCAGTGTTTCATCATACAAATAAGTATCTGTACCTGAAGTCTGAGCAGTAATATGTGCATGATTAAGAACAACCCGATAAGCATAACCAAGTTGCTTAGCGGAATAGGCTGCCTCGACATGATTCATATACTCTATAAGTAGTTTATCTGTTGCAGCAGCATCTTTTCTCTCTATTGCAGCAGCTAAATTTTGCAAAACGGTTAAGAAAGAAGTGAAATGATTGCCATCAAATTGTGAATTTAATCTATCCCAAAGAAATTTATAGTAAGCAGGATTTTCTTCTGCTTCATTATCACTATCAACATCACCTCTTTCTCTTGGAGCTAGAGCTCTTAGAAAGCTCAGGCCTTGAGAGAATACTTTGCGAGGGTCTTTTCCGTAGATTGTTATGAATTCTGCCGTACTGCGAGGCGTATTTTCTGCATAAACTAAACAGTCTTTATGATACTCACCCCGCGTTTTTTCTAAGTTACAAGAAGAAAACATTTCCGCAACTTTTGGATCTAATGCTCTTACTCTGCTAATAAATTTTGATCGTGCGAAACCACCCGCCATAACCATCTCCTTCTGCTCACAATTGGGACAAAAATAACCCATAACGTCAAACAGATCAACCTGTTTTTGGTTGTTGGCTGACCTTTTTTTAAAATAGCAGAAAGTTCCTTCTAAGCTATAGTTGAAGTAGTTGCTCAAAATATAGAAGAAGCATAGTTATGGCTCGAGAAACTGATGAAATCATTGATAAAATTTATGAATTACTGAAGAAATCCGGAGCAACAATTTTAAAAAAACCAGATCTTTTTAGAGATGTTGCTAAGCAAGCCAGCAACAATGTTGATGCTAAAAATTTATTAACTGCTTTGCTGGCTCTTGTTGCTGCAGATGCAACATTTGAAAACCATCATGCTCTCTTTGAGGTAATTATAAAAAGCACTACCTCTACTGAGAAAATACCTGCAGCTCTTGCGGTTTTTAAAGCTACTGACTAGCCTTTTTTAGGAAACGATGGCGCAGATACTCAATAATCCCGGGCAGAATCGATAAAAAGATGATGCCAAAAATCACTAAGGTTAGATTGTTTTTTACGATAGGAATATTACCGAAATAATACCCCGCATACAGAAATAACATCACCCAGGCAATGGCGCCGACGATGTTATAAAGAATGAATTTACCATAACGCATGTCACCAATACCGGCAACAAATGGCGCGAAGGTTCGAACAATCGGTACGAAACGTGCGAGGATAATGGTTTTACCTCCATGCTTTTCATAAAATTTTTGCGTATATTCTAAATGCCGACGTTTAATAAAACCGATACGTTCGCGTTGTAAAACTTTATGACCGATCTTATTGCCAATCCAGTAATTGAGAGTGTCACCTAAAATAGCCGCGATGATTAATAGGCCTGCTAAATAATGCACATTCAATACTGCATGGCTGGCAATAGATCCGGAAATAAACAACAAAGAGTCGCCGGGTAAAAATGGTGTTACCACTAATCCGGTTTCGCAAAAAATAACTAAGAAGAGTAGAACATAGGTCCACATGCCGTAAGCTGTGATAAATTGCAGTAGATATTTATCAAGATGTAAAATGAACTGTATGGCGTGAAGAATATAATCCATGAAAATGCTCTATTAATTACGATTAAAACAAACCTGCAAAAGCACTCATACTCCGCAGGTTTGCCTAAACATTTCGATAAACTTATTGCGCTGTTGCTAAAGTATAAGTTGTATCCAACATACGGTTAGAGAAACCCCATTCATTATCATACCAAGACAATACTTTTACGGTACGACCAATGACTTTAGTTTGGGTTGCATCAAATGTTGAAGATGCAGGGTTATGATTAAAATCAACTGACACTAAAGGATCTTCGTTATACTCTAAAATACCTTTTAACTCGCCATTTGCTGCATTCTTAACGATATCGTTAACTTCAGCAACCGATGTTTCGCGACTCGCAAGAAACGTTAAATCAACAACAGAAACATTGATAGTTGGCACACGCATTGCGAAACCATCTAACTTGCCATCAAGTTCTGGTAACACTAAACCAACGGCAACAGCAGCTCCGGTTTGTGTTGGGATCATAGAATGTGTTGCTGAACGCGCTCGACGTAAGTCTTTATGATAGACATCAGAAAGAACCTGATCATTAGTATAAGCATGAATTGTCGTCATCAAACCGTTTTCGAGACCAAGCTTATCATGTAAAGGTTTTACTAACGGTGCTAAGCAGTTAGTTGTACAAGACGCATTAGAAATAATGGTGTGTTTGCTAGTAAGAAGTTTGTGATTAACACCATAAACAATAGTCGCATCAATATCTTTACCTGCCGGTGCCGAAATTACAACTTTCTTAGCACCACTTTCGAGATGCACTCCTGCTTTTTCACGACTGGCAAAAATACCCGTACATTCTAAAACAACATCAACGTCTAAATCACGCCATGGCAATTTCTTTGGATCACGCTCTGATAACATTTTAATACGGTTGCCATTGACCATCATACAATCGCCATCAATACTCACTTCACCCGGAAAACGACCATGCGTAGTATCGTATTTTGTTAAATGGGCATTAGTTTGAATATCACCTAAATCATTAATCGCGACAATTTCCATATCTGCGTACTTTTTATTTTCAAAATGTGCGCGTAGAACATTGCGACCAATACGACCATAACCATTGATTGCGACTTTAACTGTCATGTCTTTATTTCTCCTATAGCTAACCGTAAAAATTATTTATTCGAGCTTTTTACCGTATATTTGATATACACGCAAATCTTATGGGGTTATTTTTCACCTTAAAAACGTTTAAAAGATTTTAAATCGCCTTCATGGGATTTTCTTCGATAACATGCATAGCACATTCGAGCATGACTTCACTTACACAAACAGTCGAACCCAAGCCCAATAGATAATCAATTGTTTTAACAATATCAGAGACTTGGATTAAACTTTCCGGATCGCCTTTAAAGCCTTTCGCCATATCCGTATTGATTAATCCTGGGCAGATAGCCGTCACTTTAATATGGCTGTGCACAAGTTCTTTATATAATGATTCACTTAAACCCACCAAGCCAAATTTGCTTGCTGAATAGCCACCAAGAAAAGGCAGACCCACTTTACCGGCTCGTGATGCCAGATTAAAGATATAACCCTTTTGTTGTTGTTGCATAACAGCAACAACCGCATGCAAACCATAAAAAGCGCCTAATAAATTTGTATTCACTAATTCTGTAAATTCAGCGGGTGATAACTGACTAGTGCCGGCTTTAACGATACCGGCATTATTCACAAAAACATCAATGCGTTGATAAGTCTTCGCGATAGCAGCAATTATTTCGGCAACATCTTGTTGATGCGTCATATCAACGATATGTACCGACGCACTGTTTCCAGCTTTAATAATTTCATCTGCTAATGCATTTAAGGCTTGTTCATTACGTGCTAATAAAGCAACGTGATAATTCTGTGCTGCTAACGACAAAGCCACAGCACGACCAATGCCTCGACTTGCACCAGTTATAACGGCTATTTGTTGTGACATCAGAAATTCTCCTATAGAACTTACGCGAAAAAGCGCTTGTTATTAATTAGCGATTAATTAAACCTTTAATCAGCGGTATACAAAGCACCATAACAACTCCGGCAGCAATTGCTGCTAAACCTATGTAGAAAAAGGTATGCATGTAAATGGGATTTGTCATCTGTGGCGTTGCGCTATCAGGCACAACCGCTGATCTCGCCAAATAACCAGAAATTACTGCGGATAAGCCAGTAAATAATTGCCACATCCCCATTAACGCACCTTCTTTGCCGCGTGGTGATAAGCGACCAACCATCGACATACCAATAGGTGATAGCAATAATTCCGCTGTTGTTAAACATAAATAACCAAAGATAATCCAGCTCATATTTGTTAAATGTTCAGCGTTAGCAAAATGAATACCTAAGGTAAACAACCAATAGCCACTACCCATAAATAATAATGACAAAGAAAATTTCGTTGGCAACGATAAATCTTTGCCGCGTTTACTTAAAAACTTCCATAACCAACTAAAAAACAAACCTAGAGTTAGAATGAAGAATGGATCCAAGCCATAATAAGCAGAAGGCGGGATAACAAAATTAGCAATATTTCGCTGTACATTATGATCGATAAAAATCGTAATTAATGATGGTTCCAGCATATATAGAGACCAGAAAAAAACTGAAGCAATCGATAAGATTAAAAATGCGATCAACTTAAATTTTGCTAATGCTGTCGGCTGTTTTACAGCAAGAATCAATACGCCTGCTGAACCTGCTAAGGCTAGAAACCATAAAAAGGCACTGTCCCATTGCACATATTGTAAAAGTAACACGGCAAAAGGTATCCCTATCACAGAAAGAACAACAACAATCAATATACGCCATGGTAATTTCAATGATGTGTCCGCATCAATAGAGCGCCCAGGGTAAGCTTTATACGATTTAAGCAACGGTATAATAAGTAATATAGACAGCGATGAAACTAATGCACCAATAAAAAAAGTTGTGTTATAACCACAAAATCGTACTAAATAACCACCTAAAAATGTCGAGACAACAAAACCAGCATTAAAAATAATATAGAATAAGGTATAGCCGCTATCACGTCGCTTATCTTCTTTGTCATAACAAAAACCAACAAGACACCAAAGTGTCGGCGTAAACATACCGTTACCAATAGTAAAAATTGCCAAACCCAAATACATCATATGTAATGATGGAAGACTTAAGCAAAATAAGCCCGCTAAACAGATCACCAAACCAACAAAGGTTACCGGACGATAGCCAAATTTAACGGCAAAATAGCCACCGATAAGGGGTAAGGTGAACATTAAAGAATTGAAAGCAGCGAATAGACTATAAGCCGCTCCGGAAGAAAATTGTAATTTTTGGACTAGATATAAAACCAGTAACGAATTAATAGTCCCGAAAGCAAAAGTGAAGAGAGCATAAGTAACGGCTAAATGCCATAAGCGTCCAGGTTGGCGCTCAGACTTCGCCTCTACAGTATGTCCCACCGTATCTGTTATTGCTGTCATTCTTTCTCCCAAGAAAAAACTTCTTATATTATTAGCTTCTTTTATTTTTTTCAGGCTATAGATTTTAAGATATCCACTTGATGCCGAAATACATTAACAACGAAGAACCAGCCATCACAAAGTTGTATTTAATTGAAACTAATTTGTTAGAATACGCAAACTCAAATGAAGAAACAAGCGAAAAATTAGGCTATGTCAAAAAGGCTAACGGGGTTAATTTAAACCAGTTAGCCTTTTATAGAGCATTTAAGAGGATTTAAAAGAATCTTTTCAGTGTTAACACAATGTTGTCGACCGTAATTCCAAATTCACGGTATACATCTTTGTATGGCGCAGATTCACCAAAGCAACTCATACCAATAACTTTGCCCTGCAAACCAACATACTTATACCAATAATCACTACTTGCTGCTTCAACTGCAACTCGTGCAGTGATGCGTTGAGGCAAAACACTTTCTCGGTATTCTTCAGCTTGTTCGTCAAAAATATTGGTCGATGGCATAGAAACCACCCTGACTTTATGACCAGCATGGTTAAGTTGGGTTGCAGCTTCCACAGCTAACTCAACTTCCGAACCGGTTGCAATAACGATCGCTTGTGGCTCGCCTTCCGGTTCCAATAAAATATAACCTCCACGCGCAATATTCTCAATTTGTTTCGCATCGCGTTGTTGTTGTTTGATCTTCTGTCTTGTTAAAAACATACAGGTAGGTTGCTCATGATTTTCTAGTGCATGTTGCCAAGCAACAGCCGTTTCAGTTAAATCACAAGGGCGCCAAGTTGATAAGCCAGGAATTAAACGCAACGAAGGAATATGTTCGATCGCTTGATGTGTTGGACCATCTTCACCTAAACCAATAGAGTCATGTGTAAATACATAAATAACTTGTTGCTGCATCATCGCCGATAAGCGCACAGCATTACGTGCATAATCAGAAAAAACTAAAAAGGTTCCAGCATAGGGAATCATACCGCCATGACGCGCAATACCATTCATGATTGCTGACATACCAAATTCACGCACACCATAATTGAGATAGTTACCATGTGCATTTTCCGGCGTGTAAACTTCACTGCCAGACCAAAATGTATTATTCGAACCACTTAAATCTGCTGAGCCACCAAATAATTCTGGCAACATCGGACCATACGCTTCTAAACATAATTCAGAGGCTTTACGTGTCGCAACATCTTGTGGTTCTGCTTGCGTTTTCTGAACAAACGATTTTGACTTTTGTTGCCACTCTGCTGGTAACTGTTTAGCAAGACGACGTTGTAACTGTTCAGCTAATTGCGGATGTGCTTCTTGATAAGCTGCAAACAACGTTTGCCATTCATTTTCAATGCTACTGCCTTTTTCACGCGCATCCCATTGTTGATAAATTGCATCCGGCACGACAAACGGTGCATGCGACCAACCTAAATTTTCACGTGTAGCGGTAATTTCAGCCTCACCTAAAGCCGCACCATGACTTTTTGCAGTACCAGCTAAATTTGGCGCCCCAAAACCAATTGTGGTTTTACAACAAATCAACGTCGGTTTATCTTTTACAGCAATAGCTTTCATAATCGCGCCGCGAATCGCTTGCGGATCGTGACCATCAACGCCGGCTTCAACATGCCAGTTATAACTCGCGAAACGTTGTGGTGTGTTATCGGTAAACCAGCCTCCAACTTCACCATCGATAGAAATACCATTGTCATCATAGAAAACGATGAGTTTACCTAAACCTAAGGTTCCAGCTAAAGAACAAACTTCATGCGAAATACCTTCCATTAAACAACCATCGCCAGCAAAGGCATAAGTATAGTGATCGACTAAATCAAAACCTGGACGATTAAATTCTGTTGCTAAACGCGATTCAGCTATTGCAAGCCCCACAGCATTCGCCAAGCCTTGGCCTAGTGGACCGGTCGTAACTTCAACCCCAGGGGTATAACCTAATTCAGGATGGCCCGGCGTTTTTGAATGTAACTGTCGAAATGCTTTTAGATCATCAATGCTTAGGTCGTAACCAGCTAAATGGAGTAGGGAATATTGCAACATAGAGCCATGACCATTCGATAGAATAAACCGATCGCGATTTAGCCAGTCTGGATTGCTTGGATTGTGACGTAAAAAATCGTTCCACAACACTTCAGCAATATCCGCCATGCCCATTGGCATGCCTGGATGACCAGAATTAGCCTGTTGGACAGCATCAATACTTAAAAAACGGATAGCATTAGCAAGATCGCGGCGCGTTGACATAGGGTCGGTTCCTCTAGTTAGCAATAAAATTGCCGCAATTATAACGATCCACAGCTAAAATTACAGTTAATTTACGCAGCAATGGGATTTAGCATGTTGTCTAATTTTTACTCGGAACAGATTCCGAGCTTTTTGAGGATTTTTCGTAGTTGAATCCGAGAAACAGATATTTATGTTTATTCGTAATGCGTCCACATCCTTAGTATTTTGACGCTCTTTTCTTTTTTTAACACTTGATAAACTAACCTATGCTGTATGTTGATTCTTCTTGAATATGCACCGAGTAAATCGCCAATGAGCTTTTCAAATGGAGACGGATTTTGAAATGGCTTTTTTTATTATGAATAACAGTTCTTCGGTATTAGTTTTAAGATTTTCTACAACAATTTTTTCGCATCTTTTTGCGCTTGCATTGTATAGTATATTTTATATGTCACCAATCAAGATCATCACCACATTGGTCAAGAGGTTGTTTAAGTCCATCAACAATACTTTCTCGCATACCAGGTATAGATAATAGATATAAAGTTTCTTGGATAGCACGCCAATCTGACTCTGCAACTAAAACAACATTAGCTGTCTTACCTGTTATTTTTATCGCTTCGTGACTTTTCGCAACAGATACGACAAGGTTGTAAATATCGCTGCGTGCTTGAGTAATGCTAATTGTTTTCATCAGAACATGTCCTATGGCTAATATCATTACTCAAACCTTAGCGTATGCTTTTACGCTCATCAATAAAATATATAATTTAATTTATGAAAAAGAAGATAAATGCTTATCCGAGACATTACAACGTGCGTTTTGTAAGAGAATTACAATAATCATTGTGCTACAAGCACTATAAAAAATGAATCACTTACCAATACAGAAGCTCGAGAAAATACGACCAAGTAAGTCATCGCTATGGAATTCACCGGTGATTTCACTTAACGCTTGTTGCGCTTGACGTAAGTCTTCCGCCAGCAATTCACCCGCTTGATGCTGTTGTAATTGTTGTTGGCCAACAGCGAGATGAGTTTGTGCTGCTTCGAGTGCTTGCAAGTGACGGCGGCGGGCACTGAAGTTGCCTTCAAGTGTTGCATCAGCACCAGCTAATGTTTTTAAATGCTGGCGCAATAAGTCAATACCATCACCGGTTTTAGCAGATAGGGTTAGCAGAGCATAGTCTGCAAATTGTTGGCATTCTGCAGTATGGTTAAGTAAATCAATTTTATTGGCGACAATGGTTAAGGGTTTTTCGGCGCCGTACGCTTTAATGTCTTCTGGAATGAGCGCACTAAGTTTATCTTTGTCTAGCGCTGTTTGTTCAGCATCAACAACACATAAAATGTGATCAGCCGTTGTCACTTCGTTTAATGCGCGACGAATACCTTCTTGCTCGATCACTTCAGCATTGTCACGCAAACCTGCTGTATCTATAATATGTAATGGAATACCATCAATTTGAATTTTCTCGCGCAGCACGTCACGTGTTGTTCCAGGAATATCGGTAACGATTGCCGCTTCACGGCCGCTTAATTGATTCAATAAACTGGATTTACCGGCATTGGGTTTACCTATAATGACGATATTCAAACCTTCACGTAATAAAGCACCTTGCTGGGCGCTGTGTTGCACGGCAGTTAATGTCGTAATGATATTTTGTAGATTAGTATGAATCTTATTATCCGCTAGAAAATCAATTTCTTCTTCAGGAAAATCAATTGCCGCTTCTACATAAATGCGTAAATGAATAAGTTGCTCGACGAGCTCATGGACTTTTTTAGAAAACTCACCTTGCAAAGATCGCATCGCACCACTTGCCGCTTGGCGTGAATTGGCATCGATTAAATCGGCAATAGCTTCGGCTTGCGCTAAGTCGAGCTTACCATTCAAAAAAGCACGCTCGGAGAATTCGCCCGGACGGGCAACGCGCGCCCCCAAAGATAAAATACGCTGTAACAACATATCCATCACTACAGGACCGCCATGACCATGCAATTCCAATACGTCCTCACCTGTAAACGAATGTGGATTCGGAAAATACAGTGCTAAACCTTCATCAATGGCTTGTTGATCAGCATCACGAAAAATATGGTATTCAGCAACACGTGCTGTGGGTATCTTACCTAAAAGTTCAGTCGTAATATGTTGAGTATTAGGACCTGAAATCCGAATAATGCCGATACCTCCTCGGCCAGGTGCTGTTGCTGGTGCTGCTATGGTGTCGATTGAATTATGATTTAATGCTGCTGTTTTCATTATGTTTTTTTTATCGCTAGTGAACTCAATGGCTCAGAGTATAACAAAGGTTTTGAATTAATTGACTTAATTTATAGCAAAGCATGCGCTTTAATTGGAATATTCATTGAATATTCGGTCTAAGCACCGAAAAACCATCTCTCTCAGATGCTCGACACCTGAAAACATTTATGCAAGATTATCTTGAGTGTCAACAAAGCTATATTATTTGCCGTACACCACAACCTTATCAGATTAGTGAAAACATTTTAGTTTTACCATGGCAGGAACTAAAAACTATTTTTAATGAACCTTCGTGATTAATACGACGGACACATCAAAACATTTCATATCAACACTCCATACAAAATATAATTTAATAACTGAAATTTTCGATCTCTTTTGGTAATAACTGTATACAAAAATTACGAGGATAATCCTTTAATTTTAACTTCGTGTTCACTACAGTATATTTAATTTACAAAATGCAAAAAAGCCTATATTTTTCGCAAAAAATGCATTTTTGTTTTTATTCTCGAACAAATTTTGTATACAATGCCCAGATTATAAATTATCCAAATATTATATATTTAATCAACATGGGAGGAATTGGGTATGGCTGGTGGAAGTGGAGCATGGGGACAAGGCGAGGAACAGGATGATGATTTAGGAGGATGGACAGCTCCACCTAGGGGTGGTCGACCACCAGCACCACCAAGTCAGTATTCTGCTGTGAGTGCGAGTGGTACTGCTGGCTTAGTTGATGGTGGCGCTGCCCCCGGAGGCCTCGCCGTTAACGCTTTACTAGATGGGGAGGAACTCGAGCCAGTTGGTGACGATTTGCGTAAAGTTGGTCCAGGTGTTTTTGGTTTTATACAAGATGCAGCTGTTGGAAGTATTACTTGGGTATTAAGATTGCTTCTTATGCTAGTAACCATTCCTTTTTTCTTCACAATATCGAAATTAAAGTTTGGAGCTCCAAGACGAGGCGATCAAAGATTACCCTCGAAAGATGCAATAGCAGAGCAAGCTAGATTACTCATGGAGGGTGGTACATTAACTCTTCAAGCCCCTCCACCTAAAGCAGCATCGGCAACAACTCGTTTAATGAGTAGCGAAAGTAGTGAGAGTATCGGAGATGTAGATACAGAAACAGAATTAAGAACATTCCTTAAACTGTTAAAGAGTGCTCGCCACTTACCTGCAAGGTTTAGACTCTTTATTACACATTATTTCTTACAACCAAATTCAAATTTGCCAAAAGCTTTTCTAGTGCTTGCGGCATTATCAATACTCTATCATCGTTCAAGCTTATCAGAACCTTCAGATGCTGATGTCAGAGCTTTGAATGAACAGTTTTTTAATACTCCTAACGGTGGCGGAATGGTTTATTGTGAAACTGCTAATGAGATGTGTACTGATCCTAGTGCTGCTATATTGGCATTACGCGAAATGAATAGTTTCTTACAACAAATACTCTCAGCAAGCCCAACTATTCCATTGGTAGTAGCTGCGGCAACGGTCGATGTAGGTCAGAAAGTTGTTAGTTTTCTGCAGTTATGGCATTACTACGCTTCAGAAGGGTTTGGTATGATTGCCACTGGTGTCTATGCTCTGACTTATGAACCACTGCAGCGTCGAATTGGCTTGCCAGATTTAGATATTGTAGCGACCTCTCTAGCACTCGGCATTGTGAGCTTAGCACTCGACCCTCGCCAAGCCAGCAATGGTAATGCTGATCTTAATCAGGCACTGGGTGGAGGTTTTGTTCCACAAATTGGCACGTTGGGTAACGAAGTTGACACGTTTTGGCATAACATCAGCCAAAACCCAATGGGACCACTCTTTCCGTTAGCGCTTACCTACTTGATAGGTTATCGCGGCCCTAAATATTTGGCTGAGCGTCTAGGTAAAGATGTCTGGAAGCATTTGCAAGAAGTTATTCCTGGCATTAAGAATGCTTGGCACAAATATAGAGGATATGATGAGCTCGGAGCATCTGCCTCTGAGGGTGGATATCAAGAGTTTGGAATGGATGATGGACCTGGATTTGATATTGATGATTTCAGTGGTGCTGTTGCAGCCCTTACTCAACAACATGGCTCTGATTTTTGGGCTCAACAACATCAACAAAGAAGAACCGTTGCGCTTTTAGCGGAGCTACATCGAAGACATCCTGGTGAAGTTACGGTTACTGCGCGCGCAGGTTCAGGTCATCAGAGTTCGTAATAAATTTATTAACTTTCCTCATTTAGAAAAAGCCACTATTTATAGTGGCTTTTTTTTACTTATTTTATGCTCTCTTCTTTTTTATGTTCCTTTCTAGAAATTCATTTTTTAATAACAGCGATTATTTTTTCCTTTTTAAGTATAGGATACTAGATTGCCGTCTTTTATTGATAGTGCTTAGTTCTCACCAGTTTAAGCTAGCTAAAATATTCTAGAATTCCATCCTGCCAAGGCCAAACAATAACTGAACCGAATTTTTTTCGCGCTTTACACTTTCATTATCCACAATAATAACCCTTTACAGGACTAATTTTAGATCAGCCCTGACCCCCAGCCGCTATATTGGGAATGCTATCCGCTAATCTTAAGGCACACCATTAAGTTTGGTCGAAGCAACCTGAAGCTTTGCTCCCAATATAAAGGCTAAATTAGGTTGTGTGTCGCTAAATCCGCTCTGTCACAATGGCAGTATGGTTTCTTAGCTCTATAATAAACGAGCTTAGTGTAAGTTTTTTTGCTGTTAGGTTTAAGTTAAAAAATTTAAGCGCGGCAAAGACATTAGACTATTTTGAAGAGGCAATATCATTTCCCCATAAACAAAAAGCCACTGTGCGTTACATATCGCACAGTGGCTTTTATATATTTTTGAGCTTGCTATTAGTCGCTATTACCAACCAAACTCACAATCTGCTGGGTTATGACCGCCACTTCTACAGAATGTTCCGGTCCAGTTTTTATTAACATACCGAGCTTCTTCTGGAACAGATGGTGAAGGCGTAACAGTTACTGTAATCAAAGCGCCACTCTTTTGCCTTACAGAATAAGAACATAAGACGTTACCTTTAACATTTGCATCATCAATCAATGAATTATTAAAAGTAATACTTGATACTTTCGCTTTATCATAAGGGAAATTACCACTAAAAGTATAGGTACTACCATTGCTTGATATCTCTGATGCAGCAATAGTATTGCCTTGTATGTCCGCAGTTGTTAATCGAGGACATGACAACATACCTTTTGCTGAATGAGTAATTCTCAGTGTTACCCATGCCGTATTTACTGAATCACCAATGCTATTAACCGCTTTAATATGGATATGGAAAATTTGCCCTATCTGACTAGCATTCGTTGCTGTTCCGACAATCGAGGTGCCTGAAAAACTAATACCTTGCGGTAAGTTTTGGGCATGATTATCAGCATACTCAATTTTCAAGCCAGAATCATTCATTGGATCATGAATATACTGTTTGAAGTCTTGGCTAAAGTTAACATTGTACGTCACATTGTAATACGCTTGATCCGGCGGTAAGTCCGTTTGCGTAAACACAGGATGACGACTTGGTTGTAGAGTAAAGGTTAGGGTCGCGCCGTTATCGGATGCACCTTTTGAATCAACCGCTTTAACCTTGATTTTGTAAGTATGCGGCGTTGCAACGGTTGGTTTAGTTGGTTGTCCAACAATACTCGTGCCTTCAAAATGCATACCTGCTGGTAAGTATTCCGCTGTACCTGCAGCATAAGTCACGCTCAAACTAGAGTCATTTGGACGAGGTGTTTGAATATATTGTTTTAAGGAAACGCCTGGATATTTTTCACCAACATAGGCATCAGGTTTCACCGTGATGTTACCGACTTTAAAGTGAATATGCGGTGTTGGCGGTACTTCACTAAAAATGATTAGGTCTACCCATGCGTTATTGGTTGAATCACCATATTTATTGGTTGCTTTAATATGAAGATGAAACACTTTACCTTCTTGCGAAGCATTAGTTGGCGTACCTTCAATGGTTGTGCCTGAAAAATGCAAGCCTGTTGGTAATGCATCTGAATCACTACCGTCTAAACTGATTTTCAAACCAGGATCATTCGCTGGATCATGAATGTATTGTTTCAAGTTTTCAGTAAATTTCACATTATAATGCGCATAATAGTACTGTTGATTTGGCGGCAAGTTGGTTTGCGTGAATGTCGGCCTTTGATCTGGATGCACGATAAAGTGCAAGGTCGCTTCATTATCCGACGTACCATTAGTATCTAGCGCAATCACTTTAATGTTATAGGTATGCGTTGCGGTTAATGGATCTGTCGGCGTTCCAACAACTTTCGTGCCACTAAAGTTCATACCTTTTGGTAAATGCTCAGCCGTACTACTTGCATAGTTGATCGATAAGTTAGACACCGTTCCGGTGGTTTCGATATACGATTTGGTATCGAAGCCAGGATAAGCTTGCCCAACATAACCATCAGGTTTCACATTAATGTCACTGACTTTAAAGTGAATATGCGGAGTAGGCGGTGTTTTTCCGGAAATCTTGATATCCACCCAAGCATTATTGGTTGAATCACCATATTTGTTAGTTGCTTTAATATGCACATGGAAAACGTGACCTTCTTGGCTAACATCACTTGGTGTACCGGTAATGCTGGTACCAGTGAAGTGTAAGCCGGTTGGCAATGTGCCTGAATTGCTACCATACAAACTGATCTTCAAACCAGGATCATTAGCAGGATCTTTAATGTACTGCTTCAAGTTTTCAGAAAACGCATGATTGTATTGTGCATCGTAATACGCTTGATTTGGCGGTAATTGTGTTTGTGTGAAGCTAGGCTTCAGACTTGGATGCACAATAAAGTGCAAGGTCGCTTCATTATCCGAACTACCGGCTGAGTCGGTCGCAATAATCTTAATATTATAAGTATGGTCAGCAGTTAACGGGTCGGCTGGAGTACCAACGATCTTCGTGCCACTAAAATTCATACCCGTTGGTAAATGCTCAGAAGTGTCGCCAGCATAATTTACGGTTAAATTTGTTGAAGTACCTTGTGTATCAATATACGGTTTAATTTCAAAACCAGGATACTTATCACCGACATAGCCATCAGGCTTCACGGTAATATCTATTTTATTAAAGTGAAGAGGTGTGTTGGTATGATTATGAATACAAACCGTCAAAGTTGCTTCATTCGATGAACTTCCGGCACTATTTACCGCTATAATTCTAACTTTATACGTTAACTCAGGCTTGCCGTTAAAGTTAATAGTCGGATCACCTTCCAGTGTTGTTTTATCGAAGTACATTCCGGTAGGTAATTGCTGAGTCGTATCTTTTGCCACAGCAACTCGTAAACTAGGGTCAGTATTTTGAGCTTTCTTTTTATTTTTAGTTGCACTACTCAATGGATCATTAATGGCATAATCTACGTTGTAAGGATGATACTGCGTATTATTTAAACCATCTGGAGCACCAATATCATCCAAGGTAAATTTAGGAATGCCTTTAGGAGCGATATTGATAGTAAAGTTTTGAGTTTCTTTCGCTTCACCAAAAATATTCTTCGCATGAATTTGAACTTTATAAGAGGTTCCCGTTTTTAAATTAGCAGGGATATGTCCATAAATTGTTAATACATGCGTATTTTTATCATAAGTAAAATTTAAATTAGTTGCCTTGGTACTCAAGCCTGTAGCCCATAAGGTCATGTTATAGGTTGGATTATTTGGCACTGTAAACAGAATATGCGCCGGAATATTCAAGGCTAACTCAAACTTTTCATCAGGATTCGCATTGACATTCGGAATCGTGTAATTGGTTTTTTGCGGTATATATTGACTTGCAGCCATTGCTTTCGCAGCATTTTTACTTTGCATTGGCGCAGGTAATAAAATACTGCGCTGATCAGATATCGCCAATACTTGCGGCATATGTACCGCACCTTTCGCTGTCCAGGTTGCTAAGTTGTTATCAACAGAAATGGCAGCAACATGATATAAGATAGCTTTAAGTGCATGAATAAAGCCCCATTGGTAAGAAAAGTTTAAACCAATACGGCTGTCATTGTGTAAGCCATGCTCACCAATAAAGCGCGAACCAACTAAGCCAATTTGTAAACGGTTACTAAATGCCGTTGGTACTAACCAATATAAACCAGCGGTATAGTTTTGGAAAGGTTGGCGATAGCTTGCTTGTAATTGTACTTTAAATCGTGGAGATAATAATTGTTCAAGATTAACCGTACCACCAATGCCAGACTGAGCAGGGTCAGAGATGTAACGGGTATCGTAAGTTAAGTTATCATAATTTAATGCTAAGCCTAGCAGAGTTGTGCGAGAAGGAAGCAAGTCGACACCAGCATTTAAACTTCTGTCGGTACCACCCGCAATATGACGTAAATTCAAATAACGAAGAGCATCACTCATATAAATTTTTGATGACAATGAACGACTGTCTGCATGACTATAAAAAGCATTTACAAAAATTGCATTTAAGAAACTGCGTTGTAATACATACTGATAGGTTAAACCATAAGCTTGCTGACCGACAAAGTCGCGTGAATCACCAGAAGAGTAGTTAAAATCAATGTCTTGGCGTAAATATTCTGCTGTTGCTTTCAACCAGTTATGTAGATTAAACGCCAGCCCCCAAGAACCATCAACACGCTGTTCTTTATTACCTATGGTAAATAATAATGATGCTGCATTGTTGTGATTGACTCTTTGTGTATAGGAACTATTGAAAAGAACACCAAACTGATCACTGTATTGTATGCCTGCTGAAAATGGACCATTAAAACCCAGCGAACGAGTATTAAACTGCATAGATTGCTGCGTCGTCATCGTTGGTAAGTTTAATTGGGTGGAATCTTTGGGTGGATTGGTAAAACCACACAGTAAAATCAACATGCTAGCGATGGTGCTAGCAAGCAACAGTTTCTTCAGTTTCATTGTCCCATGTCCTATATGTTTATGTTACGTTTAATCTCGTGAGATTTGTCGTAAACCATACTTCCAGGTCTTATGTTGCAATTTCACTCCTTAAAATCACATAAGCCTTAATTATTATTATTAATTTTTTGTGGGATTCGCGTCCTACTTATCCCCAAAAATATTTTCCATTTTTTATGTGCCCTATCCTATTGGAATATGCACTGTAATACCAGCAAAGTAGTTAGTTGCATTAGTAAATTCTACGTGTGCTGGTCGAGCATTCGTTGTTCCGCGTGGATTGACAATTTCAGGCATGCCACCCCATTGATCAACCCCGACATTAACACCAACTGTTGGGCTATCAGGTTTGTCAGTGATATTGTAATTCACACCAACTTTAGCAATCGCCCGATAAGTAAACTGTGAAATTGAGTTGTTAACATTCTTAATTGCAGCTGTTGGCACAACACCTGTTGGTGTGATAATGCCAACTTGGTGGCCATTAAAATCTGCTTGCGCATGTAATGCTTGCCCAGCAATCATACCGGTTAAGATAAAATGTTGCGAAAGTTGATAATCAAAATTACTACCTAGCTCCGCACCATAATAACAACCTTTCACATCTTCTTTTACTGAGTTGGTATCAAATCCACCAGCACCATCACCATGCTGTAAGCTATATTTGTAATCTTGATCTAGAGAAGAATACACCGCACCCACTAAAGGTCGTACCGTTAATCGTGAATCGGATTTTTTACTAGCACCCGCAAAGAAGACACCAATATTGCGATAGCGATAATCAGTACTGTAATGCAAGTTTTGTAGCGAGGTTGGCGGATTAGGGCCCATCGCATTAATCTGACCAGAACCATCAATAAACCAATCAACACCGTTGCCTAAAGCACCATTGTGATTATCCGTATTGTGTCCATTGAATCCCATTGCAGTAACATAAACATTCGCTGTATTCGAAAAGAACTCAGGTAAGATAAAATTGTGGAAATGATATCCTATAGTTATTTTCGGCATATAAGCAGCTTCATGATTATGAAATGTAAATAAACTGCTACGCGTAAACTGCGTTTTATCGTGCGTTGCAATTTTAAAATCAGGAAGATCTAAATAATACGCATCTGAACCAACATCCACATAGAAATGTTGACCTAGATAAGCCTGTTGGTGCGAATACGAGCCTGCAATTGATTGCAAGGGGGAAAATAATGCTATTAAAAATACTAACAGCATAACTCTTTTTAAAAATTTCATAACACTAGCCTCTAACATTTTGCGTGCTTAGCAGAATTTATTAGGGGGGCCACACACAAAATCTTTTGACAATAGTCAAAGATTCTCGGAAGTCCTATCCTTTTTAAACTTCCGCAAAACCTTTTAAATGTCCTTAAAGGCTATATTGGAAGTTCTTTTTCTCATTTCTTAACGTTGCGCTCAAATTTACTTATCCCTAAGCACGTAAAATTAAATTAGAACTTATTATAGATTTTCACCCGTATCCATTTGGTGTGAAGTTTTTTAGTAGCAAGTTCTAACACTGATTAATTTCAAATGGACGGCCATTCTATTCGTATTTTCCTAAGCTTTCAATAATAAAAATCACAGGAAAATTTCTGTTAACTTTGTATACTGCGTTCCCTGTACAGATAATTCACTACTAAAAAAAACGCAGCGATCAACGTAGAAATCAGGTAACACTACATTTTGTGGGAACGATGATTGCAAGGTACAACGCGAGTGAAAACGCGCGATGGATAAGTGCGGACGAAAAATTCTATTCTCGACAGCATAACCACTCAGTGAAATTCCTGTGCGTATACTGTTAACAAGTTCAATTAAATTTTCATTTTCAATGAGCTGCAAAGCGATCACGCTTGGGCGTTTATTATTGGGAAACAAATTAAGGGTTGAGAATGATAAATTAAAGGGATCAATATCTGTAATTTTTTGCCGCACATTGTTTACGATATTAGCAACATCATCAATTTGGGTTGGTCCAATAAACTGTAACGTTATATGTAAGCTGTTTTTTGCGATCCAGTGCAGTTTATTATCAGAAAAATTTATTTGTAAATGCTTTTGAATATCGATAATTTTATCTTTTAGTGGCAAAGAAAGTTCCATGGCAAAGAATGTACGTAGATATTTATTCATGCTGTTGTTCACAAAGAGAACGAGGAGGTATAAAACTATACATCCTCGCTCAATATTTTTAACTATTCTTTTACGATTTTTTTCACTTTTTCTACTAACTCTGTACGAGCTTTTAATACTGAACCACGCTGTTGACCTAATAAGTATTGAACCATTTTACTTTCTGCTTTTTGCTGAGCAACAATGATTTTTTTGCCTAAATCAGAACTATAGAACGTTACTAGTTTTTTTACTTCAGGCTGCGTTAATTCATCACTCATATAGCTAACCCATTGCTTAACAATAGCGTCAGGCTCTAAAGTAGAACTAACTTTTTTCGTAAAATCTTGCACGACTTGTTGTAATTGTTGCTTTTGACTATCTGATAGCTTGGGATAACGAACTTGTAAGCGTCGTAACACCATAGCGCCAACAAGTTTTTGTTGTTGACGAAATTTTCCAACAACACCTTGCAGTTGCGCTTTAACGCCCATCACTTGCATGAGTTGTTGTAATTCTTGTGTCTTTTGAGTTGAGGTTTGTGCAGCAAATGCGCTACAGGTAAATGCTAATAAAATTATCGCCAAGAAAATTTTCTTCATGTTGGAATCCTTGCTTAAAGTAATTATTGTAGGTTTCGTCGCCTTTTTTCAACCACGAATCCAGGTTAACCTAGATTCCGCAGTTGTCACCGTAGCGAGAGCGCTTAATATGTTGAAGATAGACTGAAATTTTGCAAATTAATTTGGACACAGTAGTCACCTCTACGGGTGCGCGTTAATTTGCAAAATTTCAGCTTAGATTCAGCATATTAGGCGTTCGCAGTAGATGGCAACTGCGGAATCTAGGTTTAATGTACA
This sequence comes from Gammaproteobacteria bacterium, assembly GCA_021773175.1. Lineage (GTDB taxonomy): Bacteria > Pseudomonadota > Gammaproteobacteria > JAJFKO01 > JAJFKO01 > JAJFKO01. The sequence goes on from JAJFKO010000067.1 coordinate 70,615, forward strand.
CGTGGTATTGTAGTAGTTCTATGTGCTAAAATGCCAGCGCTTTTATCTAAGGATTACTCTTATTTAATTTTTTTAAAGGTATATCAACACGATGTCTATAAGTGCTATCAAAGATTTATTTGCCCGTAAGGTTGCTGTCGATTCTGAAGTGACGGTTCAAGGCTGGGTCCGAACCCGCCGCGATTCGAAAGCGGGAATTTCCTTTCTTAATGTATATGATGGTTCCTGTTTTGATCCTATCCAAGCCATCATTCCCAATACGATTTCAAATTATGAAGCCGACGTATTAAAACTTACGGCAGGTTGTTCAGTCGTTGTGACAGGCACCTTGGTAGAGTCACCAGGCAAAGGCCAAGCATTTGAAATACAAGCAAATCATATTGAAGTGATCGGTTTTGTTGATGATCCAGACACTTATCCAATTTCACCCAAACATCACACCTTAGAATACTTACGTGACTATGCGCATTTGCGCCCGCGCACCAATACGATTGGAGCAGTTGCACGTTTACGCCACACTGTTATGCAAGCGATTCATCGCTTCTTTAATGAAGAAGGTTATTTTTGGGTCAATACTCCCATTATTACCAGCAATGACTGTGAAGGCGCAGGCGAATTATTTCGTGTTAGTACATTAGATTTATTGAACATACCCAAAAATGACAAAGGTTGCGTTGATTTTAGCCAAGACTTCTTTGGCAACGAAACATTTCTGACGGTATCCGGTCAGTTGAATGTCGAATCTTATTGTTGCGCCTTATCTAACGTTTATACATTTGGCCCAACATTCCGTGCCGAAAACTCGAATACTGCACGTCACGTTGCTGAATTTTGGATGGTTGAACCAGAAATCGCATTTGGCAACTTGAATGATACTGTCGTGCTTGCCGAAAAGTTACTCAAGTACGTCATTAAAGCCGTGCTCGAAGAGCGCAGTGACGATATGGCATTTTTTGAAAAACGAGTTAACAAAGAATGTATTAGTCGTATTGAGCAAGTTCTCAATAGCGAATTTGTTTATATGGATTACACAGAAGCGGTTAAAAGATTAGAAGCATCGAATAAGACGTTTGATTATGACGTTCGCTGGGGTATTGATTTGCAAACTGAACACGAACGTTATTTATGTGAAGAGCTAGTTGGTGGTCCTGTTGCTCTGTTAAATTATCCAGAAACCATTAAACCTTTTTACATGCGTACTAATGATGATCAAAAAACTGTTGCCGCAATGGATGTTTTGGTTCCGGGTGTTGGTGAGTTGATTGGAGGCAGCCAACGTGAAGAGCGGCTTGATGTCTTGGATCAGCGAATAACAAAACTTGGACTCAACCATGATGATTATATTTGGTACCGTGATTTGCGACGTTATGGTACGGTTCCACATGCTGGTTTTGGTTTAGGTTTTGAGCGCTTGTTGATTTATTTGTCGGGAATTGCGAATATTCGTGATGCTATTCCATTCCCTAGGACTCCAGGCAATGCACCATTCTAACGAGGACTTATGATAAACCCTATAAATATAAATTTAAGGAGTTAATAAAATGTTAAAACGCTTAACACTATTAGTGGTGTGTTTAATGTTACCAACCTTGGTATTGGCCGTACCTTTCCACGCTGGAAAAGACTATAAAGTCGTAAACACGCCACAATTAAAATGGCCAACCACGCGTGTTTTCAATACCCAGTTCAAAGGCCAGCACAATAAAGTTGTAGTAACAGAATTTTTTAGTTATGGCTGTCCAGCATGTTTTCATTTTGAACGTAGCTTGGAAAAGTGGCTAAAAACAAAACCAAAAGATGTCTCTTTCCGTCGTATACCTGTGGTTTTCAATCCTCGCTGGTTAATTCTCGCTAAAGCTTACTACACTGCTGAAAAATTAGGCGTTGTCGAAAAAATCACACCGCTAATGTTTGATGCTGTACAAGTTAAGGGCATCAACTTAACTAATGAACAACAAATCCAAGAAATGTTTGCCAAAGTTGGCGTTAGCGCCACCGCGTTTCGCAATGCCTTTAATTTTGCACCGGAGTTAGCTGCACAATTAATTCGCGGTCAAACTTTAATGCGCGTTTTTAAAATTTATGCCATTCCAACGGTGGTGATTGATGGCAAATATTTAGTTAATCCAGGCATGAGTGGAGGCGGTCCAGAAAAAGTGATCCACGTGATGAACTATCTCATTAAAAAATCACGTGTTGAAGAGAAAACGTTGGTAGAGCATACACCGAGCCAATAAATTTAATGAATGAGCCAATGGAGAAATTACAGGAACATCAACTTACTCTCGAAAATGAATCGGCTATGCTGGCTTTCGGCAAAGTACTTGCCAAAGCCAGTGAACCGGGCTTAATTATCTATTTACACGGACAACTTGGTGCTGGTAAAACCACATTAACACGAGGCTTTTTACATTATTTTGGTGTGAGCGGTCCTATAAAAAGTCCGACTTTTACTTTAGTCGAACCCTACATATTACCAACACAAATGATTTATCATTTTGACTTGTATCGTTTGAATTCAGCTGATGAATTAAATGACATAGGTCTGCGTGATTATGTTAATGAAAATAGTATTTGTTTATTTGAATGGCCAGATAAAGGTAAAAATGTCTTGCCAAAACCAGACCTTTCTTGTTACATAGACTTTTTAGAGCAGGGACGTACGATTAAACTGCAAGCAACAAGCATGCGGGGTAATGAAATTATCAATAGAATAGGACTTACGATAAACTCTTTAGACGAGGCAAATAACTTTTCAAAAAGGTGATAGTATACGTAATACGTGAGGCTTTTTGAAAAATCATTTAACGAAGTATAGAGAGTTTTGCGTAAGTCCTATAGAATAGTTGCAAGGGTTGGCAAGTAAGTGTTGAAACATCCTAAGAAATTTATTTTAAGTTTGCTGACCATTTTATTCTGCTGTTGTTACTGCCAAGCACTTGCTGCGAAGAATATCACCATTTTAACCTATCGTTTCTCCGCTAAACCTCACGAAGCACGCCTAGTTTTTGAATTAAATAAATCTCCACACTATGATGTTTTTCGTTTACATCATCCTGAACGATTGGTTCTCGATATTAAAGATGCACGCTTAAGAAAACGTTTAAAACATTATTTAAAGCATAATAACTTTGCTAAAGATTTACGCTATGCAATGTTTAAACCGCATGAATTACGTATTGTCATCGATTTAAAAAAAGTCGTTAACTATAAAAGTTTTTTGTTAAAAGCAGCAAAACATAGAAAGCCGCGTTTAGTCATTGATCTGTATAGTCATGAAACAAATCCTCATAAAATAGCCAAAGCAGCCAGACATCGTAAATCTATGCCAGCCTATTTAAAGAGTAAAAAGAAATATCTTCATTATCGTAAAGTGGTTGTCGTCATTGATCCTGGCCATGGAGGTAAAGATCCTGGTGCTACAGGACCTGGCGGTATTCATGAGAAGAATGTCGTATTAGCAATAGGAAAAGACCTGCGTCGTGATATTGATAGACAACCCGGCATGATCGCAAAACTAACGCGTAAAGGCGATTATTACTTAACACTACGCCAGCGCTTACGCATTGCTCGTCGCGATAAAGCTGATATTTTTATTGCAATTCATGCTGATGCCTTCCCAAATCGCCGCGCGCAAGGCGCTTCGGTATTTGCATTATCGTTACGTGGTGCGAGTAATGAAGCAGCACGTTGGTTAGCTGAAAAAGAAAATGCTTCGGAGTTATTGGGTGGCGTTAATCTTGATGATAAAAGTTATACATTGCGTTCAGTATTATTAGATTTGTCACAAACGGCAACGATTAGTTCTAGTATTCATCTTGGCGGTGATGTGCTTGGTGAATTGAAGCACTCGACGATTTTGCATCATAGTAAAGTTGAACAAGCCGCTTTTGTTGTTTTGAAGTCACCCGATATTCCATCTATTTTGATTGAAACGGGTTTTATTACTAATCCTTATGAAGAGCGTCGTTTGAATAGCCATCGTTATCAACACCGACTCGCGCATGCGATAACTGAAGGGGTGCGTGATTACTTTAAACAGAAACCCATTCCTGGTACTTGGTTTGCTAAAAAGAAATAACGTAAGTATGACTATACCGCTCGCATTTTGAGTTCCGATGGGTATAAATGCTATTTTGAACATTTAGCAGGACAAGTCGTTTCATAACAACGCGTACCATGACAGCACTGGCATTGCCAATCACCCGCATTAGTTTCTTCAAGTTTTTGACTACGATTGGATTGAATGATTAGACCTAAATCACCGGGGTTGCCATAGCATGTTTGCACAAGGCCTCTTTTTGATATTCCAACGCCTAGCAAAGGCACTCGAATTGGATTAGGTAGGTCATCAACATAATGGCCTACTGGACAAGTTTTTAGACCAAAGCCATAGTGAGCAGAGCTGCTCAAAGGGATTAATAAGAAAACAAGTAATATAGTCATTAGACTTAATCTTTTCATGGTTAAAATCTCTACATTTTATATTTACTATAGTATTAATGGAAGTATGGTCAAATAAGTTTCTGCTTAATAGTTTTTTTATAAAGCCTAAGTCCTTTATCTGATTAGGAAAATAGCCTGCTCCACGCTAGCTTTGCTACGCCTAATTGAGTAATATTGCACATCGATACAACATGTACACGGTGAGATTTTTTAAAGCAATGAAACACTCTGAGCAACAAAATCAAGATTCAAAAACTACTGACTTTGGCTATGAACAAGTACCTATTGATGAAAAGGTCAATAAAGTTGGCCAAGTGTTTAGTTCCGTTGCACAAAAATATGATGTCATGAATGACTTAATGTCTTTAGGCATTCATCGTTTATGGAAAAAAGTGGCGATTGAATTAAGTAGTGCCAAAGCTGGTCAACGTATTCTTGATGTTGCTGGTGGCACAGGCGACTTAACCAAAAAATTCGCAAAGATAGTAGGGCCAACTGGACACGTTATCTTATTGGATATCAACTATGAAATGCTAACAGCCGGTCGTGATCGCTTATTGAATCAAGGTATCGTTGACAATGTTAGTTTATGTTTGGGTAATGCTGAACAATTACCTTTTCCAGATAATTATTTTGATGTCATCACCATTGGTTTTGGATTACGTAATGTAACCGATAAAACCGCAGCATTACGCTCTATGCAACGAATATTGAAACCTGGTGGTCGTTTATTAATTTTAGAATTTTCAAAACCTGTACTACCAGGATTGAAACCCATCTACGATCACTACTCTTTTAAGATATTACCTTTTTTAGGCAAATGGGTGGCAAATGATGCTGACAGCTATCGTTATTTAGCAGAATCCATACGCATGCACCCAGAACAATCTGTATTACGCAATATGATGCTAGAAGCAGGCTTTGCCGATGCAGAATATTTTAATTTAACCGGTGGCATTGTGGCAATTCATAGAGGATATAAAAAGTAAATGTTATTACATAAAGTAATTGAATATGCGATGAATAAATACTTTGCTTTAGATCCCGAAGCACGCAAGGCATTGTTAGAGTTGAATGGTAAAGTCATTGGTATTGATACCGGCATTCCTATGATGGAATATTACTTACGATTTACAGATGAGAAAATTAAAGTTAGTAAACATGCCGACACTGTTGACGCTAAAATCAGTGGTAAACCAACCGCATTTGTTAAGTTCAAATTAGCCAACAGTAGTAATAAACTTAATCAGAAGGGCTTAAACCTTGAAGGTGATGCGGATGTATTGCAAACCTTTAATGATATTTTAGAAAACATGGATATTGATTGGGAAGAATACTTATCCCGCTGGACCGGTGATGTCATTGCTCACGGTATTGCTGAATTATTACGTGGCGCTCGCAATATGACAAAGGGCTCAAGTAAAGTTGTACAAAAAAATATAACCGACTATTTACAAGAAGAAACTCGTCACTTACCAAGCAAACGCGAAGTAGAAAATTTTTATATGAATAATGAAAATTTGACCTGTGATATCGATCGTTTAACGACTCGCGTCACTCGTCTAACAGAACAGAAAGCTAAACAATGAGATACATTACACGTGGTTTTCGTTTCCTACATATTTACTTCGTCTTGGTACGTTATGGATTTGATCAAGTTATCTTAGCAACACCGTGGTTTTATCCTATTCGCTTTCTAGCTTATCTTAATCCATTTAATTGGCGAGCAAATAAAAGTAAGTCTCATGGCGAACGCATCCGTTTAATTCTACAAGAGCTAGGTCCCATCTATGTGAAGTTCGGACAAGTTCTATCAACACGTCGCGATTTATTGCCGGACGATATTGCTGAAGAATTAGCGAAATTACAAGATAATGTTGCGCCTTTTCCAGGAGAACAAGCACAGAAAATTGTCGAAAAGACCTATAATAAAAACCTTAATGATATTTTCGATGATTTCAGATTAGTTCCTGCTGCTTCTGCCTCTATTGCGCAAGTACATTTTGCTACATTGAAAACTGGCGAAAAAGTTGCAGTAAAAATTTTACGACCTGGCGTTAAAAATATTATTCAGCAAGATATCGACTTACTGTATCTGCTCGCAAGTCTTGTTGAACGTTATTGGTCTGAAGGTAAACGTTTACATCCAAAGGAAATTATTAAAGAATTTGAACATAGTCTATTAGATGAATTAGATTTAATGCGTGAGGCAGCTAACGCTTCACAGTTGCGACGCAATTTTAAAGATTATGAAAAATTACATGTTCCAGAAATTTATTGGGACTATTGCCATCATAATGTTTTAGTTATGGAGCGCATTAGTGGTATTCCTGTTACAGATATGAATGCATTAAAACAACATAATGTTAATTTGCAGCGTTTAGCTGAACGTGGTGTTGAAATATTTTTCACACAAGTTTTTCGAGACTGTTTTTTTCATGCTGATATGCACCCAGGCAATATTTTTGTTAGTCAAGATAATGTCGACGATCCACAATATATTGCTGTTGATTTCGGAATTATGGGAACACTCAGTCCAGAAGATCAACGTTATCTAGCAGAAAACTTACTTGCCTTTTTTAAGCGTGATTATCGTCGTGTCGCTGAACTGCATATTGAATCTGGCTGGATCCCACCGACAGTACGCATCGATGAATTTGAATCGGCTATTCGTACAGTTTGTGAACCTGTTATCGAAAGACCATTAATTGAAATTTCCTTTGCACGCTTGATTATTCGTTTATTTCAAACCGCCAAACGCTTTCAAATGGAAGTACAACCACAATTAATTTTATTACAAAAAACCTTATTTAATGTTGAAGGCTTAGGTCGCCAACTTTATCCAGAATTAGACTTATGGGCAACGGCGCAACCCTTTTTAGAAAAATGGATTAAAAAACAGATCGGACCACAAGCTTTTTTACGTAAGTTTCGTGACCATGGACCATTCCTTTTAGAGAAGTTACCAGAATTTCCTGAGATGGTTTATAACTTACTACAAGACACCAGTAAAAATCAGCGCATGCAGCAAATCATGCAAATTCAACAGCTGAAACAAGAAAAAATCAATGAAAAGAAAAAGAAGAAAAGTTTTGCTTTTGGTTCTGGTTTAGCATTTATTGCTTATTCAATTACAAATATTGCTATTTTACCTGCCGCAATGATCGCATCAGCAGCAATGGGCTGGTTGTTATTTAGTTCGACCGTGCTTGGGATTTTATTACTCTTATATTCATTTATTTAACTTAAAACACAATAAAAATTTTTACTATTTGATCTAATTAAGTCGCACTTCAAAGTAGTACCGGCGCATTTCCCAAAAAGCCTTTATAAATATAGAGTTATAAGACCTCTCTCGACAAAAAGCAAAATAAACCTATACTATTAACTGTACAAACAACTTCCATTTAAATGGCCGTAAAGTCTGGGCTAACAAAGGGATTTTAATCATGAAAAAAGAGATGTTAGTTGCTGGTTTGTGTATGGGATCTTTAATTGCAGCAGGTGAAGCTTTAGCAGAAACGATTGAACAAAAGCAGGCTGTTTATGCATTCTTAGAGGCAACGGCATCAGGAACTCAAACTTCTGCCATAAATTAATTAGGAAATGTTGCTAGTAGTCATAATTTGCAGCCAGCAACTTTTCAAGCGATGGTAAATGCAATTAAAACCACATCACTTAGCAATGTCCAAGCTCTCCAAAAAATAGCAAGTAAATATAATTTAACCCTTGATCAAGTTAAAGCAGTTAAAAAGAACCTGCTCCTTTGTTGTAAAGCCATACTTAAAACTGAAAACATCGCCGTAGATTGTACCAAAGCATTTGGTAGCTGCCCATTACGAGCAGGTTAGCATTACTAAAAGACGACTCGCCAAACATCAAAAATCATAAAAGCTAGATCTATAAAGATGTACGCCAAGATGGCATAAGCAATTATTTTAAAGAAATACTTATTCTGTGGAGTAGGATGGTCGCTGATATAACGATGACTCCATTGCGCCAGTAAGCCACAAGCAAGCAAATAAGATAGAACCATCGTTGTTGTGAATAAATGGTTTGATGGCGTATAAACATTAATGAGCAAGCTATATAAAAACGGTAAGGCTACTAACAAAACTTTACTGCACTGCTTACGATATAAAATTGCGGCGCCGATAAGTGCCAGTACGCCAAAGAATCGAAGCAAATAGCCAAGAATTGGAAAATAAGTGGTGTAACCAGGAATACGAGCAGACGTAAAGATCAGACGCTTCCAACGCTGTAAAATCATCGTTGCCACTTGTCCTGGATATTGCTGCCAAGCAGTAATGTAGTGTTTAGCATAATCTTTATTTAATTTAATAATCGTAATCTTTCTTGCACCAGAAGATTTCTGTGCAACAACATGTTGAGCTGTAGCAGCAGGCTTAAGCTCAACCGCGTAGCTTTTCCAGGCCGAGAAAATAACAATCATCCCAAAAAATAAAAAGAACATTGCCAAACATTTTTGCGGCCAATTATTTCCTTTAATAATAATCCACAAAAAGTAGGGAATAACAAATAGAATAAAATACCAACTAAACAAAACGCCGATGGCGATAGTAATACCACCAATTAATGGATAGATCATTTGATATAAATTTCTATTTTTAGGTACAAATGAAATACACAATAAAATCATTATAAATAGTACTGGAGCGATCCAGGCATCATAGATTAAGGTGCTGCTTATCGCAAAAGGTGGAAATACTGCATAGATTAACACGATAAATATAGCGATATTGGCTTTAATATTTAATCTTAATAATAGAACAAACAACGGTATTATTATTAAAGTATCAATTGCAGCTTGTACTAAGCGCAGGTGCTCTATGGTACTCACGCCTAACAGTCTAACTAATGAAATAAAAATAACATAACCAGGATCATTCAAAGATTTTGGCATTATCCCTTTATGTAGCATTGCATCAGAAAAAAGTAAGTTTTGTTTCGCAAGATGCCCAAAGAAGTTTTGATAAGCCCAAGCCATATACTGACCTTGACCACCAATCACCATATGAAAATACCATCGCAAAAAGAATGCGAATAAAATACAAGCCGTTAAGGCAATCAGTATAATAAGAGATTTATTTGAATGTCCTTGGTCATAATGACCGTGGTGAATCCTTTGCCAGAACGCTTTCATTATTATCCTTATACTTTATAGAGATAAAATTTTACATTTCCTACTTGTTTTACTTTTACTTGTTGCCAAGTTTCGGGAACACTAAGGTCTTGTAATTTTTTTTCGACCTCAATATACACTAATGTCCCTGTTTTTAATAGATTATGTGACAGTAACCACTGACAAGCTTGAGCGATAGCATTGCTATCCTGAAAAGGAGGATCTAAAAATATAACATCAAACGTTTGAGAACTCGGTAGGGTAAAAGTTGGAATACTAGCATGATGAATACTGGTTTGTTGTTGTGCTTGAAGCAGTTCGACATTACTGCTTAATTGTTTAATGGTTGTGAAATCATTATCAATCATTGTTACATGTTGGGCTCCTCGCGACAAAGCTTCAAAACCTAATGCTCCGCTACCCGCAAATAAATCTAGACAGTGGGCACCAACTATAGAGCGCATTAACCAATTGAAAAGTGTCTCGCGAATACGATCGCCACTCGGTCGTAACTGTTCTTGACTAATAAAATTGATTTTACGACCACGCCATTTTCCGGCAATAATTCTAACTTGATTCTGATACTTCATTCGTTTTTATTTTCTTCTTTCCTGGTTGGACTACGCCAAGTGAAATAACAAATTTCAAAGCCTCATCAACACTCATATCAAGCTCTTGGGCTTCTTCTTTTGGCAACATCATTAAAAATCCAGACGTTGGATTAGGCGTTGTTGGAATGAACACAGTAACCATTTCTTTTTCTGTTTTGGACTGAACTTCTTTGGCAACGGGGCCTGTTTGAAATCCAACACTCCACATACCGCGGCGAGGATACTCAACTAACAGTACTTTGCGAAAAGCTTGGCCACTTGGCTTAAAAATGGTAACCAGAACTTGTTTAACACCACCATAAATTGTCCGCACTAATGGTATACGATGAATCACTTTGTCCCATAAGTTGAGAAAATAGTTTCCTAAATAATTTGTTGTGACCATGCCAGTGAAAAAAATAATAATAATAACGAAGATAAAATTAATGCCGGGAATATGAAAACCTATCAAATTATCTGGTCGATAAGCATGCGGCATTAAAGAAACACTATTGCCAATAATATCAATTAAGAACTTGATAACTAAGATAGTTACTCCGATTGGCACCCAGACCAATAATCCAGCAATCAGGTAGCGACGTATTACTTTTGTTATCTTCATCAAGCCTCCATGGTCAATTTGGTCAGAGATTTTTTAGCATTATATCAGAGAAAAGCTCTTTTCATTTCTCTAAAATAGTATTAAATTAACAAGGTTCGCAAAATTAAATGTTCAATAAAAAAACGGATTTATAAAAAACGTGCTCATAGCACCAGGAATGTTTTAAGTAAATCTGAAGAATAAAATCATTACGAGCATTGCAAACTTACAGGATGTTTAAAAGTTTGAGGAGTATACATCTATGAACACTACAACAAGAAAAATCGTTGAGCGTGGCATATCAGAAGTTAATAATTCACTAGATACATTTGCTAAAGTCGTTGAAGTTAGACCGACTTCATTACAAAAAATCTTACAGGGCAAAGCCCCATCTAAAAAAACAGAACAGAAAATCATTCGTTGGTATTGCAATAGCTCGCTGTGCTTAGAGGCTTGAAGTTATCAGTTCTGAAATTAATTAATAGCATGGTGTCTGACTTATTTCTATAGTCCCAGCGGTTAGGTGCTCAAAAGGCTTAATATTTAAGATGGTAGATACAAGGTTATCTAGGTCTTGCTTTCTCAGCTTTTACTCGAGCAATTTCACCTTGAAACGCAGTAACCAACTCATCTCCACAAACCTCTCTCAATAGCTGAGCATCTAAGAATGCTTGGTTTGCTTTACCTTCTGCTTCAGGACGCCGATCAGGATGATTTTCAGCAAGAACCCCTTTCAATGCTCTTTGCAGTTCAGTTCCTTGTTTTCCACCTAAACCTAAGCGTGTAACCGGACCACGGCCTTCATCATCAATAAAAGCCTGTCGCGCATGATCACGAGCAGCAGGATTCCTTGCTTTAAAGGGTTGTCCTACAAAGACTAAATTATCCAATATTGCAGCATAGGTGTTAGACCCTGTTTTTAAAGTAGCTCTTACTAGAGAGTCTCCAAAGAAGTCTTGGAGGCTATGGCCATGTTCTATAACTTTATCAGCCATAATCTTGAAAACCGCTAATAAATAAGCTGGGTTTGTACTACTAGATGGTATTCCAGTACCATTATATATTTCCATTTTATTATCAAGCAACCATTGAGTAGTAGCTTGCATTGTTGGTCTTTCTTGTTGACCGTGTTGGTCTCGTTGCATAATCCTTAAAACAGCTTGTAAATATCTATTTTGACTAAAAACACGAATGACAGCGGGATCTTTAAAGAACGCTGCAGGTGGATATTTTTTCTTTACTACATATTTAATAGAACCAATGAAGATTGAAAAGAAATTTTGTAGCATCGCGTTTATATTATCTCTGTCTTGAGCTTGTAAAAATGCCTGCATCTGTGCAGAAAGAATTAATGCATGAACATTAGCAAGAATTTTATTAGCGAGCTGTTCTGGTGTTTGTTGTCGAGCTGCATGAGGTGGTGCTTGCGGCGCTACTCTATGTTGAGCTTCTGCTTTTGCGCGATAATGCTCATAAGCGCTCTTTAGACGTCCAGAATCAAACAGCACTGATGGTTTCGATTTATCAAAAAATTCAGCGAGTGATAAAGGATGAATCATACCGGCAATGTTCTCAAGAAACTTATCTAAACCTATAGAATCATTGCGATCATATCCTTTTGGCCATAGCTTCTCACGCTCTTTAAATATAAGTGCCCTAATAATATCTAGTCTACTTACTTTTCTACCGTACATGACATCTTTCCTGAAATTTCATTATTTATAAATAAAGCATAGTCGAAACTTTAATATTTTCACAACTTTTGCAATATTAGCGTAAGCCATAATTACCCTAAAAAATCAGTAAGATAGCAACCAAATGCCGGCGTCTCAACAAGAAACGCATCATGGCCAATCTCTGAAATATGCTCGATAAGTTGTGTATTGACACCTGCAGCAGATAACTCTTTATATAAGTCATGTTGCTGATCTGGAGTATATAAAACATCAGTATTGACACTAATAACCAGAACATCCGCATTGATGCGCTGAAACGTTTCCAAATTACTCGGAAAATATTTGGTGATGTTAAAACTATCCATCATGGCAAGCTGATATAAATAGGCATTTAAGTCAAAGCGTTTAATAAATTTTTCAGCATTATATTGTAAATAATTAGCTAATGACTCTTTATTTTCTTTATCAACAAAGCGTTCATTTAACTCTTCCCAGTTGCGATAGGTTAGCAGTGCATGTTTTCTTGCGAGCAAAAACCCTCGAGAAGGCTGTTCTTCATATAAACCATCACCATATTCTGGATCTAATAAAATAGTCTCGCGCTGAAGTGCGCGATTTTCGGCATTGGTTGGATAAGACTTATAACAAGAAGACGTTGACACGAGTTTATTAACTTCGTCAGGATATAATACCGCCCAGGTGATCGATAGCATCGCGCCAACAGAGTTACCAAGAATCGCATAGAGTTTATTAATACCTAAATATTCGAGCAATAAGTGTTGTGACTTAACGATATCCGTAATAGACGTTTCGGGAAATGTAGATTGATACGATTTTTCGGTTTTTGGATTTATTGAAAGTGGTCCTGAAGACTCAAAACAACTCGCAATATTACTAATACAAATAATAAAATACTTATTACTATCGATAGGCTTGTTTGGACCGAGCATATTTTCCCACCAACCTGGCTGTGGATTGTTTTCGTGGCTGGCAACATGACTATTCGTTGATAAAGCATGATGGATCAAAATGACATTATCTTTTGCTTCTGATAGCTTCCCATAGGTTTCATAGGCTAGGTGTAGCGGTTGAATCGTTTCACCATCTTCAAAGGTAAATACCTCATCATAGATAAAATGTTTTACGCCTTTAGCATCTTCGCTACAGCTTATCTTTGTCATGAAAGTTTCCCAGTCCCGTATGATTCAATATCGACATTTTATAATTAATTGTTTAATATAACCAAACATTAATTATCATATTTAAATTTCACATTATATGAAAAGCCAAACACGACAATATTCTTTGCTAGATAAAGTTTGTATAGAACTTGATAAGGGCCTGCGTACGGTCTTTGCTCAATCTCGACAACATGAACGAGCGCGACCAGATAGTAATCTTGATAATTTTCAAATATTAAGCTCAAAGGAAACAAAATTTGCAGGGCGTCTAATGCGCATTAATCACTGCGGTGAAGTTTGTGCGCAAGCGCTTTATCAAGGCCAAGCACTAACAGCACACAATGCGAGCACCAAAGAGAAGATGCATCAAGCTGCTGAAGAAGAGAATGATCACTTAGCCTGGTGTGAAGCAAGGCTCGAAGAATTAAATACTAATACCAGCTTACTTAATCCATTTTTTTACACCGGCTCTCTAGTGATGGGCGCCGTTGCCGGTGCTATTGGTGATAAATGGAGCCTAGGCTTTGTTCAAGAAACTGAGAATCAAGTTGAAGCCCATCTTGGTAACCATTTACAACGTTTGCCAGAAAATGATGGCAAAAGCAGAGTCATTCTGCGCCAAATGCAAGAAGATGAAATTAAGCATGCTAATATGGCGCAAGAAGCAGGAGCTGCTGATTTACCTCAACCAATCAAAACGGCAATGCGTTTCATGTCACAGCTAATGACCAAAACGACTTTCTATTTGTAATTCAAGCTTTACTATTATCAAGCAACATTCCAAGCACTGATAATAATTCGAAAGCGCCATTTTTTATCAGGTGAAATAGCAATAATCGTTTGTGGTAAGCGATATTGTTTTACTCGTTGAAATTTTTCAAAGTAAATTGTCCAATTATCTTGACGTAATTTTCGCAACCGTTGTTGTTCGTCAAAAATCATAGCCTGTGTTTTACCTGGAGCAGGAATACCACGCAACCAATAATTCAACGCTTTTACGGGTAAATAGATATTAAACTTTTGCAATAAATCTGCTATTGAATCCGAACGATAAACTTTTCCATCACCTGTTCGTAAAATAATATCATGATTGTTTTTGGTGATCTTAATTCCGCCTGCACCAAAGGGTCCAAATAATGTTATACGAAAATCTTTACCTGATTGTTGCCAATACGCGGACGCACTCCAGGGTTTCTCACCACTTGCAGCAATACCACCACTTAAAGACCATTGTTTTAAGTTATTAAGCTGCTGTTTTTGAGAGATCCAAGATTGAGTTGCATGAAAGGATTCTGTCTTAGCGACAGCAGTACAAACATTTGAAAATATTAAAATGAGAAGGATGAGATAAAGAAAAGAAAATCTATTTTGCATAAATTCAGCTTTTTGAGTTCGGAGTAAAGTTTACTACAGAACAATTAAGCCGGTATTTACACTCTTAGAACTTACACTAAACACCAATCTTTTTGTTGAATGTGCTTTCTACAATCCTCACGTATTATGTATACTGTCGGCTTTTAGAAAGCACATTCACCTCAACCTTGATGGTTTATCGTAAGCCCTAATTCTAATATTTATGTAAATACCGGCTTAATTCGCGAATTATAATAAATCGTATAGCTTTAATTTCTTACGTAATGTTCCGCGGCTAATTCCTAAAATACGAGCAGCTCGACTTTGATTGCCTTTAGTAAAATGCATTAAAGATTTTAATAATGGTTCTTCAATTTCATTTTGTACCATCTCATATAGATTAGAAGGTTCAACACCATCTAGTTTTGTAAAGTAGCGTTGCATCGCATGATAAACACTATCGCGAAGTGTTTCTTCTTGCTGCATTACTGCTGCTTGTACATTTTGATTGTCCATTGTTGTTTCCATATTTGTCAGACTCTCTCATAGTTAGACATAAAACTTCCAACTGGCTCCTCCAACTTGTCACGATTTAAACAACAAACCGATCGGTGTAGAGTGCCAGCTCCAACTGGATTTGCCTAAAAATTCGACAAAACCAGAACGAAAGCCAATTATAGCACTAGACGAATTTTAAACAAGTATTAAATTTAAACTTTTTTAGAAAATTCCAAACACAGCCAATCTTCTCTAACTCGCTCATTTACAAAAGAAAAGGTTGTTGCATAAGCTTTTTTAATTTGCTCGGATTGTGAACAGAGTATGCCAGACAATATTAGCCTACCACTTGGTTTTAGTTTGGTTGAAAAATCAGCAACCAACGAAATTAAAGGCTGTGCCAAAATATTTGCCATGATGACATCTACCAATATCGCTTCATTTAAATTTTTTACCGTAGAAACAGTAAGTTGCTGCATATTAATCACATTTTTTTCAGCATTTCCTGAGGTTGCGTATAATGCTTGCTCATCAATATCAACAGCCCATGCATGTTTTGCGCCAGATTTAATCGCAGCAATAGCCAGAATGCCTGAACCACAACCATAATCCAGAACGTCAAGATTTGTTAGGTCATGTTCAGCCAACCAATTCAAACAAAGTGTCGTTGTTTCATGAGTGCCACTACCAAATGCCAAACCTGGATCCAGCATAATATTAATCGCATCCGGATCTACTGGCTGCTCCCATGACGGACAAACCCACAAGTTTTCCCCAAACTGCATAGGATGAAAGTCTTGCATACAGACCCTTTGCCAATCTTGTTCTGCTAATTCTTCAATTTCATGAGCAAAATCTTCGGTACTGAAAAACATTTTTAAGCTATTAATAACGGGTGATAAAGACATTTCATGCGGAAATAATACGGTGATTTTAATATCTTGCCACAGAGGTGTTGTTCCTATTTCAGGCTCTAAAATAGGTTCGTCTCCTGCATCTGTCGCGGTTATAGCAACAGCACCTAAGTTTTCGAGAAGCTCACTGACATCCTCAACTTGCTTAGGTGCAGCTTTAAACGTGATTTGTTGCCACATAATTATAATTCTAACTTTTTCTCTAAGTAATGAATATTAACGCCACCTGCAATAAAGTTAGCATCACGCATCATTTTTTGGTGCAACGGAATATTGGTTTTAATGCCATCGATAATAAACTCATCTAGAGCATTACGCATGCGAATAATTGCAGATTGTCGATCGTCAGCATACGTAATAAGTTTACCGATTAGAGAATCATAATGTGGAGGCACAACATAACCCGTATAAATATGTGAATCAATTCTCACACCCAGACCTCCCGGCGGATGATATAAATTAATTTTTCCAGGACTTGGGGTAAAGGTATTTGGGTCTTCAGCATTAATTCGACATTCAATTGCATGACCTTTGATGTGAATATCGCTTTGTTTATAGCTTAATGGCTCGCCAGCAGCAATACGAATTTGTTCTTTAACAATATCAACACCGGTTACCATTTCTGTGACAGGATGCTCAACCTGTACACGCGTATTCATTTCAATAAAGTAAAATTCACCGTCTTCATATAGAAATTCAAATGTTCCCGCGCCTCTAAACTGCATACGACAACAAGCTTCGACACAACATCGTCCTATTGTTTCACGTTGGTCCGGAGTAATACCTGGAGCAGTTGCTTCTTCAATAACTTTTTGATGACGACGTTGCAACGAACAATCACGTTCGCCAAGGTGAATAGCATTACCTTGGCCATCGCCTAATACTTGAATTTCAATATGGCGTGGATTTTGTAAGAATTTCTCCATGTATAAGGTATCATTATTAAATGCTGCCGCAGCTTCTGAGCGTGTTAACGAAATCGCATTCAATAATGCCGCTTCACTATGCACAACACGCATACCGCGGCCACCACCACCACCAGCGGCTTTAATCAAAACAGGATAACCAATATCTCGCGCAATCACTTTATTTTTTTCTGCATCATCACCAAGCGAACCATCAGAACCAGGCACGCATGGCACACCGGCTTTCTTCATGGTTTCAATCGCACTAATTTTATTACCCATTAACCGAATCGTTTCTGCTGTAGGACCAATAAAGGTAAAGCCACTTTGTTCAACATGCTCAGCAAAATCATCGTTTTCTGCGAGAAATCCATAGCCAGGATGAATAGCGAGAGCATCCGTTATCTCACAAGCACTAATAATGGCAGGAATATTTAAATAACTATCTGTGGCTTTTGCTGGACCAATACAAACTGATTCATCAGCAAGTCGCACATGCATTAAATCGCGATCAGATTCAGAATGCACCGCAACAGTTTTTATACCTAATTCTTTACACGCTCTTAAAATACGTAACGCGATTTCGCCACGATTAGCAATGACAACTTTATCAAACATGTTTTAACCTCACTCGATGATAAATATAGGTTGACCAAACTCGACAGGTTGACCATTTTCAACCAGACGTGCCTTAACCTTACCTGATTTATCTGCCTCGATTTGGTTCATCATTTTCATTGCCTCGATAATACAAAGTGTATCGCCTTCTTCAACAGATTGCCCAATATCAACAAACGCTTTGGATCCTGGAGACGGTGAGGTGTACATGGTTCCAACCATGGGTGCTTTAACGACATAACCACTTAATTCTGGTGCCGCGTCCGCTTTTGATTCGCTATCCGGAACCCCGTGTACAGCCTGTGGCATCGCAAATTGTTGGGGCATCATCATCGGCGCCATAGCAACAGGGTTATTACTGTTGCGTGAAATACGTACGGATTCTTCGCCTTCTTTAATTTCGATTTCAGCAACGCCTGTTTCATCGATTAGTTCAATGAGTTTTTTGATCTTACGTATATCCATCAGTTGTAT
The DNA here is from genome assembly GCA_021773175.1 of Gammaproteobacteria bacterium. Classification (GTDB taxonomy): domain Bacteria; phylum Pseudomonadota; class Gammaproteobacteria; order JAJFKO01; family JAJFKO01; genus JAJFKO01. Next base: position 89,014 of record JAJFKO010000067.1, read on the forward strand.
TACCCTATTGTTATAAGTCCTAACTTTTTAAGATTTAGTTGATAAAAAATTATCTGCGGCTTGCAATGCTAATTGGTAGCCATAAACGCCACAGCCATAAATACCACTTTCAGCGAGTTCAATTAAATAAGAATGATGTCGAAATGATTCACGACGATGAATATTACTAATATGAACTTCAATAAACGGAATGTTAATCGCAGCAAACGCATCACGCAGTGCAATACTGGTATGTGCCCATGCGGCTGGATTAATAATAATAAAATCGATTTTTTGCTGCGGTGCTTGCTGTACAAACTCAAGCATTTCATGTTCAGCATTAGTTTGTTGATGGATTAACTCGTGGCCTAATTGCTGCGCGCGTTGTTGTAGACTTGTTACCACATCCGCCAGACTAGTATGCCCATATTTTGCTGGTTCTCGGGTACCTAAAAGATTTAAATTAGGTCCGTTAAGAACAAGAATTCTGCCCATTTTTATACCTTACCGATAAGTCGATTCGCTATTGTGCATAACTTTTCGTTCGATGTCCAGTTTTATGGAGATAGCAGCATATTTGCCGAAGATGGCAACAAAGTCTGTAGCTATTGACTAACACTTGTTTTTATTTTTGACAGATGCTGCAGAAAAGCCTGTTTACTCATTTCACCGACTATGCGTGCTGACGTTAATTGTTTGCCCTGACCATTAAAAAAGATGAAATCTGGCGGTGCAATCACATTGAAGCGCTTCATCAAAGCTTTGTTAGCCACATTATCTTTAGTGATATCAGCTTGCAGTAAAACATAACCTTGTAATTGCTTTTGCACTTCTACAGTAGCAAACACATTATGTTCCATGGTTTTACAAGCAATGCACCAGTCAGCATAGAAATCGACTAACACGGGTTTACCTGCGGCTTTGGCTTTATCTAAGGCTTGCTGTAACTCGGTGACATTTTCTATTTTTTGAAATAAACCATTCGCACGAGGCGCTACGGCACCGGAGTGGAATAAATTACTGGGTAAACGTAAAGGTTGTAATGGATCGGTATTACCTAATGAACCACCAATCATTAACAACACACCGAATACAAAAATAACTAAACCAACACCTTTCCAAAAACGATGCCAATCTGTTTCTGGTATCGTAAAGGCGCCAATATAAATAGAATAAACGATTAACAAGCCTGCCCACATAAACATCATTAAGGCGCCAGGGAAGATTCTTTCTAGTAACCATAGTGCGACAGCTAACAACAACACGCCAAAGAAAACTTTCACATGATGCATCCAAGGACCGGCTTTTGGTAAAAACTTACCTTCTAAGGTACCGAAAACTAACAACGGAATACCCATACCGAAACCCATAAATAGCAAGGCAAAACCACCTAATACTGCATCACCGGTTTTACCGATATAGGCCAAAGCACCAATCAAAGGTGCACTGACACACGGCGATACAATCAATGTTGCCAGCGCCCCCATAACCGCAACCCCAATATAGCTGCCGGCTTTTTGCTGACCACTGATATTATTCGCTCGCTCACGAATAAAGGCAGGTAATTGTAGTTCATAAAAACCAAATAAAGATAAAGCTAATAATAAAAATACAATACTAAAAACGATAATCACCCATGGCTGTTGAAATGCAGTTTGTATACTACTACCAACCAAACCCGCAACCACACCAGCTATGGCAAAGGTGATGGCCATACCAATTACATAAGCAAGCGACAAACCAAAGGCTCGTGTCGTCTTAATATTTTCGCCTTCACCAACAATAATCCCCGATAAAATCGGTAACATCGGTAAAACACAAGGCGTAAATGCTAATAAGAAACCAAAACCTAAGAAAATTAACAAAACCAACCAAATACTTTTTTGTTCTAGCATTTGAGTGATTTTACCTTGTTCAGAAACCATACTTGCCTGTGGAGCTTGACCTTGACTAACTGTGCCGCCTTTAAAGTTGATCGTCAGTAATTTCTTTTGTGGTGGATAACAAAAACCAGAGTCTGCACAACCTTGATAGTTTACTTGGATTTTTGCACTTTTGCCTTTCAAGCTATTAACTTGCAAAGGAATGTTCACGCTATTGTAGTACGCTTGATATTTGCCAAAAATCGCATCTTGCTTAGGAATACCTGCAGGTAGTGTCACCGTTGCAAGCTTAGCACTATTTGGTTTAACCAACTTAAATGCCATTTGGCCACGATAAAGATGATAATCTTTGGCAATTTTAAAATGCACAACCAGCGAATCAAAGGTTCCAACCGTCGTTGATAGCTGGAATGCTTGATTCACTGGTAAAGGTTTTAAAGTACTTGCCAATGCAAAAGGCATTAAACAAATGAGAAATGCGAGAGCAATATACTTTTTCATTAAATTAAGCTGCCTTATGTGCTTTATTAATCAAGGCCTGAATTCTTGCAGCTTCTGGCAAACCAACATAAGGATAAACTTTAACTTTTGGATTTTTCAACACTTTCGTCGGCGCAATAATTAACGTTGGCGCACCTCTAATTCCCATCGCATGCGCTAATTTAGTCGTTCTTTCTAAACGGGCTAATAATTTTGGATTCTGCATATCTTGTTTAAACTGTTTTATATTAAGTTTGGCTTTTTTCGCTAAGAACATAACTTCTTCGGGTATTAAAGGACTGGTTGCCGTCATCATTGCCTGATGCATGGCTAAATACTTATTCTGCATATTAGCCGCTAATGCTGCTGTACCAGGAAGTACTGAGCGTTGACCAAATAATAAATATTCTTTATAGACCACTCTTAAATAAGGATCACGCTTTACTAGCTTTTCAATCACGGGATACATAACACGACAGTAGGGGCAGTTATAACCGAAGAATTCGACCAGGGTTACGCTACCATGAGGGTTACCAGCGACCTGATTACCGTGCGCATTAAAGATTTCTTGTGCTTGAATTGACTCGGAACCTCGAGATTGTTGGCTATAGGCTGGCAAACTTGCCACCATGAAAATCACTGAAAAAGCCACTACCAGAATATTTAGCATGCGCATAATCATTGCTCCTGTTAAGAATGAGGCAAAAATATTAACATAGTTAAGTCTGACGCAAAACCTTTTTGGCTACGTAATTTTTAGATCCAAGCATTAATTTTTTAGATCCAAGCATTAATGACGATGGTTATGGGTTAACGGTGTAGGAACGTGTAGCTCTCTACCTGTTATTAATTTGAAATTTAAAATAAAGTTATACAAATCTGGAGAGTAAGACTCTGCTTCACCAAGTAAGTCAACGGCATCATCTGCTGCTGCAATATAATTGATAGCAGTAATAACAATAACAGCTTCTCTATCAGATAAAGGCTCTCTTCGAAAGCGCTTTTGTAAAGCCGTTTCAACTTCAACAAAACTGGTCAATGCTTTTTTATCACCATCAGCAAGGTCATTTAATGTCTTTAAATCTTCAAGCTTGTTTGAGATGTGAATTAAAAATGCTTGGACAAGAGGCCTGCGTGTTTTTTCTTTATCAATATATTTACTGGCTTGTGCAGGCCCGATAAAAAAACGCTGCCAATCAGAATCGGCCAATGATGTCGCAATTTCTCTGCGTAATATTATGTCTTTACTACGCGTTAAATTACAAAGTGCCGTGGATACACTTATAAAAACCTGCATCACTGCTTGCGGTTCTCCAAACTCACTTAATTTTTCTATGGCCGCAGCATGAAACTTATCTGTTGGCAATTCTGGTTTATAGACTTCGACCGTAGCTTTAACTACCTTCATTAGCTTTGCATGAAAACTCTCAATATGAGTTATCTCTGGTATTCTGCCCGCTAATAAGACCGAACTATCATTCCAAACATCCACAATAAAATTACGCAAATTATCAGGGTATTGATCCAGAATAGTGCGTTGACGTTTCCTTTCACCGCCTTGTTCTCTACGCCGTCTTTCTGCAGTATATCCAACTAGCGCTGCTAGCTCTGCTTGTGTTTCATCTTCTTCTTCAGCTTCATCCGGCCTCGCTCTTACTAATACTTTAAGCTCAAGCTGTAAAGGACCATTGATGTCTTTGAAAAACTGAAGAAGATTAGAAAGACTTGTTGCATAGGGCTCACGAATAAGACAATGATATAAAGCTTGCAAATCTGCTGATGTTAAGCCTTCTAAATACAGCAAAATAATTGCTATCATTCTTTTTTCATGTTTTTTTCCAGCTATCATATTCGGGTCCAACGCAATAGCTCTGTTTAGAGTCGTAAACTTGCCTGAATAAAGTTCTTTATATTTTACAATTTTACGAGACGGAAATGTGCTAATAACGTGTAAAGCATCTGCAAAACTACGTTGCAATCTTGCCGTTACATTAGCATCAGCCATATCTACAATATTTAACTGCTCTTTCAAGTGCTTAGCTAAACGAGCAACGGGATTATCACCAGCAAACATCAAAACTCTCTACTTCAAATTGATAATAAAGTCGCCAAGTATGAACAAAAATAACGCAAAATGCAAACAAGGAAATTACTCTTTCGTAAATTAATGCTCTGATCAATAAGCATTCACGTGATTATTTTCCATACTTTTTTAGTATCCATCCTTGAAAGCTTGACAACCACCCCCATATAGCTACCATTGGCACTCCTCAACTGAGAGTGCTAAGGCACAGGTGGCCTGAATTCCAGGCCGCGTTTATAAACGTATATATATTGGAGAAGATACAAATGGCTGAATCAATTCGCCCATTAGGTGACAGAGTTGTCGTACGCCGTGTAGATAGTGAACAAACTACACCTGGCGGTATTGTTATTCCTGAAACCGCATCAAAAGAAAAGCCAATGTTTGGTGTTGTTGTGGCTGTTGGCCCTGGCGCTGTTTTAGATAATGGCGATCGTCGTGGTATGGACCTTAAAGATGGTGAGAAAGTTCTTTTTGGTAAATATGCCGGCACAGAATTCAAATTAGGTGACAATGATCTCGTTGTTTTACGTGAAGACGACATCATGGGTGTTGTCGCTTAATTATTATTTTATTAATGTTCGAATGAGGATTTAAACATGGCTGCAAAGCAAATTATTTCATCTGAAGAAGGTCGTCAATTAATGCTGAGAGGCGTTAACATTTTGGCTGACGCTGTCGGTGTAACCATGGGCCCTAAAGGCCGTAACGTGGTTATTGAAAAATCTTTTGGTGCTCCAACCATTACTAAAGATGGTGTATCTGTTGCGAAAGAAATCGAATTAGAAAATCGATTTGAAAACATGGGTGCACAAATGGTTAAAGAAGTAGCTTCACAAACATCTGATGATGCTGGTGACGGTACGACAACAGCAACTGTATTAGCGCGCTCTATCTTAGCTGAAGGTATGAAAGCCGTTGTTGCTGGCATGAACCCAATGGACTTAAAACGTGGTATTGATAAAGCTGTAACTCTAGCAGTTGCTGAACTACAAAAGCTTTCTACTCCATGTAAAGACAACAAAGCTATCGCTCAAGTTGGTACAATCTCTGCTAACTCTGACGAGTCTGTTGGTAAAATCATTGCTGATGCAATGGAAAAAGTTGGTAAAGAAGGTGTTATTACTGTTGAAGACGGTTCTGGTTTAGAAAATGAATTAGACGTCGTTGAAGGTATGCAGTTTGACCGTGGTTACTTATCACCATACTTCATTACTAATCAACAAAACATGTCTGCTGAATTAGAAAACCCACATATCTTATTAGTTGATAAGAAAATTTCTAACATTCGTGACATGCTACCTATCTTAGAAGCTGTTGCTAAATCTGGTCGTCCTTTAATGATTCTTGCTGAAGATGTTGAAGGTGAAGCATTAGCAACATTAGTTGTTAACAACATTCGCGGTATCGTTAAAGTTGCAGCTGTAAAAGCACCTGGCTTTGGTGATCGTCGTAAAGCAATGTTACAAGATATTGCTACATTAACCGGCGGTAATGTGATTGCTGAAGAAATCGGTAAAACATTAGAAGCGGCTACTTTAGAAGACTTAGGTACAGCAAAACGTGTTGTTATCACTAAAGACAATACAACGCTTGTTGATGGTGCTGGTAATGCAACAGATATCAAAGCGCGTATCGAACAAATTCGTGCTGAGAAAGAACAAAGCTCTTCTGATTATGACCGTGAGAAATTAGAAGAACGTGTTGCTAAGCTTGCTGGCGGTGTTGCTGTTATTAAAGTTGGCGCTGCAACTGAAATTGAAATGAAAGAAAAGAAAGCCCGTGTTGAAGATGCTCTACACGCTGTTCGTGCAGCAGTAGAAGAAGGTGTTGTTCCTGGTGGTGGTGTTGCTTTAATTCGTGTATTAGCAAAAATCAAAGAGTTGAAAGGTGATAATCACGAACAAAATATGGGTATTGCAATCGTTAGCCGTGCTATCGAATCGCCATTACGTCGTATCGCACACAATGCTGGTGTTGATGCTTCTGTTATCTTAAATAAAGTCCTTGAAGAAGGTAAAGGTAACATGGGTTATAACGCTGCTACTGGCGAGTTTGTTGATATGATTAAAGCCGGGATTCTTGATCCAACCAAGGTAACACGTACTGCTTTACAAAAAGCTGCGTCTATCTCTGGTCTCATGATCACTACAGAATGCATGATTGCTGATCTTCCAAAGAAAGAAGAAGCTGGTGCACCTGATATGGGTGGAATGGGCGGTATGGGTGGAATGGGAGGCATGGGCGGCATGATGTAAATCGCTGCTTATGAGATTCTCATTTACCTTAGCGTAAATACTAAAAACCCCGCCTTGTGCGGGGTTTTTGTTTATATGAATATATTAACAATACTGCTGCACAAATGACGGCAATAAATGTTGCTATCATCACAGGAATAATAGAGATTAAATAATTTTTATTTGTTAAATCTAATAGCTCACCAACTACAGGCACTAATAACATACCAATAATGACACTAAACATATTTACAAAACCTATAGCTACGCCAATTTGTTTTTCTTTGACAACCTCTCTAGTTAAAGTAAAAACTAAAAGGACATTAGCTGAAAAGAAGCCTATTCCAAAATATAGTACTGTTTTAATAGTAATGTTTGAAATCAAATAATTACAACTAATTAGTAAGATAAACTCTATAGCCGTACATATAAGAATAAAAGTACGCAAATTTTTCAACCGTTGCGACCAGAAACCAATAATTGGAGCTGCGATCACATAACCAATAATGCTATAACCATTATCAATGGTGGCTTGATAAGCAGACAACTTATAGATATGTTCTAAATAATCTACACGCCACATATTCGTTAAAACCATGATATTAGCAAAAGCACAGCCCGTGAGAATAGCGCATAGCCATAATTCTTTATTACTCATAATTTGCTTTAGATGTATTACTACATCTTTGGCATGATGAGAAGACGGTACATAAGGGTCTTTAATAACAATCCACATTACAGCGGCTATAAACAAACAAAAGAAGGTATTAACTAACAAAAGCTCAGACCAGCCAAAATAAACAATCAATATTGGGAGTGCAATACCAATAATAAAAACGCCCAATAACTCCATCATAATAGTGAAGCTAACCGCCAGCTTATAATGTTTCTTATCTAACCAGTGAGCAGCAAGATAAAGCGCTCCAATAAAGGCTGTACTCGCAGCAAGCCCCATTAAAAAACGACCTGCGCTATAAAGAGGATAACTAAATTGAATATTAGAAATATAGACTAGAAGAGTTCCAACCGAGAAGATTATTAAAGAGGAAGTGAGTAACTTCTTTGCATTAAAAAAATCATACAAAAACCCCACCGGGATTTGTAATAAAACATAAGGAATTAAATAGAATGTCGTTAGCATGCCAATTTCGACATTAGTTAATAAAAAGTGTGTTTCTAGATAGTGCACTTTCAGACTTGGTGAAATTTGCATACCATATTGATACAGTTGAAAAAATGCAGGTAAAAACCAGATCAACCAGCGCCTAATTAAACCTGGAGAGCTCTTTCCCATACTTTCCTTACTCATGTGATCTCAAAATCTATTCAGCAGAATATTAATTATTGGATAATACCACAACGCAAGTTAGCAGGAACCGCAATATCAATTTTCTTTGGTAAGGCTAAGTTAAGATTGGCCATCAGTTCAATAAATTCAGCACGACTGTGATTGGCTAAACGCGGATTAAAATGCTTTTCTTCAGCGATCGTTGAGCTTTTAAAACCTAAATAATCATGTCCGGGGAAAATTATGGTTTCTTCTGGTAGGGTAAAAAGTTTCTTCGTTACAGAATCATATAACTGTCCAGCATCGCCATCCTGAAAATCAGTACGGCCACAAGATCTAATCAACAGTGTATCGCCGGTTAACAAAAACTTATTATTAATATGAAATGTTAAATGGCATTCTGTGTGTCCAGGCGTCGCAATAACTTTTATAGTAACATCACCAAACTGTAAAATTTCGCCATCACCGATAAATTTATCAGCACCAACAACATCAGAGTTAGCAGGAACAATAACCTCGCATTGCGTTTTTTCTCTGAGTTTACCGCTTGCTGTAATATGATCAGCATGAAGATGTGTTTCTAATGTTGCATATAATGTTAAATTTAACTCTTGTAAAAGCTGTAAATCACGATCTATCTGTTCTAAAACAGAGTCAATGAATACCGCTTGTCGCGTTGTTTCATCAGCGATTAAATAGGTGAAATTACAGCTTTCACAATCAAATAGTTGGCGCAAAATCATCAACAATTCCTTGTTATTTAGTTTAGTTTCATTGGCAGAATAACCATTCGCATACCCTGTAAATGCAGCTTACGTTGAATAGCAAACGCTGTTTCATTATGCAGTTGTCGAACGAACCAGTTATCTTTTTCCATAACAAGCTCACTTGCAAAGAACATGGCATTAGGGATTTTTTTATAGATTTTTTCACTAGCTTTCCCTAGCTCTTCAACTGGATCGATACCATATAAAACATATGAACGAACTGGATAGTTATGCTTTCTTGCAAATCGTACGAAATGATCTAAATTTTTCTTCACTTTTTTCTTCATTGAGTCGAGCGCAGTTTCCGCACCATAGCTTTCAACATCAATAACGCCACAACTTAAGAAAATAAAGTTTTTGAAGTAATCTGGAAATAAACGTTGTACCCATAATAGAGTATGCATTCCTGCTCCTCGACTCTGACTTACAAAGAATACGGCTGTTGGTGCATTATTATCAAACTTGATCTTTGATATATTATCTTCAAGAATCTCTTTTTCTTCCGCAAAAATTTCATCGACCGTATCCAGCTTCTTATATACTTCACTATAATGTTTGCGAATAAAAACACATGTTGCCATAACACAAGCAACGACTAAGAGCGCTTCCCAACCGCCATCAAAAAAACGGCTCACGACAACAAACGTTAAAATAACCCCACAGACAATAAAACCTAAACTCGAGAGAATAAGTCGTTGTAACCATAAGCGATGCTTGCCGCGCTGCGTATACCAGTGCTTGCATAAACCCGCAATAGAGGTGATAAAAGCTAAAAATACATTAATACTATAAAGAACGACCAGTATACCAACATGGCCATGCGTAATCGTCACCAATATAATTGCTGCTATACCAAATAAAATCACGCCATTTTGAGTAACTAAACGACTTGATAAAATGCGAAATTTGTTCGGCATCCAGTTATCCATCGCCATATTTGCGACAACAGCGGGACCACCTAAAAACCCGGTATTGGCGCCAACAAATAATAAGCCAAACTCAAAAATTAAAGTAACGATTAAAATACTATGGGCAAAAGGCATACCATGTAATATTTTAGTAAATACGACCGCATTTAATGTTTCGCCGGCAACCGCTTTGGCATGCCAAAGTAAATATAATAGAATAATACCGCCAGCGGTAATACTTAATGACACCGCCATATAAAACATGGTCCACTTACCGGTCTTAACGCGAGGTTTAGTAAGAATATTCACATTGTTAGAAACTGCTTCCAAACCGGTATAAGTCCCGCCACCTATTGAATAGGCACTTAAAAACAATGCCACTACAAAGAAAGCGCCATTGAGCAACGCGAGATGATGTGTTTCTTTAATCGCTTGGTGGGCAATGACAGGTAAGCCACTACTATGACTAAAGATACCGTAAAGAATCATAAATAAATGTGTGATCACAAAACCTATAAAAATAGGCATTAAGATTTTTATAGATTCTTTCATACCGCGTAAATTCAAAATCATTAATATAATAATAAATAACACATCAACTTTTATTTTATAGACTTGAGCAGACAACGGTAACATACTAAATAAAGCATCTGTGCCACTAGCAATCGAGATAGAAATTGTAAGAATATAATCAACAATTAAAGCTGAACCTGCTAATAAACCTGCATTTGGACCTAATAATTTTGTTGCCGCTTTATAACCACCACCACCATTAGGAAAGAGTTCAATAACTTGGTTATACGCAAATGAGATAAGAAATACTGTAATTGCAGTGGCAACCGCTAAATACAATGCAAGCTGTGTGTGGTGACCTAAGGCTAGAAAAGATTCTTGTGGACCATAGCAAGATGAGGATAAACCATCAGCACCAAGTCCAATCCAGGCTAAAAAAGCTGTTAAAGCAATATGCTTCCGCGTTTTTTTATCCATAGGATCGCGGGGTTTACCAATAATAAGGCTATAAAGCTTTGCAAACATATTTTTTCAAATTTATAGAGATTTATCTCTGTTATTTTTGTGAAGGAAATTATACCGATCAAAAGTTAAAATGCGAACTTATAATAAACAATAATATTAATTTAATAATGAGCAAAATGTGTATAAAACATTTTGAAACGCGACAAAGAAAGAGGTTTATCATAAGCTCTATAAAAATGAACAAGCTGTGAAGATCTATGCTCAAAGAATGTTTGATACATGTGGATAAGCTGTACTTAACTAAGGTGGTTGATCAGACATTGATCTTATACACAGATAACACACTTGCAAAAAGATAGGTTATCCACAGCTTTTCAATAAGCTAAACAACTAAAAAGTAGTTAATTTCAAGACTTAATAACAGATTTTTACGACATAATAATAACAATAATCTTTTAATATAATATTCTAATATATTAATAAGGGTTGAATAAAAAATTACCTATGATGTTTTTTACACTATATGAAGATTTAAATTCATAGCTTCTCTAGAGAGTTAAGTATTTATACAAAATGGACGTTACATTTTTTTAAGTATAATACTTAAATACTCACTTAAACCTGGATTCTACAGTTGTTAAAGGAACTTTATTCTGTATAATTGGCAATTATCTAAACAACTTCATATTTTTAAGACTTACGTAAAAGACTTTGCGTAAATTCGTATGCAATACCAAAGGTTCGTCAATGGCTAATGTAGATTTACAACAACATTTCGATGTCATTATTGTCGGTGGTGGTCATGCTGGTACTGAAGCAGCGCTGGCTGCTGCTAGAACAGGCTCTAAAACCTTGTTACTAACTCATAATATCGAAACCATAGGTCAAATGTCCTGTAATCCTGCTATTGGTGGTATTGGTAAAGGTCATTTAGTTAAAGAGATTGATGCTTTAGGTGGTGTTATGGCGAAAGCTATCGATCAGGCCGGTATTCAATTTCGCATTCTCAATTCACGCAAAGGACCAGCTGTACGTGCAACCCGAGCTCAAGCTGATCGGGTTTTATATAAACAAGCTATTCGTCAATTTGTTGAAAAACAAGATAATTTATTAATATTCCAACAAGCAGTTGATGATTTAATTGTCGAAGAGGATAAGGTCATTGGGGTTGTTACTCAAATGGGCTTACGTTTTATAAGCAGCACGGTCGTGCTAACTGTTGGGACTTTTCTTGGTGGCAAAATTCATATTGGTTTAAATAATTATAAAGGTGGTCGTGCAGGTGATCCGCCATCGATTGCATTAGCTCAACGTTTACGTGAATTACCTTTTCGAGTCGATCGTTTAAAAACAGGTACACCGCCACGCATTGATAAACGCACGATTAATTTCAGTAAGTTAGAAGTTCAACCAGGCGATCAACCAACCCCTGTGTTTTCATTTTTAGGTCATCGTCAACAACATCCGCAACAGATTCCTTGTCATATAACCTATACCAATGAAAAAACACACGACATTATTCGTGAAGGTTTAGATCAGTCAGCTATGTATAGTGGTGCGATTGAAGGTATTGGCCCACGTTACTGTCCATCGATTGAAGATAAAATTGTACGTTTTGCTGATAAAAGTATGCATCAAATCTTTGTTGAGCCTGAAGGCTTGACTGCTAATGAAATTTATCCGAATGGTATTTCGACAAGCTTGCCATTTGAGCATCAGCTAGCTTTTGTTCGCAGCATTATTGGTTTTGAAAATGCGCATATCAGCCGACCAGGCTATGCTATCGAATATGATTTTTTCGATCCGCGTGATTTGCAACCAAGCTTACAAACCAAATATATACATGGATTATTCTTTGCAGGGCAGATTAACGGCACCACAGGCTACGAAGAGGCTGCTGCCCAGGGATTGATTGCAGGATTAAATGCAAGCTTGCTAGCGCAAGGAAAAGAAGCTTGGTATCCACGACGAGATGAAGCATACATTGGTGTGCTTATTGATGATTTAATTACCAGGGGGACTAATGAACCTTACCGTATGTTCACTTCAAGAGCAGAATATCGTTTATTACTGCGTGAAGATAATGCCGACTTACGCTTAACGGAGCATGGTTATCGTTTAGGATTAGTTGACGAAAAACATTGGCAAATATTTAATGAGAAGCAAGAACAGGTTGCTAAAGAGAAGCAACGTTTGCACGATCTTTGGGTGAATCCTGGAAGCGAGGTTGCAGAATCAGCATGTGAAGTGCTAGACGTTGCTATAGCTAAAGAGTATCGAGCGACAGATTTATTAAAGCGGCCAGAAATAAATTATGTAAGCTTAATGCAAGTTAGTGGTATTGGTCCAGGTTTGAGCAATGAAGCTGCTGCTAACCAAGTAGAAATTCAAGCAAAGTATCAAGGTTACATTGATAGGCAGTTGGAAGAAATTAATCGTCAGCAACGTCATGAGCAAACAAATATCCCAAAATCAATAAATTACGTAAATATTAAAAGTTTATCTAACGAAATAAAAGAAAAATTATTAGCGGTAAAACCTGAAACGGTTGGTATGGCAATGCGTATTCCTGGTATGACGCCAGCAGCTATCTCAATTTTATTGGTTCATCTAAAAAAACATTAGGACTTACGATAAATACCAAGATCGAGGCAATAATGTTGTTAAAACAACCGAGAGTATTACGTAATACGTGAGGTTTTTGAGCAACATTATTAACAAAGAGATAGGTGTTTTAGCGTGAGTCCTGACATGAAAAGACAGTGGCATAATGGATTACCAACTACGTATAAAAAATGGCTTGTTAGCAATGGGTTTACAAGCAACCGATGATTTATGTGAAAAACTACATTTATTTATCAATCTTTTACAAAAATGGAATCAAGCTTTTAATTTAACGGCAATTAAAGATCCTGATGATATGTTGTCTTTGCATCTCTTTGATAGCTTAGCTATCGCTAAACTCATTCACGACAATACAATTCTTGATGTTGGCACAGGGGCGGGTTTGCCGGGTATTCCATTGGCTTTATATTACCCAGATAAACAATTTGTGTTATTAGATAGCAACAGTAAAAAAACACGATTTATCACTCAAGTTGTTCATGAATTAAACATTAATAATATTGAGGTAGTTAAGGAACGGATAGAAGCGTATAATCCACGCCACGATTTCGCTAATATTGTCTCACGAGCGTTTACTTCATTAGAAAAATTTGTTGAATTAACGAGCAGATTGTGTTCTCATAATGGCCAAATATTAGCAATGAAAGCCGATGCAGCACAGCAACCAGCGCTGCAAACGAACATGGACTGGCAAATTGCTGAAATTGTTGCGTTGCAAATACCAGAATTAGCAGCAAAACGTTGTGCAGTGATCATTAAAAAGGCAATGTGAATGGGAAAAATAATTGCTATTGCAAATCAAAAAGGCGGTGTTGGTAAAACCACGACAAGTATTAATTTTGCCGCATCATTAGTAGAACTTGATCGAAGTGTTTTATTAATCGATTTAGATCCGCAAGGTAATACCACAATGGGTAGTGGTATTAATAAGAAAGAATTAGAGTTAAGCATTACTGATGTCTTGCTTGAAAGTCTTGACCCAACAGAAGCATTACTAAGTTCAACAGGTGGTTATGATATTCTACCTGCCAGTCATGATTTGACGGTTGCTGAAATTGAATTAATTCAATTAAGTCGTCGCGAATTTCGTCTACGACAAGCATTACTTAGGGTTCGTTATGCTTATGACTTCATTGTTATCGATTGCCCTCCTACATTGAATATGTTAACTATTAATGCGCTGGTTGCTGCGGATTCTGTACTTATTCCTATGCAATGCGAATATTATGCGCTTGAAGGTTTAGCGGGATTAATTGAAACAATAGAAAAAATTAAAGAACGTACCAATCCACATCTTCATCTTGAGGGTATTCTACGAACGATGTTTGATGGTAGAAATAACTTAACTCAAGAAGTTTCAGATGAGTTAACAGCGCATTTCCCAGATAAATTATTTAAGACCGTTATTCCACGTAATGTCCGGCTTGCTGAAGCGCCAAGTCATGGTTTGCCAGCCATTATTTATGATCGTCGCTCAGTAGGTGCGCAAGCTTATTTAAAACTCGCAGAAGAAGTTGTTGCTAGACAAATAGAGAACGATCAAGAAGCTTATAAAGTAGAAAAAAATTCTGAACAAATCACGACTGAATAGAAATTAGGAATAATAATGACAGAGACAGTAAAAAAGCGTCGCGGCCTAGGTAAAAATAGATTAGATATTTTATTAGGAAGTACTAATCTGCCTTTAGAAAATAAAGTTAAAGATGAAACTGATAATTCTGCATTAAAGTTAGTTCCAATTAAAAGTATTCAACCTGGTAAGCATCAAGCACGTCGTAGTATCAATCCTGCTAGTATAGAAGAGCTTGCGCAATCAATTCGTAAACAAGGTGTACTACAACCGATAGTTTTACGAGAAGTCGATATAAATCAATATGAGATTTTAGCGGGTGAGCGTCGTTGGCATGCCTCACAACAAGCTGGTTTAGATAATATCCCAGCGATTATTAAAAATATATCTGATGAAGATGCCATGGCTGTTGGTTTAATTGAAAATATGCAACGTGAAAATTTAAATGCGATTGAAGAAGCATTAGGAATCAAACGTTTGCTCGAAGAGTTTTCATTAACACATCAAGAAATTGCTGATGCACTTGGTAAATCGCGTTCAGCGATTTCTAATTTACAACGTCTATTAAACTTAAATGATGATGTTAAGACATTAGTTGAAAATGGTGATATTGAAGCAGGTCATGCTAAAGTTTTATTAGCATTATCAGGTTCACAACAAAGTGAAATGGCAAAAGTTGTTATTGATAAAGAATTATCAGTACGTGATACCGAAAAACAAGTACGAAAATCGTTAGATAATAATAGCGTTATAAATTCTGATGAAACCGTTAAATTAACGACCGCAACGAGTAATCCAAATATTGATAAATTAATGCAGCAGCTTGCTAGTCATATTAATAGTAAAGTTTCTATTAAAGCAGGAAAAAATGGTAAAGGTAAGCTGGTTATAAATTATAAAAATACTGATGAACTTGAGAGTATTTTACAAAACATTTCGCAATAATTTATTAAAAGTCTTTATATAGTTAAAATTCTCTATTAATCGATAAACATTTTTTTAACGCCCTTTATTGAAATTCTATAGGAAAAGGAAAGTCTTTTTATGAATATAAAAAATATACAAGATTATGTCTTTAAAACATGGGATGAATCTATTGTTCCGTCTTTAATTGAATATATAAAAATTCCTAATAAATCGCCGGCTTTTGATCCAGACTGGCAACAACATGGTTATATGGATAAAGCTATTCAATTAGCAAAAAACTGGTGTGAGCAACACGCGCCTAATGGTATGAAGCTAGATCTTATTCAGCTAGAAGGTCGAACACCATTATTATTTATTGAAATACCAGGTAATATTGATGAAACGGTGGTGATGTATGGTCATCTTGATAAACAGCCGGAATTATTTGGTTGGGATGCAGATAAAGGACCTTGGAAACCAGTTTTAGAAGGCGATCGACTGTATGGTCGTGGTGGTGCAGATGATGGTTATGCTGTATTTTCCTCATTAACTGCAATTAATGCACTACAAAAAGAAAATATTCCACATGCACGTTGTGTCGTTATCATTGAGTGTTGCGAAGAAAGTGGTAGTTATGATCTGCCTCATTATGTAACGGCTTTGCGTGATCGTATTGGTAATCCTAATTTAATTATTTGTCTGGATTCTGGTTGTGGTAACTACGAACAACTGTGGTGTACAACATCTTTGCGCGGCATGATGTCTGGTGATTTAAAGGTTGATGTTTTAACGGCAGGAATTCACTCCGGACATGGCAGTGGCGTGGTGCCAGACTCTATACGCGTTGCGAGATCATTGTTAAGTCGAATCGAAGATGAGAATACCGGCGAGCTTTGTTTAAAAGAGTTATATGTCGATATTCCTGAACGTCGGGTTGAGCAAGCAAAACAAGCAGGTGAAGTCTTAAAACAAGAAATTAATGACGCCTATCCTTTTGCTGGCGATACAAAACCAGTATCTAATGACTATACGGAATTGATGTTAAATCGTACTTGGCGACCAACACTAACCGTTATTGGTATTGATGGTGTGCCATCGATAGCAGATGCGCCAAATACTACGCGCGCAGGAACAGCATTAAAATTATCTTTTCGTTTAGCACCAACTTGTGATGCTGCGAAAGCAAGTGAAGTTATTAAATCAACACTTGAAGCGAATGTTCCCTACTCTGCTCAAGTCAGTTTTGATATTAATGAGTCTGCTAATGGTTGGCATGCACCTATCTTGCAAGATTGGCTGCGTGAAGCACTGGACGCAGCGTCAAAAAATTATTTTAATAAAGAGTCGATGTATTTTGGTGAAGGTGGGTCGATTCCTTTTATGGGTATGTTGGGCGATTTATTTCCTGAAGCTCAGTTTGTGATTACTGGGGTTTTAGGCCCACAATCCAATGCGCATGGCCCTAATGAATTTCTGCATATTCCAACGGGTAAAAAATTAACGTGTTGTGTAGCAGAGATTCTTAGTAAGCATTATATTGAAAATAAGTAGTATTAATAATAACTAATGAGTAAAGCAAAGCAAAACCGCATTTTAGGTTCTTTTGCTCTGGCCATGATCAGTGTTGCTGCTATTGTCAATCTAAGTGGGTTGCCATTGATGGCGAGCGTTGGGTTGAGCGCGATTTTCTTTTATGCGTTGGCAGCATTAACATTATTATTACCGAGCGCCTTAGTTTGCGCTGAGCTGGCTAGCACCTGGCCACAAGCGGGTGGACTTTATAATTGGATTAGTCGAGCCTTTGGTGATGGTATTGGCTTTTTTGCGATCTGGTTTGAATGGAGCAATAACGTTATTGCAATCCCGGTGACGCTTTCTTTTATTACTGCCACGATGGCTTATCTTTTTATGCCGCAATTAGCACATAACCGCATTTATTTATTTACAACCATGCTAGCCATTCTATGGATGGGTACGTTTTTGAATTTTTTCGGTATTAAATTATCTAGTCGTATAAATATACTCGGTGCGATATTAGGAACCTTGCTACCAGCATTTGTCATTATTTGTTTAGGCTTAGTATGGTTTAGTTCAGGCAAGCATATTGCTTTGCATTTTAGTTGGTCTGGAATTCTGCCTGCATGGCATACTAACAATTTGGTATTCTTCATCGGTGTACTATCTGCTTATGCTGGAATACAGATCACATCCTTTTATGCTCAAAATGTCAAAAATCCAGGCAAGACATTTCCAAAAGCGATAGCCATTGCCGTGATTTTAATATTTTTAGCGACGACTCTGCCAGCGATGGCCATTGCTCTCGTGGTTCCTCATGGTAAATTAAGTTTAGTCTCGGGTTTAATGCAAGGATTTACAGGATTTTTCACCCGCTTTCATATTCCATGGGCAGTAAAGATAGTCGCATTACTAACGGTTTTTGGTGGTTTCTCAGCATTGATTGCTTGGTTGTTAGCACCGGCAAAAGGTCTACAAGTTGCTGCAAAAAAAGGTTATTTACCCGCTTGGCTTGCTTACGAAAATAAGCGTCAAATTCCGACTAATATTTTATTATTACAAGCTGTTTTTGGTACTTTATTAGCAAGTTTATTTTTATTGATGCCAACAATTAATGCGGCTTTTTGGGAACTACTGTTATTGACCAGTCAATTTACGTTGGTAACCTATATTATTCTTTTCGCCGCAGCTATAAGAATGCGCTATAAGTTTAAAAATATGCATAGGCCTTATCGTATTCCAGGAAAATATAACACTGGGATGTGGTTAGTTGGATTGATTGGCATTGTGGTTTGTTGTGTGGCGTTGATGATTAGTTTTGTTCAGCCTGCGCAACTACATTCAGAAAGTGTTTTTTGGTATGAGACTTCTTTATCACTGTTTGATTTGGTATATTTGCTTATACCTTTAATTCTTTACTTCGTATATAAAAAGAGAGGAAATAAATATGTCTTTAACGCCATCTAATATGATGCCTTTAGGAACGGTTGCTCCGGATTTTAGCTTGTCTGACAGTATTACTGGTAAGACAATGAGTTTAAATGATTTAAAATCAGATGTTGCTACGGTTGTTATGTTTATCTGTAATCATTGCCCTTTCGTGAAATATCTGCAAAATGAAATGGTTAACATTGCTAAAAAATATCAAGATCGCGGCGTATCATTTATTGCCATTAACTCTAATGATGTTGAATCGTATCCAGATGATGATCCTGAGCATATGAAAATTATCGCAGAACAACACGGCTATACCTTCCCTTATTTGTTTGATAAAACTCAAAATGTGGCAAAAAGCTATATTGCCGCCTGTACTCCTGATTTCTATGTTTTTGATAAGAATTTACAGTGCGTCTATCGAGGTCAATTTGATGATGCTCGGCCAGGCAATCAAAATCCTATCACAGGCAAAGATTTGACAGGCGCTTTAGATGCGGTTTTATTAGGCAACCCAGTGAGTGATGATCAAAAACCAAGTCAGGGTTGTAATATTAAATGGAAAGAGGTCGCGTAAATCTAATGCAAAGTATTAGCGTAGAAGAAGCAAAGAAGATTATACAAGAAGACAATGCGGCTATTTTTGATATTCGTGATCCAGAGTCTTTTAATACTAGCCACATAAAAGGTGCACAAAATTTAAATAACACGACGATGCAAAACATGGTTGCCAATACTGATAAAAATCTTCCTGTTATCGTTTATTGTTATCACGGCATCAGTAGTGTTGGTGCTGCACAATATCTTGCGTCGCAAGGTTTTAACAAAGTTTATAATATTGTTGGTGGTTATGAAGCTTGGCAACGTAGTGCTTAAGCTAAACTACTAACCTCTTCGTTAATCAGTGTTTTTAATTCAGTTACTTAGTTTGGCTAAACTCCTTCATTAAAAACACTGATTGCCTCGACTTTAGTAGTTTAGCTTAAGCACTAATTTATTCGCACTTTTTCAAAAAGTTCGTTACAATGGGCGGCAATTTTAATGAAAAAAATCAATTAAATGATTAAATTAAAAAATGTTGCCAAAACATATGATGATGGCAAAACATTTGTCGTAAAAGATGTTTCTCTAACTGTCAATAAGGGTGAAACCTTAGTTCTTCTTGGTTCTTCTGGCAGTGGCAAATCAACGACCTTAAAACTAATCAATAGATTGACGGAACTATCTGCTGGTGATATTGAGATTAATGGTCAAGATATCAAAAGTTTTGATCCAATTAGTTTACGGCGTTCTATTGGCTATGTGTTCCAAGGTATCGGTTTATTTCCGCATATGACGATTGCCGAGAATGTTGCTGCTGTGTTACGAATATTAAATTATTCCATTGCAGAACGTCGCGACCAAGCATACCAATTATTGAATCTTGTTAATTTAGACCCTGCAAAATTTGCTGATCGTTTTCCACATGAATTATCAGGAGGACAACAACAGCGGGTTGGTGTTGCGCGAGCTTTAGCGGCGGATCCACATTTTTTATTGATGGATGAGCCTTTTGGCGCTTTAGATGCTATTACTCGTGATGATTTACAAGCAGAAGTACTGCGTTTAAATCAAGAATTACGTAAAACGATAGTCTTTGTGACGCATGACATCTTTGAGGCTATTCGTTTAGGTGATCGAATTGCCGTGTTGCATCAAGGTCAATTACAACAAATTGGCACAAGCCATGATATTTTAGCGAATCCGGCTACACAATTTGTTGAAGATTTATTTGCAAAATCAAAAATGCAATGCGCTAACTTAATTGAGCAAGAGAAATGAGTGATATGTCCTTAATACATTACGTTGCTGCTCATTCTGTAGAGTTGTTAGAAAAAACTTACCAACAGTGTTATTTGGTTGGTTTCTCCATGTTGTTTGCAATAGTTATCGGTGTGCCATTTGGTATCGGCATTGCTTATTTTAAAAGAATACGTGGCCCAGTTTTATGGTTTGCTAATATTTTGCAAACGATTCCAAGCTTGGCATTGCTAACTTTTTTATTGCCTGTATTTGGCATTGGCGCCAAGCCAGCAATCACCGCTTTAGCGCTTTATGCTTTATTACCCATTATTCGTAGTACGTATACAGGCATACAAAGTGTGCCAGAAGCATCACTGAATGCTGCTCGAGGCCTAGGTTTTACTCGTTGGCAACGCATGTGGTTAGTAGAATTGCCATTAGCATTACCGATTATCATTTCTGGTGTACGTATTGCAACAGCGATCAGTGTTGGTATTGCAACGTTGGCTGCTTTTATTGGTGCTGGTGGATTAGGTGACTTTATTAATCAAGGCTTAGCATTAAATAATATGCGCTTGGTTATGCTGGGAGCTATTCCTGCAGCAATTATGGCATTAGTATTAGATTTTATGCTTGGCTATATTGAGAAGAAACTTTCTATGCGTCGTGTAGCCAAACCTACGCGTCGTCGAAATATTATAATGATTATGACCTGTGTGTTATTAATAGCATTTGCGGGTTTTGCTTATTCACATTGGTTTACTAAGCATAAAACCAGAATTGTTGTTGCCACTAAACAATTTACGGAACAATTTATAATTGGCCAAATGATCTCACAGTTATTAGCCGCAAAAACGAATTTTGATGTTGTGGAAAAGCCTAATTTAGGTACAACCGCAATTATTACTCAAGCAATGAAACGTGGCGAGGTTGATATATATCCTGAATATACAGGAACTGCTTATTTATTAGTTCTACATAAAAAGAAGATTCTGACCCCAAAAGCAACTTATGACTTTGTTAAAAAAGCTTATGCCCAACGTTATGGAATACAGTGGTTAAAGCCTCTTGGATTCGATAACACACAGGCGCTTGCGGTGAGGCAAGCCTTTGCAAATGCGTATCAGCTAAAAACGATTAGTAATTTATTGCCAATCGAATCGCAGTTAGTCATCGGTGCGCCACCCGGATTTATTGGCCGACCTGATGGCTATATTGGTTTGAAGAGAGTCTATCATTTGCATTTTGGGGCTGTGCGTGAAATGTACCCGAGCATTATTTATAAAGCGATTGTGCATAAAAAAGTTAATGTTGCGATGGTTTACACAACAGATGGGCGTATAACAGCGGATCATTTGCTAGTATTGAAAGATAATAAGCATTTATTCCCTCCCTATGATGCAGCTATTTTAGTACGTAAAGCTACATTAAAAGCGCATCCACAGATTGCTAAAATATTAGCGCCATTAGCAGGGCTTATAACGAATAAGATAATGCAAACAATGAATTATGATGTCGATATTAAAAAGCAATCGCCAGCTTATGTGGCGAAAGAGTTTTTAAAGCAACATCATTTGATTTAGTGTGTTTTGACTTTTCATGTTCGTTTAGCTCTTTTTTTCTTCGGTTGTAAGCTAGCGGCTGTAATGGTTGCTGTAGGAGCGGCTCGTTTCCGGGCTTGTGCTTTTAGGCGCGCTGAGCAACGTAATGGCACAACTTTTTGAGATAGTCGATCACCGATTAATTCATTATGTAAAATTTTGATTGCTTGATGGTAATATGCGCCTTTGCTTGACGTAGCAAAGTCACGGTGGCTTTCTTCTGCTTGTTTAATTAGCTTGCTTAGCTCCCTATATAACGGAGTATTCAGTTGTTGAGCCTTTATTAGAGTCGATACAATATCGTTAACAAGCTCAATAATTATATCGCCAGTAATTGTTTGTCTTTTACGTAGGCAGCGTTGACCTAATCGCCACAGATCTTTTAGTGATTGCCGCTGTTGTTCATTTATTTTTAATAAAACTATATTTCCTAAGTGTACCTCGGTTTGTTCTTCTTGCACTAATTGTCTTAAGAGCTCAACATCCATGCGCTCTGCTGCTCGAGTTCCACAGATGTCATCCTCTACTAAAGTAGTAAAGTCATAAGCTCTTTCAATGAAAGCTTTATCATGTAATCTTCCCTTCTCTTCTTCACATAGTGAATAATGATTTACGGCTGTTAGTCTACGCAATGTTCGTGAGTAACTTCTATCTGGGTTACCCAGCCCATGAACTCTATCTCTGAATAGAGTAGGTTGTTCTGCATGAAATTTACCAGCGTATGCTTCATAGAATCTGATAGATGTATTGCAGGGAATCGTATATGGATTTTGACTGAAATAATGAAAATTTGGTTTCACGATATCATCACGATCGTCAAAAACATCTAGATGAACGCGCGTATTTTGATTTGCAAAATACTGCGCAAAGCCATAGGTATACGATAATTTTGGGCTATCAAAAGTATTGCTATAGTGCGAACCATGATGAAAAGTCTGTGCTGCTTCACTAGTAGGATTCGCAAAGTTATCTGCTATTGCTTTGTGGGTTGTTCCTGGGGGCACATTTTCATAAAAATCAGTAATCAACACAGGATCAAATTGTAAAGCCTCATGACCTAATTTCATATTAACTAGCCTAACAAGTTCAGGTAATTTACTATAGGCGGTGCCATTACCGATCTCATCAGCATTATATTTTTCTATATTGTAGTCTTGACGGGCTGAATAACAGGCTAATTTAAAAACTTTATTTGGATTCCTTTGTATTGTTCGACAGATGAAACTTATTAATGCTTGATTGAAGCTACCATCACTGCGCACAGCACAACCATCATAATCAACTAGAAAAACATGCAAACCCTCGATAGTGCTGATTTCAGTAGGACTAACCTCTTCAGTGCTTGCTTCTTCAATAAGCTTAAAAATTTCATCTTTAAATCTTATGAGTGCTTGCGGAGGTTGTTGCAAAGATTGAATGGCGTAGTCTATTGCTGCAATAACCGCATTATTTTCTTGTAGAAGGGATGGGTTAATTAATGTTTCAATCAGTTTAGCAATAACGGTACATTCATCATAATTTTCCATACGAAAGTAACGTAATGCTGAACGCCATAATTCTAATAATAAAGAATAAAGAGAATCGCTAATATTTTTTAATGCATTTCGATCCTTTAAGCGTTGCGTAATTCTTTCATTACGAATAGTTTCCCTGTGAATCTCATCGTTAAGGAATACGACTCTTTTAGTGCTTAAGTTATCTTCTCGAAACTGTGTGAAATCATAAGTTTCTGCTAGTTCTTCTACATACTTAAACTCTTTTTCTATACAAAAAAGATTAGCTGCATAAACGCGATCAAGGGTTCTTGCATAGTTTGTATCTCTTTCTCCTAGACCATGAAGTGTTGGATAATCAGGATATTGGATATGATCATATATACTCATACCATGTAGGTTTAAGTGAACATTACAAGGTATGTTGAGACGTTGATTTTCATAATAACGATAATTTAGGTTGAGAATGTCGACATTTCTATCATCATAAGCGTGCACATGAACTTGGCCTTGGTGCTCAGCAAGATAATGACTAAAACCATAAGTATAAGTTAGTTTATGAGTATCTTGGACGACATAAGGGAGTTCTCCTATACATACCTGGGTTCGGTTGGCGCCCTCCATTGCGTTGGCAATAGACCGGTGTGTTGTCCCTGGAGCACTTTCCTCTATAAAGTCAGGCATCAGCACAGGATCAAAAATAAGGACTTCATTGTTGCAATCTAATACTTGCTTAAGTTCGTCATTAATTTCTTTGACGAGTTCAGGTAAAACATTATAAGCAGCACCATTAGCAAGATCTCGTAATCCCATGGCTTCAATTTCATAATCTTGCCGGCCTGAAAAGCAGATTAGCTTGAATTGGGCATTAGGATCTTCCTGTAATGCCTGTTTGATCGTATCAATAATATGCTGTTTTAACCTTGGATTGAATGTTCCCTGAGCATCAATAGCACAACCATCATAATCAACAAGAAAGGCATGTAAGCTTGGTGCTGTTGTATCTGCTGTTTGTGGGGCGAAAGCCATGAGTGAGGTCTCTAATATGTAAAAAAAACGATCATATCAGGCTGGGCTTTTATTGTCCAAGATTTGTTTTGATATCATACCTTTACGGGCCAGCCATTTTAGGTGGAAATGCTTTATTATCAATCATTTGCAAGCGTATGCTTGGTGCTGAACGAATGTTCTGTAAAGCAATATGAACCAATTGATCGCCAATTAAACACTGCTGAATCTCATTTAATAGAGCAATAAGATCATAGTTGATTAAATCGGGTGTGGGTTTTGCGTGTTTTATTGCGCGTTCTTGAATTGCTTTGTTTTTTTCAGTTATATAACTATGAGTATGCTGTTTTACCTCAGTAAATACAGACTGTATCTTTCGTAAAATTGCACGTTTTTCTCTACTACGTCTTCTCAATACAACAGCTCTTTTTGATGGTGTTAAATTTGCTGGATGTAATTGAGCGAGTAAAGTTAAGAGAGTCTCTATTAGTTTATATAGTATATCCGCCAAAGTACGGTGCCCGAAGTAATAACAACGTTGCGTGATTTGCCATAATAATTTAAGTTTTTCTCGCTGAGGTTTATTTAATCGTAACTGATTGCTTGTTTGCAGCTTATGAGTAATTGCTTCATGTTCTTTTATTCGTGCAATCCCCCGTTTTTGAAAATCAAAATGAAAACGTTGTTTGTATAAATTATGCTGTCTTAATGCCATGAATGGATAGATTTCTGGCATAGTAGAAATTTGATATATCCTATAGCCCATCTCCACGACGATTTGAAAATAATTTAGTATAGCAACTCGACGTAATGTTCGTGGAAAATTTTCATCATGTGGTCCGGAGCCTAGTACTTTATTATAAACTTGTGGTGTATTGAGTCGATATCCTAAGTTGTAAAAATACAAAGCCGTATTAGACGGAATTTCAATGGGCTCTCTAGAAAAATGACTAGAGTTTGGATGAAGTATTTTATCATGTTGATCATCGAATATATGCATATGAACAAGGCCAGGATTCTGCGATAGATAATGACTAAAACCATATGTATAAGTTATTTTAGTATTGTCATAAACCGCAACAGGATGTCCATAATAATATTTACTACGTTCATCACTTCTATCTGGCGCAGAAAAAGCTTGTTTGATGTCTTCGTGAGTTGTACCCGGCGGTAAGTTTTCGTAGAAATCTGTTATTCGTACTGGATCAAAATGGATGGGATCTTTTTCCAGCTCAGGAATCTTTAAATTATTGAGTTGCTGATTCAGTTCTGCAACTAAACCTGGCAATTTTTCATATGCCGTGCCGGTATTGTTTCTACTCAAGGCTGATTTTTCGGTATGAAAATCTTGGCGTCGTGAAAAGCAAATTAACTTAAATTTAGCAGTTGGATTCGCTTTTACAATTTCAATTATCTTAGTGATGAGTTTTTCATAAAGATCACCTTTTTTATCAACAGCACAGTCATCATAGTCAACTAGAAATGCATGCAGGTCTGATTCATATAATATTTTAGTGCCGAGGGCCATGAATTACTCCAAGTTAATTTGCCATTCTATGTTGTGACATAGGTGATTCTTCACCTCCAGCAGGTAATGCTGCTAAAGGTTCAGTGCCAGTTGTGCTTGCCGCTCTATTCATGGCTTGTATCGATAATTGAGCGCCAACAAGGGCTTTGTGTAAATTTGTAAGCATTTGCATTATATCGATACCTAATGGAAGTGTTTCTGTTGCCGCAAGTAAAGCATTAATTTCACTTTTTGCTGTGGTTATGGCTAGACTTATTTGTTTTAAATTACCTTCTGTTTGATTTGCTGCGGCTGGCGAATTACCCATGGCTAATAAATGAGATAGTTTATGTAATAACGTATAAAGGATATCGCTGATACCTGGTTGCCCACCTTTACTATAAGCGCAAGTTGCAATCCATACAGCAACGAGTATTTCCGCTTTAGCCTCATTTAAATTAAGCTCATTAAAAGATTGATATGCAACCACTTGTATGTTGTTAAAACGCACACATAATGCTACATTTTCATGTAATTTATGTAATGCTTTTTGAAAATTAAATGTTAATTCTGTTGAGGCATCAACTTTATTTACATAGGCATGATTAATTTGCTTAATTGCAAACATACAGTTTATCTGCACTTTAATGATAAGAAAATTGATTTTGCTAACTCGCTCTGCTTGGTTTGGATCGAATAAAAGCTCGAGTAAGTCTTTTAAATGCTGGAAAAATAATTCTGCTAATCTTGTTAAACGTAGGCGTAGACAACGCAAACCTAAGCGCCAGATATCTTTTAGACTTTCTAGTAGCTCATCTCTTAACTGCAATTCAGATTTTTTCGTTTTTGCGAGTTCAATTTGTGTAAAGATCAATTCAATCAACTTAATTCTTTCAATTTTTTCTTCTAAGTTTGGAAAAATAGCCGGGTCTAAGTCATCGCTAGAAAATTCATCTTGGCGCAAAATATCGAATGGATAAGCACGATATACTTGCCTATCCATTTGAGTGTTAATCATACCCGTTCGGAAGTATTGTAAAGTATCAACGTTAAAGCCATGCAAAATGATTAAGCGTAGTAAGGTACGACGAAAATTTGTATCACGTTTTCCAGACCCCTTTGCAGAACCATAATCTTTAAAGAGCATTTCTTTTGGGTCAGTGGAAACAAAATGCAACGTTGATTCATCTGGAAAAGCAGGATTTTTATTACCTTTTCCGTGCGTATAAAATAGTTTGTTAGGTATAATAATTGCTTTAGTTTGGTCGTCATAAACATGACATTCAACAGGGACCTCGTACTCTGCTAAATATTGGATGAAAGCATAGGTCATGAGTATTTTTGCTTTGTCGTTTGTAGCAAGTGGGCAACTGCCATTAAAAACCGTTGTATTTTCTAGAGCATTAGCGGCAAAAATATCAAGCATGTCACGATGAGTCGTACCGGGCTCTAAGTCTTCATTAAAGTCAGCGACTAGGGTCTGGTCAAATTCTAGATTGGCATCAATCTTTCTTTCAGCAAGCATTTGATTGATAATATCAACCAGCATAGGTAAGTTTTTACATGCCATATCATCAGCTTTGTAGAATTGACAAGCATGTTTTTCATTGGTAGCAGTTTGACGCTGGGAAAAGCATAGTAATTTAAACTTACAGTCAGGGTTTCTGCGTATGATTTGTATAATAGATTTAATTAGTTGCTGATTAAATAGTTCAAACTTATTGACGGCGCAACCATCATAATCGACCAAAAATGCGATTAATTTTTGTTCCTCTGCTTCAGGTTTGCCACCCGCCATGTGATATCTCTAATTTATGGAAAAAAAGCAACCATATCAAATTGGGCGTTTACTGTCCATATCAAACGTTTATGTTTTGACTATGGCATTTAATAGGTTTGCTGATGTGGAGAAGCTTTATGTGGGGATTCTTGGCATGTATGTTCGGATTGGGGCGTTTCCTGTGGTGGAATCTCTTGTGGAGAGGGAATCATTGCCGTTAAAGATAGAGAATCACCGATTAATCCTGCATGTAGCTTTCGTATATCACCAACAAAGTCATAAGAAACTTTCTTGGCGGGTAAGTTTTTTTCGCTTGCGGGCGCTTCTAATGCACTATTTTCTGAATTAATAGCTTCTATACATTCTTGTTTTACGCTTTGTATAAATTGACTGAGCCCTCCTTTAAACTCATCTAATTGATTTGAATCTATGGGTATTAATAATAAATTGACTAGGTTAACAATAAATAGAGTTAAGCATTTTGCAACTGAGACTAGACCAATCCGATAACAGCGTAATCCTAGATGCAAAATTGATTTTATCAAATCTAAAGAATCTACATTCATTGGAATATTGCTGTTGCTGGTTTGAAAAGTGCTTAGTGTTTTTGTGGTTGACTCAATTCTACGTATCTCTGCAACATAGGTTTTGGCTTCAGGGAAAACCTCTGGGCTTAATTCTTCAGGCTCGAAACTATCTTTGCGTAAAATATCAAATGGATAAGATTCAGCATATAGAACTGTGCCATCGTCACTACAGCCAGCTCTGATTGAGCAGCCATGTAGAAAAGCCAATCGTTGCAGTGTTCTAGCAAAATTTACATCGCGCAGACCAGAACCATTTATACACTCTCCTGCTTCATCACAATGCTTAGCGACAGAGTTACAATCTACTAGTTGTATACTGACTTTAGGTAAGTCAGCTCCCTCGTTGCCTTGATATACAACATAGTTCGGTACAAGAATTCTATTTCTTTGATCGTCAAAAATATAAGTTTCAACGGGACCATCATGGCTGACAAGATAATTTGTAAAGGCATAAGTAAAAGAAATTTTTGCGGCGTCTCCGACACCTGTTGGACAGGTTTCAAAAACACTATCTTCCGCTGGTTCTGTGGCAAACGCTCTAAGTTTACTGTCATGAGTTGAGTTTGGAGCAAGATTTTCATAAAAGTCTGCTAATAAAACAGGATCAAATTCAACTTTATCTGTTTTTTTTAGTGTCGCCAATCTTGCATTAACCGCTTTAACTAAGGCTGGAAGGCCAATAGATGCTAAATGTGATGAATGAAAATAATTTTGTGCATTGTGTTCATGGAAAACGTCTTGGCGCTGAGAAAAACAGATTACTTTAAACTGTGCTCCTGTATTGGCTTGAACAATGCTGACTATTTTCTCAACAAGCAAGCTGAAAGGAAATCCATATCCATCAATTGCGCAGCTGTCGAAATCGACTAAAAATGCGATCAGCTTTTGTTTGTCTTTTTCAGGCTTACCACCAGCCATATTGAACCTCTACTTGTGAAGAAAATGCAACCATATCAGGGTGATTTTTTATTGTCCATAGCAATGTTCTCAGTATTATCTCCAGAGCTAGTATTTCGCCTGATAATTTTTGGATAAGCTGCTGTAAAAAAAGAAAATTTAGTATCATCTTAACCATGAAAATGCTATTATTACGCGTTTTTTGAAAGTACTGGAGCAACAAGTCTTATGAGTGCAGCAACTACCTATGATTCTTCCAATATTAAGGTCTTAAAAGGCCTTGATGCCGTGCGTAAACGCCCTGGAATGTATATTGGCGATACCGATGATGGTACCGGTTTGCACCACATGGTGTTTGAGGTTGTTGATAACTCTATCGATGAGGCGCTTGCAGGTCATTGTGACACCGTTCATGTCACCATTCATACCGGTGAAACGATTACCGTTACCGATAATGGTCGTGGTATTCCGGTGGATATCCACCCTGAAGAAGGACGTTCTGCTGCTGAAGTCATTATGACAGTCCTGCATGCTGGTGGTAAATTCGATGATAACTCGTATAAAGTGTCTGGTGGTTTACATGGCGTGGGTGTTTCAGTCGTAAATGCGCTATCTGAGGAATTAAACCTTACTATTTACCGCAATAATAAAGTTCATCAACAAACTTATAAGATAGGCGAGCCGCAAGGGCCATTAACGATTGTTGGTGAAACTGAGCGTACTGGTACCGAAGTTCATTTCAGGCCAAGTCCTGCAACATTTACCAATATTGAATTTCATTACGACATTTTAGCGAAACGCTTACGTGAATTATCTTTCTTAAACTCTGGCGTGACGATTATTCTTACTGATGAACGTTCTGGCCGCGAAGATACTTTCAATTATGAAGGTGGTATTCAAGCCTTTGTTGAACACTTACATGAGAATAAAACAGCGATTAATAGCAAAGTTCTTTCGATTAAAGCCATAAAAGACGACGTCGAAGTTGAAATTGCTTTGCAATGGAATGATGGTTTCCAAGAAAAAATCTTTTGCTTTACAAATAATATTCCACAACGCGATGGTGGCGCTCACTTATCAGGATTACGAGCTGCACTGACGAGAACCTTGAATACCTATATTGAAAAAGAAGGTTTAGCGAAAAAAACGAAAGTTCAAACCAGTGGTGATGATGCTCGTGAAGGTTTAACTGCGGTACTGTCGGTTAAAGTGCCTGATCCGAAATTCTCATCACAAACGAAAGATAAATTAGTCTCTTCAGAAGTGAAGACCATTGTTGAATCTGTTGCAAATGAGAAGTTACAAGAATATTTACTAGAAAACCCACAAGAAGCGAAAAGTATTGCTTCTAAGATTGTGGATGCTGCGCGTGCTCGTGAAGCGGCACGTAAAGCGCGGGAAATGACACGGCGTAAATCAGCCTTGGATATTGCAGGCTTACCAGGGAAACTTGCTGATTGTCAGGAAAAAGATCCCGCGAACTCTGAAATTTATTTGGTTGAGGGTGATTCAGCGGGTGGTTCTGCAAAACAAGCGCGTGATCGTCGCACTCAAGCAATCTTGCCTTTGAAAGGTAAAATTTTGAATGTCGAGAAAGCGCGTTTTGATAAAATGTTAGCGTCTCAAGAAGTCGCAACCTTAATTACCGCATTAGGTTGTGGTATCGGTCGTGAAGAATACGACCCTGATAAGTTGCGCTATCACAGCATCATGATTATGACTGATGCGGACGTCGATGGTTCGCATATTCGTACCTTGCTATTGACATTCTTTTACCGACAAATGCCAGAATTAATCGAACGTGGCCATATCTATATTGCACAACCGCCTCTTTATAAAATCAAAAAAGGCAAGCACGAACAATACATGAAAGATGACGATGCCTTGGCTAGCTATTTAATTCAAGAAGCATTAAATAAGACGGAGCTTTATGTTAATCCTGAAGCGCCGCCGTTCGCGCCACAAGCATTAAATGATTTAGTACTACAATATCAATCAACGATTAAACTAATTGGACGTTTAGCGAAACGCTTTCCTGCCGATGTGTTAAAGCAGATGATCTATATGCCTATTCTAAGCGCTGACATGTTATCTAATCGTGAACAAGTACAGCAATGGGCTGATGATTTACAGTTGAGCTTAGAGCGCTTTAAAGTAAATGGTATTTTGTATAAAGTTAGCGTCATTGACGATCATGAAAAACATCAATTCTTACCAAATCTGACGATGCATTCTCATGGTATTGCCACCGAACACCTTTTTAAACATGAGTTCTTTGCTGGCCATGAGTACAAACGTATTGCTGATTTAGGTGCTCAATTACAAGGTTTACTTGAAGAGGGTGCTTATATTAAGCGCGGCGATCGCCAACAAGCGATTAGTCATTTTGCTGAAGCACTTGATTGGTTGACGGAAGAAGCCAAACGCGGTTTAACTATTCAACGCTATAAAGGTTTAGGTGAAATGAATCCCGATCAGTTGTGGGAAACCACTATGGATCCTGCTAATCGACATATGCTACAGGTGAAAATTGAAGATGCAGTGGCAGCAGATCAAATCTTTACAACCTTAATGGGTGATCAAGTTGAACCGCGCCGTGAGTTTATTGAAACTAATGCCTTGGATGTGGTTAATTTAGACGTTTAGGTTTATTTTTTCTTACCACCGACTGGTCCAACAGGGCGACGAGTTGAGCCTTGCTGCGGGTCAACAACAGGGGGCGCGCCACCTGTTCTCATGGTTGGCAAAGGTCTTGCCTTACCTTTCTGTTGTCCTGATTTTCGGGTAGATTTATTAGCAAACATTCGTTCATAGCGGTTCGTAAAATTAACATGGTTAGTTGCTTCAGCCCCTATTTTATCGTCAAGTTCATTTTCAACACGCTCGATGAGTTTCTGTAACGGAGGTAGATATTCTGACAAGGCAAGTAAGTCTGCAATGTTTAGAGTCATTTCTTTTGTTAGTAATTGCTGTAGTTGCGTTGTTGCTGCTACATTAGCATCTTGACTAGTGACGACTCTGATCTGATCGAGTAATTTTTGTTGTTGTTGACTCGTTACTTTTGGACGAGCTTTTGTTGTTGTTTGCTTTTGCAAATATTGAATAACCGCATCTAAATCTCTAGCTTCTTGCTGCAGTGTTATAAGAGGTGTTTTCTCTGACTCTATTGCCTTAACTAAGGCCGTTAGCGCAGCTCTATGACGAGGATTTGCTTTAGCTGCTGTATCTAAAAGTTGTTGAGCTCTTGAGATACTTCCTCTAAGTTTTTCTTGCCTGCTTTGTAAGGCGACTATTTTTTCTGGTATTGATAGAGTCTCATCAACCTGACAATCGAGAATAAACAGTTCTGTTTGTTCGTTAATTAATACATCATTACATTTTGTTCCTATCTCGTCTTCTAGTGCTTTTAGTCGCTCGAGAAGATTTTCGAGTGAACGTATTTTTTCTAGCTGCTGCGGGTCCCATTTGCCTGTTGTGCGTGTGCTGCTTGGCTGAGCAGAAGTTCCAACTCTAGCATAGGATTCTTTCGCTTTTTGTTCATAAGTTTTTTTGGCTTTACGCTCATCCGCACTTTTACCCGATATAGCACTATATAACTTTAGTGCAACCGACCCTATTTTTGTTGCTATAACATCAGTATGGGCTAATCTTTTTGCTTGATCAGATAAAACCTGAAGTTTATTCTTTTTACGTTGAACATAGCGACGTTGTAGATTGCCAGCGGCTGTATTTTGGCGCGTGTTTATTTTCATCTTAAAATTAAGAGTATGATTCGCGCGCGCGCCAAATAATAAACGTGTAAAGAATCGCTCTGCAGGCTTTGGTTTTTGATTTTTTCTGATGTGTTCAAGTCCATTAAAGTATTGCTTGCTACTTAATGGGCTTTGATTGGTTTTACTTGGTACATAATTATGGTGTAGTGTTAAAAGTTCACGGCTATACAAGAGCAAGTTTCTGGCTGTTTGGTTCTGTTCTCTAACATTTTTAGGTATGTCATCATCAGCAGGTAAGGCTTTCAAAAGCGTGTCTAAGCTGCTAATAATTTCTGGCAAGTTTTTATTGTTTATACGATAGTCGAGAGCATGAATTTGCAGGGTAGCACTAATGACTTGTTGAAGACTCACTTCATCACTTAAATTGAGGCGTTGTTTCATTACTTCTACAAGTGCTGGCTGGCATTCGAAGGCATGTTGTAATGCATAAATGATGGATGTTTGTAAATTATGTTCTAATAGGAATTTATCTTGATGTGCATGTTGTTTTAATGCTGAATTTGCTATTCTCATCTCTTCGTCATTAGGTTCTGTGCGTGCCTTAAATCTAATTGCGTTGCCTATGTCGGGTGGCCCTGCTTTTACATCAAACTTTGATATGACAATATCTAGTTTAACAAGAACACTACGAGCTCGAGCCATTTCTGAGTCATCAGCGTATTTACCTGCGTATTCACTCATATCTGCAGCTGTATACATGAGCGCTCTGATTGCTAAAGCTTGCTCTTCTGTAAGAGTAGGAGTCCTTGCTGTGACATAGTCACTAGCCATAAATGCTGAATATAAATTGGCTTCATCATCTGGTTCAGAATCTTTGCCTAAAACCTTGTGCAAACTAAACATGAAAGATTCGTCAAACTCACATGCTGCAGTAATAAAGATACTTGGATTTGTTTCAAGGTGTTGCAGCGCATCTAATAACTTTAACCAGTGTTCATTTAATGTATTGCCACTTCCTGCCAATACTATCATGGCATTATCTTTGCTGGTGAGTCCTGAAACACGTGAACGAATCTCATTTTCAAATCCTGAAAAACCTGCTATCTCAATTTGTTGGCTGTTTGGACTAATAATATTACCATTTGTTTTATCCGTATTATTTATACAATCTGTTTTTAACCAAGCATTTATGTTTGCTATGACATTATCATCAAATGTAATAAGGCCTTCTAAGGTGGTTAGAAATGCTAACACA
Source organism: Gammaproteobacteria bacterium (assembly GCA_021773175.1). Classification (GTDB taxonomy): domain Bacteria; phylum Pseudomonadota; class Gammaproteobacteria; order JAJFKO01; family JAJFKO01; genus JAJFKO01. The sequence goes on from JAJFKO010000067.1 coordinate 123,290, forward strand.
TCATTATCGACTTCGTGCATATTTGCTATTTTTTGTCGTTGCCTGGCGACATACTGTTTGAAGAAATGAATTTTAGCAATTTTAGCGGTATCTTCGAGTAATTGTTTATCTTCTGCGGAGAAATCTCCATGTAAGGCCAAATGGTGTTCCATGCTCTTTTGAAGAAATTCAATATCATCTGCGGTTATGTTGTTTTGTGTTAAGTACGCGATAACTCTCTCGACATTAATTCGTTGAGGCAATGCATGCGTGCTATCTGCCAATACTGTGATATTTGCTTCTTGCAAGAGTCTAAGGGCATTATTTGGATTTATATTAACTTTTCTATGATGAACAGTAAGTGCTTTTCTGCAATTAACAAGTTGTTGTTGTGCTGTTTGTAATTGTTGATCAGAAAGCTTCTCCTCATGTTCGTTTAAGCTTTGCTCGAGCGATTCTAGAGTTGCTATAATGTCTACTAATTTTTGGTTAGCAATAATGTGATCTTCAGAGAACAGATGTAAAAAATGTAATGCTGCTTCTTTTGGTGTGGCATCACTAGGTAGTACAGGAACATCTATGTCTCGTTGTGTATACTCTTTTTCATATCTGTCTATATTGAAACGATTCAATTCCTCTATCAAAAAGGGTGCAGTAGAAAACAATACGGATAATGTCTTGAGCATCCATTGTTGTGTTTTTGGTTTAATCACATAAATATTATCGACAAAACCACCAAGGCTGCGTAAATTCTCCGGTGTGTCCGATGCTTTTGCATAGTTTTTCATGGCATTGATACAATTACGAGTAAATAAATTTATACCCATGATTTTTTGTTCTTGTACAGCATCAGGGGATTGGCCTGGTGTTAGAATAACCTCAGTAAAAAATTCAAAGGGAGCTTCTATTTCTACATTTGAACCATCAGCTGCTTGAACCTTAAATGTTGCAGCCATATCTTCATATGTTGCTCCTGCCACAATACGCATTTGGTCGTTATTTTCTGGAGTAATAATAATATTGCCTTTATGGATAGCTTTTAGTCTGGCACGTTGCTCTTTTGTTAAGCCTGTATCATTTCCTGAAAATCGTATCATGACTGCGTTATCAGTAATTTTTGCGAACTCACTGAAAAAGTAAGCACTATCTCCAGCTAAGCCGCCTTGTTGCCCCGCCACACAGACATGCAATATTTCTGCTACTGATAGCTTTTCAAGGTTTGCTTTTATAGCCTGCAAATATTGCTCATCAAATTGTTGTCTCTGTGTATCTCTATTAACACCTGTCGGTTGGAATTTCTGTAATGAACCTGTTGCATCGGTATATAAGAAACCTCGATGTAAATCTTTAAGGATCTGTTGGATATTCATGAGAAATTTTTGAGCTGTCTCTTCTATTTCCGTTTCTGGAATGTCTGTTGTTGATGTTTCTTCTTGGGTAGCTTGGTGTTCTGCAAGGCGTCTTTCCTTTAAATACTGAATAAAAGCTAAGGTACTTGGCGTATCTGCGTCTGTGGACTCAAGATGAATTTTTTCTATTGCTTTGAAAATTGCATCGATATTAGCATAGTGAATCACGCCGTTTGCATCTGGCGCATAGATTTGATTTTTGTTTTTGGTGGTGCTGGCTAATCCCATTGCCTGTCTTTGGGCTGCATTAAGCGTAAGCGTTGCTAAAGTTTCTGCACCAAAATAACCAGGGCTTCGCCCTTTTTCTAACGTACCTCCAGCCATAATACTAACCTCTACAAAATAGATCTTTTTATAATCATTAATCTTAAATGTAGTTTATTTATTAGGCATGTCAATTTATCTAAACAGGTGTTTTTTTGAATACTTTCTGCCTGATAAATACCTGACCTTTATGAGTTTATTCTGTGTGCGGAGTTGACGTTAATCGTGGTAGTTCTGAAATCATATACAACGGTATCGATAAAATACCGTTTTTTATGCCAAGAGGATGCTGTGAGACTCTTACCCCTAAATCGAGATTTTTTTCTTGTAAGAGTGTTTGTAGTGATTTTAATCGGCCCGTTGTGCCTGCTTTAACTTCGATGGGAATGATTTGTGAACCGACGGTAGTAATGTAATCAACTTCAGCTGTGCTACCTGCTTGTTGGCGTTCCCAGTAGTATAAATTCGCTTTTTGGTAGTTCGCGGCATAAGCTAATAGTTCTTGGCCGACAAATTGCTCGGCAATACTGCCGCGGTTTATTAAGAGTAAATCTTGTTGCATGAGAATATCAGCACTAAGATTGGAGGTTTGGCTAACGAGCCCAACATCAACAAAGAGTAATTTGAATTTTTTCTCATTGATGGTACTTGCCAGCGGCAAACCAGCAACAGAACACGCATAAATTTTTGTAATAATTCCCGCATCTAGTAAGTCTTCTAGTGCGGGCTTTATATCGCGTGATTGAGCATTAGCATCAATATTGACATATTTAAAATGTTGGCCAACCATGCCCGTTGCTTTCTCATAAACACGTTGTAAATAACGAACACTGGTTTTACTGGCATATTTCCCAAAATCGCTACGATAGCCTTCTATAATAGTACTCTGGATGACCTGGCATGCATATAAGTCTGCTTGTTGTTTATAAGCGGCAATAACTTCAGGCATGCCTCCTAGCACTAAATATTGTCGTAACAATGTAATTAATCTATCGTGAAAAACGTTATCTATATTTCTTTCCAATGATGCGTTTTCAATAATATCAATAAGCGCTGTTTCTGCCATCGCATGTAGAAACTCTTTAAAAGAGAGTGGGTACATATATAACGATTGCACTCTGCCTACGGGCATTCGAAAATTTTCTTTACGCAAAGTGAATTCTAATAATGACCCTGCTGCTATGACATGAAGTTCCGGCATTTGTTCATAGAAATAGCGTAATGCCAAAATTGCATTAGGACATTCCTGTATTTCATCCAGGAATAATAATGTTTTTCCTGGTTCAATATGCTTATGCGATAAGGTATAAATGCGATTAATAATTTCCTGGGGATAGAGTGTTTCAAAACAAGAGCGGTATTCAGCTTGTTGTTCAAAGTTAATTTCCAGGATTTCAGCAAAATTATGTTTAGCAAATTGGCGAACACAAAAGGTTTTACCAACTTGTCTTGCTCCTCTAATTAATAGAGGTTTGCGAAGATTATGCTGTTGCCATGTGCGTAGATCTTGCTCGCAGAGTCTTTTCATGCGTATCCCATTGTTTTATATCTGATTATTTCAAGTATAGACTGTTTTTGCAGATTTTTATAGGTTATTTTTTGCATTTCTGCAGTTTTTTATAGGTTTATTTCTGCAAAAATGCAGATTTCTATAGGTTCATAAGATTTTGGTTAGCCTAACTCATAAGTCGTTATGCCATAGACTTTGCTTAAATCAATGTCTGGATTGCCTTTGGTATACATTCTGGCCTCCGTAAAGTCACGCTCCATATTGTATTTTTTTATTAAGGCTTCAGCGCTTTTATTGGGGTGGGGGATATCAATATAAATAATAGCCCCATAGGTGTTACCCGCTAGTTGACGATACAATATATCTGCAATGTCGGCATTTTCTGCAAACAAAGGCCCAATTTTGTAACCTTTTATACATTTACGGATCACACCAAAGCCGTGAATTTTATTATGTTTTAAATACACCAATGCGGTACATTCTGGTTGGTTAATCCAATGGCGTAAAAACATGGCGCGTTTGGCTGGGAAATATTGCGCATCGTATTCAACGACATCAGCAAATAAAATATTTTTGGCATCGGCTATTTGTGGGTGACTAATTGTATCGAGATGAGGCTTGGCATGATAACGTGTCGTTTCATAGGCTGTTTGAAAACCAATGTTTGTATACTTGCTAGACATATCAAGAACACCATCTAAGCCTAAATTACGATCGCCAACATATTCTAAGCGTGCCTGTGTTACTTGGAAGCCATAACCTTGATCGCGGTATTCTGGTTTAACAATATAACAGCCGAAAAAAGCAAAGTTATCATCATAAATCACAGCTGATGCGGTACAAATGATTTCATCACCTAAACATCCCATAAAAAATCCATCGGGATCTGCAGCATAAAATGTTTGAGCATCATAAATGCCTGGGTTCCAGCCTTCTGCTTGCATTAAATCAATAATGGTTTGCATATGTTGTGATTCCATTCTTTTAATTGTGTATTCTGTCTTTGCATTTTCCATGATTTATTCCGCTGCTTTGTGGTGTTGTTGCCAATGTTGAGCGATGTCCTGACGACGGCACAACCAAACGGCATTATACCTTTTAATATAGTCCAGAAATCGGCGTATTGCTTCTGAACGCGCCGGATGACCGGATATTCTTGCATGTAAGGCTATGGTCATCATCTTGGCTGTTGTTTTGCCTTCCCGATATAAGCAGTCAAATTCTGCAATTAACTCTTCGTAAAAAGTTTGGCTTGATGTCCAGCCTGGGTTAAGCAAGTACTTACAATCATTAAGGTTAAACGTGTAGGGGATAATAAGATGTTGCTTGTTATTAATGGTTGTCCAATAAGGTAAATCGTCACTATAATCTTCTGAGTCATAGCTAAGACCTTGTTCGATGATGAGTTCACGCGTGTTTGCACTTCGGCGGCCGGTATACCAGCCATGAACTTTTTTGCCGGTGTTCGATTCGATAATGCTTAGTGTTTTTTTAATATGCTCACGCTCTTCATCTATCGGCATATCGCGATAATTAATCCAACGATAGCCATGACCTGCAATTTCATGTTCTGAGCTTTTTAAATAAGCGGCAAGTTGATTATTGCGGCTTAATGCCAAGCCTGTTGCAAAGAAAGTCACAGGAACATGATAATCATCAAATAACTTAACTAATCGCCACACGCCACAGCGACTACCATAAGCAAAACATGATTCAACAGAAAGGTGACGTTGTCCCGCTATAGGATTTGGGTTAGGTATTTCAGTTAAATATTGTTCGGCACATTCGTCACCATCGAGAATATTTGTTTCTGATCCTTCTTCGTAATTAATAACAAAATTAATTGCGATACGCGCATCATTGGGCCATTGTGGATGCGGTGGTTTATTGGCGTAGCCGATTAAGTTGCGTTCATTATTTTGCATAACTCATCTCAATTATTTTCTATGATCTTAGCGATATGCTCCGGTAAATTAAAAAAGTCGTTATTAGCAATATATTTCAAAGCATTATTGTGCCAACGAACTAGGGTATCTTTTGAGTCTAGCATAGCGTGTAATGTTGAGTTTAATTCTGTTTGTTGGAATGGTGTAGCTAAGACATGCCCAGCTTCAGCCTTAATAATATGTTCTGCAAAGCCACATTCTGCTGTTGTTAGCACTGGTACCCCACAAGCAAGTGCTTCTATTAATACATTGCCGGCAGCTTCTTTGCGGGCAGGATGAATAAGGAGGCTACTGTGGAGCAATAATTTCTGAATATCATCACGTGCTCCTAAAAAGTGAACTTTATGATTTATCTTTAAATCAGTTGCAAGCTTTTTATAAGGTGCTTGTTTATCTTCACCAGCAATGATTAAACTTGTTTGTTGGCGCAGCTTTTCAGGTAGTGCTGCCAATGCGTGAATCGCACGGTCTAAACCTTTGGTTTTATAGCGAGAGGCGATGAATAATAGAACTTTTTCTTCACCACCAATATTAAATTTTTGCATAAAGTCTATAGGAGATCTGTTGGATGGCATATTAGCAAAGGCTTTATCAAGATAGGGTGGCAATAAAATGCTTTTTTCAACAATCTGAGGATAATAATGTAAAAAATCTTGTTGTTGTTTAGCACTAATAAACAGAACTTTCTGTAATTTAGTATTATTTAAGGTGTTTTCTTCAAGTTTTTTATAGGTTTTATAGCGCGGCATTTGTTGCATTAGTTTGTTGTATCGACGTTCTATATCTGAGGCGTAACAGATATCGGCTGCATAATAGATGTCGATACCCGGAATACGATTAAAGCCAATAACCTTATCAAACGCTTTTTCCTCTAGTAAACCCGGTAGTTTCTGTGTAAAATCCAGGCACTTTGCATGATTGCTTATGCCGCGTATGGCGATACGATGGACTTCTAGATTTGATGGTATTGGGCCTTGCCAATCCATGGTATAGATGTGGACCTCATGTTGACGCAGGCAACATGCATTCGCGATTTGTAAAAATACTTTTTGTAAACCGCCATGTGGGAAGTAATTAAATAAACAAAATGCTAATTTCATTATTGGATCATGCAACGAGGGCTATTTAATGTTAAACCGTAGTTTAATGCTTGAGAGAAGAAAAGCAATTTATTTGCTTGGATTTTTGGTTAGCATCGTGGCAAGTCTTATTGTCTATAGCCACCGACAACCTTTTAATACCGATGGTTTGATTTATTTAAATACTGCCCAGGCCTATCTTTCTGGTGGTCTACATGCCGCCATGCATAGTTTTAAATGGCCGTTTTACTCTATTCTTATTGCATTGTTTAGCAAGTTTACAACATTAACATTATTGTCGTCGACTTATGTGCTAAATACGTTATTAGATGCTGTTACTGTTGTCGCTTTTTTATTATTACTTAGACAAATTGGCGCGACACAACGACAACAATTAATTGGTTTGCTTGTCATTTTATGCTTTTCTCAATATATCCATATTTATGGCTATATTGTTCGAGGCCATGGTTATTATGCTTGTTATTTACTGGCAATATGGAGTTTGATTCGTTTCTTTGATACTGAAAATTATTTTTATGCTATTGCCTGGGGAGTTTTGAGTATTGCTGCAGCATTATTTCGAATAGAAGGCTGTGTTATTCTGGCTATGTTGCCCATCGCTGGATTGTTTCAGCCTAACAAGTCCATACTAAGAAAGATGCAAAATGTTTTATTAAGTTATTCTTTATTAGTGTTTGCAATACTGTTTATTATTGGAATGTTATTATTTCGAAACAATTTTTCTTTACAGCACTTAGGGCGAGTTAATCAATTGCTGCAATATACGAATATTGTGCAAGTGATTATTCAACATATCCATGCGCAAGATGCTCGGCTTGTTAGTGTCTTTCCTTTTGAGGCAAGAGGACAGATTAAATATATTTTTACTTTTGGCATGATAGGTTTATTTATAAGCTATCTTGTTGCCACGGTTACGCCGTTTTTCACATTACTTGCCGGTTACGCTATATTTAAAAAGTTAATACCTTGGAGTTGGTCTGCTAAGTTTGTGATAGCTTGGGCTATCATCATTAACGGTATCATCATGATTAGTTTTACACTGACAAACTTTTTTATCAGCCATCGATTTCTAATGTTGATGAGTTTTTTAATTTTATTAGCAGTGCCTTTTGCTCTAGAGAATATTTATTTCGCATGGCGAAATAAAACGCCGACATTTATTGGTCGGGTTTGGTTATTTCCGGTGATGCTTTTAATTTTAATATATATGTTAATTGCCGCGCTAGGGCATTTTGGTCCCTCTAAAACATATGTACTTAATGCTGCAGACTGGCTGCGTAGCAATACACTCAAGACGGCTAGGCTTTATACGAATGTTGCTCCATTATGTTTTTATTCAGAACGTCCGGGATCTGCTTTTCCTCGAGATTTCTGGGATAGCAAGCGAACGATGACGAGTTTCTATAAGAGTAAGTTAATTGGTTATAAATATGTAGCATTAAAAATTAAGCGACATGACAAGGGTGAGTATAATAAAGTCATCGCTCATCTACACCGACAGCCCCTTAAAATATTTGGTAATCATCGTGGCGATAAAATCTATTTATTTAAAATGTCGTAATCAACGGCGCTTTCTAGATTAAACAATAGGTTTGGTTCTATAAAGCTTCTCGCCTTTTCTTTGTATTTTTTGCCAGAAACCTTTGTTAGTGCGTAATTCAGTTTTGATGCTTTTACCCGTGTAAGCTTGTATAAATCGATAATAGTCTCGAATGCTTAAGCCGGATATCTTACTAGAAAAATACAAACCACTAAGATCTTTAATCAGCCAGCGCTGTGGCGTTTTGCGACGCCGTTGCGCGCGATGCAAATCAATAACTGAAATAACCAGATTATCTATTTTTAGACTCTCAGGGTTTGTAGCTTGTGTAAGTAGGAAATGCAGTAAATAGCAATCTCGATGATTGATGCCATTACAGTGCATACCTTTAACGCTTGCTGCTAGCGTATTTATTAGCGCTATTTTTCTAGAAAATGCTGGTGCCTGCTGTGGCCAAGAGACAGTAAGGTCATGTAAGTTTATGGTATTTGTTAGTGCCTCAGTAATAATGAAAGATTGCATTGTTAATGGGTTTTTTCCACGTTTACCAAAGCCTGCGATTTTAGGTGCAGCCACCTGATGACTGTGTAAATGCATAATGGCGCGCCATTCATTTTCAGCGCTGTAAATAGGCCATTGAAAGTGAATTAAATGTTTGATGAATTCTTTAATACTAATGCCATGATGGCGTTTTATATAATACTGTTTATTAGCAAGAGTAAATAATAATGTTTCCCGATTTTTCACTGAACGTATGGCTTCACCAGATAGCGACATAATCTGCTGAAAAACATCTTGGTTTGATTCGAGTTGTTTACTAATTTCAGGGGATAATTGTAATATCATAAACTTTATCGCTTTGAGGAATACTGGCTCTATTCCATAATTTTTTCTAAATTTTGCCATACCTTTTGCGGGGTAAGACGACTAAAACAAGCGGGCTCGACAGGTTTCGCTCCCTGATAATGACATTCGCGCTTCATGCACGGCGCACAGGGAAAGTCCGCTTGTAAATATTTAAAGTTTTCGCCGACACTGCCACTTAAGCCTGGATTCGTCGGACCATAAAGAGAAATACAGGGTGTATCAAGTGCTGCAGTAAGATGGCCTAAACCTGTATCGACCGCAACAACTCCCGCCGCATTAACAATGGTTGTGGCAAGCTCTGTTAAATGCAGCTTGGGTAGAACTTCGACGTAGTCGCATTGCTTTGCAATATCTTCTGCTCGTTGTTTCTCTGTTGCATTGCCCCAGGGAAGTTTAATAAACAAGCCTGCCTGCTTAGCAATGTTTGCTAGTTCAATCCAATACTCTACTGGCCAATGCTTGGTTGCCCATGTTGTGCCATGAAAAAAAACTAAATAAGGGTAGCTGAAATCTTCACTTGTGCTTAGCTGTAATTTTTCTTTATCTAAACCATAGTCTGGCATATTAGTCGGTAGTTCATAATTGAATGTTTCAGCAAATAATTTTCTTACGCGTGTAATCGCCTGTAGATCACGGGGAACGGCGATTTTTTGTTGATAGGCAAAGCGAGCTAATGGTTCGCGAGCTGATTGCTTGTCTAAGCCATAATAATGTTTTCCGCGGGCAAGACGCGTGACGATAGCGCTTTTTATTAAGCCTTGAGCATCAATGATGTAGTCATAATGTTCACTACGAAGCTGTTTAATAAATGCAGGAATTTCGCAGCTTGTTATTGCTTTTAAATAGTTTTTACGCCACCGGCGTAGTGAAATGGGAATAACACTATTCACACAGGGATGCATCTTAGGTATTTCAGTAAAAGATTCTTCTACGACCCAGTCACACTGTAATTCCGGATGATGTTTTGCTGCGTCCGTCAATGCCGGCAAGGTATGAATGACATCGCCTAGAGACGAGGTTTTAATAAGTAATAGACGCATGTTGTAGCTACCCTGTCGTTTGTAAAGCTGATATTGCTTCAATCACCATGTCTGGTTTTATATCCGTTAAACACTTTAAGTGGCCTAGCGGACATTCACGTTGAAAACATGGGCTGCATTCTAGACCCAATCGTAAAATCGTTTTCTCATCATTTAATGGTGGTGTAAAGCCTGGGCTGGTTGAGCCGTAAACGGCAATCAAAGGTTTTTGTAATGCCGCTGCAATGTGCATTAAGCCGGAATCATTACAAACGGCGACATTAGCTAAGGATAACAAGTCTATTGCTTCGGCCAATGATGTTTTACCTGATAAGTCTTGGCAGATATTATTGGTAATGGACTGTATCTCTGCTGCAATGGGTTGTTCTTTGGGCGAGCCAAACAACCATACATGCCAGCCTTGTTGATGAAATTCTTGTGCCACGGCCGCATAATGCTGGCTAGGCCAACGTTTTGCTGGGCCAAATTCTGCGCCTGGACATAATGCCAGAATTGGTTTGTCTGTGGTTAACTGATATTTATTAGCGGCAGCTTGGCTATTAACAGGATTGGTATGTAGCTGCGGGCGATAGTTGATTGCAGCTAAGTCTGTATTTGCGGTTAAACCTAATGCCATGAAGCGCTCAATCATTAGAGGATATTGTGCTTTATCAAGTTTACGTAAGTCATTAAGTAATCCATAGCGCATTTCACCGCGCCAGCCACGACGTGTTGGAATTCTTGCTAAGAAGGGAATTAAAGCTGATTTCCATGAATTAGGTAAGATAATCGCTTCTGCATAATGGTTCTGTTTTAAGATTTTAGCAATGTGGTAGCGTTGGCTGAATTTTAATTCGCCATGGCCTATCGGCAGCTCGATAGCATTGCTAACTTCTGGCATGCGCTCCAACAAAGGAAACGTCCATTTTGGTGCGAGAACATCGAGTTGGCAATTAGGTCGTTCTGCTTTTAATAATTGCATAAGGGTTTGAGCCATGATCATGTCGCCTATCCAGGCAGGACCTACAAGCAGAATTTTGTCATTCTTTTTTAGCAAAACAGACTCCAAACTCATGTGAAAATTGTGCAATTATACCCATTACACTGCTCTAGAGGCGAAGAGTATACCAAATATTTTTAGATAGAGATTCATTTCTTGCCAGAATTTAACCTAGATTCCGCAGTAAATGGCAACTGCGGAATCTAGGTTAAATATTCATTGCATACATGCATGGACAATTTGTTAATAGCAAAACACTCTGAAAAGAGATGAAAATGATTATTTTTGTATAGATTTATGATAATTAATTTTAATAGAATCATTCAAATTTTTCGCAAGTTTGCGAATAATTGCGATGGCCTCTTTATCTAGAAGGAAGATGTTGACACTTTCTATCGCTGTATTTTCAAGATTATTCATTATTGCTGAGCAGGCTTCTTTGCTTAAATTGCGTAAACCAAGCTTCTTAATGTTGGTTTGTGGCAAATATTCCATAAAAGTTTCAACACTATGCAAGCTTAAACTACGTAATGCGATAGTGTGAATGTTGGTTTCATTGATGCTTCTCATTGTCGTTTCGATGGTGGCAGGATTGTGGGAGCGTAGTACCATAACTTCAGTGGAGCTGTTACTTAAGGCAGGCATTAATTCGGCCATAGCTTCCGCACAAAGATTTTTTGAGCCAATATTGGGTATATTTGCTGCTGGCAAGTAAGCTGTGATAGCCGCGATTGAAGCGGGGCTTAAATGTTGTAGAGCTAGCATAGTAATGTTGCTTCCTGCTAAGCGTTCAGCAACGACATTGGTTGCTGCTGGCGACATATAACGTAATGCGATCGTATGTATTTGGCTATCTTTTATAAAACGCATCGTTTCTTCTAGGGCGTCTTTTTGTAGGTTTTCTATACCAATGCTTGCGATTTGAGTTTGTTGAATAATATGGCCTAGTTGTTCACAGGTAGCTAAAGAGATTTTTTGTAAGCCAAGAAGTTTTATTGTTGTTTCAGGTAATGTTTCAATAATTGGCGCAAGGACTGCAGCATCAGTATCTGACAAAGCAAGCTCAACAATATTATCATTGTTAATTAAGGCTTCACCAACAAGCTCACCAGCTTTCTGATCAATATTATGCAAGATCAGTCGCTTACAACTGTCATTCCCGGCTAAAGCATTAATAAATGTTTCCTCTGAACATTGACCATCATTATTAAATTTACCCGTTAACATAAACTTATAGGGCGTTTTATCGAAAGTTAATAATTGCAGGGTTTGTTTGTCAAAATGCGGCATGGTCAGTACTCCACTAGTCCACTAAAATGTATTCAGCATCACAGTAAGGACATGTGACGTGTTTTGTTGGGCTTAGTTCAATCGGTAAATAAACTCTAGGATGAGAGTCCCATAAGCGATATTTTGGCAATGGACATGCTAGAGGTAAATCTTGATGACTAACTTTATATTGGCGCTTGCTATTACCATTCTCGTTATTTTGTTGATGCTGTGCTGTCATCGCGGTTCTCTCTGTAATGAATAGGACTTACGCAATTTGCCTCGTCTAAAACGTTTATCGTAAGTCCTAATAATATAGCAGATTATTCAGTTTTCATAATCATAATGAAAAATATATAAGTTTTGGTTACACTTCACATTATTCTTAATCAACTAAAGATTGATTTTCTATGCAACAGAAGCGTTTTTCAACAATACTATTCATTGAAGATGAAGAGCCAATTCGCGATATGGTGCGTTTTTCGCTGGAGACTGAGGGCTTTGTTATGCTCGAAGCGGGCGATGCTGAGGCCGCACAAGCTGTATTAGCTACGCGGATACCAGATTTAATTTTATTAGATTGGATGTTACCAGGTAAAAGTGGCATTGAAATTGCTAAACGCTGTAAGCAAGGCGATATGACACGTGATATTCCCATTATCATGTTGACGGCTCGAGCTTCCGAAGATAGTAAAATTCAAGGTTTTGCCGTGGGGGTTGACGATTATATTGTGAAACCGTTTTCACCTAAAGAATTAGTTGCCAGGATCAGAGCTGTATTACGTCGTGGACTACTCGTTTCGGCGGAAGGTATTCTTGAGTTTGATCAATTACGTTTAGATAGCCATTCTCACGATGTTAGTATTGCTAACCAACAGCTCAAATTAAGTCCAACAGAGTATCAGCTGCTGTATTTTTTTATGATGCATCCGGAGCGTGTTTATTCAAGGGAACAATTACTAAATCATGTCTGGGGTGGAGAAGTCTATATTGATGATCGTACTGTTGATGTGCAAATACGACGATTGCGCAAAGCGCTGGCTAAATATGAACATGATTACCTGATCCAAACGGTGCGTGGAATGGGATATAAATTTTCGGATAAACGATGATCGAGAGTCAACGCTGTACAGATAGAGAATTAGCTGATGTTTTGCCTGATGCAATCATTGTTTTAGATGAGCGCGGCAAAATTTTATGGTGGAATATTACGGCTGATAACTTTTTTGCATTGACTGAAAATAAATATGAAGATATTACTGAGCTATTAAAGCAGCGGGCATTTCGTGCTTACCTCATCAATAAAGGCGAAAAGCCCGTAGAAATAATGCTTGGTGATGCCAATAAAACCGTTATCTCTGTTGCTATTGTTTCTTATGGCAAAGAACAGCAATTATTTATTGCGCGAGATATAACGCATATAAGCCGTTTAGAGATTATGCGCGAAGATTTTGTCGCCAATGTTTCTCATGAATTGCGTACGCCTTTAACGGTTATCCATGGTTATTTAGAGATGCTAACGGAAAAATATAGCGAGCAAACAGGTCCATTTAAGCGTATTTTTAGTCAGATGTATCAACAAAGTGTGCGCATGGAGAAATTAGTTAAAGATTTATTATTACTCTCGCGCCTAGAGATTACTGAGCCGCATAAAGATGACTTACCCTTTGTTGTGATGGCTCCATTGTTGCAAGCTATCAGTGATGATGCTGCAGCATTAAGTGGTAAAAGTGAGCATGGCTTTCATTTGAATATTGATGACAAACTTAATCTTCTTGGTAATGAAGATGAGTTACAAAGTGCATTTTCTAATCTTATATTTAATGCTGTTAAGTATACACCTGCTGGCGGCGATATTTATGTTGATTGGCATGCTGATGAAAATGGTGCCTGTTTGCAGGTTCATGATACTGGCATTGGTATCGCCGAAGAACATATTCCTCGTTTAACGGAACGTTTCTATCGTGTTGATAAGGCGCGTAGTCGAGTTAGTGGTGGAACCGGTTTAGGTCTAGCAATTGTAAAGCATGTGTTAAAGCGCCATGAAGGTAATTTAACGATTTCTAGCGAATTAGGTAGTGGCAGCACCTTTGCGTGCTGCTTTCCTTTGGAGCGTATCAGTAAGTCCTGTTAGTTTTAAGTGGTACTTGTGTACAGTGTTAACCAGTCTGCATGTTCTTCACTACGACCGTGTACGACAGAAAAATATTTTTCTTGTAAACGTCTAGTTATCGGTCCGCATTTACCGGGACCAATAGCTTTTTTATCGATGGAGCTTATGGGAGTTATTTCTGCCGCTGTTCCTGTTAAGAAAGCTTCATCTGCAGTGAATAGTTCTTCTGGTTGAATGCGTGTTACTGTGACTGGAAGCCCCATTTCTTCAGCAAGTTGCATAATCGTTCTACGGGTAATTCCAGGTAGAATAGCGCGCGTATCTGGCGTATAAAGATTACCGTTTCTTATGATAAAAATATTTTCGCCAGAGGCTTCTCCGACATAACCGTCTTGATCTAATAGAATAGCTTCATCACATCCAGCTTCATTGGCTTCTCGTAATGCCATAACCGAGGTTAGATAGGCTCCATTCGCTTTAGCATGAGCTAACTCACAATTTATATAAGGTTTTGACAGAGAAACAACTTTTGCTGAAATACCTTTATCTAATCCCTCATCACCAAGATAAGCTCCCCATGGCCAGGCTGCAATCATAACATGAGTTGATAAGCCTTTAGCGCGCAAACCTAAGCCTTCCGCGCCATAGAAACACATTGGTCGTAAATAAGCAGATTCAAATTTGTTTTCATGAATAACTTGTTGTGCTGCTGAGTTTAATGCTTCTTTTTCGAAAGGGATTTCCATACGGACAATTTTTGCAGATCGGTATAAACGACTTATATGCTCGTCAAGTCGGAAAATAGCGGGGCCATGATCAGTTTCATAGGCGCGAATTCCTTCATAAACACCAACGCCGTAGTGCAGAGTATGTGTTAGTACATGAACTTTTGCTTGTCGCCATGGAATAAACTTACCATCTAACCAAATCACCCCATCTTGTTCTGCTAATGTTGCCATTTTATTCCCCATTCTTGTTGTTATTATCCTAGATATGAATTCTATATAGTCATTATAAAGTTTAATTGACTATACCACTCACACTTCGAAATGCGAAAATTATAGCAAACATTTTTGCTGTTAGAGAGATTATTTTAAACGTGCAATATCGGTGCTATTACTTGTTTAAAATAATTTCTCTGGCGACAAAAAGGAAAGTAGAAATTTGCATTTTGGAGTGTGGGTGGTATATACATCTTTTACATGAAGATGCGACTTTTAGCATGCCATTAGCACATCATCTTCACAATAAATAATATGGAAAAATGAGGCGCATAGTTATTCTGCGTAAAGATTTTTTCCATATTATTTATTGTGATAACGCACTACTGGCCACTAAAAGCAGTAAGCTTAAGAAGTATTTAGTTTTAGGCGATCTCGCATCTTCATGTAAGAGATGTATATATTAATTTTTAATTAATATGAAATTATCGATTATCTATTGAGTTTTCATAGGTGACTTAACAACCACTTCTAATGCAATGTATTCTCGATTAATGCATACCAAACATCCGTTACGGCTTGTCGATATTCAACAAACTCGTCATCTGCGACGATTTTTGCTTGTCTTTGTAATGCTAAGCGATGACCTTTAGCGCGATAGGCTCGATAAGCGTCACATAATAATTGTATCGTTGGTTTTGTCATTAAATTTGCTTTGGCAAAATCTTCTAAAATTCGAATATTGTCAGTATAGGTTAACAGCTCGTGGTGTTGATGCGACCAAAGTAAGATGCCAAATTGCACGATAAACTCGATGTCGGCAATACCTCCAATTCCTTGCTTAAGATCAAAACTGTTCGCTGGAGGTTGTTTGGCTGCTTGGCGCATACGTTGTCGCATATTGACGATCTCTTGAGCTAATTGTTTCTTATCACGTTTTTCAGTTAATACATCTTGGCGAATTTGATTGAACTGCTTTTCTAAAGATTCATCGCCGCTGACAATACGGGCGCGCACCAGAGCTTGATGTTCCCATGTCCAAGCTTGCTGTAATTGGTATTCTTTGAAAGCGTTGATACTTGTTACCAGCAAACCGGCATTACCAGAAGGGCGCAAGCGTGTATCGATTTCATATAACACACCACTGGCTGTGCGTTTGTTTGAAATCTGAATAATAGCTTGAGCTAAACGCGAATAGAACTTTGTGTATTCAATAGTATTTTGAGTATCGTTAACAAAGGGTAAATCATCATAGATGAAAACCAAATCTAGATCGGAGCTATAGCCTAGTTCTATTCCTCCCAATTTACCATAGCCGATAATAGCGAAGCCTTGGTGATGTATATTGACAGCACCTTCTGCAGGTTTACCATGACGTTTAATGACTTGCTGCCAGGCTAGTTTTTGTACTTGTTGTAAAATGGTTGTTGCTGTAAATGTTAAGTGATCGCTGACTTTCATGATAGGTAGTTTTTCGGTGATATCCGCGGCAGCAACCCGTAAAATTTGCGATTTTTTAAAATAACGCAGCATTTCCATTTGTTGCTCAACATTGGTCGCACCAATTTGTTTTTGTAACAGCTCTAACTCTTGCCGCAAGGCTGTCGTATCGAGCGGTGCATATAAGGTACGTGAGTCACGTAATTCACCGAGTAATTCTGGTGAACTTGTTAATCGGTTTGCAATCCATGGGCTAGCTGAACACAAGGTGATAAGTTGTCCTAGCGCTCGAGGGTTCTCTAATAATAAGACTAAATAACCACTGCGACGCATTAAGGTTTCTAATAGACTGAAGATGCGTAACATGGTTGTCGTTGGGTTATTGCTATTGCTCATTTCCAACAACATTTGTGGACCGATTTGCAATAAACGTTTGCGTGCATTCCAACTTGGTAATTGCTTTTTCATATTATCATGAAATTCATTAAGCAGACGCAAGCATTCTTGTTGATTAGGAAAGCCAAGTTTAGTGATCAGTCGCAATGCTTCTTGTGGAGGAAGTTTGCCGCTCCATAGCGCATGTAATTGTGAACGGTCGATGTTTTTTGCCGAGCTCAATAATTCCATATTCGGTTCCGCAGTACCTTTATGGAAGAGGCGCAGCACAAAAGCACGGTGTTGTCGCAAAACTTTAATAAGCGCTGGCCAATCTGCAAACCCCATAGCAAAAGCAATGCGTGTTTGTGTGAAATCATCTTTTGGCAAGCTATGCGTTTGTTGATCCGCAATCATTTGAATGCGATGTTCAAGATTACGTAAGAAAATATAGACTTCTCTTAATTTATTAACGGTGTCGATATCAATAAATTCGCTGCTTCCCAAATGCTGTAAGGTCGTAAGCAAGTTACGGTGTTGTAATTGATAGTTGCGACCGCCATGAATAAGTTGTTGTGTTTGAGCGATGAATTCAATTTCACGAATGCCGCCGGGACCTTGTTTAATATCGTTTTCTTTTTTCTTTAGCAAGATATCTTTGCTAATTAAGCTTTTCATTTCACGCAATGTTTCAATCGCGCCGTAATCAACATAAGGTCGATAAACAAAGCTGCGCATGATATTGAGTACTTCTTCACCAGCGGCTGCAATACCACAAATAAAGCGAACTTTAATTAAGGCATAACGCTCCCAATCTCGACCTTGCTCTTGATAATAGTTACATAATGTCGCGATATTCATGACAATCGGACCGCTAGTACCATAAGGTCTAAGTCGCATATCAACACGAAATACATAGCCATCGGCTGTGAAATCATTGAGTGTTTTAATAAGTTTTTGGCTAAGTCGCGTGAAAAATTGCATATTTCTAACCGAGTTAGCGGAATGTTCGGTATTTCCTGCTTCAGGAAATGCAAAAATCAAATCAATGTCAGACGAGAAATTTAGCTCATAACCACCCAGCTTTCCTACTGCGAAAACTAATAATTGTTGTGCTGCGCCATGATGATTTTTAGGTGGACCGTATTTTTGGCTTAACCAATCATGAAGTTTTTGTAGACTTAGACGAATACAAGCATCCGCGAGTGCAGATAAATCACGGGTGGTTTCAACATAATCACTAAACCCGGCAAGGTCGCGCCAAGCGATTCGCAGCATTTGTTGTTGCCGAAAACGCCGCAATTCTTGCATAAGCTCTGGTTCTGTCGATACATGCTCTAATTGTTTCTGTAATGCCTGTTGTATTTCACCTGGTTGATAAGATTGCAGTATTTTCTCGCTGTCGAATAATTCTTTAATCATGGCGGGTTGGCGAATGCAATTTATTATGACAAAATCACTCATAGCCCAGACTGCTTCGTAAGTCTCTGAAAAAACTGGATGTTCTGGTGGTGAAATGGACTTCTTTCGGCAGCTAGTAAGAAACGATTGCCAGTGTTTAGCAACATGCTCTTTTAGGTAAACTGGAAAATTTTGATTCATTTTCATATATCCGCTATAATGGCGCAAGATAAATTTATAGGCGCAGCAAGACTATTTTGCTTGAGCCTAATCTGTTGATAGCCAAAGTCCAAAATTATACGCTAGCTATAGATATAAATAATAATTTAATTACTAATAGTAGAGAGATGGATGTTTTCTAAACAAGATGAAGTATATGTTCTGCGAGAAGAGCCTTATCGGCAAACTCTACCCCTAACAGTAGCAGGGTTTAATGATATTACTGTTGTTAAACTTTACCTTTCGGACGGTAGGGAGCTGTTGGCGGTAAAGCGCGAAACTCAGAGTGATAAACGAACTGTTATTAATTCTCTTCTTTCGTTGGAAGTTCTTTTTAATCTTGGCCACCCTTATGTTATTAGTCCGTATTATTTTGCTGAATATACTAATGGTCAGTATATCCCTCCCAGGGGCGAGCCTCCTCGCGGAAAGATCACAGAAGAAAGGTCTGTTGAATACTTGCCATATGCTAGTCTCGGTAATCCGCTTAGTCATTATCCGCCAGCATTTACTGATATCCCCTATGTTTTCTTACAAATGTTACAGGGTATTAACTGGTTACATTTAGCTAAACAAGATGTAACTGACCTCGTTGGTGCGCATCGTGATGTTCGTACTGAGAATTTTGTACATGATGGTCAGCGAACGTTGGCCATTGATCTAGATATGTATATAGACACAGACGAGGCTGGAGTTGGTGGCGTATCCTCCAATACAGGGACTTACCTTTATGCTCCCTTTTTTGAATTTGAAAGGATTGCGAATCCTGACCGGGCGGCTCGAGAAAGACGTCCGAAGATTGCGGTGCTGAATGAATTCGCGCGCGATGCCTACAGTTTGGGTATTATTCTCTATGAACTCTATCGAGGTCGAGCGCAATTTAAATTATTTCATGCACCTGAAGATAACTTTTTATTTATTAACTTCTTTGTTTCTCTTGAGCTGGAAGACAGGCCTATTCCATCAAGTCAGAGTGGTCGTACACAACCCTTTGTTAAGAAGCAAGCTGCAATCGATTTTTTAAATGGTGATGATAGCAAAGTTAAGCATTGGAATAAGAGCTTTCCTTTAGCAAAAGAAGTCTTATTAAAGCTTCTTGCTGCTGAAGAAGGAGAGGATATTGATCTTAATGCTTTAAATGCAAGATTTCCTCGTGAAATACAAAAGGCCAGATCCCAATATTATCGCGATAATATTTTACGAGATGTACGTGGAAATACAGATTTTTGGGGACAACAACCCCAGCAAACTGCTGCTGTTATTATTGAGTCATTAGTTGCAGCAGAACCTCAAGCTCGTATTCAAGCTTTGCGTGAACTTGCGAACAATGATTATTTCGCTGAGGCAAAGGCTAGGCTTGTTGCAGAACAACAGACGCCTAAAACGGCAGAAGGGATTACAGCAGAAATTAGTGATGCAGCGTTAGCAGAAATCGCAAAAAATATAACCTTACGACATTTACAGCGACAAGGTGAAAATATTCAGGACTGGCTTAGCAAGCCCGTCACTGATGACGCATTTCAAGGTCTTATGCTTAATCACGTAAAAAGAGGATCTAGTGATAAAGATGTTAAGTTTCTTGATATTCACCAGATAATTTTAACTAACCTAACAGATTATCGATTACAATTGCAAATCGCACAACGCAATGCGGCAATACTTGCAGCTAAGAAAAAACATCAGGCGGCCAGACAGGAATTTTTTTTACATCAAACATTAGAGATTTACTGTGGAAATAGGGACGTGACTACAGTTGTTTTGCGAGCGTATCAAAAAGCAAAGCACATTTATAAGATTCCTTCTCTAGCAAAATGGCAAACGATGCTGAATGATGTTCGGCGAATATTTAAAACATCCGATCGTGCAGCAATTCCTCAGTTGACAGCGTGGATTAAACAATATGAAAAAGCTGAAAGTATACCGGCGCGCTTATCTTTAGCGCGAAAAATGTTAAATCTGGTGATTTTTACAAATGGTATGCTAGAAGATTTTGCTTTGCGAAAATTACATCGGCGTATACTAAGTGAAATTCGCATGTTAACGGGATCACATTTTGCTCCTTATGCTGATCGAGAGTTTCATGCTGGATTTATTCCTAAGCCTCCGCAAGGTAGCTATGGTCAAGTTGTTGCGCCGTTAGCCGCTGCAAAAGTCGCTGACATTGCAAGAACAAAAGTAGAGGTCGACAAAGCTAATGAAGCACTAGGAACTGTTGATGTTGACGATATTGCTGCGGCCGCAGCAAGAGTAAGAGAAGCAAAACATGCTGCAAAGGCTGCAGCCACGATGCCATTGCCTTTAGATTATATAGCAACAGATCCAGATGCGGTGCAGTTAGCCCAAGATGCCGCGTCAACCCAAGAAGACGTTATGAAGTCTGCTCGAAAAGAAGCGCAGCGAAGACTTAAATATAAGCGTTTTACTCCAAGTTATGCTAATTGGATGCAAATGACAGGACTTTTTATTACAACGTTTGGTGGCGGTCGTAGCGAACATCTTGTTGCGGTTGATAATGCAATGTCTGTTTTGGATCGGCTAAAAAGCGCTTTAGATACAGCTGAAGCAGGTAGTGCAGCAAAGGATGAAGCTTTTGGACAATATTTACAGTATTTGAAAGTATTATTTGTGCAGGCTAACCAGAGTGTATATTATCTGAAAAATCCAGGAGGCACTAACTGGTTGGGACGTCAATTTGCTTCACAGCAAGCGAAGGCTTATGTTGATAGTGCTGTTGCAGCCTTAGAGTATTTACAACAAACGTTAACTCGCGATATGGCTAATGTGCTTTCTCAAGAGAGCACATACAATTTTGGAGGCGTTAAAGTTAGTTGGAAATATAACGGGAGAATTTAAAAACTTGATTTAATCAAGCTTTATCACAACCAAGATCACCCCATCAGCTCTCACCACTTTAACTTGTGCACCACTCGCTGTGTCTGGACCTTGAATACGCCATGGACTACCATCAATCGTAAGCTTTCCCCGACCATTATTAATCGGTTCCTGCAAAGTAAAAATACGACCAACATATTGTTCGCTACGTCGATTTAATGTGGGTTTATCGGTTTTTATTGGACTTTTTTTCAAATGTAACCACCATAAAACTCCCGCTAAAATCGCAGCGCAAGCAAAGATTAACCACTGGAAAGGCCAATACATTGCGGGAAATAACCAAACCATCGCGCCAACGATTGCCGCTGCAATGCCTGTCCATAATAAAAAGCCAGCGGTACCGGTAAGCTCAAGAATCATTAAAATGACCGCTAAGCCAAACCAAAACCACTGATTTAAATTTGTGAAAAGGTGATCCATAATTATTTCCATATAAGTAAAAGCTAGTTTGACTTAACTTGATTGTTTGTTAGCAAATGATTCTTTGGCTAACTCAGCAATACCTGCAATAGAACCAATAATACCGCTGGTTTCCATAGGCATTAATACCAGTTTACTATTATCAGCTGTACCAATTTGAGCAATAGCTTCAACATATTTCTGTGCGACAAAATAATTTACTGCTTGGATGTCGCCAGAGGCAATGGCTTCAGAGACAAACTGGGTAGCTTTCGCTTCCGCTTGAGCTAGTCGTTCGCGGGCTTCTGCATCACGAAATGCGGCTTCTTTTTTCCCTTCGGCAGACAGAATTGCCGCTTGTTTTTCCCCTTCGGCTTTCAGAATAGCTGATTGACGTAAGCCTTCAGCTTCAAGAATGAGAGCACGCTTTTCACGTTCGGCTTTCATTTGTCGTGCCATTGAATCAACTAAATCCTTAGGTGGTGCGACTTCTTTGATTTCGATACGTGTGACTTTTACACCCCATGGTGTGGTGGCTTCATCAATAACATGCAATAGTTTAATATTGATTTGATCGCGTTGCGATAGCATGCTGTCTAAGTCTAATGCACCGAGTACAGTTCGGATATTGGTCATGGTTAAGTTGCGAGTGGCATATTCAAGATTGCGAACTTCATAAGCCGATTTTGCGGCATCAATGACTTGGAAAAAAACAACTGCATCGACTCTTACCATCGCATTATCTCGACTGATAATTTCTTGTGATGGGATATCGAGAACCTGCTCCATCATGTTGATTTTGACACCAATCCTGTCGATGAAAGGAATAATGACAGCGAGTCCAGGACGTAGAGTATGGGTATAACGGCCAAAACGTTCAACAGTCCATTCGTTACCTTGCGGTACTTGTTTAATACCCATGAAAACGATAACGACAGCTAAAACAACGATAAGTAAGACGACTATTTCAAAACCGGTCATGATAAAAGCACCCTCCATTGAGAAATTAGTAAACATAGTAACGCAGTAACTTTAATGCCACAACCTGGTTTGATCTTTGATTTTACAGTGACTGTTTACTGTGAGTACCTAAGGTCCTAAATTTGAGTCGTTGATGAAACGGGAAAACCATAATGCGACGAGTATACATTCAAGATTCTTGAATCTTGAATGTAATGTTGGCACTATAGCTTCATGTTTATGATATTTGGCAATATTACTTAAAGGAGAGTTTTTATATGGCTGAGCAACAAGCGGTACGACGTGAAAGCGATAGTATGGGAGCAATTGATGTTCCTGCTGATCATTATTGGGGGGCGCAGACCCAGCGTTCTCTGCATCACTTTCCTATAGGCTTCGATACCATGCCTAACGAGCTGATTAAAGCTTTTGGTATTCTGAAAAAATGTGCGGCAATCACGAATAATGCTTTAGATAAATTGCCAGAAGATAAATTAAAACTTATTACTGCGGCTGCTCAAGATGTTATTGATGGCAAATTAGCGGGGAATTTTCCATTACATATTTGGCAAACGGGTAGTGGCACACAAACAAATATGAATGTTAACGAAGTTGTGAGTAACCGTGCTATTGAAATAGCGGGCGGAGAAATGGGAAGCAAAGATCCGATTCATCCAAATGACCACGTTAATATGTCGCAATCGTCTAATGATACTTTTCCAACGGCTATGCACATAGCAGCCGGTATGATGATTAATGAAAACTTACTACCTGCGGTTAAGCGTTTACGTGATGTGCTTGACGCTAAATCTAAAGCATTTAAAGATATTGTGAAAATTGGTCGCACGCATTTACAAGATGCTGTGCCACTAACTTTAGGCCAGGAATTTTCAGGATATGTTGCACAATTAGATCATGCGCTCAGTAATATTGAAAATAATTTAGCGGGTATTTACGAATTAGCAGCAGGAGGCACGGCTGTTGGTACTGGTTTAAATTCACATCCTGATTTTGCTATTAAAGTCGCAAAAAACATTGCTAATGAAACTAAATTACCGTTTATTTCTGCACCGAATAAATTTGCAGCATTAGCAGCACATGATGCAGTTGTGATGATGAGTGGTGCGTTAAAAACCTTAGCCTGTGCATTAATGAAAATGGCGAATGATGTACGTTGGATGGCAGCCGGTCCGCGCTGTGGTTTGCATGAAATTACTATTCCAGAAAATGAGCCGGGTTCTTCAATTATGCCAGGTAAAGTCAATCCTACTCAATGTGAAGCTCTGACCATGGTGTGTGTGCAAGTTATGGGAAATGATGCTGCTATTGGTTTTGCCGGTAGCCAAGGTAACTTTGAATTAAATGTTTATAAGCCAGTGATGATTCATAACTTATTACATTCGGTACGCTTGATTGCTGATAGCTGCCATACCTTTACAGACTTTTGTGCAGAAGGTATAGAGCCAAACACTGCAAAAATCGAATCTTATGTTGAAAATTCGTTAATGTTGGTGACAGCACTAAGTCCGGTGATTGGTTATGATAAAGCAGCGAAAATGGCGCATCATGCGCATGAACATGATCAAACATTAAAAGAAGCGTGCTTAGATTTGGGTTATTTAACAGCGGAAGAGTTTGATAAGAATATGCGTCCTGCGGATATGACTAGACCATAAAGCTTTAGTCCCTTTTAGAAAAGGCCGTCATGAATAAATTATAAATTCATGGCGGCCTTTTTTTATTAGTTACTATCTTTTAATTATGCCTAATAAAGACGGCTTACTTTTGTTTTTATTATGGCTTTTGCCTTTGCTCACTTCATTATTCACAGTTCGCATAACATGCCATTGTTGTAAGATTGACAAGGTATTACTTGCAACCCAGTACAACATCAAACCTGCAGGCATATTCAAGAATAACACGGTAAACACAATAGGTAGTGCCATCATGAGTTTCGCTTGCATAGGATCCGGTGGTGGTGGGCTAAGTTTTTGTTGAATGAAAAACGTAATACCCATTAACACTGGTAAAACATAAAAAGGATCTGGTGCTGCAAGATCGTGAATCCAAAACATAAACGGTGCTTGGCGCAATTGTACGCTTTCTAATAAAACCCAATACAGAGCAATAAATACCGGGATTTGAATGACCATTGGTAAACAACCACCAAGCGGATTAACCTTTTCTTTACGGTATAATTCCATCATGGCTTTACTAAAAGCTTGCTTATCATCAGCAAAACGTTCTTTTAGTGCCGTTAGTTTCGGCTGTAAGTTTCGCATTCTCGCCATCGAACGATAACTGGTTGCCGATAGTTTATAAAATACGAGTTTAATAAATACGGTGACTAAAATAATAGACCAACCCCAGTTACCAATGACGGCATAAATATTTTTCATCATCCAAAAAATCAGAATGGAGATAAACCATAACCAACCATAATCAATAGTATGATCTAAGCCTGGTGCAATGGTTTTTAACACGCTCATAACTTTGGGGCCAACGTAAAGTTTATAGTTTTGCGTGATACTTTGTTTTGGTGCGATGCTAAGGTTTGGTCCATAGGAGCCTATCGTATATAAACCATTATTAACGCGGCTATAGTAGTGATTAACACTGCTACTCGCTGGAATCCAAACACTTAAAAAATATTGTTCGACCATTGCCGACCAACCACCTTTTGACGTTGCGTTGATATTGCTATCCTTCAGGTCGCTAAAGCTATATTTCTCATAAACATTACTTTTTGTTGATAACGCGCTTCCTGTATAGCTGGTCATTTCATGAAATAAACCTTTCTTTTTATGCGGTAATGGCCATTTGCGAGTAAGCTGTGTGAAGATATTGCCTTGCCAGGTTTTTCCGGATGCATTTTTAAGAATGTAATTGATTTTAATATCGTATTTACCTTTCTCAAAAATAAACTGCTTCGTGACCATTAAGCCATTTGCTGCTTTACCTGTTAAGTTTACGGTTAATTCTTTCTGACTCGTCGCCATGGTATAGGTTTTCTGTGCAGAGGTATAAAGCACAGGAACTTCTTTGCCAGCTTTCGACATCAAGCCACTTTGTGAAACATATTTTTCTGCAGGATGACTATTTAAGATAACTAATGGTACGTTTTGCTGTTTCAAACTTGCCGCATATTTCGGTAAGCTCGTAGATAAAATAACACCGTTAGCCGTATCAATTTTTACATTCTGTACACTGGTATGCACATTAATGATTTCACCTTTGCCACTAATAGCTGTCGAATTTGCGGTGTTTGGTGAGCCCGCTATGCTGGCACTACTATTGCCTTGTGTATGTGTTGCCGATACGCTGCTTGCAGTCTTATGCTGGGCAGTGATATTAACGGCATAGTCGTGTTCCCAAGCATTCCATAACATGAAAATACTTAAACCTAAGGCAATATAAAGAAATGTACGTACTGTATCCATAAACTAACTAACCTTTTTTTCAGTAGGAATTGGATCAAAACCACCAGGATGCCAAGGATGGCAACGCAGCAATCTAAATAATGTCATCCAGCTACCACGAATAGCACCGTATTCATTAATGGCTTGCTGGGCGTAGCATGAGCATGATGGGTAAAAACGGCAATGCGGTCCAAGCATAGGACTAATCGCATATCGATAAATCGTTATGAAGGTCATTATTATGAATTTTGGGAATTTGCTAATTTTATCCACTGCTCGTCAAAATACTTTCTCATTTCAGGTTTAGCGACATTGCCTAAGTTGCCTTTGGCAAGCACGATTATATCAAAACCACCGATTATGTCTTGTTTATGACGGAAGCTTTCTCTGATTATGCGTTTTACTTTATTTCTATCTACGGCTCTAGCTATTTTCTTTTTGGCTATTGCTAGGCCTAATCGTGGCTTACTGTTATTATTTTTAGCAAATAATATTAGGCTATATCGCCCCACCACTTTGCTTTGATTTTTAAATACGTAATTATAATCTGCTGATGCTAGTAGTCTTGCGTCTTTAGGAAATGTTGCATCCATAATTTTACGCTGATAAACGCTTTCTGCCTTTAGCACGACGACGACGGATCACCGCACGGCCACCGACTGTTGCCATACGTGCACGGAAGCCAAATTTACGCTTGCGTCGAATTTTGCTTGGTTGATAAGTTCTTTTCATGTTTCAATTCTCGCCTGAAAATATCTAAAATTTATACATAAGGGGAGCGATTTTATGGGATCAATGGGGATATTGCAAGCTGAAACTAATATATATATGGTTAATGTTTGGCTAGTTTGAGTTTGTATCAAAATGATTCTTTAACTCTTTGTTTAATATTATGTTTTTGCCTTTACTCCCATAAGACCCCTACTAGGTGCAGAAAAAATAGTTTCATCATTTTCAAAGAATTTATATCGTCACCATCGTAAAGAATTAGGCCCAACAGAAAATCTTACCTGCAGAATCTAGGTTTAAGTGTTGTAAGCCTTGCTAAGCTATATTTTTTGTTCGATATTTAACCCTGTGAATAAAGTGAGTTTATGCTGGATCAAAGCGGAGCAATGAATTAATATTACGCAGCCAAATTTGGACATATTTGGTGATATCATGATCAGGTGATCTTGGCCTAGGCTAGGCAAGGTTTACGGAGTAAGACTTATATTACAGTTTAGACAAATTTATCTGTGAGTCTTAAAGGAATTAGCTCCTAATACAATATTACATTAATTGTGTAATACTGCTCTTAAATTTAAGGGGATTTTTTTGTGAGTGTTTCCGTCTGGGAAAAGTGTTTGGACCATTTACAGAATGAGATTTCAAGCCAACAATTTAATACCTGGATTAGGCCTTTACAAGCTGAATTACGTCAACAATGTTTATATTTGCTAGCACCAAATCGCTTTGTGCTTGATTGGATTAATCAACATTATTTTGGCCGTATTAAAGATTTGGTAACCGATGCCAGTTTTAGCAATGACCCTTGTAAACAAGTGTTATTAGAGATTGGTTCTAAAGGAAGTCATGCGAATTCTGCGGTAATTAGCCGTCCTTCTCATAACGTGGCGGAGCCAAGAATGGCCACTGCTAGTAATGAACAAATCTCTTCTGTTGTTAAAAGCAATAAGCCAAGTATCGCTCACCATTCTAATCTGAATAGGAAATTCACCTTTGATAATTTTGTTGAAGGTAAGTCAAATCAATTAGCTCGTGCAGCCTGTATGCAGGTTGGCGAAAACCCGGGTGAATCATATAACCCCTTATTTTTATATGGTGGTGTCGGTTTAGGTAAAACTCACCTTATGCATGCAGTGGGTAATGCCATTCTCGATAATAAACCCGATGCGAAAATCTTATATCTACATTCTGAACGTTTTGTTGCAGATATGGTACGGGCACTACAAACCAATACCATGGATACCTTTAAAGCTTATTATCGTACGGTTGATGCTTTATTGATTGATGATATTCAATTCTTTGCCGGCAAAGATCGTACCCAAGAAGAATTTTTTCATACGTTTAATGCTTTATTAGAAGGGCAAAAACAAATTATTTTAACCTGTGACCGCTATCATAAAGAAATCGATGGTGTTGAAGAACGTTTGAAATCGCGGTTTGGTTGGGGCTTGGCCGTTGCTTCAGAACCACCTGAGCTAGAAACGCGAGTTGCTATTTTAATGAAGAAAGCTGAGCAATCGCAGTTTGAATTACCTTATGAAGTTGCCTTTTTTATTGCGAAGCGAATTCGTTCTAATGTGCGCGAATTAGAAGGAGCATTGAAGCGAGTAATTGCGAATGCACATTTTACTGGGCGTGAAATCAATTTAGAATTTACGCGTGAAGCGCTGAAAGATTTAATCTCGTTACAAGATAAATTAGTCACGATTGATAATATTATTAAAACGGCTGCAGAGTACTATAAAATAAAGGTTTCTGACATCTTATCGAAGCGTCGTAGTCGTTCCGTGGCGAGGCCGCGACAGATGGCAATGGCATTATCAAAAGAACTAACCAACCATAGTTTACCGGAAATGGGTGATGCTTTTGGTGGACGTGATCATACAACCGTACTTCATGCTTGTCGTACGATTCATAAGCTGCGACAATCTGATCCGGATATAGAAGAAGATTATAATAATTTATTACGAATATTATCGACGTAACAGAGGGTTGTTGTTATGGAATTAACGGTAACACGAGAAACTTTATTGCCACCGCTACAAATTGTTGCGAGTGTTGTTGAGCGCAAGCAAACCTTAGCTGTATTAGCCAATGTTTTGTTTGTTGTTGAAGAAAATCAATTATCAATAACAGGTACAGACTGTGAAATTGAATTAATTGCTCGCATACCTCTCGTTGAAGCTGCTGAACCAACCAAATTTACTATTCCGGCTCGTAAGTTAATGGACATTTGTCGAGCACTCCCGGATGACTCTACCATAAAGATAAAATTAGATAATAACAAGGCAACTGTTTGTTCCGGTAAAAGCCGGTTTTCATTAGCAACATTACCCGCAGACAACTTTCCAGCCGTCAATGCTGGTGCTAATCACGTTGAATATGCTATGCCGCAAGGTCGCCTTAAGGTCTTGTTAGAACGAACATATTTCTGTATGGCGCAACAAGATGTGCGTTATTTTTTAAATGGTTTATTGCTGGATTATCGTGATAGTACATTATTTGCTGTTGCAACTAATGGTCACCGTTTAGCGATGAGTTATTTAAATGATGCCAACAAACTTGAGCAGCCAATGCAATGTATTATGCCGCGCAAAGCGGTATTAGAATGTATTAAGTTACTTGCTGATGATGATGACGCTATGGTGAACATCGCTTTAGGCCAAAATCATATACGACTCGATTTTGAAAATATCACCTTTACGTCGAAGCTTATCGATGGCCGTTTCCCGGATTATAATCGTGTTATTCCAAAATCAGCGGATAAAGTTATCATGCTAGACCGAGATGAATTGAAGCAAGTATTAGCGCGTGTTGCGATTTTAGCGAATGAAAAGTATCACGGTGTACGTCTACAATTACGTGCCAATCTACTGCGTTTTTCGACAAATAATCCCGAGCAAGAAGAAGCAGAAGAAGAAATTGTGATTGAATATGATGGTAATGATATGGATGTTGGTTTCAATGTTACATATTTGCTGGATATATTAAATAGTCTGCCTATTGGTGCTGTTCGACTCGCATTCACAGGCGAAAATGCTAGTGTTCTAATCGAAAGCCAAGCCGTGGCGGATGACAATTGTGCTTATGTTGTGATGCCGATGCGCTTATGAGGCTCACCGAACTAAAAATCACAAATTTACGAAATCTAACCCAAGTCTCAATAAAGCCTAGCCCTACATATAATGTTATTCATGGAAAAAATGGCTGTGGTAAAACCAGTATATTAGAAGCCATATATTTGCTTGGCCATGGGCGCTCTTTTCGATCGCATATCAATAAACGTATTATCAATTACACTGCTGAATCATTAAGTGTTTATGCAAATTTACTGCCGATAGAAGATGACGATACTGAAACGTTGCAAGCGGCAATGCCGATTGCTATCCAGCGACATATTGATGGCAGTATGGAGCTTAAGATGAATGGCCAGAAGGCTAAGACTATTGCGGAGCTCGCTAAACAACTGCCGATATTGTTATTAAACCCAGATAGTTATCAATTGTTGGATTCTGGACCGAAATTTCGTCGTCAATTCCTCGATTGGGGTCTGTTCCACGTGGAACATGGGTATTTTGCTGTGTGGCAACACTTTCAGCGAGCACTAAAACAACGTAATGCGGCAATTCGTCTGACCCATGACGCTATTCAAGTGAAATTGTGGGACCATGAATTAATTCGTCATGCTGAACAAATCCATGTATGGCGTGAGCAATATTTCCAAGAATTGCTGCCAATCTTCTTAGAGATCCTCGAGCAATTAATCGATATAGAGGACTTAAGCTTGGAATATAAAAAGGGTTGGAGAAAAGATGTGACGCTGACGGAAGCCTTACAAAATAATCTTGAAGGTGATATGGCGTTAGGGCATACCCAATCTGGACCACAACGCGGCGATGTTAAAGTGCTTGTGAAAGGCATGCCGGCACAAGATATCTTGTCGCGTGGCCAACAAAAGTTGATCGTTGCAGCACTAAGACTAGCTCAAGGAAAGCTATTGAAAAAACTGACAGATAAAAGCTGCATCTATTTATTTGATGATTTATCTGCGGAG
The DNA here is from genome assembly GCA_021773175.1 of Gammaproteobacteria bacterium. Classification (GTDB taxonomy): domain Bacteria; phylum Pseudomonadota; class Gammaproteobacteria; order JAJFKO01; family JAJFKO01; genus JAJFKO01. Next base: position 154,135 of record JAJFKO010000067.1, read on the forward strand.
TTAGACCAGCAGCGCTTACAAAATATTATAAATGTTATAAGTAACATCAATGCCCAGACCTTTATGACAGTGCTTGAAGCAGAGCGATTAACTGGGTTATTGCCTATGGATCAAGAGCAAGTGAGGATGTTCCACGTGGAACAGCTATTAAATGACAGTAAAACGTTGACGACGATGGCATGAATTTATAGTAAAATCCTGTGCTGAGAAGCTAATAATCTAATAATGATTTTTTCGACTATACTTCAAGATGCTTCGTATCTTTATATATAAGCTCAATAGACATATATATGTAATAAGGACAAAAAGAACAATGCGCAAAAGCTATTTATCAATTACCAATATCTTAATCATAATATTCTTATTTTTACCGATTATTGCAACAGCTATGCAAGCACAAGAACCTAAACTGACAAAAAGTGACAATGTAACATTTGTGATGACAGCCGATCATGGTGAATTGACCAATCATACTGATAAAAATCGTGCGGAACTGATGTTATCAAACATTCAGGGCGATGTTATGTATTTCAGTGATAGGCCGGTGCGCAAGGTTGGTGTTCTTGATATCGAAGCATTTGCACATTTTTGGAAAAAATATTTTGCCAGTTGTGTAAGATTAGATGGTCATATCCCTGCAATTATTGAAGTTAAGAACACGAAGAATAAAGAAAATATCAATATAGAAATCACCAAAGAATTGAATATGCAAAATGGCAATGTGAAATTTATACTCGAACATCGCAATAAAACCTATCTAGATTCACCATGTGGAAGATTAATTATTAATGTCAATAATCTGAAAACGGCTAACTAAAATTACTACGATATCATTCTAATCATAGAAATTAAAAATAAGCGCGTTATTGTTTGGCATGCTGTAATGACAAAACGAACATTTTAAGAAAACCGCATAAAAATCAAAGGCAAAGCTGTTAAAGAGAAAGAAAGATAAGTTTTTTACTGTTGGTTGATTGATTAAAGGTTTACAAATAAATGGTCTCTAACTGGCATTGTTTTGTCCCTGTTTGGTTTAAAATCTCCCTAATTCTACTGCTTTAAATCTACGTTAGAAGTTTGTTTTTGCTAGCATAAACTGTTGTTACCTCATTCGTATACGCTGTTGTGGATTATCACCGCGTCGATTAAGAAAAGCCTTATAAACTGGATCTGTTTCTGCTGTTGCTACTGTGTCTGTATTTGCTGGCGCTGCGCTAGTTCCTTCATCAGTAGCGGTTCCTGTTGATGGGTGTTGTTTTGCTAAGATGGCTGCTTGAGCAGCGGATAAAGCTGAGTTTGGTCCGACATTTTTTTGTGGTGGTACAAAGCCTTGATGAGCATTTCTCATTGCTGTATCAGAAACGGCTGAAAAGGCTGCGCCATGCGCTGCTGCAGTTACGACTCCATCACCTAAATCTCTCCCATGCACGGCGTTATCGGCAATCTGGGCACTTACCGCTGTTGTCGTACCTTTAGCTGTTGAGCTTGCGACACTGCTGAGCAGGTCTTTTGCTGCGGTGGTGCCTGTCTCACCTGCAGAGAATGCACCGGCCATGGCGCCGGCTGCGGCGCCAACAACAAGATCTTGAGGTGCAAAACTAGGTCTTTGACCATTTGCAACATCTGCTACTGCTCTCCCTGCAACTTGGCCTGTGGCACCAGCTGCTGCATTAGAAAACAGCCAGCCACCGGCACGGCCAAGGGCTTCTGTTACAGGCCGTGCTACCGTTAAGCTACTACTTACCCAGCCAGTAACACCGGCTGTGACACCACCGATAGCGGCGTCCGTGAGAGCAGATTTTCCATATGATGTTATTGTTATGTCTTCATTAGGGCTTCTCGCTGAGCGACTAAATGAGCCTATACCTGATGCCATAAGTGCATAGCCAACAGGCGGTAAAGTGGTTAACAGAGCTCCTCCCGCTCCAACTTGTGCTACACCAAAAAACATTCCGACAAAATTGCCATATCCCCATTCTGATGGTTCTTCAGGTGATGTTGCAACGGCAGACATGACTGTTGCCGCCTCATAATCATCTTGTTTTCGCAAGCCACTAACACTTTGTCCGTCAAAATAAACAAATATCGGTTTTGCATATGATGGTGATATATAGGCTGCATTTATCGCTTTACCTTCATCACCAATGATATAAATTGGTTGTTGTAATAGCAGCGTCAGCATCGCGATCTCTAATTCGCCTGCTAAAGCATCTCCATTATTAATAGTTTCTCTAATATCTGCCAGGGTAGTTTTAAAACGCTCTAATATAGCAGTGAAATCTGTCGCATTTGAATCTATGGCTGCGAAGAGTTTTTGCTTCAATTCGCTTACCGTGTAATTCAAAAATATTGCTATTGCGGTGAGAAAATCAATATTTTTATCACAATCAAGTGTAACCGTTTCTAAACCTGGAATTGATTTATTCGCTATTGGTGATTCTTCCATAATGAGCTCCTCTCTATTTTTTATTAAGTAATGCTAAATGTTTAGGTGAAACCAAGTAATGAAACATGACTACCTAGTTGTTTTTTATATGACGTTAAGTATGTAAGCATATCTGCATGATGACCGTCCTCTGCTATTTTTAAAGCGTCACGGCCCGCATTATCTTTTTCTTCAAGACTTGAAAAGTTAGACTCTAATAAGGTTCTTACAATCTCAAGTTGATTATTTTCTACGGCAGTTAATAGTATTGTGTGGCCACGCCGATTACGTTGTTGTGGGTTAGCGCCTTTTTCAGAAATTAAAAATACCACATGGTTTAATGCGCCTGCTTCGACAGCCATTTCTAAACAGGTAGTATCAAAGATACTACGTAATTCATATTGATCTTGTAAAGCATTAAAATGCGCAATGAAGTCATAGTCATCTTTTTGACTGCAAACCTTTTTATAAAGGGCTAATCGGTAGCTTAAGTCAATGATGCATAATGCATGCTTGCCATAACATTCTGTCGCCATGCGGATTGCGGCTTCTAACGTTACAATTGCTTGAGTAAAGTTACTATCTTGTTCATAGGCAATGGCGAGATTATACGTGAGCATAATCAGTTCTGTGCGTGCTGCAGCACAAACTTTCTTTTTAAACTTGATGGCGAGTTCGGCAAAAACAATATACTCCTTAGGTTGACCAAGCAGAGAGTAAGTCATACCTATTTCGCTGGCTAAGTAACTGCGCGTATGGTTCAGCCAATCACTGTCACCTTGGCAAGTTTGTAAATACTGTTGGCACCGTAAAAGATAGGCTCTTGCAGCTTGAGGCTGGTTAGCCTCACGTTTGCTATAAGCAAGATTAGTAAGGGCAAACACGCTATGCAGGTTACTGACCGTTAATAGCGTATCATGCCAATAGCCTAATACTTCTAAGCAGATATTTTCGATGATGTTGATATTTTCAGGGCTCATGGCTTGTCTTATCAACAGGCTTGCATAATTATTTTTTAATTCACTCAGCAGCTCAATAGAAAGATTACAGGACTGACTGAGCTCAATCGCACGTTCATAATATTGTAAAGCTTTGTCTAAATCAGAGACTTCGTAGTAATAGTAGTGAGCAAGCTTAGTGAAGAGCTTTGCAAGCAGTACGTTATATTCTTTTGACCATGACGTCGTCGAGTTAAGTACACCTTCTACTATAGGCAAACAATGTAAATAATTGACTTCATCTAGCATAGGGTTGATATAGCTATAGGTAAAGCTACGGTCGAGTGCCCCAAGTAGTATTAATAAAGCTGTTTTAGGACCATTAACTTTATATTTATTCATTCGTGATGTTGTTCGGATCAGGCTTGGGAATGAGATATTTCCTGCTTCCATATTAATTTCTGCGAGATTGTAATTGAGCATGTCATTGAGTAGCTGTTTCAGTTGCGGCGTTAAGGTTGCTTCATGACTAATAATCAATAAAATATTTTGTATTAATAGTAGAGGCAAGGTTGATTCAGGAAGATGAGCTAAAATCTCAATTAATTGATTTGCTGTATTCGTGTGTTGACTGGCTTGATTTAAATATGCATCAATAACCGCACTCATCATCATGAATATTTGCGGATTTTTTAGTAGTTTGGGCAAGGCCGGTTCGCTTCGGAAAAAATCGTCAGCATCTTCGGCTAACAGCGCTAAGATATCGGCAACATTTCCCATCGGTGAGTTATCTAACCAGCATTTTACCTGTAATAATGCGTAGGGATGATAGTCTAGCAGCTTCGTTAACTTCATGGCATGTTCGTGATTCTGTTGCCGCGGTAAAGCATCGACATACATAACTGTTTCTGCTACAGAATAACCACGCAGCGTTTGTACAGGTAAGGGTGCCCAGGCTGTTTGATGGGATACAACTAAGAGATGTCCATGCAATGTTAACTCAGTTAATTCGCTAGGGAAAAATTGCCGCATGGCTTTTGGTTTGGCTCGATCAAAAATAACCAACCAGGGCTTATTGAGTTTTGCTAATAATGCATAAGCAGTAGCAACAAAGTCTATTGATGCTGATTCTTCTAATACCAAGTCTGGAAGCAATGCCAGTACAAAATCTTTAAATTGCGTCAAGATAGTTGCATCCAACGTAAAATATTTAATGATATGAAAGTAGCGATTGCGACGCGCTAAATCAGCGTATTTTAATGCAAGGGTGGTTTTGCCACTTCCAGGCAAGCCTGATAGGGCTGTTCTTTTATGCCTGATAAGCTTGGTATGCATGATATCGATAGTCGCTAAGCGTCCATCTCGATCAACCTGTCTATCATCTGCAAAAAACAAAGCTTCTGTTAACGTGGCAGGAAAATCATATATTGGGTTAGTGTTACGAGGCTGTAGCTGTAGTACTTCTCCGCCTGGGTTATTAGGGGGTTGCTGGTCTTTTATCTTTGTTGTTACTGATTGAAAGACGGTTCCTACTTGGAGTGAAAATGATGTTGCTGCGGTAGTCGCCATAATCCTTTCGTGTACATCAAACCATTCCTCCATTTTTTCAGGAAGAAGCTCTGTGCCATCGCGTAACCGAAACGTCATGCCGACGTTATAATTTTCATAAACACAGTTATCGACACTTTGAGGCGTTACGGGTTCTAGACCTGTCTCTCGAAAGGTAGATCGTAGACTGTACTGCTTAAAGGCTTTAGATAAACGATAGAGCTCATCTAAATATTCTCCTGGTAAGCCACTCGCAAAATCAGTAATTTTTGCTTGTAAAGCGCAGATGCTAACAATATAAGCGATAAATTTTTCTTTATGGCTGCCTAGCAATGCTTGTAAGGAAAATTCACCAACTAGGTAAGGCAGTATTCTTACACTACCTATACGGGTATCAACAGCGTGGTATTCATCAGCTTTGACACCAATATTATCTATTCTCAACATGACGCGATCTTTATCTATCTGTGTAAAGCATAGATAAACAGCATGACAATAGGTTCCACAGGGGAAGCTGACTTCTATGAGTTTAGTGCTTTGAGTAAATAAACCCCGTAAAGCGCTTACAAAATATTCTGCAAAAACATGGAGAGCGGAGCTTGGTTTAGAGTCTATTACTAAAGGAAGGTATGCATGAATAATTCTATATGCATTAGCAGCCACTTGCAGTTCACCAAGAATTTCATCACATAACACCTGACAAGTTATCGCTTTATCGTGAATGATAACTTTTTCATTATCTGGCTTTGACTTGATAATAAAATAAAGCCGTAACAAATAATAAACTTGCTTAATGAGAAACTGAACTTGTTGCCAGCCTAATAAGCCTTCAATAGCATCAGCTGCAATGAACTTCATTTCATTGATCTGATCATCCTGGCCTTTTATGTCTATTTTACAGATTGAGATTTTCTTTTTTTTTCCCAGAAACAGTTGAATGCCTGTACTGTGTGCGTAAAAGCGTAGATCATTTTCATCAGAAACAAATTTTTGGTTAGCGTTAAATTGCTGCGAACCTAACAAACGGTTTAAAGTATTTGCTAGTCGAGGAAGTGCTTCCGCTTCTGTTGCGCCATGAATAATTTGCGAGACGTCATCGGGCGTCAGAAGCTGAAACATGCTATTTATTACCTTGTAGAGCTTATATTACCACACATCCTGGAGCACCTGTCTTTCTTGCTGGTACCACGTCTGTTGATGGCGCTGGCGATGGTTCAGGCTGATCTTGAAGGCTTTCTAAGTATTCTTTAAGTGCTTCTCGCTCTTCTTCATCTAATGGCTCGAAACTCTGTGATTCTGTACGTTTAAACCAAAAACCATTTAAATAAGTCAGGGTACTTGATGGTGCCCAATGGCCAGGAGTGGGCACAAGTGCTTGTGACAAGCGTTTTTTCGTGCAATGTATATCTGCTAATGCAGCTCTGCGGGTTATAGAGCCATCTTGCTCTTGTTGGAATAATGGTTGATGATTTCGTTCTTCAACGATCACACCGCCTTTTTCTGCTTCAATTACTTGCTCGGGTGGACAAGCCTCCGGAATATAATCTTCCGGATTGAAATCATGTTCCACAGTTGGATCGGCAAAAACATTGTGTAAGTGCTGTAGGGCATCGAATAACGCGTCTTCAACGTGAGTGCGATTCTCAGAATTGTCTCTGGAAAAATAACAATGGTCACCATAGGCTTTCCAAGGTTTTTCGCCTGCGTCGCGTGATTTCTTACTTGTTACCCATAGGCCATAATCACCATCTTCATCGTGCATCGCTTTTGCTAATAATCCCGCTATTTTTCCACCATTGATATTGTCAACTAAACCACGACGCGGTGTGCGCAGATGTCCAGAAGCAAATAAGTCAGTAAGAAAATGCGCTGCATACAATAATATAAGAAAGGCTTCTAAAAGTTGTTTAGTTGCTTCTTCTGAATTGCCTGCTTGTCTTGTTGCAGCAGCAAGTTTGGCTTTATCGACAGCTAATTGAAAACCTGCTAAATACGCTTTCTTGGCATCACCAGCAAAATGATCAAAGTTTTTTTCAACCAAGTCAAAATAGCGGCTATGAGAAAATAAGAAAGGAACTTTAATATAGCGCGTTGCCATGCCGTAATAATAATTACTATTACCGCCACCAACAACTTTGGCGCTTCGCTCAAAGCCTTCTTTTGGATCTTCTCCTTTGGCTAAGCTATCTAAAACCGCTTGTTCTTCGCTACTTATAAGCTTTCTGAGATTTTCGATTTCTTTTAAGCCTTTTTCGTCAGTTACCTCTGCTAATGTCGCAAAAACACGCGCAAATAAGGCTTTTCTCTCTTCCAAATCTGCGACGCTTGAAATAGGTTCTTTGGGTATACCAAAGAAATCGCCAGCAAGAGCAACAATTTCTCCAGGACGTAATTTTAACTTAGCGTTAACGGCAAGTTGGAGCTTACCGTCAGTATTGTCAATTAAGCCTTGGCTTTCTAGCAGTGCTTGAAGTCCTGGAACTTCTGTCAGTAAGCGCTGAAAAGCTTTATCGCCGATGGCTTTGTGCTCTGCTGCCGCAAACTTTTGGTTATTTGTGCTGTCTGAATCCCTATCAGCTGCGTTAGCTGCGACGGGTTTGGGTGCTGATACGGCTGTTAGTACTCTTTCTGCTCCGTTAAACATGGAGAAATCCCCTTTAATAATAGTGAGTTATTGTTTTTGTGGTTGATAGTTTAACAAAATGAGTTTAAAAAACAAATGTTCGTTTAGTATGTGGTGGCGGTGCAAACGAAGGTTTATTTTTCAATAAAATAGTCCATAATTAATTGACTAAAGCAAAATAAATTAAACCACTCCTTGTTATAGGTTTATTTTAATCTATACTGGTCTATTATGAGTGTACTTAAAGATAAAAAAATAAACTTTCTTATGGCTAACTATCCCGAGGAAGGCGTTGCAACATCAGCTTGGTTAGAAAAACATGGCTATTATAAACAGCTTGTGAAGCAGTATTGCGACGCTGGTTGGTTAACAAGACTTGGGAAAGGTGCATATAGTCGGTTAAAAGATCCAGTATCCTGGGAGGGGGCCGTTAAAGCACTGCAAGATCAACGACAGTTAGATGTGCATGTCGGAGGGATCAGTGCATTAGCTTTATATGGTATAACTCAATATCTACTCTTCAACCAAAACGACGCCTCATTTTCTTTATTTAGTACCAAGTTAAAAAAAACGCGATTGCCAGCATGGTTTTTACAGTATTTTAAACATGGGCATTATTATCAGAAGAAACTATTTTCTAGCGACCTAGGTGTAACGCCCAAAGAAGTTGGTAATATAACGTTACAAGTATCTATACCGGAAAGAGCAATTTTAGAAGTTTTAGCGATAACACCAGATAAAATAACGATTCAACATGCCTCTGAACTTATAGAAAATTTAAATAGGCTAAGAAGCCATTTGGTTCAGGCTCAGCTAGAAGCGTGTTTATCTATTAAAGCTAAGCGTTTATTTTTATGTTTAGCAGAACTATATAATTTGGAATTTTTTAATGAGCTTGATATAGAAAAAATAGACTTAGGCTCAGGAAAGCGTGTAATAGGGAAGGGTGGTACTTACTATTCTAAATGGCAACTTAGTTTGCCGAGTGAGTTAGATACTGATTTTAGTATAGGAGAGTGATGTGCATAGAAATGACTATGTTTCCCAAGTTGAGTTGCTACTCGATTGCTTACCTGTATTAAAAGACCAAGAGTATTTTGCTATAAAAGGTGGTACAGCCATTAATTTCTTTATAAGAGAATTACCTAGATTATCTATTGATATCGATTTAACGTTTATAGATGGAGAGTTAGGGCGTATTAATGCTATTAATAAAATTGAGGAAGGATTACGGACGCTTACTCAGAGAATAAAAAATCGCGATCGTCATAATGAAGTTGTAGATGTTAGGACAAAAGAAGGATTTCTACATAAATTGATTGTTGCTAGAGATGGAATAAAGATAAAAATTGAGCCTAACTTTATTATGCGAGGTATCTTAAACCCATTAGAAGCTTCGAAGATATGCCAATCGATAGAAGATAAATTTGCCTATAGCGTTAAAGATATCCCCTTAGTTTCTACTGATGAGCTATACGCCGGGAAAATATGTGCAGCATTAAGTAGACAGCATCCAAGAGACTTTTTTGATATAAAGATTCTAATGGAAAATGAAGGGTTAACAAAAAGCATGTGTACTGCTTTCGTTGTTTATCTTGCCTGTTCGCCAAGACCCATACATGAACTTTTGAATCCTCACATGACGTTAAGTAGAGATATTTATGAAAATGAATTCGTGAATATGTCAGTGATGCCTATTCGTTTTGAAGAACTCGTGGAAACAAGAGAGAGATTAATTAATGAAGTTAATAATAAACTAACTGAAAAAGAGCGTAAGTTTCTGTTTTTAATAAAAGAGGGAAAGCCAGATTATACGCTTTTACCCTATCAAAATTTAGATAAACTACCCGCTTTACAATGGAAGGTCTTAAATGTTCAGAGAATGAATAAAAATAAACATAAGGAGATGTTGGGGAAGCTCAGAGATATTTTACAAATATAGTTTTAAATAATGTTATATAATGCTGCAATTCCTGCGTTGTTAACCTATATATTCTTACTTCAAAATACCCAAACAGATGCTAGACCTGTAAAAAGGTTTAGGTAGACGACATGAATCTTTATAAAAACATCGCTCTTAACGCTAACGTCATCACCTAACTTCATTTAAAACATAACAGGAATTACAGCTAAATAATTTTGAATTAAGACTATAAAATTTTAATAATGATGTTATTATTCCGCGCAAATTTTAACCTTTTTATGTTGGCGTAATGTTTTCAAGAAGATTTCTTCGACACTCACCACGATTTTTCTCTTCAACAACACGGCGAACGAAGGATCTTCGTTTAGTTGCAATGGATTGGGGGCGCGAGAAAGATCCACCTTTGTCGTTAGGGCACGCGAGTATATTAGCGGAATTCCAGACTCGAGCCGTGCCGATTAGGCAGCTGACGACGTCGGTTACGGAGCCCGCTTTTTCAGTGGAACGTATCATACGATTTTTAATGACAGGGGCGACGTCTAACACTTATGCAGCGCTAGGCGCCTTTGTCTGGAATGAGCCGTACACACAGCAGCTTTTAAAAATGTTACAAAGACAAAATTTCCCTGGCAAAGTTCTTCTTGGTGGTCCACAAGTAAGTTATGTGCCTCAAGGCATTGAAGACTATTATCCGACAGCGGATGTATTTGTTAGAGGTTATGCCGAACATGCACTGTTAAATTTCGCAACCTCACCATTAGAGCAGCCGAGCATTGCAGGAATTAGTTATGCGGGCATACCAAGTTTGGGGTCGCAAGCCATACCAGATTTCGACAACTTGGCATCGCCGTTTTTAACTGGAATTATAAAACCGCAGCGATTTATACGCATTCTGACGCAGATGGGTTGTCCATTTGCCTGCGCGTTTTGCCAACATCGCGAACCTAATGCCACGATGAAGCGGCGACATGTGGATTTATCGAGAGTCGAGCAAGAAGCACAATGGGTTTTAGAAAATCCTGTTATACAAGATATTGCCGTTCTCGACCCAACCTTTAACTCAGGGCCTAATTATTTGAAATTTTTAGCGGCAATGCGCGGTTATACTGGCAAGCTTGCTTTGCAAGTGCGCGCAGAAATGATTAAGCCTGAATTTCTAGATGCGGTTGCGGCTATTAATGAAACCGGTGAGGTTGTTTTAGAAATCGGGCTGCAAACGATTCACAAAAATGAATTAAAAATCATTGATAGGCCAACGAACCTAAGTAAAATTTCACGAGTATTTGCTGAGCTACGTCAGCGCAACGTTAAATTTGAAGTATCATTAATCTTTGGTTTGCCAGAACAAACAGTTGAATCATTTAAAGAAGCTATAGAATTTTGTAAACGCTCTGGTGCCTTTAATATTTATGCTTTTCCATTGATGTTATTACGTGGAACGCCATTGTACGAGCAACGCAAACACTTGCAGCTTGAGGAGTCGGCGACGGAATCATTCGGTAAAATACCTAGATTACAAGGCGAGGCAGGTATTCCTCATGTTGTTGCATCGCCGAGTTTTACCTATGCGGATTGGTTACAAATGGCAGAGTTGGCGGAACAATTGCATGATTATAATGAATCCGATAAAGACCATTATGCAATGAGTCTTACCCCCTGATGGATTAGATTAAAGATTTAATATAAGCTTGGTTTTCTATATAACGTTTAGTTGTAAAGTTTATAAAGACTATTAAGGAAGTAAATGATGTTTAATAAAGGATTATTGTCTCAACGTTTGTTACTGCTCTTTATATTATTTGCGTTACCATTACCATCATTCGTATTTGCACAAACTGCACAACAAGTCTTAAATCTTTCGCACATTAAAAATGGTAAGGTCACCATTATTCTTTCTGCTAAGCGTGACAAGCTAGAACAAGGTACGAATAAATCAGAACAACAACTAATTCTATCTGATGTAAAAGGCAATCTAATGTATTTCTATGATAGGCCGAGACGAATCGGTTCTATTGAAAATGTAACCGCATTTTTTAAATTTTGGACGCGCTATTTTGCCGCATGCAAAGCACAAGATGGTTATATACCTGGTGTTATTGTTGAAAATAAACGTGGACAAGATCGTAATATCGACATTGATATTCTCAGCTTAAAATTAATAAGTAATAACAAAGTTAAATTAGTTATGAAAAAGCGTGAGCATAAGCATGATTATTTACAAAGCCCTTGTGGCCACTTAATTATAAATTTAGGGAATGTGCTAAAATAAAACCATAACGTCAGTCGTCAATAAAATGACGAAATAATAGCGAAATCTCGTGAAACTTAAGGTTTTCTTAAAAAAACTTAATAAAACTACCCTCAAAGCCGTGACTTTAGCCAAATCTGGTCTATCTTTATAAGACGTTGGTTTTAATTTACACAGGAAGTGTAAAAAATTAACAAACCATTAAGGACTTTGGGGAAGTCCAAAATAGTCGAAAGAAGGAGTTTAGACTATGAAAACGCAGAGGGTTACGAACACATTACTAGCAGGTTTCTTTTCATTATTTGTTGCATCAGCAATGGCTGCTGAAGCCGTGGAAACAGAAACTAGAAAAACAAAAAACACGACAGAGCAATCTGCAACGACAGTACAGCAAGTCAAATCTAAAAACGTTAAGCCATCTTATAATGTTCTCACTAAAGCAAAAGATGTCGTTGTGACTAAAGCGAGTGATGGTAATTACAAAATCGATATTAAGAAACTACCTGAACATTCCACTGCATTTGGTATCAACAGCAAAGGTGAGCGTGTACTCATTAAAGTTTCAACCGATAAGTTCCTTAAAAACTGGGACCATAATGGTTTTAAAGCTTTGCCTCCTAATGTTGGCGTTGTTGGTTATTCTTATATAAAAGATGCTACTGGCAAAACGAAACAAAAAGTTGTGATGCAACCATTTGTCTTGAGTAATCCACAATATGATTCAACAAGTCAGAGTGTGATCTTTGATGCGAAACCGCTAGGAAAGCTAAATTCAGCGTTTGAACGTCAAAAAACTGTCTTTCCTGAGGCATTGTTTGTGATAGATAACTGTGACTACAGTTGTGGTCTATAAATTAATAAATCTGGACGATATCTTGTAACAACTGATTAACTAATATATAATGGCCAAAATTAAAACAGGTTGGTTCGTTGTATTATGTATGTTGGTGGTTCGCAAATTACTGAGATTGATACACTTGAAGATCTTAACGCAGCGTTTGATACTTATTTTCAAGGCGTGTCAGCTTTTTATCCCAATACTGCAGATTTACAGGCGTTAATAAGTAAGTTACTCACTTTTTATGAACAACAACAAGCTTTAAATGAGGCCGAGCGTTCGCCTGAGTTTTATGCGATTCTTGAAAAGCTTTGGGCAAAAGAAAGAGAGATACTAAATCTGGTTTCTGATTCAAATTATCATACATTATTTTTTGTATTTCTTAATGCCTGTTGTTCGTCACGTCCTCTGCCTACTGCTGAAACATTTGATGCGATTATTCCGTTGTACCGTTGCGAAAGTATCAATACAACTGCTGAATTATTTGCGGCTATCAGAAATAGGCGTTATAAAACGACAGCTAATTCCGTCGTTGATACAGAGAGCTATGAAGCACTCGTCGCAAGAATAGATATAGAATTTGAAGCGTTAGGATATTTACCGAGTCGACTGACTTGGCGAGCAGGTCAAAGCATACTTAATCTTACTTTTAGTTTGATTGACCTATTGTCTTTGATCCGTTATCGACAAGATAGTGTTCCAAGAAAAAGCAATGACTGGTCACATTATCTAAAAGATTTTTTTAAAAAACATTTCACCAAATTACAGACATTGTTATCTTTAATGGCTGACAACCCAAATACCAGTTTTTCACTGGAATTCTTTAAGCAAATTCAAACGCTATTTGAATACATGCGTGAGAACCAACTTGATGTTACTAATGTTGTACAACAGCAATGCTTTCATGATTACATAGCGCTAGAAAGGCATGTTGCAAATGTGAATGACAATGTAATTGCTCTTAATCGGCGTAGCTTTGTATTGTCGGTGATTATCGAGATTTATTATTTAACACAAAATATCGCTGATGTACTCACACAAGATGAAGATATTAGCAAAACTAAAAAAATGAATGCCCTAGTTGATGCCTTGAATCAACTTTTTTTAAATTTCTCCGTACTTGAAGCAAGTATTATCGATGTTTTAAATCACCCCCATATAAAACTATCACGTGAATATCATCGTATTGCTGAGTTGATTTTAGCATTGCGCCACTTTAAAGGCTGGTATTGTGCTAAACAAGAAGAAAGCGAATCATTCTTAAAGCAAGTGTTACCCAGATTTCATGCTACCACCAAAGCAATGGCTTATTATAAAAAGCGTTTTGAAAGAGTGCATCACGACCAAGAATATCCAATCTTAAATAGCCTGGCAGCAAAAACAAACTCAGCTGTATTTGAGCGCGAGCTAGCGCGTGTAGCGGATGCACGAGAGCTCGTACTGACTGAGTTTCGCGCTACAAAGTTACATCATCACGATGGAGATAGTTTTTTTGCATTGCTTGATTCTCATGCTAAACATCGTGTGGCTATACTTCGAGAGCTTCTTCTTTCGGATGTACTTAAACCTTTTTTATTTGCTTTGCGACCTCTCATTTTTCCAGCTGCTGCTGAAGTTATGATGTATGCCTTTAGTAATATCAACCAAGATGGACTAACTGATCCTGTTATTGAGCTTTGGTACCCAAGGATTGTTAGAAGTATCCCAATAATGTTTGATATTGGATACTTGCCACCACTGCTGAAGCATTATTTAAAACGTTTTCGAACATTGTTGGAGAAAGGACCTGCTTCCACTTGGCGCCTTCTGCTTTTGGGAGTATTGAGTACAGTATTGGCTGGTGCTACCTTTGCTGAGTGGGTGCTGAGTATGGTACTGCTAATTGATATTAGGTTTTTAAGCTATGCTGCTATTTTTGGTGTAATTGAAACTATATTTACAACAGCAGATCCCTCTTCACCACTGAATAAGGCATCTAATAATAGAACTATTATTGAGACTATACTGTTGGTACTCGCAGCCATCCTAATGACCCCCTTCATTATTTTCAGATTAAATAATATACGTCGCTGGGGACCTGATTCCAAAGTATGGTTACAACAAATGTTTGGTCCGATATTATCGAGAGAGCGCAATGTCAATCGCTTATTAAGCTTATGGCAAAGGGCTTGGAATACTTTTGATCGTGTCACGGAAAAAAAAGTTATTCGCAAAATATTAATGGCATTTAGAATGGTCCAATATGTCATGTTTTACATTTTTCTAGGGTCGGTTTTAGCATTAATTCCTGATCAACTGCGCCGAATCATCTTTGATAAAATTGTCGGTGCACATGAGTGGGATATAAGAACCAAGATTCTTGTTACTGCGATTAGTGCTATCTCATTTGTTGCTGGATTTACACCACGACTATTATCATTTTTGATTTCGCATGTCCCGAGTAGTCGGCTACAAGCGCGATTAAATCGCGCGAGCGAAAGTTTATTAATAGCGATGGGCGCTTATCAACCGCATCGTGATGGCCAGCCGAGACTTGGTGATGTTGTTACTGCAGCAGAAAATCGAACCTTACTTTATGCAGCAACAGCAGTAGGTGGTTTAGCGCTGGTTAATTTAGGAATAGGTATAGGTCAACGTTATTCATTAGCACAGTTGTTAGAGTTGCTACCTATTGCTTACTTAGCAGGAGCGCTAGGAGGACCTATACTTTTACATGCATGCCTATTATTAGTGTTACTTGTCTGGCAAGGTTGGAATTATCTTGCGAATCGACACGAGAGAAGACAGTTTGAACGATTCTTGTCTTATCAAGCGCCTCAAGGTGTTTATCCTACTGGTAGTGGTCAGTATGAAATGCTGTCAAACGAAGTACGTCATGATGGCGCTGCTGATATGGCGCCTGAGCGTCTAGCATTGCTTGACGTTGATGAGTTAGCCCTCAGAGTGGAAGATCCACAGGCAGCCATGGATGGGCTATATCCACGCACAGCAGAATCTGCGCATCCAGCTCTAAGCTTGCCAGATGATAGTCGAACAGCCGCTGTTGTATTACTTGAGCAGAGCGTTTCTCGTATGCAGACAAGAGGCTGGGGTGAAACAGTAACAACAGGATTTTCAGCATTGATGGGCAGAGTTCCTGGTGTTTCAAGTTGGTGGCGTAGTGGCAATTCATCTCATTATCAGCAACATCGACAAGAAAGAGCTGGAGTAAGACAAATGCTTGATGGGCCTGAAGAGGTTTTGTCAGCACAATCTCAAGGTCGTGGGCCTAGAGGATGGCCCGTATAAATTGCCAACATTCTGACGTTTCCTTTAATTTTAATAGAATACAGTAGAAATTTTGCGAATATTTTATAAAAAAGCAACTCTTTAGCGCCCTATAATACTTAAAGAAAGTGATCTTTATGCTATACTTGCCAATACTTTTAACAGACAGGTCAACCGAGCGGTTGACTGAAGTGGTTTGCAAGGTTATTCTCAACTAACTACTGATATTATCGAGATACGTATATGAGTTACGGTGGCGCTAGAGATCTAAAATTACCTAAAGCAGATTTGCTTAAAGCTGCTGAAGCTGAAATGAATCACGGCAAACTTCTCGCGTTGTTCAAACCCTATTTTGATTCACCTAAATATGATAATAAAAAACTTAGTCTAGTATTTAGATTAATTCTAAGTTTTGCTAATCGCCATGGTATTCGTATTTACCGCATCGATGAAATACATCCAGATCCAGAAAGAGCTGTTGAGCAAAGACTTATAGAATGTCTACACAATCTTTCTATCGATAGATTAGCGCTAAGGGAGTTACCTCAAAAGAATTCAAGTTTTTTTCGATGGAGCTCAAAACCCGCAAAACCCGAAGATTATTTTCCTATGGATTTTTTAGAAGTTTGGGCGGCGGAGAAATTAAAACCAGACGTCTACAAGCGCGGTCCTTATACTGCAAGTCTTAAAGATTACATCAAACGTGGTGCAACCCCGCCAATGTATCTTTATGGCACTGAGGTTGATGCAAAAGCATTCCTTGGTAAAGCACATCTTATTTATCCAGACAAAATTACTGAAGCAGGTAACTATGTAACATACCCTGTGAGTATTGACGCTAAAGAGGCTGCGCAATTAAATAAACTCGGCACAGTCAAAGCTGAAGACGCTGTTGTAGTCACAGCAACAACAGGTTTAGAAGACCGCATTAAAGAAGCCTTAAATGCAGTAAAAGGTCGAAGTATCACTGGCGAGGTCAAGCTTCAGATCTTAACAGAGCATAGTGAAGCTAGCCATTGGGTTGTTATTGAAGTCACGATTGCTAACCAAGCATTAAAAGCCGTTAATGTTTGGAACTCCATGCCACAACCAAGCACAGAAAAAGCAGAAGGTCGCATTCACGATGATGTTAAAACAGCTGTTGCTAATATCACGAGCTTGGCTGAGCATACAGTAGCAGAACCTGTTGCTGTGACAAAAGAATACGCTGGTATCCAACAGTTCAATGTTAACTGTTTACAGTTCTGTTTGCAGCGCATATGCAAACAAGTGAACTTGTACCCTGAAGTACAACAAGCAGAAGGTAGAATGTCGTTACTCACAGCTGTTAACAATGTGATGAGAACTAATTTAGGTATTGAAGCTAAACAAAGAGCCGCACCAAAACGAGAACCATTTGGTGAAATTAAAGGAGCGCAATCTGGTAATATACCCATTCCTCCTCCAAGCCAAAGACGTTCTGCGATAGAACGACCTGCTACACAACCTGGAATGAATGGCTCGCCGCCACGCAAGCTATATAAGCAAGAAGACGATGGTCCACAACAGTCATCACAAAGAAACGTAAGTGGAGCTGCTGCACCAGCTAAACAAGGATGGAAAGATTGGGCTCTAGGAGGTGTATCAAGATGGAGTCCTGTGAAAATGAGAACAGGTGGCTCCAATGTCTCTTCTGACAGACCCGGTCAAACACCACAAAGACCAGGATCAAATTCTCGACCTGAGATCAGGTAAAGTCCAATAAAGCGATAGCAATACAAGTCTTCATTTCAGTCAATAATAGCAGTGAAGTTCATCATGGCTTATGGCAGACAACAAGTACATCCATACGCATTAATCGAAAGAGAACACTCTGCTAATGTACATATCGTTAGTGAAATACTCAAAGCGATTTATGCCGATCATAAAAACGATCCTACTTTTATTAAAGATAAACTAACGGCTATAGCTAATTTACTTATTCATTATCTAAAAGAAACACATCTTCGACTTTATCGTATTGAAGAATTTCATGGTAAAAGAACACCTTTAAATATTGATGCTTTAATTAGACGTTTATATAAGGACCCTAGCTATACCGTTAAAAATCTTGATCTAAGTAATAGGTCATTTAGAAAAAAATTTGATGCTTGGAAAAAATCATTAGACTCTTGTGTTTTACAGCCAAAATGCGATACAAGTAATCGACGTATTGTTCATAATGACGAGAGTGTAGGCCTAGTTGAAACTCTCAAAGCAAAACGTTCAACCGTTATGGTAGAAGGTACTGACACAGATGCAAGAGTGTTTTTAGGTAAAGAAACATTTACCCATCCCGATCTCATTACTGCCGCTGGGACATATGTTATTCATCCAGTAGGTGTTGATGCAAAAGAACAAACAAAAATAGGTCTAATCCCAGCAATATCATTAAAAGATAAAATTCAGGAAGCAATAAAGGCTGCTCGAGCTCTAGATCTTAATGAACAGATCAAGCTCGAAATCCTAACCCGTGATGCCGAAGCAGATCATTGGGT
The DNA here is from genome assembly GCA_021773175.1 of Gammaproteobacteria bacterium. Classification (GTDB taxonomy): domain Bacteria; phylum Pseudomonadota; class Gammaproteobacteria; order JAJFKO01; family JAJFKO01; genus JAJFKO01. The sequence continues at coordinate 172,462 of JAJFKO010000067.1, forward strand.
TGTGGTTGAAGCCGTGATTGAAGATCAAGTTCTAGCAAGTGTTAAAGTATGGAATCCATTATCACGGCCTAAATTAACTGTGGGTGATACTAAGTTTCATGGCTATGTTCAACAAGCCGTTGATGGTATTACAGCAGCATCTGAATCATCATCTGTAACGCTTGAGGCAGAATATGCTGGTGTGCAACTAGATTCTACTAGCTGTTTACATTACGGCTTACAATACATTTGTAGACAAGCAAACTTACATCCTAAAGTGCAAGACGCATCTGATAAACATGCATTACATGATGCTGTAAACAATGTGATGAGAACTAATTTAGGTATTGAAGCTAAACAAGAAGCAGCGCCACAACGAGAGCCATGTGGCAGGATTCAGGGAGCGCAATCTGGTAGTATATCCATTCCTGCACCAAGCCAAAGACGCTCTGTGGTAGAACGATCTGCGCCACAACCTGGAACGAGTGGCTCACCGCCATGTAAAGAATACATGCAAGAAGGCGCTGGTTCACAACAGCCATCACAAAGAAACGCAAGTGGAGTATCTGCACCCGCTCAACAAGGATGGAAAGATTGGTTTGTTAATGGTGTCTCAACGTGGCTCGGGAGTTCTGTGAAAATGAGAACAGGTACAGATGCTTCTTTTGCCTCTTCTGCAAGCCAAACTCAAACACCACAAAGACCAAGACCAGGATCAAAATCTTGACCTCGACCTGGATCAGGTACAGTTCAATAAAGCGATAGCGGTACAAATCTATATTCAGTCAACATCAATAATAGCTACTTTACAATTTATGAAAGGCCTCTTGAATCAATCAAGTCTATATCATCTATCCCCATGTGAATTCAAAATTCAAATGCAACTTTTGTTAAATCTAGCGTGGGTTTTGTTAACAAAGTATGGAATTGAATTACCTACTTTTAAATAGAGTCATTTATTCCTAATAGGAAAAAATAAAATGGTTCAGATTTGTCAGATATTTGCCGTACGAACGAGTGGTCGATATCCTGCAAAGAACGCGCTGATGTCTTATTTGGACAATTCTTATTCTGTGGTATTGTTTTGCCCATGTGTTTAGTTAGCTATATTATGAATATTATTAAATACCGGAGAATATCGCTATGTATACGGGAAATATAAGCTTTATCACCTCTAATGATTTAAAGGATGGAGATACTCGCCTTCACTTTATGATAAGAAATGGCATGTTTATCAATGCATTGATAAGTTTGATAAATATCCTTGACTACTGTTAATCAAGAATCATAAAAATGAAACCCCTTTGGATATTTTGATTCAAATTTTAACTAAAAAACAAAAAGCTTTATCTCCAGAAAGCTACGAATGGAAGTTTTTATATATATTCGTAGATAAAGTCAAAGAAATTATGGGTGTATCAAATGTTACTAGAGCTTTTCTTAATCGGGATAAAAAGGGCATTGCACTTAATGCCAATGTACAGGAAAGATTGAGCGAGCTTATGACAATGTATGCGTTACCTAATAACCAAGCCTTGCTTGCCAGGGAATTTATAATATGTTCTCGTTCTGGGACAATGCTGCATCATGCAATGGAAATTAAAGATTTCCTTGCTGCAATACTTACTCTTAATGATGCACCATATGTATTGTTTTGTAAGAAATTTTCAGGAGAAACACCTCTTTCTTTATTTTTAAAATATATTAAAGAGGTGGATGCAGAATGGTTACATAATAACAGTGCTTTTAGGCTGCTAGCATTCATGGTTGAAAATTTCTTGTCCTATGTAAAGGATAATGAAGCAATATATTCCGTGTCGGATATTGCTAGGAAAATACTTCAACTGATTATAAGCGAAACGTCCCAGGTATTAGAAGATGTTGTATCCGGCTCATTGGGTCAAGAAAAGCAAGATAGACTATTGCGCGCAGAACACTGGGATAATATACATCATTTGCGTTTTTTAGTTAGTGTCGCAATTTTAACAAAGAATGATAGTCCATTACTCACATATACAGTGAGGAAACAACGTTATTGTAAAGACTTACCCTTTTATCGGCACCTACAAGAAATTCAAGAACTAGCTATTCGAGAACCTGTTATTGCTGTTGTTTATGATGAGTTCAGTCGTCTAAATTCTCAAAAAAAGAGAAGGTTTTTTTCTCCTGAAAATAAATATCAAAAGCAATGGTATAGTATGCTTGCAAGAGTTTTTCAGTTTGTAGAAAAAAATAGAAATAATCTTGTTGTTTCTGTTGATTTTATGAGTAGGTTGTTAGCATTTACTCTGCTAGCACAAAAGTGTTTTTCTGTTCTACAAGAAGCTAGTCTTTTTAAACTGAATAATCATGTAATTATTTTAACTCTAATTGAGCAGAAACTTGCTGTTCTCTGTGGTAAATGCCTTTTTATTTCTGCTGCTGAGCTGGGCTTATGTATAGATGAGATAGATATGCTTTATGGACGTCTAAGTATTTTGGACGAACATCATCAACTCTGTTGTAGTCTTGATTTAAACCTTTCTACAAACAAAGAAATAATTGATGCAAGTGATAGACTGCTTAACTTGTTAGTACTATTTGGAGATATGGAACATCAAGATAAACTCTTTGTATCAATAAAAGACGCGTTGGCAGATTTTAAAGAAATTGTAGATGCTGAAGTTAATGCTAAAACTGTTCGAAGCCTACAATGTGTATGGCAACAGAGAACTGGAAGTGGTGAACCTAAAGGAGCTCCTTGCATTGTGGCTCATCCAAAACAAGAGCCCATACCAGATCCGCGAAGTTTTGACTTATGATAATCATATTATTAATTACCATTAAGTAAATACAATATTGAGATACTGGTAGAGTTAGTATTTAAGCGTTATGTAGAGCTTTTTTTTGGTGACGCTTATCGCCGCAACCCGGGCCATGGCTAAGTGGGCGTCTATGAGCTGATGTTTGGCTAACATTATTTTCTATACTTTATATTTATTAATTCGCATTTTGAATGAATAAGTTAACATGAAAGATAGTAGTGAAACTCAAAGGCAGGAGTAAGCAGCTTGGAACGCAAGCGGCTGTCAGAATTACTGAGAAATACCACAGCAACAATTAACGTAGCTGAGGCAGAGAAGATATGGGTTATGACTCATAGTTAAGCTGCTAAGTTGCTGGCTTGGTACAACAAAAAGGGTTGGTTGAAGCGAATTACTCGCAGTATTTATATATCTGTTCCACTAAGTTCAGAAAGCAGTGATATTGTTCCTGAAGAGTCATTCGTAATTGCCGAGAAGTTATTTGCACCTTGTTATATTACACGAAAACATGCTCCTGCTAGTGATGCTAGAGCTTCATCGAGGCATTAAATCTAAATAATAATCCTACGACATTCTCCCCTCCTTTGCTATTTCTAGCAAAGTCATCTTTTGCGGAGTCGTGTCGCACATCACATCTTTACCCTTCTTTTATTATTATTCTTCCTTCTTGCAGCAACTACTTTTCACGCCCCAGCCTAAACGGGTTATGCCAGAAAATAATAAATTAAAGCCGACATAGGCGACTAATAAATTAGGGCTGACAGTCCAGTTTAACCATAACAGGAGTGCGAAGAAGAAGCAGAATAGACTGCTGAAGAATAACCATGACCAACCGCCATGTTCGCGGCTTAATGCGCACGTGATTAACTCAAAAATGCCACGTAATAAGAAGTATATTAAGAATAATACACTCCAACCATCTGGGCCCAATTCAAAAAATAGCGCAAACAAACCGATAACGATCAACGTTAAGCTATTCAGAATGGCAGATGACATACTCGCATTTCTGTAAACATGAACACTTAGAATGAATTGTGTCAAACCGCCTGTAATTAAAATCAAGCCGAGTATGTCACCGAAATTAGCCCATCCTGGTCCTGGTCCGCCACCAGCAATGGCAAAGGTCAAACATCCTAAGATAATCAGTATAAGTCCTTCAAATACGACAGCTGAGCCAAGTCCTTTACTATTGTGACTCATGGTTTGGTTCCTCCTTATTATTCATTGTTAAATTGCTGTATTTTGTACTTGTTATAACGTATTAATTTATTAACTTATTGAAACATAAAGGCAAAACCAAAGGATTTAACCTTTACTCTTCAAGTATAGTAATGGCCGTATATGTGTCAATTCCGTATATTCTCAAGAAAAAAACAAAAAAAACATGAGCTTACAAAGGCATGACCGTTATATTTTTGGCTATTCAATTTAGATAAAAGCCCAGCTTGAGAGTTGTTGCGTAGTCCTGTATGTTTTCATTTCATCAAAATTAAAGCCTAAGATAGTTAACACGAAACAAAAAACAGGAATGTCGCTAGCAATGAAATTAAATACCTATCATGTCATTAACGATCCGATTCATGGTGCAATGCAATTCAAGCAACACGAAATGTCATGGTTAAAACCTTTTATTGATAATCCTGTTATGCAACGCTTACGTCATATCAAACAATTAGGTTTTGCAGATTTATTATTTCCGGGGGCGGTACATTCACGCTTTAATCATAGTCTCGGCTGCTGTTATGTCGCGAGCCAAATAGCGGATAAAATCGAATTAGATGCGCACGATAAACAAATTGTAACGATTGCTGGATTACTACATGACATCGGTCATGGACCTTTTTCACATGCTTTTGAAGAAATTTTTACGCAACATAAGATCCGTCATGAAAATTGGACGCCATACTTTTTACAAGAATTTTATAGCGACGAATTTCTTACCTTATATAATAAGAAAAACCCTGATTTTCCCTTACAAGAAGAACAATTAAGCATCATTAGAAAAATGATTATGCATGAAGAAACCGAGCATAAACTATTAGCTGATATCGTTTCATCACAGCTTGATGCCGATCGTCTTGACTACTTACTCCGTGATAGTCACTTCTGTGGAGTGAAATATGGCGAGTTCGATTTTCGTTGGTTATTACATTGTTTAGTTGCTGTTGAGAATCAGGGTTATAAGCGTTTAGGTGTGACATTTAAAGGAATTGGTGTCGTTGAAAACTATTTAATTGCGCGACGATTAATGATCCGCAACATCTATTATCACTATAAAAAATACGCTGCAGAATTAATGCTGCGTGAATTCTTAAGTCAATTATCATTAGCACTAACAACTGAAAAGCAGCTTGAGACTATAAAAACCCAGCCTATTGGGCAGTTTCTCGGAAATGTTCGAAAGTTTAATGAGTCTTCGATTACCGAAAAAAATAAAGAAGCATTAACGCAACAGTTTTTACAAGAAAACTATCATCTCTATAAACACCTTTGTGATTATGATGTTTTTATGTTGATTCGTGAATTAGCGAATTCCAATATCAATCATCCTGCGGTAAAAATAGCGAAAAAATTACAAAGCCGTCAACTACCAAAGGTTTTTTCACTTGATGCTAAGCAATATGAGTGGGTACAAGAACGCGTTAATTCTATTTTATCCAATCCACAAAATAATATTCAAAGCTGGCAGCTTGCTACATTGAATCCACCGCATCATTCTTATCTCAGTAAAGATCGGATCAAAATTCTAGATGATCAGGGTAATATCAAAAACATCGATGAATGTTCATTCATCATTAAAGCCTTACTAGATAAAGTCGAAACATCTTGTTGCTTGATCATAGATAAAGAAGTGCTTGAAGCACCACCTATTCAACAACTCTTGCAAGATCTGTAGTAAAAACAGAAGGCTAGCTGAGATTTCAGATAGTTCGAAGTTTATAATGATAGAAAGATCTCACTACACCGCAAAAGCCTAGTAATACCGCCTGCATTTCGAAGTCTGAGCGGTATAGAACCGTAAGAATTATCCTAACGAACGAATGGTCTATATCCTACAAAGAGCGCGCCGATGTCCTACCTGGACAAGATTTGATCTGTGGTATTGTTTTGCCCAACTTGTTGATCTTCAACCAACCATCCGAGTTGGTTTTATGATAAGCGCACACAAAGTAGGATTGTCTTAACCATGTTTAAAAAACTTTTTCATGTTATCGCCGGACCAACCCTCGGTAAAACCAATAGTTCTTTTGATCACATCGGGCCACTTGACCCCGTTAGTACATTAGGGCAAGCCAATCTACAGGTTTATGCTAACGCAGCAAATGGAAATCTTCATATCGCCGATCACACCAAGTTGATCCATGATCTTGGTATCACCTTACCGGTAGGCATGGTTTATAACAGTGGGGCGTATACGCCACAATCTCGCTGGCAATTCGCGATGCTGAGTTCTCTCGACTTTAGTCAGCAAATTAATCAAACCATACTGCGCACGAATCCCGATGGATCGATCACCACATTTCGACTAGATGCGGTCGCGGGTCATTATGTCGCTACAGGCTTAGCGACCGGCACGGAGATTATTACCTTTGATAAAATCACCGGGAATGCGACATGGACGCAACAGGGTACAGGGCTTACAGAACACTATACAGCAAGCGGGGTTTTATTCGATCGTGTCGATGCCCAAGGTCGCCAAACAACGTTTACCTGTCAAAATAACAGGCCAACCGAAATTCGTTTGCCGTCTTATCATCTTGATAAAGCGACGGGACAACGTCTTACATTTGAATGGGACGACACAAAGCACACCTGCCAAGTCTTCTTGCATGAAGGTAGTCAACAAACCCTATTAATGCAGTGGCAATTTGCGGCAGATAATACGACCTTATTAAGCACAACGATCCCCAATGCAACTACTGGCAAGGATAATCAGCCAGCGGATTATAAAATTAATTTTCAGTATGATCCGACAACGGCATTGCTAAGTGCAATTCAGCAAACCGATACGACCACCATGGCATTTATGCATGCGACTGCGCAAGGTTCATTTCCCAAGGTGCAGACGATTCAAGAAGGCGAGGGACCAACGTACACCCTGGGTTATGTTTCTGCTTCTAAAACCACGCTGACCGATCCATTAAAAAATGCAACAGACTATGGCTTAACCGCAAAAAAACAACTTGAAACATTAAGCCGTCCCATTGAGGCGGGAGAGAAACCTTGGGTTCGCGCATTTACCTATGTTGATAGCGGTCGACTTGAAACAGACTCGCGTGCTGAAGGTGCGAAAGACACGTATGAATACGGGGTTTTTGACTTAACAACGCAGCATACCAATGGCATTAATAATGTAGAGAAAGACTATCGCGATCCCAATACAGGATTGCTCTATAGCCGTCTACGTTTTGCTAAAGATGAGCATGGTGTCATGCAAGCCTTGCCGACGTTTTTCGTGCATGATGACAAGCGCAATCTACGTTTTGAAATTGATGCAGAAGGTCATGTTGTCGAACATGAATATAATGACAAACAGCTGCGTATTAACACGCGTCGTTATCTCATCGATATATTTTCATTAAGCGGCGTTGATGTTAGTAATGCCATTACTTATGCAACCATGCAGGCATGGCGTGCTGAAGTGGTTAAGAAAGGCGGGTTGCAGCAAACGAGCTTAGAAGAATGCGATCACAATATTCGCGGTCAACGTACAGAAAAGCAAGCCTATGCCAATATCAATGCTGATGGTTCAGGCGTTGATGATGCTTTTGCCTCGAAAGACACACAAACGGTGAATCCTTTTGGACAATGGCTAACAAAAACCGAAAAACAAACGGCGGCAACCACTGTCACGCGTGGTCGTGAATTTGATGGCTTACAACGCTGCACCGTCAATATTGATGCAGCAGATGCAACGGCCACGGGTGCTATGACCAAAACACTATACTTTGATTCCGCGGCTGAAAGCGTTACGCAATTTGCCAATCAGAGTGGTGAAACGCAACGTTGGAATCGTGCAGGACGCACGTTAAAGTTGCTTCGTTCCGCCATTAATCCGTTGACGAATAACCCCGTGTCACATAACACAGAGTACGCGCGAGATGCGTTGGATAGAGTTTGGCGCACCACGCCGTCAACGGGTAAAAATACATTCCAAGTGTGGGATGTGCGGTCATGTCATGCATTCAGTGTTTCAGCCGAGGCGCGAGTTGACGGCATGTTGTATGACCAATGGTTTCATGCGCAGCATCACATTACCTATGCGAACCAATTACAGGGAGAGATGACAGCACCGCAAACGGTGGCGGAGCTCGTTGCGCGTATCAAGATTGATCCCGATAAAGATGCGTGGCAAAGCGCGCTTTACAATGATGCCAATCAACATCGTTACAGCATTGATGCGGAAAACTTTGTTGAAGAAACAAAATTCGATGGTGCCTCGCGTGACGTTGTCAATGCGGATTATGCTACGGCATTACCCAAGGGTACGCCGCGTCGACTCCTTAATAATCATTTGCCGGGCGTATTACTGAATCCCCAAAAAGATCAGATGAAACGCACGCTCTATTATGCTAATAGTACGATTTGGGCGACACAAGATGGCAATGGTTTTGTTAGCGTTCTGCAACGTAATGGCGCTAATTGGCATGTGGTGACAGCGCGTTTTACCACGCCACAAGCTAACGCTTTAACAGCAACCCTCGTCAATCATTTATTTGCAAGCAAGGCTCAGCATGCGACGGATTATCACTGTCGTGATCATCGCGGCCAACTTATTTGGGGGCTTGATGCAGAGCTATATTTAAGCCGTCAAGCCCATACCAGCAATGGTTTAGAAGTTCATCGTATTAAGTATGATGGAAAACAAGCATCGAGCATTATTCCGGCTAATCCGAATGCGGCGATGGCGGCAACCACGATAGCACCGGTCGATGCCAAACGTGATCATCAGGATTTACTGCAATATGACGCGCATAATCGTGAAATTGTGGTGTTGGCATTACCCGAAAATCGTATTACCCGGCGCGGTTATACGACTATGCATAAATTAGCATATGAAGGTGAAATGGATGGCCTTGATGCGAGTGATTTTCGCTTTGACATCTATGCGTATTCGCCTTTCTTAGAGCGGATTTTTCATGTGAATCCTCGAGGTGCAAAAGACTTGCTTCGCGGACTTAGTCAGGATTTCAATACGGCATTAAACATCGTCGCAGGCGGACTGCGCGTACAAGATATTGCGTTGTGGCAATTATGTGGATTGTCCTTTATTTTCGATGAGCATAGCTTGCATGTGGCAAGCTTGGATCCCACACATGTTAATCATGAGCGGCAAAAAACCGCTTATTTTTATGATGATGACGCGCGTTTACGCGTCTCAGTGAATCCTACGGGTGGTGTGATCGTGCATCTCTACGGTGATGCCCGCGTTGATAAAGCAACGCAGACGATTGAGCTCGTCGGCACACTGGCCGCGACATTGGTTGCTGGTCTGCAAGGTGGATTTATTACAGCAAGTCTCCTTGCAGCCATTGCGGCTATTGCCGATCCTGCTCACGATGTGAGTGATACGTATGGCTTCGATCGACGTGGTATTGAAGATTTGCATACGGATGGCGAAGGCTATACGACCGAGACACAAACTAATGCGTTTCGCCAATCCGAAAGTATACGGCAACAAATAACTCTTGCCGACGCTGCTAAAAATCAAGTGGCGAGCTATGTTCTAACCTTATTAGGCTACGATCAATGTAATCATCGTAACCTGCGTATTCGCGATGCGGCAGCCGGCGGCTTACAATTAACAGAAGGCTGGACGCATAATTTTGAAGGCGCTGAATCGACCTATAGCAATGCGCGGTACCAAACCTGGGCCTATCGCCTTGATTTACGCAGCTTACCAGTAACAACGGAACATCCTACGGTGACAACCTTGTCGCTCGTGGTGATGGCCACCAATGTCAATGCTTATTCTGCTGATGTGGTTGAGCAACATGATGTGACAACGGGCGAAACCTTTGATGCGTTTCGTCGTCGCCTCACGCGTGAAACAGCCGTTAGTGGCACTTTCACACAACAATATCAAGATGCTGTGCGTAGCACCGTGCGCACGACACCCGTGGGTGTCAAAGCCACGCAACAAGACAACGTTTATGCAGAGCCCATTTGTTTAACGGATAACGCTGGACAGCAATCACATCGTCACTATGATGAGGGTGGTGATGTTGATGAAAATAGCGATGCCTGTGGTAATACCAGTACAGATATGCATAACATCGTTGCTGAACATATTCAGCATGTCGCGGCTAATCAATTAACAACGAATAATCGCTTTACGGCGAGCCATGGTTTACAGAGCAGCATCGTGGTAGCCCCTGCAGATACGGCTGTTAACCTAACACGCACCCATTCTTTTCAGCAAGATGGTACTGGTGAGCAGCGTCAAGAAACTAATCCATCCCATGTCGTTACCGCTGAGACACATGATCGTCGTCGTCTGCCCAAAACAAAAGTACGCGATGTTGGTGGATTGGCACTACAGGACACGTATGCGCACGATGGGTTGCAGCAGCCGATTGATCATCAGCGTGGTGACACGACAACAGTTAATCAATATGAAGTTGCGGTTATACGCGATGCGATGGGTCGTGATCATCAACATGTTGTTGATCCTGATTCTGCGGCTAATCAGCAACACGGTTTAGCACTGACAGCGACGAAAGACTTTAATGCCACTAGCCATGTTGTTTGTGAGGAAGATGCCAAAGGTCGCAAAACCTTTACGATTCGTGATGAGTGGGACCGATCTGTGTTTACCATCGGGCCGGATGGCCGCGTGCAAATGAACATCCATGATGATGATTCGCATCTCATTGCCACGCGTTTCTTAGAGAATCGTCTTGACCTTAAGACAACGCCCATCACGTCAAGTACGACCATTGCTGAGATTATTGCACGCCTACATCCCTCTGCAAGTGATGCGATGCATCTGTATTGTTACGCTAACGATAGATTACAATATCGTGTTATTTTACAACATGCAGATGGCCGTGCTGCCGTACAAGAAGTGTTATACGATGATACGGGTGAAGACATGGGTTTGCTTGAGTATAGTCAGCCTGTCGACTGGACAACGGTTTTGAAAAACGTCACAGTGAGTGGCATCAAAGCCTTATTAAAACCACAGCCTGCAGATAAAGTCTCAATGACACTGAACTACCCGAATGGCTGGGTGCGTTTTAATATCAAAGATACCGAGGTTGAACCACCCAGCAAAGATTATCCTCACGGACGTCGCTTAGCGTATGTGCGCGAACACTTTTATACCAAGACTGGAAAGCGTAGTGGCAAACGTTATTATGCGACCCCTATAGACTTAAATGCCCTCACGCAACCCTATAATGCAGCCCAAGTTGCCAAGCTTCTCAAACCATCCGCGGCCGATACGGAGCAATTTTGGGTGCGCGACGGCTTTGATAATATCGCGTTTCATATTGATAAAGCCGGGTATATCACCGAGTTTGTCTATGATCTGGAGCATGAAGAGATTGAGTGTGTGCGTTACAAAGATCCGTTACCACTCGTTATGGTAAGACCGCCAAGTTTTGCGGCAATGCAACATTATTGTCAGCAGCAACGCGCCAAGCAAGGTGTGTTGCGAGATAGTCACAAAAAACGCGATGCTTTAGAGCGACTAGTTGCATTTGTTAATGCTGAAGATAACCCTAAAAAATGGGTATTAAATGCATTAGATAAAGCGATAAACGTTACCTATCAAAATGCGGCTGAATACCAACAGAAATATGATCGCGCTTTACGTTTAAGCGCCAAAGTCGCACCAGAAGAAACACTTGTCAGCGTTAAAAAAGCTGAGGCGAAAGATAAAACTGTGGTCTTAACACCTGAACAAGAAAAAGCGTTGGTCGTCACGGGCTATACGCATGATGCGGATAGTAACATCACGCAACTTATGCATGCTAAAGGTTTGCCAGATGCACGTGGCATTAGCATGGATTACGATGCTTATAAAAGACGGACACGCGCTGCGACCTTACAAGCGGTACCGGTTGATGCTGCAGGAGCGGTGATTCACGATGAAGTGACGATGCCTGTTAACATGCAAAATTTGGTGACACAGTGGTTATACCCTGCATGGCACAATAAACCGCTAGTGACTATTGATAAAGACCTTAATCCACACTTCATTGTTTACGATAATGCGGGACGTGACGCCTTTCGTATCAGTGCGAGTGGTGTAATCGTAGGTTTTGAACGCGATGTGCTTGACCTTGAAGTTACCGTGACGTGCTATGGTTTGCGCTTACCAAAAGCGCTGATGCATGCGCATAAGGACATGGGTTTTGATGAACATACCCTTCTCGATTGGTTAGCACAAAATCCTTGTGCAAAACGTCAATATCGCGTGCGTTATAATAAACAACATGTGAAACGGCAACTCACAAAAGATGCGGTCTTAGGTGCGCATGTTGCATCAAGCACAGAGCTGCATATTGCTACCGATCAGCCACAAACAGTGTGGTCAGAGGATGTCGCTGCGAGACGCTATACACGTAGCGAAATGGCTTTTACTGGCATAACGGTAGAATGGCAAACCTGGACTGATGCGCGTGGTAATATCTTAGCAAGTGCAAATTCTGAAGGTGCCATCATACAATTTGAGCGTAATGCTGATGCCCATAAACTTTGGGGGCGTGAATATGCCGCAAGGCTTGATCCGAACAAGTTAAATGTTGACTACGCGACCTTATGCACCATGCTGGATGCTATTCGCGATGATGACAAAGATACTTACAAGCAATATACATTAAGTCCATTAGGGCAACCGCTCGAGATTGCAGAAACAGAAATGGACGTGGCAACACTGCATAATACCGAAGCAAAAGTAGACGGCAAGACCGTTTCACCTACAGCAACCACGGCACGAAAAACAGCGATTACGCGCATGACGTATAGTCCAATGGGCCCAATGGCATCATTTGCTGATCCCAATGAGGCACGCCGTGATCGGCGCTTTACACCTCGCGGTAAAATTGCCTTGAAAGTGGCGCCAGTGCGCAACGCGAAGGTCATGGTGAATGGCAAACTTGTTACATTGCTAGCACGACGCGTCACCGCGTGTTTTTATAATGGTCCTGGTGATTTGAGTCAAACACTTAAATTCATTTGTGCGGCCGATGATCCGTTATTTAAACAAGTTGCTGGCACCGTGCAGATACCGATGTATAACTTTACTGACGGACGCGGTAAAGTGATGGTGCGCGCTATCACCGCCGGGCGAGAAACTACAGCTATGATGAGTTTACGTTTTTATACTTATATTGCGATGGGGCAACAAGCGCGGCGCTATACGTTTACTAATCAATGGATCATTAATGGCGTGCGCGTAACACCACCCGATGCTGTTATCTCAATTAAAGAAACACAACACGCGTATGATGCAGATGAACATGTCGTGGCATTACGCCATCTTGATGATAATGTTGTGACGCAAGAAACAGCTTTTCAATATCCGATTTTTGGCGGAGCGCCCGCTCGCGGGCCAGGAGACGGGACTTATCCTGCGATAAGTCTTACCAATGCAGCAGGGATGCTCTTTTTTACGAATGACAGCGAACATGGCGATCATGCCGATGATGAAAAAGGCCAAGCAGAGCAGCATGCTGCGACGACAGCTGCAGGCGTCGGTATGGCGATTATTCCAAACTTCCAAGGCAAACCGAGTGTTATCTTGCGCAATGTGCCGGTTTCTATGGCCGATGAAGCAACAATATTAGATCTTGTACAGCGTTGGCAACGCGGCGAAACCTTACCGCATAATATTACGGTGACGCGCGATCAACTCGATAATTGTGGTGATGCCATTGCGCGTTATCATCAATCATTTAAGACGCTAGATTTAGATGCGCGGCAACCGAAACAAGTTGGTTTTCGCGTGGTGCAACATCCCGATCATCCGCAAAGTTATTATTTAGTCTGGCGTAATTTGGATTCACCTTATTACCAGCAAACTTTAGTGCTAACGGACAATACTGGACATAAGCACACTTTAACGGTTGGGGAATTTAGTACCTATGCCTTTGTAGAAGTGACGGCATTGCCTACGGGTACCTATCAATTACTTTGGCAAGCCAGTTATAACGGACCTATGCAGGATGACACTAAACTTAGATTAGTGGATTATGAAGCCCAAGTGGTTTTACCTATTGTGACAGCACATGTTCCGACACAAACACTACCTGTCGCCAAACAAAAAGATTGTCGTTCACTAGAGTTTATAGCAAGTACGCCACCGATAGGCTTAGAGCTTTGGCAAGACAGTAAATTTGTACAGCGCTATGCAACGACCTATGCCGTGCAGGGGGCATCGAGTCAGGTTGGCTTCTTAGACAGAGCAAGTGGTGATTATCAATATAAGCTAGCGAGTCAAGTTACAACAGTAGGGCCTGCCATTGCGATGAATCAAACGTCCAGCGCGGGGTTTCATTTAGGGCGCGTCACCATGACATTGACCGGTGATTACTATCATGATGGTTATGGTATTGAAGCAGACTATTATCAACACACATTTAGCTGGGCAGGTGTGCCGAGTACATTTGCCTTTATACACGTTGAAATGACTGCAACCCATAAAACAGCCGTTTCTCCTTATACGCCGTATCAACAAACAAAAAAAATAGCCGTTCAAGATGGTGGTGGAGAGTTTTTTTTGGGTGCTAAGCAAGACTTTGCGTACTCTGCGGCGAGCATGGCATTTTATGGTGTTGATGCTGAGGGACATAGCCATTATCTCGGCGTTGCACAGTACAATGCGGCAAGACAAATGCCATTGAGTACAATTGATTGGCTTTATCTTACTAAAACCGATGCGGATGCTACCATGCCTGCTGGATTTAGAATTTATAAAGACAATCATTTGATTGGCCAAGTGACGTTAACGCATTGGTTTGGTGATATCTGGCGTGCACCAACCTTGGGGCTACCTGAAAACTTAACAGGCTATACCTTTCAAGCTATTGCCGTGCATCCTGTCGAGCAAAAAGAGCCGCTATCCTCTGTTTTTACAATATTTAATCGTGAAGCCGATGTAGCATTGCCGACACCCCAATTTTTTGCGCGCGAAATAGCAGATTTAAGTGTTGCAGTGGGTGAGCCTGATGGCAACGCTGTCGATTTTAGCTTGCCAGCAGATTATCAAGACATGGCCGTTGTTATGGGCGGCTTGTGTTTTGGTGCGTCGAGTTACCCTAAAACACGGCGCATCAATCCAACACCAACGATGTTAAATCTGAGTTTGTGGTTACCAGGTCAAAGTAAGCCTATTCCTGTTATTATCAATCAAGATTACTCAACGCAAACAGGTCCGCAGTATTTCTCCTACCGCACTCTATTAATGGGACCGTTACCGGCAGCAACAGCAAAACTGTCTCTGTTGATAAATACCACGGTACACGACCAACAAGCGTGGTTACCGGTCGGTGACAATTTTATAAAAATACTTGATAACGGGTACGCAGTAGCGCTTATCACGGAGTATGGATTTGGACGTTTTCCTTATCGACTCAATGCTTATGATAGCGCGGGTAAACAGTTGGATTTATCGGCGTATGGCGAAGTTAACAAAGACGGCGAATTAGTGGGTACGCTAGCGTTAACGGCAAATGGTCAAGTGCATGCACCGACGCCACACGCCCCGATTATGAAAACCCTGCATCCGCAAGAAGCGTTTGTGCGCGATGCCAAGCGTGATGTGATTGCGCATACAGACCGAACAACAAACACAATAAAAACACCGCGCACGAAACGTCGTCAAATTGCGGCAAGAATACAGCCATTACAGTCTATTACAGCAGAAGATGGTAGCACGCATCAAGTAACGCCCATTGAATTCTCTGGTTTTGATGCGGCGGGGCATCACATTGCCACCGGACAAGGCGTGCTAGAAGCACCGAACCCTCAACCCGCAGTGATGGCGATAGTGCGTAATAGTGCAGGCGATGAAATCGGTCGTAAGGCAGCGGATGGTTTTGCCTGGATGGCGTTTAGCTTATCGGTGGATGGTATCCGCGTCGGCGTGGTTAGTGCTGACAAGATGGTGGCGAGTGTTGAACTGACCCTCGATAATCGGGTTGCGGTATTAACAATGCAAAACAACATCACCAATCCAACACGTACCTGGCAACGTGGCTTTCTCTATGACGAGGGTGGCTGTCCCATGGTGTATTTTGATGGCAATGGCACGTTTTATTTAAATGTGAATAGTCTGCGTTGTGTAACTGGTTATGTAACGCTTGCTGAAAACGCCTTGTCACACCAGCCTATCTCGACGATTCGCCTCATGGGTTATAACCGCCAGCGACGCGTGAATTTTATCGATGATAAGACATTGTTACCGTGGCAAGCCGATGATGACTTCTTTGGTCGTCACTTATCCATCAGTGATAAAGGTGGCGCCGTGACTCACTATCCTCGTGACCCTGGTAGTGGCCAAGTGTTGGCGGCTATTGGCACGGGGGGCAACCACGGGCTAAGTCCAAATGCATTTGGCGAGAACGTGGCGGTACCGGGTACGCACCTTATTTATCAGCGTAATCGTGCAGATGTGGCGGTACTCGTTATCAATGCGGCGACAGGGGTTGCGGATTACATCGTGCATGATGCCAGCCTGCGTCCTGCTGCGCGTTTTGTGTTTGCGCCGGGATTGAATCAGATTCGTTATGCAACACGCGGCAGCTACAACCCTTCAGGCGCACTGAATGCGTTATCGTTATTATTCGGTCAATGGGCGCAAGCCGAAGGCGAGCGCGGTAATGTTAGGCGTCGGCGTTTTAAAGGAGAAGTGGCCGGTCACGCCTATCAAGGTGATAACTGGTATGCGCAAACCCCGCATGGTTCTCGCGTGAGCGTGTTCGCGGGTGTGTTACAGAATGGGCAGATACAGATAAATCCTGCTCAAGGCAGCAATATTGCTTATACCCCTGCAGGCTTACGCTCAAGCTACCACAACTACTTAACCCATGCAGGCCAAGCACAATTGGTGTTGAATCAATATGCCTACCTGATGTTTGCACACCAGAATGGTTGGCGCTTAGTGTATCGGAATGCCGCGGGCGCCGTACAAGACAATTATGTTTATGATATGGATGAAGCGGGGATGCATATCAGCTTAAGGCATGATTATCCCAATAGTTGGACGACGACGAATTGGACGCGAGTTACGACGACCTGGGATGTGAGCAGTCCGGGCATTGTGACGGGGCAACAAATTGCGGTGGGGACGTCAACGACGTTTACGGTGTTCAATGGTATCCGGCCGAATGGGGACCCGATTGCATTGGCGACCCGCAATGGCCATCTACAAGAGGATACGCGACTCACCTATGTTGGTTATCGAGATACCCGCCTATATGAAACCGATGGCTCAGAGCGCGTGCCGCATGAGATGTATCCCATCGTGGGGCGGGGTAATTTGTATTATGATAGCCTTGGAAACATTGCCCTTGAGCATGTTGCGAGCGGTCCGGGGATGGCGGGAGCGATGATGCCACGCGGGCCGCGGGGTATGCCGTTCACGTATCAAATGTTGGGCGTCATGTCGCGCAGTGCCTTAGGGGTGCAACATTGGCGCCGTGGGTTCTTAACCCAGACGGGGACGCACCCTAGCCATACGGGTACTCAAACGAGTTACCAACTGCTGGACCCACGCTTACGGGATATTGGGTATGTGGGTGACTTAAAGAATCCGCGCGATGATATGCCGTTTAATCTAGAGCCGTCGTTTGTGCACTTTAATCCGAGTCATTTATCGACGGTCCCAGCACGCGTCCATGCACGTTGTCGCGAGACATTCAGTGACATCACCCGGCGAGTGTATGGTGAAGCGGCGGTAGCCGAACAAAGTCTTACCTTAGCGCTCTTCAATGGTGTGATGAATGAGTTGCAACCGCTTGTCACGGGGATGCCGATAGCTATCCCAGCCAATCTCAATGCGCCGGGAGCGCTTAAGGCCGCATTGCATACGCTTGTGACCGCTGCGGATGCAACCTATTCCGTTTACCCGCGAATGGGTGTGCCGCCGCAATGGGCACAATCGAATGAACGGCAACGCTTCTTCATGTTCTTCGCGATAGTGTTGTCAATAGCGGCGAGCATTGCCACGGATGGTCTTGCGAGTTTACTTATCTCAAGTCTTGGTAAGATAGCGGCGTGGGCAATAGCGGGTGCGGCA
>JAJFKO010000068.1 GCA_021773175.1 Gammaproteobacteria bacterium
CGCGGTCGCGACCAGTGCCAGCGACAGCACCTTCTTGACCGTGACCATCCATGGGCCCGGCTTCGGCAACTTGGTCACCACTTTGGGGAAGGCGGCCACCAAAATGAACGGCATCGCTAAGCCGACCCCCAGCGCTGTAAAAACGGCATAGACCTCGCCAACACCGCGAGTCAGCGCGAAGCCCACAGCCGTGGTCAGGAACGGTGCCGTGCAGGGCGTCGCCAGTAGCGTCGTGAAACCGCCGGAGAAAAAGTGCCCCTTCAGGCTCGTGCCGCCTGAATGGCGAACCGCAATGTCCGCTACCATGCCCGGCAGCCGGATATCGAACAGGCCCCACATGTTGCAGGCGAACAGTGTGAGGATCAGGACCATGCCGACGAGGAACAGAGGCTGCTGGAACTGGATGCCCCAGCCGACCGTCTGGCCGGCAGCCTGCAGCCCGACGACCCCGGTGGCGAGGATCAGAAACGCGGCAATGATCCCGGCGACGGACGCCAGAAAGCCAACGCGCACCTCGCGGCTGTCGCCGCCGCCGTGACCGACGACTGACAGCAGCTTGATCGACAGCACCGGCAACACGCACGGAAAAATATTGAGGATCAAGCCGCCGAGCAGAGCGAAACCGAGGATCATCCAGAGCGATAGTCCGGATGCACCTGTGGCGACTGACCCAACGCCAGACCCGACAACACCGCCACCGCCCCCCGAAGCGATCGTGGGGCTAAGTGCTGCGACATCGAATCCATCCCATTCCGGGGCGATGCGCGTTTCCAGCGCGCGACCGCTTTCGACCAGCGTGATCAGCAGCGGCTTGCCGGCAATATCGACCGGGCCCTCGCCAAAGGTGTCCTGAGCCGGCACCCGGAAAACCGCGGTCGCCCCGTCGAGCAATATCTCAGGTCGGCCAAATTCGATCTCCTCCGGACCTTCGACGAACACATCAGGCGACACGAAGGGTTCGGTGCTGCTGAAAGCAATTTCGACGACCGGCGCGTCAGCAGTACCCACAATCCCGACACCTTCCAAGTCAAGCCCCACGAGGGCACCGTCGGTTACCGGCACCTTGGCGCGAAACTGATCAATCTGATTGGCATAATGGGTGGGATTCGCCGGCCCTGCCGGAAGGTCGAGCGCGAGATCGGCGAACATCGGAACACAGATTTCGTCGCAGGCAAGATAGGCGACGTTAGCCCGCAGCCGGAGCGGCTGGCCGATCTCTTCGGGATTGATAAAAATGGGGAAAATGACGTGCTTCTTGTAGCCGAAACTGTCGAAGCCGAGGACATCGAACCGCGTCGGACCGGGCCACTTGAACGCCGCGTCGGCCAAGTTGGCGCTTCCCTCCCAGTCTACTGACGTCGGAAAACCCGGGCCGCCCGGTGTGCGCCAGTAGGTCTTGAAGCCAGGCTCCAGCTCAATCTCCAGTCCGATGCGGACTTGGTCCAACTCGCCGACACCCGTGGTGGCGGCAATAAGCCGGGCCCGTGCCGGCAATTCGTCGAGCGAGCCGACCCAGTCGCTGGCGGCGCCACCGGTCTGAGCGAGGGCGCCGGTTAGCGCAATAGTTTGTGCGGCCAGGCTGATCGTCAGCAGGCGGCCAATTCGGCGAAAACCCGTCTTCATCGATTCAATTCCTTGTCCAGGCTGGTCGAGAGTCAGGTTGTCCCGTGGGCGCCGTCACCGTTCAGGTAATATTGGATAAGCTCGATCGCTTCCGGTGAGTCCCACTCGGCACCCCCAACCAGGCGCCCGACCTCATCGCCCTCCCTGTCAATGATCGCGACAACCGGCAAGCTGCGTACTTGCATCGCATTGCTCAGCTTCAGCTTGTCGTCGAGCAGGCTGTTGGGGAAATCCAGCTTCAGCCTCTTCATGAAGCGCTTGATATCCTTCCAGCCGCCGCGATCCTGACTGACGATCACAAATGCAAAGTCATCATCATCGGCGAACATCTCCTGAAGCCGGGACAGGGTCGGCATCTCGCGTATGCAGGGGCCACACCACGTGGCCCAAAAGTTGACCACGACGACTTTGCCCCGGTAGTCCTCAAACGTTTGCTCGCCGCCGTCTTCCGTGGCCAGCGGTATCAGCGGCGCTGCAATCGGCTCGTCGAACGCGATGAAGTTCTGCACCGACCCGGTGATGGGCGGACCATCGGCGCGCGCCCCGGGAGCGGAGAACAACAGCACTACGGCGGCTGCGGTGACCACGAGTGTTCCCGCCCCAGTAAAAGCCGATCTCTTCATATCATTCTCCTCCGCGAGAGGTTGCCCGGCCGGGGGCCATTTCAAAACGAAGACATCACGCGCGTCATGTGCCGTGACCGGCGCCGTCCAGGTAGTATTGGATGAGAGCCGCCGCTTCGGGCGTGTCCCAGTCGGCATGCCCATCCAGACGGCCCACCTCGCGCCCAATCTCGTCGATCAATATCGACCCCATTTGACGCGGGAGGTCGATGGCATCTCCCAACTTGAACCCCTCGTCGTAGTAGCTTTCGGAGAAGTTAAACCGGCGCTTCTCGAGAAAGGGCTTAATCTTCTCCCAACCCTCCACGTTTTGGCTCATGATCACGACCGAGAAGTCGTCACTGCCAAGCTCGACCTGTAGGCGCTCCAGGGCCGGGAGTTCGCGCCAACTCTCCAAACACCAGGTGGCCCAGAAATTGACCAGGATCACCCGACCGCGGAAGTCGGCCAGCGTGCGCTCCTCGTTGTCGGCGGTCTGAAAGGGCGTTTGAGGCATTGGTATAGGCTCATCCCGCACGTCGAAATTCTGCACGGAGCCAGAGATGGGCGGACCGTCGGCCGCGCGCACACCGGGCGCCGCCAACGTCAGCGCCAGCACAGCAGCGATCAGCGCAGATGCTCCCGCTCTCCTCATCCTCGTCTCCTTGCGTGAGGCCCAACCATGGCTGTGTTACGCCTCATACGTGGTGGCTACACCTGCTACAGGTTCAATAGCGCTTCGGTAAAAGATGTCTCACAATCTGGTGAGAGCAGACTGGCGCATGGGTCGTCATGGGGCTGCCTTCGAAGCAATTCACCCACCGTGGCTGAGCCGCCCGCATTGCGTTCATCGGAGATCCACGATCACCTATATTCGTCCGCGTTCTCTTGATATTGGCTGCATATGAACGGGCATACCCTCTAGCAGGAAGCCCAGCGCCGCCAATATGGTGAAGCTTACGAACGCCAGTACGACCGGTACCGGCAATAGCAGTAGGAGGTCAGGCCATCCCCACCATGAAAGAAAACCGGCGACCTTAAGAGCGAAGACAAACGTAGTGGACAGAAAGCAAATGATAGCGAGGACCGTACCCACGGCCCCAATGCACAAAAGCTGCTTCCATCCACCGTTCATGTCGTTTCCGCCAGAGGTCGAATTCGGGCGCTATCCCGCTCTGCCGTTTCGCCGGGGGCACCGTCTTGGCCGGATCTCTCGTGGCCGCCCGCGGTCCCGGCAAGATCGGAGAGGATGGGACAGCTCGGCCTATCATCCCCGTGGCATCGTTCGATGAGATCGAGCAGCGTGTGCAGGATCGTCTCCAGCTCGCGGATCTTTCGCTCGACGCCGTCGACATGACGGAGTGCAAGGCTCTTTACGTCCGCGCTGGTGCGGCTTTGGTCGCGCCACAACGCCAGGAGGTTGGCAACGTCTTCGACCGGGAAACCGAGTCCTCTGGCACGCTGTCTGAACTGAAGCGTCTGTACGTCAGCGTCGTCATAGAAACGGTACCCGTTGGCGGTGCGTATCGCCGGCGGGATGAGGCCGACGCTCTCATAGTAGCGTACCGTCTTTGCGGGCACACCGGAGAGCCCTGCCAACGTGCTGATGTTCATCGCCGCGCTGTCCTTGAGCTGTGGCCGAACAAGGAAGAGCTATCTTGAGGTTTCCAGTTACTAGAAGGTCAAGTCTCACTGCCAACGCTCGCAGAGAGTTGAACCGATGTTGGATTCAGGACAAAGCGTGCGAGTCTCTCGGGCTCGCCGTCAACGCTCCGCTTGAACAGTCACACGCTGCTGACGCTGTAAAGCCTTCGGCGGCCAGGTGCTCTTTATGTAGGCCAGCACCGCTGCGCTCTCCTCGTCAGTGAGGACTTCCCCAAAAGCCGGCATGGCGCTCTGATAGCCTTCGGGGGCGTGGGGCGGCACCAGGCCATCTTTCGTGATTTCAAACAGCGTGCCGTCCGGGTGATGCCAGGTGTGGCCGGTCTCGTCGTGGGGCGGCGCTGGAAGCAGCCCGTTCGGTAGCCGTGTTTTCCAGTTCGGCTGCCCTTGGAGTTTGTCCCCGTGGCAGGAAGCGCACTGCTGCGCGTAGACGCTCTTTCCCAAGGCCACTTGCGTGGAATCCCCTGGGTCGATGGCGGGCCTACCCCGCTGCCGCCACCATAGGGTCGCCGAAAACGCCGTTGCTCCGAGTGCCACAACAACACTCGTCACCAGGACGACAAGCCAGTACCGCCCTCGATCTTGCCAGGAACTTTTCGGCGCCATCGCGCCCACTATTCAACACCGATCAGATCTTTCACATTGTGCAGTAACTTCTGCAACGGCCCCTGCTCGGGCAGGTTTTCTCCGGTATCATTGGTGAGGGCGTTGACGTGGAGGATCAGGTTCGTGGGCTTGAAGTCCAACCCATGGTAACGGGCGCGCAGGGTTCCGCTCTTGTCGATGAGATGTGTAACCACCGCATGCACCTGATATTCATCATCAACCTTGGTGAACTTAAGGCCGTACTCCTCGGCGATGGCGCGCGTCGCTTCCGCTGCCTCGGGTCCACTGGTCAGGATTGTCCAGTTCGCCGGATCGAGACCGTGCTGAGAGCCGTAGGTGCCAAGAACCTCCGGCGTGTCCCGTGCCGGGTCCGTTGTGATACTGACGAACTGCACGATGTCGCGCATCGGCGTTCTGTTGATCTGTTCTTGGATGTCGGCGATCGCATCGCTCTGGAGCGGACAGACATCGGGACAGAACGTATAAATGAACCAAAGGACAACAACCTTGCCACGGTAGTCCTCCAGCCGCACGGCACGGCCATCGGGATCTCGGAGCGCGAAGGTTGGCGCGGGGCGCCCCGTCATCTCGACATAGATTTCCCGCTCGTCCAGCCGCTCTTCAAGCTGGTCAGGAGAATGGGCGATGGCCGGGGAGGAGAGCTGGCTGGCGAGCATTATTCCAGCCGAAATCGAAAGGAGCCTTTCACCGTACATTGCGGCCTCACTGCGAAGAGTGGGAGTTGACATACACCTTCTCGTCACTGGAAGGTCAACGGCGATGTTACCGTCGGATTGCCGCCGGACCTTTTGCCGCATGCCCGCAGGCGCCCAGGGAGAGGCCGGACCGCCAGCGCCGTGATCGGCGAGTTCGGTTTTGGCTTCGCGGCGGGATCGTCCGACCCCGTTGACCCCTGCTGCCTCGCGCTCCTGCCCCACCAGCATTACAGCGCACACTAGTAGCGCATACGGGTGAGCCGCGCGGCGGCGGCCTCGACGAGGTTGCCCCGCACCCTGTTCCGCGTGGTCCGTGCCGAGCTTCGCCACGTGGAGCGCGATCTTGTCCCGCATAGGACAGACCGGCCAGTCCGCGACACGCCACGGGCTTAGCTGGCCTTGCCCGACCATCCATCAAAGCGGAACGTGACGCGCCCGTGGAGCATGATTTGATGAGCATAGTCCGTTAGTCGGACGAATCGCTCCGCAGGTCCAAGGCAGCGGCGCCAAGTATGCGTCCTTGGGCCGCCTCCTGACGGCAACGACATCCTCGCCTGCCCCGGCGAGATCTTGCAGTGGAATGGTCAGATCGAGCGCCTCCCCCTGCCACACCGTGATAGCAGCTAATTGTCGCACGACGTTGAAGGTCTTCAGTGTGCGGCCGCTGTTCTCTCCATCCGCGACCCGAGTGGCGTGCTCCGCGTCATAGCGCACGAGCAAAACCTCCGCCACGCCGCAACAACTGTTGTCGTCAATCCGCAATCTGACGTTTCGGCTGCCCGCCCGCGTTAGCTGCACATTTATCCGCGAGCCGGTGTCATTTCGCGCAGTGGCGACCAGGCTGTTGAGGCGACCTGTATCGGTCCCCGGAGTATGAAACTTCCCATTGATCACTGTCTGTGGCGAAACAAGATACGGCTGCCCAAAGCGATTAGCATAAGCCTGCTGACGCCGTGTGTAAGCTGGGTCGGCATAGGGGTCAATCCATCCCGCAAAGTCCCAGTAGTCCACATGGAAATTGAGTGCGAGCACATCATCCCGTCGCGCCAGTTCGAGCAGGTTCGCGTCGGCAGCCTGGCAGGACGAACAGCCTTGGGAGGAAAAAAGCTCGACGACCGTCAGTTTTGGCTCAGCCAGGGCCCATTCCGAGGGCACCAACCCGCAGAGAACAGCCCCTAACAATCTGCAAATCTGGCGGGTCGCTATTGCTTTCACCACTACAGGATGGCGGTTACAACCGTTCACTCTCGAATCAATTACAGGTGAGGCCAGGACCCGGCGGCGACTGGGCACTTCCTGTGCTGCCGTTACAACGCGTGCCACAGCGGGTGTTCCCATGGGGCAGCAGGAGAACGGAACGCCTGGCCGCTTGACTCCGTACTGCGGTACGGGCGCTAAGGTACCTCTTTCTCGAACGGAGGAGAGACATGCGCACAGCATCCCGCGCTGCCTACGGTTTGATCATCCTCGTTGCAGCGCTGCTCGGCGCTGGGCCAGCCACCGCACAGATGAGTTCAATGTCCAGTGACCAGCCGGCAATGCCGCCGGTCCAAGGCTATGCCGCAGGCGAGGAGGTGCTGTTCCTTCACACGGCGGCCTCGGATTCAGAGATTGCCAGTCTGCTCACCAACATGATGGGGTCGCCGGTGTTGACCGTACCGGCGCTGGCAAAGGCGCCGGATGAGCTGGTGGCCCAGGTGTATGTCTTTGCGAATGGCCTCAAACCCGAAGGCGCGAGAGGCCCGCTCGGGTTTCAGCCGGACGTGTTCGATAATGTACCGGGGTCGGATGATTACTCGCCGCTTCGGACTCTCGTTCTGGTGACCTGGAGCAACGAGGCGTCCGCACGGCTGCTAAAGTCCTCGGCAGAGGTCGAGCAGGCGCGTCAAACCGGCGACCTAACGGTCGAAATACCCGGCGTAGTCGTCAACATGCCCATGCTGACCTGGCCGGGCGGGCGCCGATAATCATTGATAACGTCTTCGTGAGCACCCATCTCAACCGTTGAAACCGTACCATGGTACGGGCCCCATATTGACGGTGATGGCAATGACTCAGATGACGATCGGCGAGGCGGCCCAGCGTGCTGGTGTCGGGGTCGAGACGATCCGCTTCTACGAGCGGCGAAAGTTGATCATCCAGCCACCGAAACCGGCCGGCGGCGGCTATCGCTCCTATCCGGAGGAGACGATCGACCGTATCCGCTTTGTCCGGCAAGCACAGGAGCTTGGCTTCTCCCTGAAGGAGATCATGGACCTGCTGTCCTTGCGTGCCGACCCACAGGCGGACAGCGCCGATGTGCGAACGCGGGCGCTCAGCAAGCTGGAAGAGGTCGAACGCAAAATCGGCCAGCTGACGCATATGCGCACCGCCCTAGAGACCGTGATCGCCGCCTGCCCTGGGCAAGGCGCGGTCGAGTGCTGCTTGATACTCGAGGCGATGTCACGCGCCAAGGCAAACACATAGTGGGACTTGGCCCGGCAACAGTAGGCGCAACAAGAGGAGTGCCCGATGACGACGACAACGCTGAAGATCGACGGTATGCATTGTGACGGCTGTGCCGCACGGATCCAGTCCCTGTTGAGTAAACAAGCCGGTGTCCGTGAGGCGGCTGTATCCTTCGCCGACGGCGCCGCACGGGTTAGCTTCAATCCCCAGGCGATCAACAAGGACCGCCTTATCGAGATAGTGGAGCTAGCCGGGTTCAACGTCCCCGTCCCTCCCCAATGAGCGATCTGGTCCGGCTCTTGATCCTCCCCGTGGGCCTCGGACTCCTGGGGTTTGTCGAACCCTGTTCTATGGGCTCGAACCTGCTCTTCACCAAGTATGTCGAGGGTAAGGATCGGCTGGCCAAGCTGACCCAGGTCGCCATTTTTGCTCTGACCAGGGCACTCTTCGTCGGCCTCTTGGGCTTATCGGCGGTCCTGCTGGGTACCGCCTTCCTCGGCTTCCAGAAGGGTATCTGGACCGTGCTGGGATCGGCCTATGTAGTGATCGGTGGCATGTATCTGCTTGGTAAGGCCGGATATCTAAAGCGGACCGTCGGACTGAGTTTGTCACGGGCACACGGCCGGCGGGGTTCGGCCGGTCTTGGCGTACTTTTTGGTCTCAACATCCCGGCCTGCGCCGCACCCCTAATTTTCCTGTTACTGGGCACGGCGACGACCAGCGGTAGCATCGGCGGCACCCTGACGGGCGGCTTCACATCGCTTGCCGTGTTCGGCCTGGCACTGTCGCTACCCCTCGTTCTCGCCGTGTTGTACGAGCCCGCCCGCCAATCGCTCGACCGGATCGCCGTTTTGTCCGTCCGCCTGCCAAAGTGGACCGGCGGCGTGTTCGTTCTGCTTGGTCTGTGGTCGATCTATTTTGGCTTGTTCGTGGATTTGGCGGACTGGGTTTGAGTTATCTTTTTTTCGGCGGCCCCTTGAACCGTATCTAGGTACGGCACCTAAGTAACTGCCATAGCCGCACTCGTCCCGGAAAATGCGATGGGACGGCGGTGAGTTTTTCGGAACAACGGAGGCCTGCCATGTCTGTTGCTGCGATCGCCGAGCGCATTGACGCTGACGAGATCGAGACACTGCAACTGAAGATCGGCGGCATCAGCTGCTCGTTCTGCGCCACCTCCATCGAGAAGGCGGTTGGCCGCCAGCGCGGTGTCGACGAGGTGCATGTGTCAATTGCCCATGAGGAAGCGCTGGTCCGTTTTCGCCCGGAGACGACGAGTTCGACCAAGATCAAGGACACGCTGCGCGCCCTCGGTTACACCATCCGCGACCCGCGCAATGTCCACGACGCCGAGGAACAGGCCGCGCTGGCGCGGTCGGAGCAGCGGGATCTGGCCTCGGCCGCCTTCTTCGCCGTCGTTCTGCTGGGCGCGATGGCAGGCATGTGGCTCGACCTGTGGCCGCGGCAGCCCTGGCTCATGTGGACGGCGTGGGGGATCGCCAGCTATGTGTTTTTCTGGAACGGCCGGCGCATTATCCACAAGGCTTGGGGCGCCGCCTGGCGCGGCATCACCAACCAGCACGTGCTGCTCAGCGTCGGCGCCATCGGCGCCTTCGTCGGCGGCATCCTGGGAACGCCCGTGTCGGCGCTCGGCTGGACCGGCCTACCCGGTTTTCCGGCCATGGACTTCTTCGGCGTGGTCGTCTTTTTGACCGCTTACCATCTGCTGTCGGGCGTCGTGTCGCTCCACGTGCGGACCAAGGCGTCGGCCAGTGTCCGCAAGCTTCTGGAGATGCAACCGCCGGCGGCACGGGTCGTGCGGGACGGCGTGGAGGAGGAGATCGACATCGAGGACGTCGTGGTCGGCGATATGGTCCGCGTGCGGCCCGGCGAGCGCATACCGGTGGACGGAACCGTGACCGACGGCATCAGCGCCGTCGATCAGTCCATCGTCACCGGCGAGTCGATCCCCGAGGACAAGAAGCAGGGTGACGAGGTCATCGGCGGCAGTATCAACCAGACCGGCACGCTGCTGGTCGCGGTAACACGCATCGGCGAGGACAGCTTCTTGCGCCAGATTGCCCGCCATGTGGAGGAAGCCAAGGCCCTGAAGCCCGGTATCATCGTGTTGGTCGACCGGGTGCTGCAATACTATGTGCCGGCGGTGCTCGGCATCGCGGTCCTGGCTTTCTTGTTCTGGGGCCTGGCGCCGTTGGCCTGGGGTGGCCAACCACTCTGGGTGACGGCGATCTTCGCGACGGTAACCGTGCTGGTCATGGGCTACCCTTGTGCGCTCGGCATGGCGACACCCCTGGCGTTGATCCGCGGCGGCGGCATGGCGGCGGAGCGCGGCATCCTGATCCGCGCCGGCGAGGCGTTCCAGGTCCTCAAGGACATCTCTCATGTCGTGCTCGACAATACCGGTACGATCACCGAAGGCAAACCGCGGCTAGTCGCGGTCGACGTGACGGATCGCCACGAGGCGGCCGAGGTGCTGCGACTTGCCGCCGCCACCGAGGCGCTGTCGGAGCACCCGCTGGCCCGGGCGATCGTCGATGCCGCCGCCGAGCAAACTCTGGAGGTCCCGGAGGCCGGCGATTTCCGGGCGACCCCTGGCAAGGGTGTCGAGGCACTCGTCGCCGGCCACCGCGTGGTGATCGGTACACGCCGTTTCCTGACATCCCTGGGCATTGACACAGCCGCGCTGGAGTCGGCAACCAGGACCCACGAAGCACAGGCTCACACGGCCGTCTTGGCCGCGATCGATGGCCGTATCGCCGGAGTGCTGGCGATCGCCGATACCATCAAGGCCGATGCCCCGGCCGCCATCGCCGAGATGAAATCTCTTGGCATCGCGCCGGTGATGCTGACCGGCGACAACCGGCGGACGGCGGACGCGGTGGCGGCGCAGGTCGGCATCGACGACGTCCATGCGCAGGTATTGCCGCAGGAGAAAGCCGATCACGTTCGCGCCATTCAGCAGCAGAAGGATGCCCGCGTCGTCATGGTTGGCGATGGCATCAACGACGCCCCGGCGCTGATGCAGGCCGATGTCGGCATGGCGATCGGGGCGGGCACCGATATCGCGATCGAATCCTCGGACGTGATTATCATCGGCAACCGTGTCGGCGCCGTGATGGATGCCCGCCGGATCGGCAAGCTCAGCTATCGCAAGACGGTGCAAAATCTGTGGCTCGCCTTCCTGTTCAACGGGATCGGCGTACCGCTGGCGACAACCGGCTTGATCCACCCGTCCTGGGCGATGCTGGCCATGGCGACCAGCGTGAGTCTGGTGCTAGCCAACTCGTTTGGGGGTCGCATGTTTCGTGCGCCTTCGGTCGCGCCACAAGGCGACGGCCGGCACACCGAGGGTCCGTCTGAAGCGGGAGCGCGGATGGTCGACACCATTCTTTCCGTGTCCGGCATCCACTGTGCCGGCTGTGTCACAACGATCAAGTCCTATCTAGAGACCGAAAGCGGGGTCGGGCGGGTCGAGGCGAACGCTGCGATGGACGAGCTTCGAATCCGCCATCAACCGGACATCATGAGCGAGGATCGGCTGCGGGCCATGATCACCAAACTCGGATACGAGGTCTCGTGAGCAAAAAAAATGGACCTCATCATACCTCCGACCGATCGATCCCAGTGGGCGCCGCGTGAGCCCAGTTGGCACCGGGTCGGAGGCGGGATCATCGGCCTCGCTTTTGGTGTGGTGCTAGGCCCGGCAGAGT
>JAJFKO010000069.1 GCA_021773175.1 Gammaproteobacteria bacterium
GTTCTCAGGGCGGAGACGAACGGCATCGGACTTGCCGCCGACCATCGCGAAACCGAAGCGGCGATCAAGGCCTCCGGCCTGCCTCACGCCTTCCTGCGCCATGGCTGGTATACCGAGAACCAGACGGCTTCGATCCCGCCCGCGCTCGAACATGGGGCCTATCTCGGCGCGGCTGGCGACGGGCTGTTCTCTAGCGCGACCCGTCAGGACTATGCAGAAGGCGACGTTGCCGTTTTGGCCGCCGATACCATTCAGTCCGGGGCGATCTACGAGTTGGCCGGGGACGAAAGCTACACGATGGCCGAGTTTGTCGCGGTGATCTCTGCGGCGGCCGGAAAGCCCGTCGCCTATGTTGTCGTAGTACCCTAATAAAAGAGAAATTACCGCTTCTGGCCTATTTTGGCGATTTCTGTGCCTCTATTTAGGATATGTCCACAGGTTTCGGCGACCTTCGGATGAGTGGTTCCGTCTGCCAAATCTCTTGCGCGCGGAGCAGAAGTGCATGTCGATCAGTGTTGGAGCCGAGTTCTTCAATTGCGCGTCGTGCCGCATGAAGCGCTCTCTCGGATGGCACAAGTCCAGTTGTTCCGAGCCCTCGTGTTCTAGCTCGGCGGCCTATGGCTCCCTGGTCTGCATATCGATATTCATGAAGTCGGGCCCAGCTCTGGAGATTCTCCAAAGCCTCACTCTGTCGCGGAAACGTACGCAACAGACTCCGCGCTGCCCGGTTGTTTCGCGCCACCCGATAGGCAGTGCGAAGCAACGGGTGCTTTGATCCGAGTTCAATCGCAGCGAGAACAATTGTTCTTTGGGCTTGGTTCTCAGAGATCAGCGCATCTGCATCCGCCAATTTCCACAATCGCAGAAGGTCTGACGTTTGTCTGAACTGATGCAGGCTTTGTTGGTCGCCAGAGACTACAGCTGACGCCAATCTTTTAGCCCCCTGAACCGCACGCGCTTTCATACGCTTTGAGATACCAGCATGCGGACATGTCGATACCAGAGACCGACCGCAACTTTCACAGTTTGTCGACCAAGCAAACCGCCAGTGGCGCAATACCAGATCCGGCGTTTGCTCTTGGCAATATGTGCAGGTCTGAAAGTCATGTGTTGCCAGATAGTTCAATGAGCGGGCGCTCAAATTTGGCAATGTCATCGCCGCAATCTCGGTACGTTTTCTTCCAACAGCCGCGCACAATCGGTCTACACAAACTTGCTCAAGGTCGCTCGAGCGGTCGGGCACCCTGCCCCTTTGCAAGCCAAGATAGCCGCACAGTTCTTCGGTTGAACAGTGATTGGCTTGTGCCAGCCGGGTAAGCCAGCTCGAAAGCAGTTCATCGCATAGGGGTGGTGGTCGGCGGGGCAGAAGCTTGATGGTCACTCGGCCTCAACGGCCGTCTCAAGCGGAACCGTCCACGCATGTTTGTTCCAGGTCGGCCGCCATGTCGCGACAGCCTCATCCGTAATCCTCTCTTCCCCAGAATGAATCGCATCGATGGCCAGAGACTTAATCATGATAAAGACGCGGGACGTGACCCCGCCGGTCACCTTCAGGATGGTTCGGAGCGAAGCAACGGTCAGGCCCGAAGGTTTTTCCAGCGCCATGGCCGCGATCAGTGTTTGGATCAGACGTGAGAACTCTACATCGTCTTCCCAAAGCGGCAAAAAATGTTCATCCAACCGGCGCGCAAGCTGGTCATCGCCACGGACGGCATCAAGCGCTTCGTTAACGCCAAAGACCACGAGCGATACGCTAAGCTCATTTGCGAGGAACCGTAGCATGTTGAGGAACCGACGTTGCTCCCTGTAACTGCCGGCAAGCAGATTGTGCACCTCGTCAATCATGAGCATTTTCAGGTCCATGTCTCTGAGATGGTTCAGCGCCCGAACCTCCAGTTCCGAGACTGTGCGACGCCCCCACATGGGCGCGCCAATCGTAGATAGTAAGTGTTGGTAGAACCTTCTCTCATCCGGCGCGGGTGGTGCCTGAAGCAGCAATACAGGTGTCTTGGTGATCCCGAGATCACTCTTGTATTGAGTGGGATACTTGCTCGCCATACGTTTGGCGATCATCGTCTTCCCGATGCCAGAGCTCCCATAGACCATCAAACCTGGCATGCGACTTTGTCGCGGTGTTTCCATCAATGATGTCAATCGATTGAGGACAATCGTTGCACGATCAAAAGCGATCCAATGGTCGCTGCGAATGCGGTCAATTCTTTCGTTTTGGGTCATGAAATTCATCTATGGGATAGGTTGGAAGATCAGGGTTGCCGGTATCAATCGCGAACATTTCACGAGAAGGGTCGCGCTGCTTTGGGGCCTTTGACAGGCGCGCATCCCGCTCTTTACCCAGCCTGGCTGCCTTGGTTTTCTGGCGCGCTGCCTCGGCCAGACGCCTTTGCGCGTCTACCATATCAAACAGCGCCTTTTCGTGGATCCGCCCACCGTGCTTTTCTTTCCATTCTTTGCGGGCGCGGCGACTTTCCCAAAGAGAGATTTCGGGATGACTGAGATTTCGGTAGCGCGCTTCGATCATGCGACCATCGTCTACCTGCACCCAAATCTTCGATAGGTTCCGCGGATCAAATCTGACTTGCGCCTTCTCTTTGCCCCGCCCGATCAAGGACGCAAACGCATCATTCCAGTAGCGCACTTCAAAAAGCGTGATCCCTGTGCGGCCAAGCTTGCGCCATTCAAAAGGCATGAAGCTCGATCGAAACGCGTCCACATCGACAACTTGCCGCCCTGCTGTATCGCCACCCAAATCGCTCCAGGCAGCAAGAGGTGTCCGGCCAAGAGCCCGATGCGGGGTGTTGTGATACCGACAGATTTCAAGATGAAGCCAGTCTTCAAACTCAGCAAGCGTCAAAGTCGCGTTTTGTTCGCTGTTATAGTCACCCTTGTCTTTGGGTGACGAGTGCGTGGTTCCAGGCAATACGTGAACCGAACCCATAGTTGTACCGATCAAGCGCTCAATGTGACCTCCGTAATGCTTGCCGCCCTTGGGACGATAGGAAACATCAATGCCCCAATCCTCGCACGCGGACTTGAACGCTCTGCTGCGGAACTCCTGGGCATTGTCCACATGAACAGCCTTCGGAATACCAGCCGTAGGCCAGGTAAGCTCTTCAAGGGTGCCGGGCACATGCACTGTCTTTCGGCGCACGCAATGGTCGAGACAAAGCGCAACCGACAGAACGGACGGTGCATCGAAACTCACGTATACGCCCAACACCACACGCGTGGTGACATCGATCGCCATCGTCAGGTTCGGCCGCGCAAGAGGCTGTCGATCGATGTGATCGACCAAAAATACATCGGCCTTGGTATGATCGATTTGCACGACGTCGAGTGGGTCGGGAACGTCGAGTTTGCCAGGACGCGCTGCGAACAATTGTCCAGCTACGTCCGCGCCATGTCGCTTTGAGATGACCTTACGCTGGTCCATCGCATCTAGCCGCCGCTTAACTGTTCGACGGGTCGGAGGCTGGAAGCCCTTTGCATCACACTCTGAGCGTATCTCACGCCAAATGCGCAAAAAACTTGAACGTTCTCGAACCAGATAGTAGCGGCTAAGGGTGGTGCTGATGATGCGCTCCACATCCGGAGCAAGACGCCCTTTTCCAGGTTTAGGCCCGCGCCGACCCGGTTGCAGCGCAACGGATCGAGCATCGTTCTCTTTGAGACGACGGTAAAGCTTCCAAGTATAGCTTTTGGAAAGACCCAACTCCCATGCCGCGTCGCCAATGGCACGACCAATTGGGTCGCCCTTTTTTTCAAGCTCAAGAAGCGGCCGCAGAATAGCAGCACGATGTTTCGCAACGGCTTCAGATTTCACAGCGCGTCTTCATCACAAATCGCCGAAAGTTATCCACAGATAATCTTGTATCCTAAATTAGGGTACAGTATCCTAATTAAAGGTACAATGCCACAAATAGAGGTACAAGCAGCCATTGAAAAGTCAGGGAAAAATTAGCCTCTATTCTCTTTAATTAGGGCACAACGACAACTGAGAACCGCCTACCCAAGGCCATTGTGCCAACCGATCTCTACGGCCAATCGGCCGATCTCGATACGCTGGAAACCCTTGCAACCCAATATGACGTGCGCCTCATCGTCGACAGCGCCGAGAGCCTCGGCGCGTCCTTCAAGCAGGGCCGCAAGGCCGGAACCGGAGGCGATGCAGCGATCCTCTCTTTCAACGGCAACAAGATCATCACCACGTCGGGCGGTGGTATGCTCGTCACGCGCCACAAGGACTGGGCTGACGAAGCCCGTTTCCTTGCCACGCAAGCCCGAGATCCGGCCCCCCACTACGAACACTCGACCGTGGGCTACAATTACCGCCTCTCGAACATCTGCGCCGCCATCGGCCTTGGTCAGATGGCGGTTCTTGACGAACGGGTCGCGCGTCGTCGCGAAATTTTTTCACGCTACGAGAATGCCCTGTCTCGCACCGGCATCACCTTTATGCCCGAACCCGAAGGCCAGGTCTCAACAAGATGGCTCACAGCCCTGACCATCAACCCTGCCGAGACCGGTGTGAGCCGCGAAGACATCCGACAGATGCTTCTCAAGCACGAAATCGAATCCCGCCCTCTGTGGAAACCGATGCACATGCAGCCGCTCTACAAGGGCGCGCCCTATCATGGCTCTGGCGTGGATGAGGCCCTCT
>JAJFKO010000070.1 GCA_021773175.1 Gammaproteobacteria bacterium
GGCGTTCCGACGGTGGGACGCATCTCCAACGGAGCCTTGGTTGAACGGGAAATTAAATTTGATTTTCAAAAACTTAAGACCCTGAGACTATCGCTTCGCAATCCCGATCTTACAACCGCTAACAGAATTGCCCGGGTAATTAATTCCTATATCGGTTTCCGCATCGCTAAAGCCATCAACCCGGCTACGGTCAGGATTACTCTGTCTGAAAAAATCAAGAAAAACATGGTAGGGCTTTTGACCGACATTGAGCAACTGCGTGTTGAACCGGATCTCCCGGCAAAGGTCGTTATTGATGAACAATCTGGCATTATCGTAATGGGAAGCCAGGTTCGGGTTTCAACCGTGGCTATTGCCCAGGGCAATCTGACGGTCACCATCTCCGAAACGCCTCAGGTGAGCCAGGCAGCGCCCCTGGCGCCAGGAGGAGAAACCACAGTAGTTCCAAGAACTGAAGTTGCCGTAGACGATGAAAACAAAAACAAACTCGCTGTGATCAAAAGTGGCGTGAGTCTGCAAAATCTTGTCGATGGGCTGAATGCCTTAGGCATAGGGCCCCGCGACATGATCTCCATTCTTCAGTCGATCAAGGCTGCCGGCGCATTGCAGGCAGAAATTGAGGTAATGTAATGCAAACAAACTTACCAGTTGCCATCGGCGTTAAACAATACCTGAACACAACAGAAGCCGCTAAATCGCCCAACCAACCAGGGAAATCTACCTACGAGCAAAAGGCCAGGGCAGCAGCCGAAGAATTTGAAGCAACCTTTCTGACCACTTACATCGGCCAGATGTTTTCCGGCCTCAAAACCGACGGCCCGTTTGGCGGCGGTTATGGCGAAAAAGTCTATCGCGACATGATGACGGAACAATATGCCAAACATACTGCAGCCTCTGGCGGCATCGGAATTGCTGATCAGGTTTATACCGAAATTTTACGTATGCAGGAGGCTAACAACCAATGACCCATCCACAATCCGCTCCCGATCCCGTACCTGCGCAGCAAACAATCTCCACCCGCACAGATGCCGTTGGCCTGTGTAATCGCCTCAACGATTGTATTGCCAACATGACCGAACTTCTGTCAGCCGAAACCAATTTAATTAAGGCAAAACGCGCGCCGGATATAGAAACTCTGCAATCCGACAAACTCAGCTACACGCAAGCCTATCTCAAGGATTATAACCTGTTAAAACAAAATGCTGCTGTTGTTGGCGCTCAGGCGCCAGTGGAGGTAAACAAGGTGCGTGAAATTTTACACGATTTCAACATTGCCTTACGGGAAAATTTGCATGCATTGGCGGCGGCAAAAACCGTATCAGAAAGCGTTGTCAATGTTATTGCCGAAGCCGCGCGTGAAGCCAAGGCAGGTCCTACATGTTACGGGGCAAACGCCAACGTTCATGTTGAAGGAAACCATCGTGCAGCCGCAATTGCCGTTGATAGAAAATTCTAACACAACTGGTCAACCGGCATTATTTATCCAGAAAACCCTTAAAAACAGGCAAAAACAGGCGTTAACACATGATTCATTTTTTTGCTGACATAATTTTATCAAGCAAAAAATAAACCCAGGGGCAGGCACAAATGGAGAGTATTCTCTTATGCTGTCAGTTCCTGTTCGTTGGATATCATCGATTGCCAAGCGCAATCTCCCCTCGCCCAAAACTCCAAAATCCGAACTCTCCGGTCACGATCCCCATTTGACTGAATCGCGGGTTGATCCAGCTTCCATCGTCGCTGGTCCCGAGCCAAAAACCGGGAACCAAAACTCAAAATCACCTGCAAGCGGTAAAGATGAGAAAAAATCCGGCGAATCCGATGGTACCGGACACCTTTTTGACTATTCAATTTGAGCCAAGTCTGCAATTTTCCCAAGACCGCAAATAATGCGTTTGTTTTGTGTCAATAAGGTACATTTCCGCCAATTTCCACAACACCTCATTAACCTGAATATCCGTTAACTATACCGCTTAACACCCTTTTTCTTTCCCCCATGGAAACTGTTGCTGTCGCTCACATGAGTGGCCTTGGTAGTTCGCTCAGAAGAGCGGGCAGGGAACAAACCTAGAAAAAGGTTCTTAAAATGGCAGAAGTAACACTTTCGGGTGCTGTGCGGAATAACCTGCTTTCATTGCAGAATACCGCCACATTGCTCGGCAAAACACAGGAACGCCTGTCCTCAGGCCTAAAAGTCAACAGTGCGTTGGATGATCCATCATCCTTCTTTAACGCTGCTGCACTTAACAACCGCGCAAACGATCTGAACCGTCTTCTCGATTCAGTTGGTCTTGCCGTTCAGACCATCGAAGCGGCAGATGAAGGCATTACCGCCATCACCGATTTGGTGGAATCAGCACAAGCCTCTGCTCGTCAGGCTCTGCAATCAGCCGGACCTGCCGGTCCTGCCGTTGCCGCCACAGTCACGGGCACGGGCGCAAGTGTTGCAGCAGATGCTGCAGCAGTCGCTACCGGCACCGTTTCAACGGTTGCCGCCGATGTTGCCGCTGTTGGCACCGGTACTGTTGTTGCCGGTGGTGATGCTCTCGAGCTTGACGTCACCAACCTCAATATCGCCGATGGCACAACAATCACCATCTCCGATGGCACCACAAGCCGGGTCTTCGAGTTTGATACCGGCGGTGACGGTGTTGCCGGAACCAACTTTAGCATTGGATCAGGCAATCAGACACTAGCTGCAGCAATCACT
>JAJFKO010000008.1 GCA_021773175.1 Gammaproteobacteria bacterium
GAAGATAACGTCGTGAGTGAATATACGTTTGATGAAACTAAAAAAGAATTACGCACTTATGTTCGTAATGATGGTGATGATCCAACATTGGCTGTAGATCCGGATACAACGCCTAATTTTCAATATGTACCACCTTTAAAGACATCTAATAACATGGACGTGCCGGAAGAATCTTTGATTATTATTAGCGACCCAACTAATGATAAGCTCGTTACTGCTGCAATAAAATTTGCTTTAAATATGCAAAATAGCAGTCAAGAAATGGAATTTGATTTATCGGGTTACGATCTTGCAACGGCTGATCGAATAGGAACTATTATTACTGATGTTAATGATGCACGAAAAGAACCTAAGCCGGTAAAAATTACAAAACCAGATGCACCTGCTGCTGCGGGAGCACCTGCTGCTGTGCCAGCTGCTGCAGCTCCTCCTCCTCCTCCTGGTGGAGGTGGTAGGCCTGGACCGTAATAAATTTATGCTGCGCGCGTTTCTTGAATCACTTGATAAGCAGAGTACAGCAACCACAATGCCATTAAGCCACCGATAACACTATCCGGCCAACTCGCATGCAAGACGGCAACTAGAGCTGCAGCAATTAAAACACTAATATTGCCAATGATGTCATTGCGTGCGCAAATCCAAGTCGAACGCATATTAATATCACTATCACGGTGTCGAGTTAATAAAAATAAACACGCGCTATTAGCAATTAATCCTAAGATTGCAAAAATAGACATAATGCCGGCATGGGCAATAGTTGGATGAAAAATTTTGATAATGGCTTCAATGAAAAGCACGATACCGAAGAAAGCAATAATACCACCTTTAAAATAAGCCGCACGTTTTAACCAAATATCACCGCGATTGAGCGCATATAAACTAATAGCATAAGTACAGGCATCGCCAAACATATCAAGCGCATCGGCTTTTAAGGCGGTTGAATTAGCAATAATACCTGCCGTGAATTGCAATAAGAACATCACGCAATTAATAATAAACGTAGTGATGAGCGTGGTACGTTTTTGTTGTTTGTGTGCATCGCTATTGCAGCAGTTACCCATTTCTTGATCCTATTATAATGTGACTATTGTTAGAGTTGCGTATTGTAGCGCTTAAGTTACAATCGACGCTAGTTATTAATTCTTCGGAATGTTTATGACAACAAATAGTATGGTATTCAGGCATCACCAGCTTATCAACAACAAGGGCAGAAACTCCCGCTAGGTTATCTTTTTAGATAACAACGCAATTTTTCTCGACGGCGCTTATTATACAATCAATCGCATTTTAAAAAGGGAATAATGAAAATGCAACAAACGACATTAACAGTTAAAACTCCAGGTCGAGGTTTAATAAATATAACGCAACACATTGCCGCTGCTGTTAGCTCGGCAAAAATTGAACAGGGCTTATGTCATGTCTTTATTCAACACACCAGTGCCTCATTAATTATTTGTGAAAATGCTGACCCGGATGTACAAACAGATTTAGAAAATTTTATGCAGCGCCTAGTGCCTGATGGCGATTCACTCTTTGAGCATACCGCAGAAGGGCCCGATGATATGCCGGCGCATGTACGTAGCATTTTAACGCAAACGGAAATGACGATTCCTTTAGACTCAGGAAAATTATTATTGGGAACTTGGCAAGGAATATTTCTATGGGAGCATCGCACGCAAGCGCATTCAAGAAGTATTATTGTTTCCGTTGTTGCCTAGTAACCATTACGGAAAGATTAATAAAATAAACACTCTGCCCTTAATAAGGGCAGGATACTTAAGAGAAAATTTTGCTATTATGTGCGTGGACTAGTGCGCCTTGCTCCTATTTTTGGCCTTCTGGATGACGCTCGTGTTGGAATAGCTGAGGGACGGTGTGTTTTTGGTATTGCTTTTCGGGTTCCGGCTAAAGTATTTAGCGATACTGTGACCGCTTGCCCATTTTGCATAGCAGTCAAGCTAGACATTTCATTATGATTTGTTGCTATTATGCTAGACCATGCTGAAATAGTTGCGTGTAAGGTTTCAATACTAGCCAGAGCTGCATGATTTGCAACAATAGGGAGTTGAGGACCAATAATAAATGTAACTGAATGGTCAACATTACTTGTTCTTTTGCGGCCACCGGGTAATTGCCATGTATTGAGAACTTGTTGCCAGTGTGGTGCAGTCTTTTGGGGACATTTTAGATGTATCGTTGCGAGGCTATCATTTGCAACAATACTAAAATCAACAGTATGTTGAAACTGCTTTCGAAGCCTATCAAGTAATTGCTTGAGCTGCGTAACTAAATTTTCATTTCGAGCTTGAATATCGACTTGTGCTCGAGAAGCAGAACCGCGGGGCATGACAACTACCGCTCCAGTATTTGTTATATG
This sequence comes from Gammaproteobacteria bacterium, assembly GCA_021773175.1. Classification (GTDB taxonomy): domain Bacteria; phylum Pseudomonadota; class Gammaproteobacteria; order JAJFKO01; family JAJFKO01; genus JAJFKO01. The sequence continues at coordinate 2,378 of JAJFKO010000008.1, forward strand.
AATACTTCGCTTCTCGACTTTTTGAACTAGGCAGTTCACTTCGAGTGTTGTTATATCTGCTTGAACTAGACTTTGCTTAAGATCTCTTTGTAATATGTTTACACCACTGCGACTCTCATGTTTGCCAGACTTTGTATCGAAAAGGCGTAAAGCTGCTACGTCTCTTTCTTTCGTAAGAATATGGCGAAATGCTGCTTCAAGTTGTTTGAATAATTGAGCTTGAGTATGATGAATTAATGAGAAATGTAATAATAGGTTTATAGAAGTTGTCTTGTTGCCTTGTCGCATGGCAAGTATGTTGAGGTATATATTTTCTAAACGAAGCATCTGTAGAAATCTTTCTGTATTACCTGTAAAGCCACGAACTACTATGCTTACTCTCTGTTTATCAAGAAGAAGCTTTGCCTCTAAGACAATACTACTCAAAGTCAGCTGATTAAAACGCTGAAGCAAATGATTAAGACATTCTAATGATGAAATCGCTGGTTCTGCTGTATCCATTGCTGGTAGCTCTATACTTTGATTGCTGCCGGCGGTTGATGATGGACTTGGAGCAGTTTCTGGTATGGTGCTAGCTTTTTCTTCTATGCTACTTCCTAACATAATTTAATACCTCTTAGTTTAATAATAAGAATGGGATGTATATTGAAATTATCTGGTTTTTTATTTTTTTTAGTAATGTACGTAATAGTCCTAATTAATGAAGTTAGGTTATAAATACTATTCAATATGTTTGTTAATAAAAGCTTGAGTCATTTTAACACCCGAATAAAAGGACAATATTATACCAAAAGGCAGGCGGGTGTGTGAAGTTTTTGAGCGTTTCGAGCGTTCGTTGATGACTTATGGTGTTAACGTTTTATTGTGAGTTTGTTTCTAGCTAATTTTCCATTAGCCGTACGCGGTAATTTTTTTACAATGGTAATGGCAACAGGAATTTTATTTTCTTCTAAAAATTGTTTACTAAATGCGATGAGTTCTTCGTTACTTATATTTTGTTGTGTTTTTTTTAACTCAACAAATGCCACGGGAACTTGTCCTTCGGTTGGATGGTTTTGAGCAACGACTGCAACAACATTTACGGCAGGATGTTGTGCCAGCACTTCTTCTACTTCATAGGGTGAGATATTATCACCATCACGAATGATAATATTTTTACTACGTCCGACAAACCAGTAATAACCTTCTTGATCAACTTTAACAATATCGCCTGTTTTCAACCAGCCATCGATTAAGCTTGTGGTGGTGGTTTCAGGATCTTGCCAGTAACCTAACATGACATGAGGACCTTTTACATATAAATGACCTGCCTTATCTAAAGCAACAGGCTGGTTGTTGTCATCAATAATCTTAATACTCGTTTTCTTGCAAATTGTGCCGATTGAACCTAAGTGTTGTTCAGCAGTAGACTTATTCATGGTAATAAGCAAACACTCACTCATACCATAACTTTGCCGCATCATAATGCCTGTTTTAGCTTGAAAGCTTTTTAGTAAATCTTTCGTAATTTTATCGCCACCAGTAAGGTTGTAACGAACTGATGCAAAATCATCTTTAGAAAGTTCAGGAGAATTAATAATGTCATAATTGCCTTTTCCCATGACACAGATATGGGTGGGTTTATGCTTTATTAAGCTATTACGAAATTCATTAAGTGTATTCAATGGCGGGTTTATGATTGCTTGTGCCGCTTGTATAAGTGTTAGGAATATATGTGAGCAGCCACTAACATTTGTTATAGGTTCAGTTACCAAGAAGCAATCATCTATATTAATATCGCAAGCATCTGCCATGCTTTCACAGATTGCTAAAAACGTTGCATGACTATGCACGACACCTTTAGGTTTTCCTGTTGAGCCAGAAGTAAAAAGAATCATAGCGGGGTTCTTGTCACCAACAACAGGTAATGTTGTTGTGCTGGGCTTAAGTAATTCTGTAAAGCTATTGACCTCAGCATTATTGTGAGAACTATTATTAACAACATAAATTTGTTTGGATGATACCGGTATGGGGTAAATCTTTTCTAATAACGCTTTATGAGTGATTATGCATTTTGCCTGTGTTGACTCTACTATATATTTTATTTCAGTTGTTGTTAAATTCTCATTGATAGGCACCGCGATTGCGCCGCTCAGAAAACAAGCTAAGTAGCAAAGTACTAGTTCATAACTATTCGATAAATGTAGAGCAATACATTTATTGGTCAAGCCATGTTGTGTGAAATGTTTGGCGATATTTTCTGCTTGTAATAATAGTTCTTGGTAGCTTATGAAGTTCTCATTTTCAATAAGAGCAGTTTTGAGCGCATGTTCCCGTGTAATCAATGTTAGCTTTTTTGTTAGCATAACTTAATTCCTTGTGGTTATAAGTGCTGGTTCGTTAACGCTCTTAGTGCTGCATGAACATTTTCAGTAATATGTTTGGGGTTGAGTGAGCCAATGATGACACTCGAAATGCCTGCTTGTTGAAAGATAAAGTCAAAGGTTGCGTCAACAACAGACATATCTCGTTGTTGTGCATATTCTTGTAATTGATTGAGATGTCCAGACGCAAACGCTTTTTTCACAAAAATGCTTTTGTGATTTTCTGCTGCATTAGTAATAACTTCTTGTTCTTCAGTATAAATAGGATTGTAAGCAACCATAGCGATATCGGCATGTTGCAGTGTTAGTAATCCACCTTCGACAGTTTTTGTCGACATGCCATATGCACGAATTAAGCCGCGTTGTTTTAAGTCAGCAAGTGTGTCAAACACTGCGTAATTTTCAATAATGTTAACATCATCACCATTGGAATGAATTAATAGGATATCTAAGTAATCAGTTTGTAGATGTTTTAAACTACGCTCAACACTGTTGATAATATCTTTACGTTGAAAATGATAGCTTGATTGTGTGCCATCGAATTCTTCACCAGCTTTGCTGCAGAGAACATAGTTGTGGCGTTGACCTTGTAATAGTTTACCAAGACGTTGTTCGCTGACACCATAAGCAGGGGCCGTATCTAATAAATTAATTCCCAACTCATTGGCAACACTTAAACAATTCAAAATAGCGTTATCATCTGGTAAGTCAAAAGCCGCGGGATATTTTACGCTACTATTGCGACCAAATTTAACAGTGCCTAAACCAATGCAAGAAACCTCTATGTCTGTTTGAGCAATACGTTTTTTTATCATGAAAATAAATCATCCCATATTGGCGTTGCGACGTGAGCTTTGGGCCAGTTGGCAAGTACTTCAATATTGCTATTATGTGGTGCAAAATCTATTGATTGTAAAACAGCATCTGCTAACTGTGGAGCAAAAGTTAGTTTGGTTGGCCAAGCAATACTAATATTGCCAATATTTTTTAAAACAGCATTGTCCGGACGCTTACCATGACGTTGTTTTGCTTCGGCACGATCGATATAAAAACTTTGCCATTGAGCTTTTTGCACATTGACCCAAGGAATTAATCTTTGTAATTGTTTCTTTGCAATCTGAATTTGTTGTTGGCTATCTAAATTAATACCGTCCTCTGCAATTTGCCCGCCAATATACCATACTGATTGCTGATCTCGAGTTGGATGCGTGGATATGGTAATGAGTGGATTGCTATTGCTACCGATACAATGCGCGTAAAGTCTCGGAAGTTGTGCTTGCTTAAGCATGATCATATGTAATGGTCGTTGTTGCATAGCAACAGCTGGAGTTTGTTGTTGTAACAATTGCATATTATGATTACCTGCAGCAAAAACATAATGTTTGGCACTTAATTGCAGCTGCTCATCTTGTTGTTTTATGGTAACGGTTTGTAGCTGATGATCATTGACATAATGTAAATCATAGCCATCAGCATCGATTGCTAAAATGCGATTTTGATATTTCTGACTTAATGCTTGCAGTAAGCTCGGTACATCGAGAACGGTTTCTTGTAATTGATAGACCGCGCCAGTAAATGTTGGATCTTGGAAAACTTCAGGATAAGTATTCTTTTTTAATTTAACACATTTACTGCTTAATGCTTTACTTGCTAAAAAGCTGGTGAGATGGGAGCTAATACTGGGTGCTGTCCAAAAGTATTGATGTTCAGATAAAACATTTACGTGTCGTAAATCCATTTCACCTTGACCTTGCAAACAGTCATGCCAGCGTTGTGGTAGATTCGAAATTGCTTGCGTCGCATTGCCTAGCTTGCCAGTCAAAGCATATTTCAAACCACCATGGATGATACCTTGTGATTTAAGTGTTTGCCCAGCGCCAAGTGCATTGGTTTCTAATAGTAATGCATTGTAACCTTGTTGACACAGTCGATTTAGTGTCCACAGGCCGGCAATGCCACCACCAAAAATTATAATATCGACATCAAGTTGCATGTAAAACCAGTCAATCATAAGAATAAAGTGGCGTGATATTAGCATAAAGTTGATTCTGCGGACAGTAACTGGACATTTTTATGAAAAGATATCAGTGCGAGGTTGGTTTTTAAGTCACTATTTGGCAGAATGTGTATCCGGTAGTCCGGTAGAATTCAACTTTTACTATAGCCTTCGAATTTCGAGGGATATATTCATATTATAGAGGTAATAAATATTATGAAAAAAACCATTATTGTTGCAGCTGTGGCGTTTGGCTTAGTGGCAAGTACAGCTTTTGCGGCAACCAATGCGGATATTAATTTAAATAACAAGCAAGCGAAATTAAGTTATGCGCTTGGTGTTAATCTTGGTAATAACTTCAAAAAGATGGGTATGCCAATTAAAGCGAATATCGTCGCTCAAGGGATTCGTGATGCTTTAGCTGGTCAAGCTAAATTAGATAGCAAACAAATTAATGCAGTTGTCGTCAACTTTCAAAAAGAAATGATTGCAAAGCGCATGAAAAAATTTAAAGCTAAAGCCGATACTAATGGCCAAGCGGGCCAAATGTTTTTGGCAGCGAACAAAGATAAAGCTGGCATTAAAACGTTAGCTGATGGTTTACAGTATAAAATCATTAAGGCTGGTACAGGTTCAAGTCCAACAGTAAATGATACTGTCAAAGTTAACTACGAAGGTATGACTGTTGATGGTAAAGTTTTCGATAGTTCTTACAAACGTGGTAAGCCAGTAAGTTTTAAAGTCAATCAAGTGATTCCTGCATGGACTCAAGCACTGCAAAAAATGCGTGTTGGTGCAACTTGGATGGTTTATGCTCCTGCTAAATTAGCCTATGGCAAAACCGGTATTGGCCCAATTGGTCCAAACCAAACATTGATCTTTAAAATTGAATTACTTTCAATTACTAAAGGTAAGCCAGCTAAAAGTTAATCAAGAATAAAAAAAGCGCTGTTTATGAAAATAAACAGCGCTTTTTTATTTATAAATGTCGTATTTTGAGCTTAGAGAATCACATGTTTTCTGTAACGAAATTCCAGTTTACAAGATTCCAGAACGCTTCAATATATTTAGGACGTGCATTGCGGTAATCAACATAATAAGCATGCTCCCAAACATCACACGTCAATAGTGGCGTTTTATCTTCTGTCATTGGATTGCCAGCATTGCTGGTGCTTATAATTTCTAAATTGCCATCACGATTTTTTACTAACCAGGCCCAGCCAGAACCAAACGTCGTTGCTGCAGTATTACTGAATTGTTCAATAAAACTTTCTAATGAACCAAATGACTGTTTGATAGCATCTGCTAATTCACCAGATGGTTCGCCACCACCATTTGGGCTTAAGCAGTTCCAGTAGAAAGTATGATTCCAAGTTTGTGCTGCGTTGTTAAACAATCCACCAGAAGACTTTTTAATAATATCTTCTAAGGACATGTTTGCAAATTCTGTATTTTCAATAAGTCCATTTAATTTCGTCACGTAGGCTTGGTGATGCTTGCCATAGTGGTACTCTAATGTTTCACGCGAAATGTGAGGTTGTAGTGCATCCATTTCATAAGGTAATGCAGGTAATTCAAATGACATGATCAAGATCTCCAACAAGTTTAGGACTTACGTAAAGCTTTTTCAGATGAGGTGAAAAGTTTATCGTAAGTTTTAAGATTAATAAATTAAGATACAGGCTCAGCAGTTTAAAGAGCTCGATAAACGAAAGCAATAGGACAAATACATGGTCATTATAAAAATTGCGTAGCAAAATTTGTCATTAAGGGTTAAAATCGCCCGATAATTTATTTTATGGGAAGAAACATGGATACAATCGAAACAATTAAGCAACAAATTGCTTCAAACCCTATCATTTTGTATATGAAAGGTACGCCAGCATTTCCACAGTGTGGATTTTCTGGACGAGTTTGCCAAATTCTTAAATCGTTTGATATTAAATTTGCATCAGTGAATATTTTAGAAAACCCAGATATTCGACAAGAATTACCCAAACATTCCAATTGGCCTACTTTTCCACAGCTTTATGTGAATGGTGAATTAATTGGAGGATGTGATATTATCGTCGACTTATTCGATAAAGGTGAATTAGAAAAAGTTTTAAGTGTGTAGGTTTTCAGTAGTCTATTTAATTGAGGCAAAAATAATTAAGTAGACCTACTCAGATTTTTTAGTAATTGAAAATTTTAGGAGAGAGACATGAGTGTATTAGTTGGTCGTAAAGCACCAGACTTTACCCGTCCTGCGGTATTAGGTAATGGTGAAATTGTTGATAGTTACAATCTATTAGAAAACATTAAAGGTAAATACGGTTTAATCTTTTTCTATCCGCTCGATTTTACTTTCGTTTGCCCTTCAGAATTAATCGCGCTTGATCATCGTTTGGAAGAATTCAAAAAACGTGGTGTTGAAGTGATGGGGGTTTCCATCGATTCACAATTTACTCATAACGCATGGCGCAATACACCTATTAATAAAGGTGGTATTGGTGCTGTTGGTTATACCTTAATTGCTGATACTGATCACAGTGTGTCACAAGCGTATGGTGTCGAACATCCTGAAGCGGGTGTTTCTTTTCGTGGTACTTTTGTTATTGATAAAAATGGTGTTGTGCGTTCACAGATTGTAAATGACTTGCCTATTGGCCGTAATATGGATGAGCTTATTCGTTTAGTTGATGCTATTCAATTTCATGAAGAGCATGGTGATGTTTGCCCTGCGGGTTGGCAAAAAGGCGATGCTGGAATGAAGCCATCTGGTGACGGTGTAGCTGATTATCTAGCTAATCATTCTGACAAACTATAACGGCTAAAATAAGACAAATAATGATGTATCATAAGTCTATTAAATCGATATTAACTGGCGTGGTTGTGGCTTTGCTAACGTTGCAAAGCTCAGCCATAGCTGGTGCTTTTATTCCGCATAAATATAGCCCATGTCATTACGATCCGGCTCTTGCTCACATGTATATGATTATGAATCGTAATGCTGATGGTATTAAAAAGACACCACCATGTTGGCATGCTCATCACTGGTGGGATCGTTATCATTTGAGTGGCTTAGCAAATATTGATACGGCTTATGGTAATCGTAGTATTAACTCTACTTCTCCTTACGATGGTAGTAGTCGTGCCAACGTTCAAATTAACGCATTAGATCTTTATGGGGATGCTGCATTATTACCATGGATAGATTTACATGCAGGCATGAATTACCACACTTTAGATCAAACGTTTCCGGTACCAAGTACTAATCAATTTTTAGGAACGGCTGATGGTGCACGACGTTTTAATTTAGAAGAAGGTTATGCAACTATCGGTAATCTTAGAGTATTTCCTGTTTATTTACGTATAGGTAAACAATATTTAAACTATGGTGATTATACTCTTCACCCTATGGTCCAATCACTAACGCAATTATTAACGCAAACCAACCAAATTGCTGCAACTTTAGGATTTGTGACCCATCAAGGAATCTATGGAGCAGGTTATTGGTTTCAAGGCGGTCCAATCATAAATCGTTATGCTCAGGTTTATGGACGTTATCGTAATAATTATGGTGCACAGTTAGGTTGGGCGAAGATTAATTATGATTTAGGCTTTAATGTCAATATTGGTTATTTACACAATATGACAGATGTCCAATATGTTCAGTTTAAACTAACCCACGTGAATGGACGTAGTGGATTTAGAAAACATGTTGGTGGTTTTAATGTTGGTGCTGCAATTAATAGCGGTCCATTTACCTACCGCGCTGATTATGTCACAGCATTAAATAAATTTGATCCTTATGATTTTGTTCTTAAACCTTATAATGTACCTAAAGTCGGCGCTAAGCCTTGGGCATTTGGTGTGGCATCAGATTATGCTTTTAAAGTTTGGCATCGACATGCCAAATTCACTGTTGGTTATCAGCGTTCAGGCCAAGCTGCAGCGCTTATGCTACCTCGTTGGCGAGCCTATGGTGGATTTTCTTTAGATAGAATTTTACCGAATACCAATATCGCGTTCTTGCTAATGTATGATCGTGATTATAATAAATCTGAAGGTGCTACCGGTGGTAACATTTTAATTGGCTATATGCGGCTTAATATTGCCGTTGCTTAAGTGTAAATTTCACAGGACTTACGCTAAATGCAAAGTCCTGTTCTAAAAGATTTTTGTGCCTCTTTATAATAATAATAATAACATGGGAGGCGCGCCCAAATTCCGACATATTAGGTATTAATGTGAAAAAACAACGCCTTGTTATTGGCATTAGTGGAGCAAGTGGTATTCAATATGGAATACGCCTGTTAGAGCTACTGCAGCCAACAACTATTGAAACACATTTAATTATATCTAAAGCTGCGCAACAAGTCCGGCATTATGAAACCGATATGTCCGCCAATGCTATAACGCAATTAGCAGATGTTAATATTGCTTTTGATGATATTAGTTGTTGTCTCGCTAGTGGTTCGTATAAAACATTAGGCATGATTATTGCGCCATGTTCTATGCATTCTCTAGCTGAAATCGCATCAGGTGTTACCTCTAATGCCTTAACTCGAGCAGCCGATGTTGTCTTGAAAGAACGTCGTCGCTTAGTATTGATGGTACGTGAATCACCTCTACATTTGGGACATCTTGAAAATATGCAGAAGGTGACACAAATGGGAGGCATTATCGCACCTCCAGTTCCTGCTTTTTATACAAAGCCACAAACAATTGAAGACATTATTAATCATAGTGTTGGCCGCGTTTTAGATTTATTTGATATTGAACTTGATATTGTAAAGCGCTGGCACGATTAGTTTTGGCATCGATAACATTTATCCGTTACGATAACACCTGATTCGAAGTGCCAAACATCTTTAGTCTGTAACCTCTTATTAATCTTACCTTCCGTGCTTACGTCAAAAATTACTTCTTTAGTTTTTGGATTATAAATTATCTTATTAATTATAAAAATTTGTTCTAGTGCCTTTTGTTTTATCTTACCTTTTATACCTTCCTCTAAGGATGTTCCTACAAATCCAATAGATGGTTTAGTTTCTGCATAGCCACCACCGGGTTGCCAGTTTTTAATATAATCAACAATATTTGTGAAATGAGAAGTATGCTGTGTCTGTTTATTGGCTCCAAAAGCCATTATGTCAGGATTAAAATGATGGAATTTAATCTGATAATGATGGGCTTGACCTGTATGGATTTTTTTTAATGTTACATCTGTGCCATTTATTAAATAAGAATAGTAAGTGTTATCTGATATTTTAATATTATTAACCTTGATGTTAGAGGGTGCGGCAATGGCGATACTAATACCTAGCAAGAATAAAATAACAATCATCATTACTGCGGTGCATGTATAAAATTTCATGGAAGTTGTTCCTTTTTTTTTGTTTCGTAAATGTAAGTTTAGTTGGGAATATCGGCTGTGCAAGATTCAATGTATGGAGACATTTGCTATAGCTGACTTTGAACCAGCATGGGCATGCATTAATGTCCAGTTGAATATGCTAAAATTGTCGTATCGATTTCATTAGAAAAGATTTTTGAAAATGATGTTACAACAGATTCCATTTCCCTTTTTAATGGCAGCTTTTATTTTAGGTTTATTGGTTTTGTTGGCTATGAGTTTTATGTCAATTGTCTCAATGATTGATATTTATCAAAGTTTGAGTTCATTATTACAGACGTTACGCAATAAGATAAAAAATAATTTACAGAAGAATAGATAAGTTTTTATCTGACATAACATATAATATGTTAAAGAGGTTGATTACGTACAAGCTGTAAGAATTCAGAGCGTGTCGTTGCTGAGTCACGAAACTCACCTAGCATTACCGAGGTTGTCATTATCGAATTTTGTTTTTCGACACCACGCATCATCATGCATAAATGTTGCGCTTCAATAATGACTGCAACACCTGCGGCATCCGTTACTTTTGCAATCGTTTCGGCAATTTGCTTGGTCAATGATTCTTGGATTTGTAAGCGTCTGGCATATAGATCAACAATACGCGCTATTTTTGATAAGCCTATAACTTTGCCCCGTGGTAGATAGGCAACATGACACTTGCCAATGAAAGGCAATAAGTGGTGCTCGCATAATGAATATAACTCAATGTTTTTTACCAGAACAATTTCATCAGTGTCAGCATTAAAAAGAGCATCATTGATGATATCTTCTAGTTTCTCTTGATAGCCTTTTGTTAAATATTGCAATGCCTCTGCTGCACGTGTAGGTGTATCTTTTAAACCTTGACGGTTAGGATCTTCGCCTATCGCTTTAATAAGTTCTAAGTAATGTTGTTTCATAATGCTTCTTATTTGTTAAATATAAATGTTATTGATAAAAAAAATAATTTATTAACCTGGAGGCCATGTCATTTGTCTGCCGCCAAGTAGATGCAAATGGATATGGTAGACAGCTTGTCCGCCACCATGGTTACAATTCATTAAAACTCGGTAACCATCTTCAGCAATATTATTTTCTTGTGCTAGTTTTTTAGCAGTATTTAGCATGTGACCAAGCAAGTTATTATTTTGTTCAGTAATATCATTTAAAGTTGCAATATGCTGTTTGGGAATAATCAACTTGTGGATAGGAGCTTGTGGCGTGATATCATCAAATGCCATAATCTTGTCATCTTCATAGGACAATGTAGATGGAATGTCCTTATTAATAATTTTGCAAAATATACAATCCATTAGTATTTCTCTCATGTAAGTTTAATTAATATATTGTAACCACTGCCCGCATTATGGTTTTGCTCTTTCACTGTAAGAGCGAGGTACACTCTCAATATCTGGAAAATTAAATCCTGCTTCTCGATAAGCATTCTGTAAATATAACAACGTTGTTTGACTATGTTGTTTATTTTGATGTGCAGCTTTAATTAATTCATCACAATAGTGTGCGTAGACTCCTGAGGGACTTAGCCAATCGAAGATGACATCACAGCAATCTTTTACGGCCTGCGGATCAATAAGGCTCTCTATTGCATAACAAGTATTGAAATAGTCAAAATATGTTGCTACTACTAGAGCTGGTTTTGGTGCTTTTTCTTTTGATAACGTTTCTGCTTTGGCAAGGATATGCTCCGCAGTATTGTTTGCAGGTCCATTTTCTTTCATAGTGGAATAAAGCCTGAGACTTCTATGGTTAAGGCTATGAGGTGTTGTTGCGTCACTAGAGTATGCTTGTGCAGAAAATATTGAAGGCTGACCGGTTGAAAAAAATGTCATTCCTAGAACGCCAAATCTGGCATTACCAAATCTGCCATTACTGGCCAGGGCTTTTGTTCCTGTGGAGGATAATACTCGTCTAAACATAGTTAATATTTTCTGTATGTTAAATTGCCTCATATTAGGACTTACCAGGCCTAGGTGTCAATGGCTTCTTGGCATCTTTTTCCCTTTCTGGTGTTTCTTCTTTAGCATCTGCGGATGTACTCGTTAGTTCTTCTTCTTCACTTGCTTCTGCTTTTGCAGCAGCCTTTTGTTTAGCTAAATCCGAAAGTATTAATTTATCAGAATGCGCAGTTAGCGTGCCGACTTGCTGGAAGAAAGTGAAAACGTCGTCATTGCCACCTGATAGTGAGTGCAGGCTATAGGCAACCGCAAGTTGTACTGTTGGATCGGCAGTAATATGTGGGTTCAAAGCATGAGGAGTGCCTTCTACAGCATTGATAATCGCTTGAGTACAAGCTAATGCGGATAATACGGTTGTGTCGGTTGTCTCTAATTTCTCTATAAGCTGAGCAAGTCCTGGGTCTGTTGATGCCGCTTCTTTGAGTTGTGCTATCCAGTCAGCAATTTCTTGAACCTGATCTGCGACTACATGCAATTCATCAGTATCAAATATTGAGCTTGCAACCAAATATATTTTCCAATCTTGTGATTTCTCGATGTTTGTCATGAGTTGACTAATGGGAATTCTCACTCTATCAAGTGGTAATCGCGAAATATGTACCGTCATGCCTGGGTGCTTTGCCATTTTATTGGCGTAGTCACGAAGCTCTGCTGATATTTTTCTATGATAACCCTCTTTTAGAAAGACTGTGGCTGTAGCATCGACATCTTTTTTAACTTCATGTAACAATGATGTACCTCTAGCAATCCTTTCGCCTCCTGGTCTTGGTCGCCAACTGACAGCAACATCGGTTAAATCACTATCTTTATTAACAATAGCTAAACTAGCATGCCCAGGAACTAATGTCTTTTCTTCACTCGAAGGAGATTCCATCATCCCGCTATTTTGATATAGGTATACGATGCTGTCGGGCTGTCTTTGTATTTCGCTTTGTAGTTTTCTTAAAATACTGTCCTCCGTATCTCCTTTTTCAGATGTGACACTATCATGTAAAATACCCGTTCTCTCATCATCTTGTCTACGGGACAAATAAGTGCGTTTTGAGGAGGCGGACCCGCTGAGACCACCCAATTCTGCACTTAATCTTGTATATGAACTAGATCTTCTAATATCTGAGCGTGATGCTAAAGTGCTTTGCATTGACGGAGTCTTTTGTCGATCTGGTGAAACATGAGCTCGTGAGGATGAATGATGATCTGTTGAAAATAATGGCTTAGATCGTGGAGGTGGTTTTCCCCTCCCTTGTCCAAAGAGTCCTCCACGACCTTTTCCACTACCACCTAAACGTCTAAACATTATAATGAATAACCTTGGTTGTATTAATAATAAGCAGTATAGAATACCTGCACATTCTGTCAACCGCTCGAATGGTTATTTTTTTGTCGGTTATGAGTCTATTTTATGATGGATCTAATTTCAGTAATTTAGGATAATGCCAGCAATTTTAATAGATGAAGAAAGGAGAAGACATGGCTATAAATGCAATTGCTGCGGGTAAAGATGTGCCCAATGATATTAATGTTGTTATTGAGATCCCTGCTCAGTGTGGTCCCGTAAAGTATGAAATGGATAAAGACTCAGGTGCTTTATTTGTTGATCGTTTTATGTCGACAGCAATGTATTATCCTTGCAACTATGGTTATATCCCTCAAACATTGAGTGGTGATGGTGACCCCTGTGATGTTTTGGTTTTAACGCCGTACCCATTAATGGGTGGTGCTGTCATTAACTGTCGTCCAATTACGATGTTGAAAATGGTTGATGAATCCGGTAATGATGCCAAAATTTTAGCAGTACCGAATGATAAAATTGCAGTAACGTACCGAGATGTACATTCTGCTGATGATATTGATGCATCTCTTTTAAAAACCATAGAACATTTCTTTACGCATTATAAAGATCTTGAGCCAAATAAATGGGCAAAAGTTGATGGCTGGGGTAGTTGTGATGATGCTCGTGAAGAAATTATAGCGAGTGTTGCACGTTATAAAGATTAATCTTTTAGGACTTACGATATAATGTATGTAGGCTTGTTAAACCTAGATTCCGCAGTTGGCGTCGTAGCGAGAGCGCTTAATATATTGAAGATAGGCTGAAATTTTGAAAATTAACGTGGACACAGTAGTCACTCTACGGGTGCGCGTTAATTTGCAGAATTTTAGCTTAGATTCAGCATATTAGGCGTTCGCAGTAGATGGCAACTGCGGAATCTAGGTTAAACATTAGCAAGCCTTTTCCAAGGTAGGAGAAAACCTCATTGCAAGAAAGTGATCAAGTCACGGCAATAACAAAAATATCGCGACGCGGATGGTTGATCTGGGGAATTGGTGCCTTATTTACGCTATATCAATTTTTATTGCAATCATCGACAAGTGTTATGGAACCCTGTTTAATTAAAGCTTTTCATATTGATGCAGTGCAATTTGGTTTATTGTCTTCAGCTTTTTTCTATGCCTATCTTATTTTACAAATTCCTGGTGGTATTTTGCTTGATCGTTATGGCGCAAGACGTGTTTTGTCGGTGGGTATTACGCTTTGTGTTATTACGACAGTATGGTTTGGTATGGCGCACAGTTTTGCTGCAGCAGAAGCTAGCCGAATTATAATGGGTTTAGCAACGGCACCTGCAGTTGCGGCGGCGATGTATCTTGGTTGTAATTGGTTTCCTGCTAATCGTTTTGCTTTAATTGCTGGTATGACGGAAATGCTTGGCATGCTCGGTGGTGCTATTGGGCAAGTGTTTATTGCGCAATGTGTTGGTAGTATCGGCTGGCGCAACACGATGTATGCAATTGCTGCCGTTGGTGTGATTTTTCTAATTTTAGTCATTACGATTGTGCGTGATCGACCAACAGAATTTTCGAATCTAAAAACAAGAGCAAAGGCGGATCCAGTTTGGCAATCATTATGGGTCGTTATTAAATTACCACAAGCATGGTTAAATGGTTGTGTTGCGGGTTTGTTGTTTGCCTTAATTGCTGCATTTGCATCATTATGGTCGGTACCTTATTTAATGGCATATTATAAACTTGGTTTAAATACAGCGGCTTTTGCTAGTTCAATGATCTTTTTTGGTGCTGTTGTTGGTAATCCACTAGCAGGTTGGCTATCAGATTATATTGGTAAACGTAAACCGGTTATGTGGTTAGGCACATCTGGATTATTAATAACATTTATTATAATGTTATTCACGCCTAAGATTCCATTAGTGTTAATGATTACTATTTTATTCCTTCAAGGTTTATGTGCGGCTTGTTATGTTATTCCGTTTGCTGTAGTTAGTGATATTACGCCGGTAAAAGTGCGTGGTACAGCGATGGGTTTTGTGAATATGATGGTGATATTAATTGGTGCGCCTTTTCTGCAGCCTCTAATAGGTTATCTACTAGAAGCTGATAATTATCATGCTTTAAGTCTACATGCCCAGAATCTATTTTCAGTTCATGATTACAAAATGGCGTTATTAGTTTTTCCACTTTGTTTTCTGTTAGCGTTAATTCTTTTACTTTTTGTTAAAGAGACACGAATAGAGCATAATGTTGACATGCTTGTTGCTACTGAAGCGTAAAATTTTTATAAGGATTTGAGGTATGTTAAGGAAGACGTTATTACTTTTCTCTTTAGTGTTGCCCAGTGCTGTCATAGCCGCAACATTGCCATTACAAAACATTAAAGTACCCCAAGGTTTCCATATTAGTATCTATGCACGCAACGTGCCGGGCGCCCGACAAATGGCTCTAGGCAAAAATGGCGTAGTGTATGTTGGTACGCGAACTGGAAATGTTTATGCTGTGCTTCCAGAAAAAAACTTTAGTGAAGCTAGGGAAGTGATAACATTGGCAAAAAATTTGGATGCTCCTAATGGGGTTGCGGTACGCGATGGTGATTTATATGTTGCCGAGATTAGTCGAATTTTACGTTACGATAACATTGCTGAGCATTTGAAGAATTCTGAGAAACCTGCTGTCGCTGTCAGTCATTTGTCAAAGCAAACACGACATGCGCCACGTGTAATTCACTTTGGACCAGATGGCTTGCTCTATGTAAGTATTGGCATGCCCTGTAATACGTGTTTACCAGCCAATAAACATTTAGGCTCGATTATAAGAATGCAAGCTAATGGCAAGGACAAGCAAGTCTTTGCTAAAGGTATTCGCAATAGTGTTGGTTTTGCATGGAGTCCAAAAACTAATATTCTATGGTTTAGTGATAATGGCCAAGATTGGCTAGGTAATAATCTACCGCCCGATGAAATAAATCGTGCGCCATCGATGGTGATGAATTTTGGTTTTCCTTATTTTTATGGTAACAATGTTCCTGCGCCGAAGTATGGCACAATGCGTTCTAGCAAAGGCATGACACCTCCAGTATATGATTTGCCTGCACATGTTGCACCATTAGGCATCATGTTTTACAGTGGTAACATGTTTCCAAAGAAATATCGTAATCAATTATTTGTTGCCGAGCATGGTTCTTGGAATCGTAGCAGTAAAGTGGGTTATCAAGTTGTTAGTTTACAAATTAAAAATGCTAAGGTTATTAGTGCTAAACCTTTTGCTAGTGGTTGGTTACAAAAACAAAACTTCTGGGGGCGTCCTGTTGCATTATTGCAATTACCTGATGGCTCACTATTAATTTCTGATGATTATGCTGGCGTGATTTATCGAATACGTTATAAAAAACCAAGTTGGGGATTGAGTAGTGACTAAGAGATGGCAGGCATTTGTTAATGGTGCAGTTGGCAATATTATTGAGTGGTATGATTTCGCTTTATATGGTTTTTTTGCACCGATACTTGCAACATTGTTTTTTGGCAAAGACACCCCACATTTATTGGGTTTGATTTATATCTTTGCTATTTTTGCCGCAGGTTTTTTGATGCGACCTCTTGGCGCTATTCTGTATGGCCATATTGGTGATCGACTGGGTAGAAAGCCAGCATTAATTTTTTCAATTTTATTAATGACGATGTCTGCATTCCTTATTGGATGTTTGCCAACATATGGTTCTGTTGGTAGTTTTGCGACGGTTGTATTGATCTTATTGCGCCTATTGCAAGGTTTGTCTGCTGGTGGAGAAACCGCGGGATCTTTGTCTTATGTTTTAGAACATCAACCAAAAGAAAATCGGACTTTTATTGGAGCCGCAACTTTCGCTATGATCATTTTGGGTATACTTTTAGCTTCATTTACGGTTGCGATCATCGATGCTTTTTTTACTCGCGCAGAGATTGCTGCAGGTATTTGGCGTCTTCCATTTCTATTTAGCATTGTACTTGGCACAATATTTCTTTATATGCGCGTGCAAATGCCTGAGTCACCAGAATTTAAAGCTGAGATGGAAAGTGAGCGCATTATTGATGTACCAATAAAGAAAATATTTCGTGAGCATAAAGGTTTATTGGCATGTCTTGTCGGATTGCATGCGCTTGCTGCAGCAAGCTTTAACTTTATTTTTATTTTTCTTCCTAGTTCGTTCTCATTATATGAGGAAATCCATGAGCGACTATTGATTATTAACACAATTAGTTTGTCAGTCGTGTTTATTACAATGTTACTGTTTGGTTATATTGCGGGTAAAACGCATAAATTAGTTGTTTTAATGATAAGTATAATTTTAATGATGCTAAGTGCTTATCCGTTGATGACATTGATTGGTCAAGGGGAGGCGCTGGCTTTTCTATCTGTGCAAGCAAGCCTCGCAATCTTAGTTGCAATGTATGAGGCGCCATTACCTGCAACAATGGTAGAAGTGACCCCCACCAATGTTCGTTATAGCTTAATATCGCTCGCGTATAATCTTGGTTTTGCAATATTTGGTGGGTTTACGCCGTTGATTAGTTCGATTATCATTCAACAATCAGATAATAATGCTTTAGCTGGACTCTACGTTGTCGGTTGTGCGGTAGTTTCTTTAATAAGCTTATATTTTATTCGTCCTTATTATTTTAAATCTACTTGTTAGAAAATATTCATTTTGAAAAATGAGAAATTTATGCATAACACTCGACAAACATATTTTGCTGGGGCTGTTGGTAATATTATTGAATGGTATGACTTCGCCTTATATGGTTTTTTAGCTCCAGTTTTCTCAACATTATTTTTTCATAAAAACACGCCACATTTATTAGCTTTAATTTATGTATTCGCAATTTTTGCTGTTGGATATTTAATGCGCCCAATAGGGGCTATTCTCTATGGACATATAGGAGATAAACGAGGTCGAAAACCAGCATTAATTTTATCAATTATTTTAATGACGGTTTCTGCTTTTCTGCTTGGGTGTTTGCCGACATATGGTTCAATAGGAGAGACTGCAACAGTAGCATTACTATTGCTACGCATGCTACAAGGTTTATCGGCAGGTGGCGAAACAGCAGGTTCATTTTCTTATGTGTTAGAATGCCAGCCTGAAAATAAACGTGCATTTTTTGGTGCAGCAACGTTTGCAATGATTGTTTTGGGAATCTTATTAGCGTCATTAATGGTGGCTATTATAAATGTATGTTTTACACAAGCACAGATTTATGCTGGTGTATGGCGTATACCCTTTATTGTTAGTATCGTTTTTGGTGTTGGGTTTCTTTATATGCGAGTAAGAATGCCAGAAACACCTGAGTTTACAAAAGAGCAAGAACAGCAGCGTATCACCAGTCTGCCTATCTCAACGATACTTCGTCAACATAAAAGAATATTGTTCTCATTGGTTGGAGTGAACGCGTTAGCCGCATCGAGTTTCTATTTTATATTCGTTTTTCTTCCTAGTTCATTTCCTCTGCATGAAGCTTTGCATGACAAGCTATTGATGATTAATACGATAAATATCGTTATGCTGCTTTTAGCAATGTTATTTTTTGGCTATGTTGCAGGCAAGTTTGATAAGCTAAAGATATTATACATTGGTGCTGTATTATTATTATTGAGTATATATCCATGCATAAAGTTAGTTGGCAGTAGTGAGGTATTGACATTTTTGTTAGTGCAAGCTTTTTTAGCAGTATTAGTCGGTATGTATGAAGCACCATTACCTGCAACCATGTTGCAAGTCAGTCCTGTTAATGTGCGCTATAGCTTAATGTCATTTTCATATAATCTAAGTTTCTCAATTTTTGGTGGTTTAGCACCATTAATTGCGGCAATCATTATTCAACAAACCAATAGTCATGCGATGGCAGGATTATATATAGCGTTCTGTGCAATTGTTTCTTTAATAGGTCTATATTTTATTCGACCTTATTATTCCAAGTCTACCTGATAGACTATTTATCTTTAGTTTTATTATTTGGATAATAAAGCTTATTCATTCTCTGGCAATAAGCATCCAGCTGCGGAAATTCTTGTGCCGTGGCTTTCATGGGATTATTGAAAGGTGTGTATAAAATATTAGCTAGATAAGCATGGATGGTGGCATCGATAATATGCGGTTTCTCACCAAATAAAAAATCTTTGTCCGCTAACAAATGCGCTAAGGCAACAACATCTTCACAACACAAAGAATAAATTTCTTCACGAGCGTGACGACCCATACCGTGTTGATAAAGTTGATTGCGCATATTACGTTTTATTATTGTTACCAAAAATAAACGCATAGGCTGTTTGATGTGGCCAAAGAAAGCAGGTTCCAAGATCATCCAACCCGAATCATCAAACCAACGCGAATAAATAATTCCCCAATAGAGGTGCTCATCACACATTGCAGTAACAGCCATGCTCATTGCTTCTTGTTCTGTACTTAAGTCGTTATCAATGTTGTCACCGTACTTTGCTTTTAAATAGTTAATAATAAGTCGACTATCAGCAATGCGTTTGCCTTCGTCATCAATAAAAGGCATTTTCTTTTTAGGGGCTTTTTGAGGAGCATTGTCAGTGATAATTTCATGAGAAATTTCTGCCATCTTCAAATAAGTTTCTAGTTTCATACAAAATGGACTTGGATTAGGGACGTTCCAACAGCGAGAGAATTGATGAACTTTAATCATGACAACAAGCGCCTTTTTTTATTAGATTTTAGCAAGTATAGCCTTTCCTGTTGATAATGGGAAATGTCGTAAGCAACATCACAGTAAAAAAAAGCGAATATCGGATAATCTGTCAACATGTTTATCACTATAATTTGGCAAAATTAATTAACAAGAGTAGCAAGCATGTATTCAATATTACTCACAGATAAACCGAAGGAAAACTTTTTTGAATTTCCTTATCCTGCATACATAGAAAAAGATGAATCTGTATTTAAAAATGAATTTTTACAATCAATAAAGGCTTTGATGAAGATAGGGCCGGCAAGTGTTGTTATGCTAAGTAAAGATAAACTTGACCCGCAGGATAAAAAGATTCTATGTTTACTCGATGTTAAACATAGAGAGCAGCATGGCCATCAAGTTTTTTTAGATAAGTTTGATAATGCAGAAACTTGGGTAATGCTAGCACAGCAAGCTGCAATATTAGATAAGAATGATGGTGCCACTACGATAGATAAAACGATATATTCACAACAGCAAGAATTAAAGGACCTTCGGGCACTATGGTGTAATTATCGTTTGTTATGGCAGCTTAATAATGATCAATTAATATATTTCGCCACTCAGTGGTTGCCATTCCTGCAAGCTTTTATTGTGCAAGCTAAGCAAGCTAATGACAAGTTGAAGTTTTGGCGCTATAAATTTTGGAATATGCTTGCTGGGACTATGCAAGAATATAATAAACGGCTAAGTCAGCATGAACACTATCTCAAATGTTTATCTAACTATGCAACAGCATGTCATTGGTATTTACAGCATGCTATGTTGCTGCGGTTATTAAGTTATGAACATCTACAAGATCCTTTCGTAAGCAATTTAATGACAGATATATTGTCTTCTTTAAAAAAATATAATCTAGAGACTATTTTGCAGAAAGATAAAAATTTAATTATACAATTATCACGACGCAGGGATTTCTCTTTAAAGAACTTTGCGGAGATGGTTGATTGTACTTTTGCTATGAGTAGTGGTTATCATCGTAATGTTTTGACCAAGTTGGCGTGGTTTAATACTTCTACTGCGAAGCGTTATGCTGGTGGGAAAAATTACCTACAACATCGCGCAGATTCTATTGAGATTGTGGCCGCACAAACACAACATGGCATTTTTGCTGTACCTACTATGCTACAGCAATGGGTGTTAGCAAAGAAACCAGCATTGCCACGCATATTTTTTGCTAGAGCACTTCGTTATAATTTTCTTTGTCATGTGCGAACTTGGCGGATAGCAACAATAAATTCTGGCATTAAAGCTTTAAGATGTTCGTTAATTCATAAAGACCAAGCTTTCTTTTCTATTATGGATGCCAATAACAATACCGCGAGTTTAAGCAAACAAATGCTGGCGGCCCTTGATGAAGAATTACAATCAGTTGCAAGTCTGCAAAAGAAACTACTACCGTTCATACATGGACATTCTCGACAGGAATTAAATAAATATAAAAATTATTTGTTAGAGAAGAAGCAAAAGGATCTGGTTGAGATATTTTATCAACGTTTACTGGCAGCCTGTAGACATGCTCAAGAAAATAAAATAGACGTCAATGCTTCTTTAGAGCGCCTGTTTCTGGAGGCAGATAACGTTATACAGATGTTACATAAAAATAATAAACTAGCTTCCAAATCTAATAAAGATAAATTTGTACTAACCTACGTGCCAATGATTCTACAGGAAAAAATCACATTGTTGCAGCAGGCTTTGTCTCAATTGCAAAATGAGCAACCATCATTAAAGCAGTTTAATGAGATCTATAGGAAGATGTTCTCATGGCAACTGGAAAAATTGCTGATGGACCTTAAATCTTTGCTGCCAAAAGTATTACATGATTATAAACTGCAGCAACAATATAAGTTTTTTATGCAATTCTATAATAAATTTACTGCTGAATTAGAATTTAAAGAACGGCTTAATCACACCTTAACTTCTCTAAATCAAGGTGTGATTCCGTATGATAATTTAGAAGTGCTTTATGAATACTGGGAGAGCATCAAAAAAAATAAAAAATTGGCGGATGCATTTTATAATAATCAGTTGCGGCCACTGCAGGATGTTTTTTACAGCGCTCTGCAGAAAGCTATGGCAAACATGGTGGAACAAGCTGTTGAACCGATTAATCATCAAGAGGAAGGCGTTCGCCAAAAAAGAATTTACATGCCTTTTGTTGCATTATTAAGACTTTATAATGTTGATGGAAATATGGCCTGCAAGTATTTAGTATTACAGAATACTTTGCTATTTACTCGTTGGATTTTAGCGAATGCGCAACAACAAATTAATTTTTTGACTTGTGTTTGGAAAAGTTGGTATTTCGTTCTAGTTAATCTTGTTGATTACTTCAATATTAATTTGGTATCAAAGCACTCTGAGAATATGTTAACAGAGTTATATTTACTCTATCAGCAGATGATT
Organism: Gammaproteobacteria bacterium; assembly: GCA_021773175.1. Classification (GTDB taxonomy): domain Bacteria; phylum Pseudomonadota; class Gammaproteobacteria; order JAJFKO01; family JAJFKO01; genus JAJFKO01. Next base: position 24,526 of record JAJFKO010000008.1, read on the forward strand.
TCCTCACAATCTGTAGAAAAGAAATCAAGATTGATAACTAAGATTGGCTTGAATAGTGTTCGTCTACAAACGCTGATTACGACTTATCTTGCTGAACAGAATCAGCAACCAGAGAACATTTCATTAACAAGCCTACAGCCATCTGAAATTATGCTTAATATTGGAAAATTAGAGGAGTGTCATCATGTTCCGAGCAAATAGTTCTGCACTAAATCGCGATGATATGTCGTTATCAGTAATTAATCCTCCAAGAGAAGAAATAATAATGCCGGTTGCTCTACGAGATTTACTTTGTCGAAATATCAACGATGTTATTCGTTGGTACAAGCGTCAATTTAAACGCTCAATGTATATACCAATCGATCGTCGCGCTGAGATTAGAGCAATTGTCGCGATTCTCAAAAATACTCAGTTAACAGGGCCAGAGATTACAGTGCATATGCAAAACTTGCATGTTAGTACGCGAGTTGGTTGGTTATATCGCTCTCGACTTTGGTATGGAAAGGGCGATAAACCTGGTGTGTTATCTGTTATTCAACGTAAATGCTTTAGTCCACTTTCATTTTATAAAGAACTTGCGATGGAATATCTTGCATTGCGAAATATGGTCGGGCTAGATAAAGATGTTACGCAGCTTTTGCAATACTACATGCAGAAAGTTGCTGAGCTGCAACAGCAAGTTAATCAATTACAGCAGAAGGTACAGCAATTATCACAGCCAGTTTCAAAAGTAATATTAGAGCACAGTGATCCAACAGCACCCGCTCCAAGTGCTGCTCCATCAGTAACACGGAGTTGTCCGGTAGCAGCAAGGCGTGAAACGCTGTTAACAGATAATTTTTTTGTGTCTCGCGAAGATGAGCTAAGAAGTCACTTAGTGGTTCAAACCTGGCAAAGCAGTTCTTCTCGCGCAAGTGTCCGTACATCGACAAGCAATGCTGCTACTGCTGCTTATCAGCATAAAAAGTAACGCTGGCAGCATCTATCTTGGTCTTTAATTGCACAGAAAATGGTGTCGTATTTTTAATCCATTGTGCTAAAATCCACGCATCTTGAGCATGTGGGTATTTACCCAATATTAAAGAATATCTGAAAATAGGAATTTGCTAATGATTTTTGAAACACCATATCCAAAGCAAGATACATTACGACAGGCAATTTTACATGCCTATCGTCTTGATGAAACTACATGTGTTAATCAGTTATTAGAATCTGCTGAATTAACTGATATTCAACAACGGCATATTCACACTCGTGCTGCAGATTTAGTTCGTGGTGTGCGTGAAGTTCGTAAAGGTAAAAGCCTGTTAGATTCTTTCTTATATGAATATGATTTATCAAGTGAAGAAGGAATTACATTAATGTGTTTAGCGGAAGCGTTATTACGTATTCCTGACACCAAAACAATTGACTCTTTAATTCGTGACAAAGTTGGTTCTGCTGATTGGAAGTCACATGCAGGACAGAGTTCCTCAATGTTTATCAATGCTGCGACTTGGGGATTGATGCTTACAGGTAAAGTATTAGGTCGGCGTCAATTACAACAAAAGAAATTAGGTGGCACTCTACAATCACTCGTGCGCAAATCAAGTATGCCTGTAGTCCGGAAAATGGTAAGCCAAGCTATGAAAATGATGGGCGAACAATTTGTTATGGGGCGTAATATTGATAATGCATTAAAGCGCGCTAAGACTCTAGAAAAACAGGGTTATTGTTATTCTTATGATATGTTAGGTGAAGCTGCCAGAACAGCTGAAGATGCAGAACGCTATATGCAGTCGTATTCTCTAGCAATTCAGAAAATTGGCGAGGCCAGTAATGGACGTGGGGTGATTGAAGGGCCAGGTATTTCTGTTAAGTTATCAGCATTACATCCTCGTTATGAATTTGCACAACGTGAACGTGTCTTAAATGAATTAACACCGCGCTTATTATCACTCGCTCAACAAGCCAAGCAAGCTAATATTGGTTTTACGGTTGACGCAGAAGAAGCAGAAAGATTAGACCTATCATTAGATATTATTGAGAAAGTTTTTACTGATGCTAGCTTGTCAGGCTGGGAAGGTTTTGGTTTAGCTATACAGTCCTATCAAAAACGTGCTTTCCATGTAATTGATTGGTTAGCACAGTTAGCGCGTAGTCAGAATCGTCGTATTATGATTCGTCTTATTAAAGGTGCGTATTGGGATTCTGAAATTAAACGTACTCAAGAAATGGGTTTAGAAGGCTATCCGGTATTTAGTAGAAAGATGAATACAGATGTATCTTTTATTGCTTGCGCTAAAAAAATTATTGATATGCCTGATGCTTTCTATCCACAATTCGCGACCCATAATGCATCGAGCTTAGCAACGATTTTAGAATTAATTGGTACGCGCCAAGATTTTGAATTCCAATGTCTACATGGCATGGGGCAAGCACTGTATGATCAAGTAGTAGGTTCTGATAAGTTGAATCGAGCTTGTCGTATCTATGCACCGGTTGGGCAACATGAAGACTTGCTGCCTTATTTAGTACGACGTTTATTAGAAAATGGTGCTAATAGTTCTTTTGTAAATCGCATTGCAGATGATAACTTGCCGATTGAAGATATTATTGAAGATCCAATTACAAAAGTAAAAAGTGCACAGAGTAAAGCGCATAGCAATATACCTTTACCAAAAGATATGTATGGTGATTACCGTAATAATTCACAAGGTATTGATTTGACAGATCCTGCATTGTTAACGGCATTAGCAGAAAAATTAACAACAGCAGTACAACAGAAATGGTTTTCAAGACCGCTTATTAATGGACGCGAAATTAAAGAAGAAACAATTCCCGTCTATTCGCCAAGTAATACGACATTACAAGTTGGTGAAATCACACATGCTAATGAAGAACATTTAAAGCAAGCATTAAAACATGCTGTTCAAGGTTTTGTTGCTTGGTCGAAACATGATGTAGAAGAACGTGCTCAATGTTTAGAAAAACTGGCTGCATTAATTGAACAATATCATGCGGATTTAATGTCACTAGCTATTCGCGAAGCCGGTAAAACTTTACCTGATGCCATTGCTGAAATTCGTGAAGCTGTTGATTTTTGTTATTACTATGCTAATCAAGCTCGCAAACTTATGGGAGCTCCAACGACACTACCAGGACCTACTGGTGAAACGAATAGTTTAGAATTACATGGTCGTGGTGTGGTTGCCTGTATTAGCCCATGGAATTTTCCATTAGCAATTTTTGTTGGGCAAATAGTAGCTGCATTGGTCACGGGTAATAGTGTTATTGCTAAACCTGCTGAACAAACATCATTGATTGCTAGTTTCACTGTAAAACTAATGCATGAAGCGGGCATCCCTAGCAATGTTATTCAATTGTTACCTGGTCGTGGTGAAGTTATTGGTGCCGGACTTGTTGCAGATGAAAGAGTTAAAGCGGTTATTTTTACAGGTTCTACCGAAACTGCGCGTGCAATTAATCAAACTTTAGCAAATCGCTCTGGAGCTATTATCCCTCTGATTGCCGAAACCGGTGGTCAGAATACAATGTTAGTTGATTCATCGGCATTACTTGAACAAGTGGTTGTGGATGTTGTGAGTTCAGCTTTTGGTAGCGCGGGTCAACGTTGCTCGGCTTTACGTGTTTTGTTCGTACAAAATGATGTTGCAGATAAAATGATACATATGTTATGCGGTGCGATGGCGGAACTTAATGTTAGTAATCCTGAATTTTTAAATACAGATATTGGTCCCGTGATTGATGATGAAGCCAAGAAAATGCTGGAAACACATTGTCAACGTATGCAACAAGAAGCGAAATTAATTTATGAAGTACCATTATCACAAGCTTGCTTACAAGGTTCATATGTTGCGCCACGAGCCTATGAAATTTCTGGTTTACAGCAATTGCCACGTGAAGTGTTTGGTCCAATCTTACATGTGATTCGCTATGATGCGAAGGATCTAGATAAGGTTATCGATAGTATCAATAATACAGGCTATGGTTTGACACTTGGTATTCAGAGCCGTGTTAATGAAGCGATTGATTATATTCAACAGCGTGTCAACGTGGGTAATACGTATGTAAATCGTAATATGATTGGTGCCGTTGTTGGTGTGCAACCATTTGGTGGTGAAGGTCTTTCTGGAACCGGACCTAAAGCTGGTGGTCCACATTATTTAGCGCGACTTTGTAATGAAAGAACGACTACGGTAAATACAACAGCGGCAGGTGGTAATACGACTTTATTAACATTAGCGGAATAACCGCAGTTATCGTTTCGGAACAGCTATTTTGGAGTTTTTATGCAAGGTTTATGGCTAGAAGAGCAACTGCTAACATTGCGTGATGGGCTTGCTATGCCTATTGCAATGCAAGGTGAAGCACTGATTCGTGTCGAGCATGCGGGTATTTGTAATACTGATTTAGAGTTGCTGCAAGGCTACTATCCATTTACAGGTGTTTTAGGTCATGAATTTGTTGGTATTGTTGAGCAAGGCAGCAAAGATTTAATTGGCAAACGCGTTGTTGGCGATATTAATATTACGTGTGGTCATTGTGATATGTGTCAGCGTGGACGGAGCAAGCACTGTTTACAGCGCCAAGTTTTAGGTATCAAAGATCATCATGGTGCTTTTACTCATTATCTCGTGTTGCCAGAAAAAAATCTATATGTCGTTGCGGACAATATTCCTGCCGTTGCAGCTGCATTTGTAGAGCCACTCGCAGCCGCTTTAGATATACAGCAACAAATCGCAATCAATAAAGCAGATAGAATATTATTAATTGGTGCCGGTAAGCTTGGCTTGCTAATCGCGCAAACATTGAACTTGGTCACCGATAATTTAATTGTTGCTTTACGAACAGAACGAAATAAAGATTTTCTTGATAAACGTGGTATTGATTCGATAAATATTAATGATGTAGAAGCTAGTGCTTTTGATATCGTTGTTGAAAGTTCTGGGCAACCAGAGGGGATGCAAGCGGCATTAAAAGCAATTCGTGCTGCTGGTACAATTGTGATGAAAAGTACCTATGCAAAACCTTTGGAGTTACCTTCTGCGGCAATTGTTGCAAATGAAGTACGTATTGTTGGTTCGCGTTGTGGTCCTTTTGCCAAAGCATTAAATTTATTAGAAACACAGCAAGTAAATGTTTTAGATATGATTACAAAACACTATGCTTTATCTGATGGGCTTGCTGCATTCAAACATGCCACTGAACCTGGTGTCTTGAAAATCATGGTAGATATGTAGCTTTACTTACTATGAAAGCTGAAAACATGCCAATGTTTCCAAGCCATATCTTAATTCTTGTAAATTGATAACTTCACGACATGCCATGAGTAATCCTGGCATAAAGGATTCGCGATTAATTGAATCGTGATGTATTGATAACGTTTCACCATGACCGCCAAAAATAACTTGCTGTTTAGCGAGTACGCCGGAAACGCGAATTGCATGTATTGGGATATTTTTTTCAGAAGCGCCACGAGAACCGGGTAATAGTTCATGACAGTCAGGTTGTTGATACGGGGCTTTGTGTTGCGCAATCATATCGGCTGTTTTCAACGCCGTGCCCGATGGCGTATCTTTCTTGCCATCATGATGCATTTCAATAATTTCTACTTGCGGAAAATGTTTTGCTGCTAGAGTGGAAAGTTGCATAAGTAATACCGAGCCGATAGAAAAGTTTGGTGCGATAATGCCTCCTAACTTTCTTGTTTGGCAAAGTTCTTGTAATTCTGTAACTTGGTTGGCGAGTAGGCCACTAGTGCCAATAACAGGATGTTTGCCGGCATTAATAATCGTTAATGTATTTTCATAAATAGAGGAAGGTGACGTTAAATCAACAACGACATCGGCGTCACAAGCACCAAGTTTTTCTTGTAGATTATCGCCTCGCAAGCCTTGTCCTACTAATATTAAACTATCATCTTGCTGTATATGCTCACAAGCAAGCTTACCCATTTTACCAGCAGCACCATTAATAAATACTTTTATTTTTTGCATAATTTCCTCGAACAATGAGTTTATTTATATGGCAAATGAAACTTGTAGATTACCACCATTACCATTATTAACTGCTGCATCAGGGCCAGTAACACATAGATGTGTATAGTCGAAGACAGCGCGAACATTTTGTGTAATATACCAGTCTAAACCGACAGTGAGTGTTCTACCTATGGTACCAATTGACATACCTTTTGGCCCCGCTTTTGATTCAAGGTCCAGTATTTCGCCACGCAGAATAATTTCAAATGCTCCCCAGCGGCCATGAGGGTGTAGCACTCCACGTAAGTAGCCGTCATGTGGATCAAATACGCGATGGCCTCCTGCTATAACGTATCCAAATTGAATGTAACCACCTTGATAGGTAGGATGGTCATCACGTGGTGCATTAGTAATTTTATCACGCATAGAGGCATATTCCGCTTCAGCAGAAAAAGGACCAGAGAGGTAGGCAAGGCCAGCATCTATTACATTAACTTCTCCTTGGCGTGTATCTAAACCAAAAAATCCAGACGTTACTGGCGCTACTGCGTCACCAATTAAAGTGCCATGAACACCCGAATTAACGCGAATTTGACGTGCCTGATTGGGATTACCCTGTGAAACATAACCACTAAGTTGTAAGTAAAGAACATGTGTATAGTCAGGGTTAAAAAAAGGAATCCAGCCGAAACGCGCTGCCGTTATGATTGTTTCATTTTGATAGCCGTGAGCCCCTCGTTGCGTAGTCGCTGAACTTAGATTCACATTACCCGTATCAAAAATACCGGCGGTAAAAGTAAAATGTGGGAAAAAGCTATGTAACATAACCCCTAGGGCAGTTGGTGGTGCAAAAGCATTGGTTAACATTGTAAAGGATGCGCCATAAGTGCCATATTCATCGGCCATATTGTCAACACCGAAGTAAGGCAATGCTTTACCGGCGAAGATAATAAAGTGATGAAAGCCAAGGTAGGTTATATAAGCTTCACGAATGAATACACTATCATTATCAGAAATGGTTGAATTTGCTGTTGCCGATTTATTATCATTTGTAGGACCAACTGTATTAGAGAATTGTAATCCATAACCAAAATCATAAGCATGACCATAAAAGCCTAAACGTGCATACAGTAATTGCGTCAGTTGGCCAAAGTGCGGTTTACCAAAACCATCAACATTATAAGCGCCACTGAGGAAACTATGATTAATAATAAGATAACCATGTATAGCAAATGAAAAACGATTATCGATAGTATGTATGGCGAGACTGCCGCTATTCAAATCAAGAACAATATCATTTGATAAATAATAAACACCAGCATGATGCGGGTGATCTGAATGATGCTTCGGATGATGATGTGATGGAGGTGCGCCTTTGTAAAATGGCACGGGTAATTGTTCATGCGGATGATAGTAAATTTTATGCGGCATTAAATGTGCTGATGCAGCAAGCGGCAAAAATATTGCCAAAATTAAAACGGCTAGATATCGCACATAACGCGCTAAATCATATTGCATTTTGTTTTCCCATGTATCTGTCACCGAGTGCGATTCTAGCAAAAAATAGCTTGAAACAAGAGAGTTATTTTGCGGTTAAAATATAGTCAAAATTAAATGCTTAATTCAGTAACAGGCGCTAAACATTGCTGCCCTAGGCAAATATAAGCAACGGTGGTATCTAGAACTGCTTTGCTCGCAATTGCTTCTGGTAAATTTTTAGCACAATCAGGAATGGCAAAACAAAGTTGATTGGCATGAGCTTGCTTACGGTAATGTTGTTGCCAGTTTTGTATTTCTGGTTCTTCACCACGAATAATAATAATTTCAGGGGGATTGAAATAAGTTTGCAATGCGATAAGCATACCAGTATGCACATAAGAATATTTATTCATACGCTCCCAACAGGCCTGTAAAGTTTTTTCTGCAATCGCCAAATAATCATTTTTTCCTAGTAAGTAACCAAGTTTAAAAAATACACTTGCTGCGATAGCATTGCCGGCGGGTAGTGCTTCATCTTGCCAACTTTTTGGACGTTGAATTAATGATTCATGGTCATTGGCAGTAAAATAGAAACCTCCATTTTCATTATCATAAAAATATTTTTTCATTGTTTCGGCAAGTGTTATGGTGGAATCTAATATAGCAGTATCCCATTGTGTTTCAAGTAGTGTAATTAAGGCATCACATAAGAAAGCATAATCATCAAGATAAGCCGGGAGATGGGCTCTTCCATCTTTATAGGTTGCCAATAAACGTTGTTCTTGTAGCATATTTTGTTGAATAAAAGTAATAGCGCGCAGCGCTGATTGCAAATAACGTTGCTCTGAAAAAGCCACTGCGGCATGGAGCATGGCTTTAATCATCAGCGCATTCCATGATGTTAGAATTTTTTTATCACAATGAGGTGGAATGCGTAATTGACGTTGTACCTTTAATTTATTGCGCGCTGAAAGCAATAATGCTTCAGCATCAGTAATTGAAATTTTGTTTTTCTCGGCGATATCTTCTAAACAATGAGTGACACGTAAGTGCCACTTGCCTTCAAGGTTAGCAGGGAAATTTAATCCATAGTGTTCACGAAAAATAAGATATTCACTACTAGTGAGTAATTCATTAATATACTCTTTATCCCAAACATAGTATTTACCTTCTTGGCCTTCAGAATCTGCATCAAGACTGGCATAATAACCACCTTCTGGAGATTGCATGTATTGTATGATCCAATTTGCAGTTTCTTCTCCAATAGTTTTGAAGAGTGATATATTGGTTGCGTGATAACTATTAGCATAAACACTCAGTAATTGTGCATTGTCGTAGAGCATTTTTTCAAAATGTGGTATTTGCCATTCAGCATCAACGCTATAACGCGAGAAACCACCAGCGATATGATCATAAATACCGCCTTGCGCTATTTTCGTTAATGACTTTTCTAACATATTTAATGCTAAATTACGTTCTTTGTCTTGAGTATTATTTGCTGTGGATAGATGCAAGAGAAATTGCAAACTACTTGATTGTGGAAATTTAGGGGCACTACCAAAACCACCGTTATCATGATCAAATTGCTGTTCTAACATAGTAAGGCCTAATTCAACTGGTATCTCAGTGAAAGGGTTCTCAGCTTTTTTGTCAATATTGATATCACATAGTGCGTCAGTGATACTTGAATTTTGTTGTTGAATAGTTTCATATTCTTGTTCGTAAAGTGTTGCAACACGAATCAATACTTGTTTAAAGCTTGGCATGCCATATTGAGCTTGTAAGGGAAAGTATGTACCCGAGAAAAACGGCACCTGTGATTTATGATCCAAAAAAATTGTTAGCGGCCAACCGCCAGCACGATAATTTAATAGTTGATGAGCTAACTGATAGATTTTATCAAGATCGGGGCGTTCTTCGCGATCAACCTTAATATTCACAAAACATTGATTCATCAATGTTGCTGTTTCTGGATCTTCAAATGACTCGTGCGCCATAACATGGCACCAATGACAAGCTGAATAACCAATTGAAAGTAAGATCGGCTTATGTTCTTGTTTAGCTTTTGCTAATGCTGTTTCACCCCACGTATACCAATCAACAGGATTATTAGCATGCTGTTGAAGATACGGACTGGTTTCGTTAATTAGTTGATTAGCCATGAGCAATACACCTAGGTTAAAAGACTTTCTTACTTAACTATAAGAGATATTTTTACTATCGCAAGCTTGCTAATAAGTTTGATTTTGTTGCTAAAAAATTAATGCTTAAGACTCGCTCACTTTCTCCTAAAGTTAGCACCACTTTTTGGTGCTGCATCTAATTGAAGATACATTTTATCTTTAAGATAACAAATAAAGTCTGAAAGGTAAGTTTCAGCTGGAAGATTTTGGATTTCCTCTAATTGTGTGATGAGTTCATCCTCAGATGCTATGGGTCTATTTTTGTGAGCACTAATAATGGCTTGTACTTCATAAACACCATGACGCCAAGGATGCCCGGCTAAAGCTCGTCTGACTTTCGAGTCTCCAGCCGTAAACTTATTTAAAACGGTAAGGGCTTTTTCAAGCGAGCTATTTCCTTTGGCTTTACGCCAATCAGCATCAATTTGTTTTTTGTATTGCAGCTTTTTAGGAGACTTAATTTTTTTTGGAGAAGTTATAGATGTGGTATCAAGAGAATCGGTATATGTTCTGTAAACTACTTCTGCTGTTCTCGTCACTAGTTCATCAATGTTCAGACCGGTTTTTGCGCTAATGCCAATGACAGTAACTTCTTGTTCTAGCTCTAAACTATTTGTATAATCAATAATAGCTTGATTATCAACGGCTTGCCTGTCAGGTAAATCATATTTATTAGCAGCTATGATGATGGGGACCGTGCTTTTTTGTCGCCTAATTTCATTTATATACATTTTTAGGTTATGAAATGAGGCTGGTTCAGTAATATCAAAAAAAACTATAAAAGCCTGCATATTTGAAGATACCATTTTTTGAATTCTATCAAAAGCAGTGTTTTGTGGAGTGTCGTATAATTCTAATTTTATAATTTCATCACCAACTTGCGTCATCAGTACTTTGGACTCAACACCAATACTCGAAATAAAGTGTTCAGGGAAATAATTGTGAGTAATTCTAATTATAGTTGAAGAACATCCTGAGCCTGCGTCACCTAAAAACATAACCCGAAATGAATGATCATATTTGTCATTAGAAGCTGGAGTACACCTTGTTACTACTACTTCTTTACTTGGATCTGGCAATATTATAGTTGGTTTTTTTTTCATGTGAATATTCCTTCACTTAAAACATCATTTTGTTTTAATGTATACGCTAATTAATTGGTTTTCTTAAGTCCTAGAGTTCTTAAGAGAAATTTATTTCTAAGCTGGCTGATAGTCTCTTTAACTAAGTTATTATCATTATAATAGCTTAGTTCGGACATTGTGCTTGCCAATAAGTATTGTTTTGTTGCTGGATCATCATAAATGCTTGTTGATAAACAGATAATAAATTTTCTTGATTAATAATGTCGGTTGTTTTGCCTATTAGATAACGGCCGTCATCCATCAATAGTAAGCAATTATCGCAAAATTGATATGCTAAATTCACATCATGTAAGACCATGATGGTGGCAGCATTTTGTTGCTCGGCGAGATAACGAAAATGTTGCAAGGTAGCAACCTGATGTTTGATGTCAAGGCTATTGGTTGGTTCATCGAGTAGATAAACTTGTGGTTGTTGTAGTAATAGTGTCGCAATAGCTAAACGCCGCCGTTCTCCGCCTGATAGTGTTGTTACGCAGCGATTTAGTAAAGGTAATAAATCCATTTTCTTTAATGCAATTAAAGCTTGGTCATGAAATTGTTTTTGTTGTTGGCGATTAAATAATGTTAATTGTGGATACGCGCCAGTCATCACCATTTCATGAACTTTTATAGGAAAAGCATCATGTTGTTGTTGCAGTAGAATTCCAATATTTTGCGCGATGACGCGTCGTGATAACTGTGTTATGTCACTATCATTTAAATGAATTGTACCTTTTGTTGGGCGATGTAGATTTGCTAAGCTATGTAATAAGGTTGTTTTCCCAGCACCATTTTTACCGAGTATTGCCCACGTTTCACCAGCATTAATCTGCCAATGCAAATCATCACAAAGCAATTTGTTTTTTTGCGCTAATGTTAAAGCACGGCATGTTAATAAATTTTTCATTGCATGGTTTTCCATAATCATCCTAAACTATTGGGCAAGCCGCGGGTCTTCAAAATAACAAGAAAAATGGGCACGCCAATTAATGCAGTGATAATGCCAACAGGTAGTTGTTCTGGTGCTAATATAATTCTAGATAGACTATCGGCAAACGTTAATAAACTCCCGCCAGCTAATACTGTGGCAGGTACTAGTAAACGGTGATCACGTAAACCTATCAAGCGTAATAAATGTGGAACGATTAATCCAACAAAACCAATGGTGCCAGCAATGCTGACTGCGCATGCTGTTAATATCGATGCGAGTAAAAATAAGAATAAGTGTAGACGGTTAGTATGAATACCTAAACTTTTTGCTCTGAGTTCTCCGTGAATAAGTATATTGAGTTGTGGAGCAAGAAATTGACAACAAATATAACTTATGAATAAAACGATCATTCCTGGCAATGCTAAATGTTGGTAGCCAATACTGCCCATCAACCAAAATAACATACCATGTAAATTATGATTTGGACTTAGAATTAAGATAAAGCTAATTAGTGCACCCCAACCTGTTGCTAAAACAATGCCTGTTAGCAATAATCGCAGCGGTGAAAAGCTTTGGCGTTCGCGACTTAGGCCAAACACAAATAACATAGAAATCATCGCGCCAAGAAAGCTTAAACTGTGTAACCAAATAAGGCTTAAGCCAAGTAAAAGGCTAATTAATGCTGCAATGGCCGCACCACCAGAAATACCAAGAATATAAGGATCCGCAAGAGGATTGCGTAATAAAACTTGCATTAGCAAGCCAGCTAGTGCGAGTAGGGCGCCGGTAGTGAAAGCATTTAAGGTGCGAGGTAGTCGTAAATCCATAATGATTTTAGTCGTTAATGTTAAGTGGCTGGTTGTTCTGTGTGCAGATGTTAAGAGAATCGAAAAAATTTGTTGTAAATTTATCTGAATATCGCCACTATGTAGGGAAAATATAATGGCGATCAAGGTTAAGAGGCATAAGCCGCACAGAGTAAATTGTTGGTAACGTTTATATATAGACATAACAATAATATTTGTGTTTTTGATGAAGTAAAGGCGAATTATAACGCTTATGTACTGAGATGGCCAAAGTGAATAGTGAATTATTATGGATGTCGATGACAAAGCCTTGATAGATAGTAAAGGCTATCGAAGCAATGTAGGGATTATTTTGTTAAATGCCGACAATGATGTCTTTTGGGGCAAGCGTTGTGGCCAAGAAGCTTGGCAATTTCCACAGGGCGGTATGTATGTTGGTGAAACGCCTGAACAATCTCTATTTCGTGAATTGTGGGAAGAGGTAGGTTTAGAATCACATGAAGTTGAGATTCTAGGCAGTACCCAAGATTGGTTAAGTTATCGATTACCGAAGCGATTTCTTCGCTATCATCAAAAGCCCGTGGTCTTTGGGCAAATACAAAAATGGTTTTTGCTCAAAATTACAGCCGATCAAAAACAAATTAAACTAGATGCCTCTGGCTCACCTGAATTTGAAGATTGGCAGTGGATTGACTATTGGCGCCCGGTAAAAGAGGTCATTTCATTTAAGCGTAAAGTCTATATTCGAGCATTAAAAGAGTTGCGACCATTGATTTTTCAAAAAAGCTGCTAAACTTTAGTTGTGTAGATCGACATAGCGATAAAAATAAATGAAATGGTATGGTATCTTCATCGTTAGTATTTATTTTCTTGTTGGCATGGCTTTTGCTGCTACAAATGTTGTTACGCATCCATATTTGTCTTTATCTCAATTGCTCCTTAATAATTTAAATGTTGCAGCTGTCCGTTGTTATCAGTGGCGCACTGTTTGCACGGGGCCAAGACGTTGTGTGCAATGGTATGCGCGGGCGCCGCGAAATTGTTATTTTTGCGGTCGTATTGCAATGGACACTTTAGTTTCACGTTATCGAGAAATTTGCGATGAAAGAGAAAAAGAGCAATTAGAGCGGAATAATTATTTATGTTATCGCAATTATGAACGTCAGGGCGTAGATAGTGAAAAGAGAATCTGCACACGTTGGCAAAGAAGTTGTTATCCTGTCTGTATGCAACATGGCCCTTAAAATTTAAGACTTATGCTAAAATTCAATCACGAGGCATTTATCGTAAGTTCTGAAAACCCAAAGTGTGCTATCGGTCATTGTTATATCCATGATGGATGTGGCGGCGTCGGTTTTTTAGCGCATTAAAATAAAAAAGGCGACACAATGGTCGCCTTTTTTAAAGTATTCTTAGTAAATTGATTAACGAGAAATACACTTACTAACAGAACAACTTCCTGGGTTGCTGCTACCAGAGCGACATTTCGATAATGCTGCGCCAGATGCTGCAGAACGTGAACCGCCAGAACCATGGAAAGCGCCACTAGCACTTTTCGCAAAGCAAGAATAACTGCCCTGAGGTTTGTTGCTAGCTGGAGCATGGTTTGCTGAGCTAGCAGCAGATTCATGCTGGCTGCTATTTTGTTGATGTGTGGTTGTTCCACGGTATGTACGATGTTCTTGTGAGCTAGGTGAATGATTTGGTGTTGAGTATTGAGAAGGTTCATTATATCGCGACGATGTACCAGCTTCTGAACCAAACCAAGATACACAACCAACTAACCCTAATGTTAATAATATTGCACAAGCTGCAATGAGTGACTTTTTCATAATTTCTTATATCCTTTTAATTATTTTTTGTGAACAACCAACAGGTGGATTGATATACGAAATAGAAGAAAAATGCAAGACCCTTCTATAAACTTGCTAAAGTTGTGGTTAAATAATATCCGTTATTGTAAGGGTGATTGATGATTGGCTCTTATACAATGCAATCAAGCTTAAAAAACTTTAGCGTAAATTCTAATATTGCCATAATAGACCCTTTACGGTATGTTTAATGGCTTTAAATTTAGCTAAAGGGAGATTAGTGAAAGTGGTGAAATTAAATTCGTTTTTGTTTGGGGTGGTTTTATTAGGAAGTGTTGCTGTTGCTTCTGCAAGTACTTTGTCATGGGATGGCCAATCATCAGGTTCTCTTGCTGGTTCTTGGCAAGGACAAGTTATAATTAAATTACCGCACTCTCCTTATGGTGACCTCAATTGCTATTATACCGGAACAGCTGTAGCGACAGAGCAAAAATCGAGTACCGGCGATAGTGTTACAATGTCACTACAGAGTTTCAAAAAAACAACAGGATCTTCGCCTTCATGTATTGGAGCAGCTCCAAACTTAAATTTAAATGGTACATATAACGATGGAACTTTAATTTTACACTATAATTTACTTCAAGCCACTGGCAAAATGTCTGGAGATGCTAGTCCTGAGAATGTGGATTTAAAAGGTAACGTAAATGTACCTACTTATAGCTTACACGGTACCATTGAACTTGCTCTTAAACGATAAATACGACATAACTAAATGTTATCAATTAACACAGGAGTAAATTCATGCGAGCTTTAAATATTCGATCATTTGTATTAGGTCTTATTTTACTAGGCAGTGTTTCTTTGGCTTCAGCAAATATCTTGCCTCGCATGTCTTCTCAACAAGCAACCTCCCTCGCTGGAAGTTGGAATGGACGGGCAACCTTTATTCTTAAAGGCACAATGGTTGGTACAGTAACGTGTTATTTTAAAGGTACAGCTGCAGTTACCGAAAAACAATCTAAAGTGCATAATACTGTCACGGTTGTTTTGCCGAATTTTGTACTTACTGGAGATTCTTCAGGATTTTGTCCTGCAACGATGGACTCAACAAAGTTGCAAGGCAATTATACTGATGGCACTTTAACATTAAGTAATCATGCTACTAATGCCATTAACATTTCAGGTAAAGCAACAGCAACGAAAGCTAATTTAAAAGGTACTATATATGTCTCACGAGAAAAGCGTAATGGTTCTTGGGGACTGGCAATGAAGCGTAAAAAATAGTGTGATAATTCATGCTATTTTTTTATATGTTTAGTATCATTTCTATCTCTTAAAAATACGGTACTCTTGTCCTGCTTGCCAGTTTCTTTTGGTTAGTGGGTTTTGCGTACAATATTTTGTATATTCAAAATCAATAAAACGATAATGTAGATCTTCATCACGACCAGAAGGTATACCAAGGCGCGTTGTTTGGATGATGGCCTTGGGATTATCACCAACATCTTTAACATAGAAACGTTGTTTATCAAATTGCTGCTGATCCCACTCTGGTACTTTTAAGTTGAGTGATTTACATAATAGCGTTTGCCCAGAACAAAGTTTTTCAACATGACGTGGATCGTTATTATTTTTATTAGGATTAAGTCGTTGCATGGTACGTATCATGTTAACGTATTCATTATGTTGCTGGTAAGGGAATGCTGATTTAATAAGAACAGCATTGCCTTCGCCATGGCAACTAAAGTTTAGTGAGTCACCGCCTCTGGCATAATACATATAGATAGTACCGGCCTGCATAAATAGTGCTTTGCGTTTTTCAGTAAAACCGAGAGATGCATGACTGCCTTTATCGGTTAAACTGTAAGCTTCTGTTTCAATAATGCGAGCGGCTAACCAGGCATTATTATATTTCACCATTAGTATTTTGCCTAATAGGTCTTGAGCAACATCTAGGGGTTCTCGTGCAAAGAAACATTGTTGTAGCATGCTTTAACTCTGGTATTTTTAAGTACGATGAATATAAAAATGAATTATAACAAACATAGTTTTGCATGCGAGCAATATCTGTTAGCATTATCAGAATAATTATTATAAATAAGGATATATTATATGTTGCTAAGTTGGGTACTACTATTCTTTGCGATTATCTTAGAAGTTGCGGGTACAACATCAATGAAGCTTTCTGTTGGTTTTACCAAATTGGTACCATCATTACTTATTTTTGTTTTCTATGGTTTTTCGTTTACATTATTAACATTCACATTGCGTAAAATGGAAATAAGTGTTGCCTATTCTGTTTGGGCGGGATTAGGTACCGCTCTCATTGCGGTGATTGGTATTCTGTACTTCAATGAAAGTCTCAACTGGATTAAAGTATTTGGTATTTTGCTCGTTATAGCAGGTATCGTCTTGATCAATAATAGTGGTGTTACTCATTAATATAATTGTTATATCCCTATAAGCGTTCAATATTTAAGAGTTTTTCTATTTTTATGGCTTTACGCTTGCTGTTCGTCACGCATGTCATTATTATGAATCAATTATTTAATACTGGTGGAAATAAGATGGGGAGCGACATCATGGGAGATGATGACAATAGTTTATATAATAAAGAATGTTGGGTTTTTGAAGCAACGGATTGGCCATCTCAAGAGTACGATATGTTTGTTGCTGCTAAAATTATAGGTAAACATTTTACGTCAGAACATTTACAAGCATCTAATCTTTATTTTTTAGTTGAACAACAAGAAAATGGTGAAGAAGTCGAGTTGCCTGAATGGGTTCAAGAATTAGCTGCAGTTTATGTTAGTGAATATGGTTTGGAATATGGGCAAATTATTATTTCTAAGGTCCTGACAAAGTTCTTAATTGCAGGGCAGACTCTTCACTAAGATAAATGCCGATCGTATTTCGAAGTGCGAGCAGTATAGATAAGGAATCTTTTACATGAATGGACTCAAAACAGCATTTTTTCTGGCTTGCTTAACGGCATTACTCTTAGTTATTGGTGGTTTACTTGGAGGTAGAGCTGGCATACTGATTGCATTCGTCTTTGCGGTTATTATGAATTTTGGTGCGTATTGGTTTTCCGACAAAATAGTTTTAAAAATGTATCGTGCTCGTGAAGCCACGCCAAATGAAGCTCCAGTATTACACTCTATTGTTGCAGAATTAATAAATAAAGCTAATATGCCAATGCCGAAAGTCTATATCATTGATGAGTCAACGCCTAATGCTTTCGCTACGGGGCGTAATCCAGAGCATGCCGCTGTTGCGGCAACAACAGGAATTATGCAGATTCTATCGCGAGAAGAATTAATGGGTGTTATGGCACATGAGTTAAGCCATGTTCGGCATCGCGATACACTGATTGGTGCGGTTTCAGCAACGATTGCCGGCACAATTTCAGCATTAGCTAGTATGGCGCAATGGGGAA
>JAJFKO010000071.1 GCA_021773175.1 Gammaproteobacteria bacterium
ACAAGTAACTATTGCACCTGTTATACCCGAGGCTCCAACCGCTCAAACCGCTCCAACCGCTCCAACAGCTCCACCAGCTCCAACCGCTCCAACTGCACCAACGACTCCAACGACTCCAACGACTCCAGCAATTGATGAGCCCGTCGCAACAGTAAACACTCAAGATATTTCGAATATCAATTGGCGCACCCTACTCGCGCAATTAAACCTATCTGGCTTAACATTAGCGTTGGCTAATCATTGTTGCATCCAAGAAGCAAATCACGATCGCATTACATTATTAATTGAACGGCAGCACGCCGCATTAGTCAATGAAAGACAACAACAACGTTTAGCTGAAGCGCTAAAACAATATTTTAATTGTGATATTAAAGTGGAAATCAGTGTTGGCGAGATAACGGAAGCAACACCAGCTCAAGAAAAACAACGTGAAAATAATGAACGTCAACAACAAGCGCAACAATCTATTGAGAGCGATGCAAATGTGCGTGGCCTGCTTGATGCTTTTGATGCGAAAGTTGTACCTGATTCAATACAGGCGCTTGACAGTACTGAGAAATAACGTAACACTCAACTTATTAAAAAACTTTATACAGAGGTAAATAATTATGGATATTCCAGGCGGACTAGATAAATTAATGCAACAAGCTAAAGAAATGCAAAGCAAGCTACAATCAGCTCAAGAAGAATTGGCAAATTTGGTTGTTGTGGGTGAGTCTGGCGGTGGCTTAGTGAAAGTTGAAATGAATGGTCGTCATGATGCCCGCAATGTTTCGATTGATGCGTCGTTACTAATCGAAGATAAAGATGTATTAGAAGATCTTATTGCGGCGGCTATTAACGACGCTGTACGTAAAGTTGAAAAAAGCACTGGCGAACGCATGAAGGGACTAGCGAAAGGTATTAACTTACCTGATGGGTTTGATATGCCAATGGGCAGTGATGATAAGTAAAATATATGAAAATTTTAAGCCCTGCTATCGAGCAACTCATACAAGCATTTTGCTGCTTACCCGGTGTTGGACCAAAGTCAGCACAGCGTATGGCCTTTCATTTATTACAACGTAATC
Source organism: Gammaproteobacteria bacterium (assembly GCA_021773175.1). Classification (GTDB taxonomy): domain Bacteria; phylum Pseudomonadota; class Gammaproteobacteria; order JAJFKO01; family JAJFKO01; genus JAJFKO01. The sequence continues at coordinate 1,071 of JAJFKO010000071.1, forward strand.
GTGATAGTGGGCAACTGCTGACAAAACACCTCAGCTCGGCATTAAACAATGTTGGTCACTGTCAACAGTGCCGAATCCTTTGTGAAACGGAGCTCTGCCCTATCTGTAGCCATCCTAAACGTAATCCTAATATGCTTTGTGTTGTTGAATCACCCGCAGATGTTGTTGCCATTGAGCAAACGAGTAGTTATTTTGGACGCTACTTTGTTTTGATGGGGCACTTATCGCCGCTGGATGGTATTGGTCCTCACGATCTTGGGCTGCCCAAACTTGCACAGCGCCTACCAGAAGAAAACATTGAAGAAATTATTATTGCAACCAACCCAACAACTGAAGGTGAAGCAACAGCACATTATATTGCGGATATGGTTAAGCCCTATCATATTAAGGTTAGTCGTATCGCTTATGGTGTACCGATAGGTGGCGAACTTGAGTATATCGATGGTAATACTTTAGCTCATGCTTTCGCAGGTCGTAGTGATTTAGTTACACAAGAATAGATTTTATACCCATCAAATTATCTATCCATGATTTCAATTCATCAAAGTATTGATTGCTTTCAAATACACGAGCTAAGATCATACGTCCTGTAATTTGAATAAATAATTGTTCATCTAATTGAGCGTTATTTTTTGATGCGGATGCTGCGATGTATTGTGAGAAAGTCTGCTGTAGAAGTTTAAAATATTTTTGTACTTCAACATATAAATCATGTTGCTCATTTAATTCCATACTAAGCATCATCATGGCATATGCGCCTGGTTTAGAAAAATATGTAATACAGCGTTGTGAAAATTCTGCTACATCTTGTTCGCTAATAGATGATTCTATGCTGTCTTTCAATAAATAATTTATACAAAAATTCGTTTCTGCATTGATAACAGCAATGACTAAATCTTGTTTTGATTTAAAATGATGAAATAAACTTGCTTTTTTGATCCCACAAATTTGAGTAATCGATTCAATACTCGTTCCAACATAACCATGTTGGGAGAATAGCTGAGTCGCCGTATTAATTAATGCCTCTCTCGTTGAGATTTTAGCCTGGCGATCTACCGTGCGGTTTGTTACTATTGCTTTGTTCATAGCAGTACTTATCCTTAAGTGCAGATTCGTCTTATTTATTGCTAGCTCTAAATTAGATTCAATCTAATTATCTTGAGGACGTAACTGCTTAATTTAATACCCTTTAATCTACCGTCCGTGAGATTAAATGAAGAAAAATTATGCATTTTCATATTGCTATTGTCAATCAATAACTGTCAAAAAATGTATATGAACCTATAATATATTGATATATAAAACAAATAAATGACAAATAAGTATCGACATGAATGAGATTATAGAACGTTTTAAGCATCTAGGCTTCTCTGAAAAAGCTGTTACCGTATATTTGCACTTAGCTGAGTCGCAACGCGCTACAGTACAAGAAATAAGCAAAGCAACCAAGATTAATCGGACAACAGTCTATGCCACCATAGAGAAACTCTGTGATGAAGGACTTATTTCCAGAGTGGAAAATACTAAATATTTTATTGCTAATGACCCTTCCAGCTTGTTTGCCATGGTTATTAAAGAAAAAGCAGAAGTTAGTCGCAAAGAAACTCAAGTAAAACAGCTAATGGATTTAATCATGCCGCATTTCCATCCAAAACTGCAATATTTTGATGGAGAAGATAATGTTCGTGGCTTACTCAATTCATATATTGATATTTGGTTTAAGAGCATGCAGGAATATGATGATACTTTGTGGGGCTATCAAGATCATACTTTTGTAGAGCAATATCATGATTGGCTAACACAGTATTGGAAAAAGAGAAATCCTAAACATTGCATTCGTTTATTCTCAAATGAATGTGAGCTTGAAAAGAAACTTGCAACTGAAATTGAAAATCGCCAAATTATGGCAGCCCCTAGCAGTATGCAATTAGGTAGCACTATTTGGATTAATGGTGACTACGTCACAATGATCATGACCCAAAGAGATCCTCATTATGCCATTCAAATTAAAGACACCGTTTTTGCTGCGGATTTACGTTCAATGTTTCAAATGTTTTGGAATTTATACAGCCAGGAAAAGAGTTAAAGATATATTCATTGCAGCTAATTTTTTAGCGCTGATTACATTTAAGGAATAAACACATGGGATTTGCTATGAGGTTAGGCTCTGGCATTTTAGCAAAACAAGCAGGCACGTCTAGATCTGCATTGTTGGGAAGAACAGCCAGCTCACGAAGCATGCTAAGATACATCCCACTGCATACTTTACACAAACCAACTGTTAGACGTTATTCAGCCTCTACCTCAGATCCATTTTATAAATATTTAATAGCAGAAATACAACAAGGACATATTTTATCTCCTGCTGCACCAGGATATACTTGGGTAACACCTGATACAGAGTTACAACAAATAGTTGCAAGACATTTCCCTAAAGTTTTCGAAAGCACGCATTCATTTTCAGGATTACAAGCAGCTCAACATACTCGCGTTAACGTGATACCACCTCATAAAATACCGCAAACTGCTAAACATCATCCCGAGGTTGACAGTGTTGCCGTTGGCGGACCTTCTGCGCAGTTATTTACATATATGGCAACACAAATACATAGAAGAAACACGAGTATTGCAACACAACCACCGCTTTATGTTATTGATGATATTGGTTTAGCAAATTGGCCTTTTAGTGCCAGACAACTACATCCTCGTTATGCTTATCGCATGAGTCATGCACTTGAGTACTCTGGACTTAATATGTTGCGACATGCCTTAATACGTATGCTTCGTTCCCCCGAACTACAAGATACACAACGTGCAAATTATTACTGTATAGATTTTTCTTTGTATCAACTTCTACAAAAAGATTTATTGAGCTTACTCTCGATTTGTTTGAGTAATGAGTTAACAACATGGATAGATGCTATTCAAGGCTTGCTAAGATTACCAACAACAGCAACACAAACTATTGCTTTTGCACAATCTAGTTTAAAAATTATCAGTGCGATTGATGACGAGCTTGGCGGTAAGCTTCTACAGCAAGATGGAGCACTTAATATTGCATTATCAGCAAAAGATAATGCTGCTTTGGATGCAAGACACAGAATATTACGACGTTATAACGTTGACTCTCAGCCAATAACTTCTAGGCAATTATCAGAAAGATATGGATTAAATGTCAATATAGAATCAGGCTTTGGTGGCGCCTACTATTTTCCTAATGAAGGTTGTTTAGCCTTTGATGCATATCAGCAATTAAATACCGCTATTCGGCATAATGCTGGCACTGTTTATGCTGGCAGAACTCTGACAGATATTGTGGTATCAAATGACAAGGTTGATGGTGTCGTTCTACAAGATCAAAACGGTCAGCAAGATTTCATCCCTTCCCGACATGGTGTTTATGCAAGTTTAGGCTGTCGAGCACAGTATCAGCTTGATCCAGAATTACGTTATTCCTCATGGCATAACTCAGCATTTCTCCAAGGCTTTGATCCGAGCACCACAGCAACAGGATTAACCAGCATTGGCATACTAGAAGGCAAGCTCCCATTACCTATTGCAGGCACACCTCACCATTGGACACCCATTGCAGAAGAAGGTCCCTATACATTAGTAACGGGAACAGGTGGTGCAGCGATTGGTACTTATGACCAATATAATTTTCACCAAGCCGCCCATCATAACTGGCTATCTCAACGAATCTTGGGTCGAACATATCGAATCTTAGCAGCTGGAGGCTGTACACGTGCTATTGGCAGTCAAAACACAGAAAAAATGACGCCCTTAACTTCGCGAGGTGGATTACTACATAGTAATGCTGGCGGTAAAGGTATAACAGGAGCCGCCGCTTCAGCCGCAGTAGCCATTAAAGAATTATATCCAGGCCGCTATCAAAAATTAGCTTATGCTAATCAGATTGATCTGATCCCCAGATTTGGATTATTTAGGCCACCGGTGAAACTGAAAAGCCAACCAACAAGTGTTGTTAATATAGATGCTCATCACTCTAACAAAAAAACAACAAAACGTTAAAATGCTTAGCCTATTTGCAACAGGCACTTATCGAAGCACTCTATTTTGTCTAAATCTCTATAGGCTTAACTTTCTTCAGCATCACTTTATGCTGGTGAGTAGATTTTGTGTTTGTCTTCGCGGCATGCTTGCTAACCTGCTTTACTACTGACTGATGCTGTTTACTCTTATGCATCGCATGTTTCATTTGAGCAGTTTGCTGATGTACTTGCTGAGCACCTATTGCATGCAGAACAATAGGTCTGGTTTTTTGTACTTCTTGTAGACTTAAACGTTTAACTGTTTGTGTTGCACTGTTCCTATGTTTAATAGTTTTGTGCGCTGTTGTTATTACCGATTTGTGCTGAACAACATTCGCTTTGACGCTATGTTGCTTCAACATATTCTTTGCCTGATGCGCAGATGGTTTTTGTTTTGCTTTCTTAGCTGCTGTAAATGGAGCTGTTATAATAGTTGCTGTTTTTATTTTAGCTATTTCAGATTTATTTTCTTTAATTGTGCTTGTTATCGCTGTTTTTGTTGCTTTTGCCACCACAGCTTTTTTTACTTGCTTAGTATTTTTAGAATGATGGTTATCATAGTTTTTTGATGATGATTTACTTGATGGCGTACGATGCTGCGGTGCAGCATGATGACCTGGCTTCACGTAACGATGATTATAATCATAATAAGTACGACGCCGTTTGTATCGCGGACATAATTCATCAATACCATCGTAATGATGGAATCGTTTATGGCCTCGAATACCAGCATGAGGACAATGATTGCCACAGCCCATTGCCATAAATTTATAGTAATCTATCATGGCTGCTTGCTGCTGTCCGGGTGTCATACAATCCCAATGATAACGAGAAACACCATAAATAGGAGGAGCACAACCACTCAATAATACGATTAGAAAAACCATTATTGTCATCAAACACGCTTTATACATTCTCTTCCCCTTACTGAGTCTCGGTTTCATAATGTGCATCACGCCAACCACGAAAACCACCTCGTAATGACTTTACATTGCTATAACCCATATTTTGCAAACTTTCTGCGCTAAGAGCAGAACGTGAACCGCCACCACAATACAACACAATTTCATCGGCAGTATTAGGAACAGTTTTTTCAATTTTTAATTCGAGAAGGCCTCGATCAAGATGAACAGCCCCAGGTAAATGTGCAGTTTGGTAATCAGCTTCACTACGTACATCGATAAGATAAAAATTTTCATTGGCGTCTAATCGCTGCTTGATCATTTCAGCATCAGTCTCTGTAATATGTTGCTTAATTGTCGCCACATATTGTTTGAAACGGCTTATATCTTCCATTGATATCCCTACTTATTTTGCTTGACGCACTAGGCTTGAATAATGCACTAACCAATACAATCCTGCAACAAAAACTCCGCCAATCAACGTAGCAAATGCCCAAGTTATTCCAGAAACAAAAACAGTTTCCTGCTTCATGCGCTTTTTTTTCGCAGCATCATGAATAATCGCATTAGCAAAAATAATATGAACGATCAAATTGATCAACATAATAGCCCATAGAATAAATCGCACTTCATGATGCAAAGTGGCAGCAAGATAAGTCAACATGGAATGCTTCCTTCATATGTCAAAATTTGATGCTATTCTAAAACAACATGATGTATATTGCTATGCGCATTGAGAAAAATTTTAGTGATAACAAAAACATGCGTATGAAATCGACTTCAAAACGACATAAAAAGGTTAAATGTTAACCGTGATTTTCCGTTCTAGTCGATGACTGGCTATTTCATTATGCAGAACTAAACTCTAACTAAAGTAGAGGGAAATTTAATAATGAATATATCAAAACTAGACTCCCTATTTAGAGAACAACAAAATGCAATTGAAGAGTGGTTACAACAAGAGTTAGAAAAAGCCCCCTCTCTTTTGTATTGCTCTGTAGATTTACGTAACGCTGATTTTAAAATTGCCCCTATTGATACAAATCTTTTCCCAGCAGGTTTTAATAACATTGCAGCGTCATCAATTAGCGTAAGTAGTGAAGCATTACAGATACTGCTTAACAATCTAAACCCTAATACCAAACATATTGGTTTAATTCCAGAGAGCCATACTCGCAATCCTTACTACTTAATGAACCTGTTACGATTACAAGAAATTATCACCGGTGCCGGATTTAATCTTCGTATTATGAGTTTGCATCCTGAAATTACTCAACAAACTTTTTTTAACTTAGAGAATGGCAAACAACTTGAAGTTTGGCCCTTAGAAAATCAAGATGGGCAATTACATAGTAAAGAATTTATACCTGATATTCTGATTTTAAATAATGACCTTTCCACAGGCTTACCTGAAATATTGCAAAATGTAAAACAACCTATTCTTCCTTCAGTTTATATGGGATGGGGGCATCGCATGAAATCAGTGTATTTCACTCATTATCAAATTGTAGCTCACCAATTTGCAACAGATTTTAATTTTGATCCTTGGTTGATCATGCCATTATTTGCAAACTGTGGTCATGTCGACTTTCCAACTAAAAAGGGGGAAGACTGCTTATTACGCCATAGCACAGAACTATTTGAAAAAATTCAAGTGAAATATGATGAATATGGTATAAAACAAGAACCCTTTGTCTTTATCAAAACAGAAACAGGAACCTATGGCATAGGCGTTATGGTCGTACACAAACTGAGTGATATTGTTGATATTAATCGCAAACAACGTAATCGCATGTCAATCGGCAAATCTCGTCAAAAAATCACAAAAGTAATTTTACAAGAAGGTATTCCAACTGTTGAGACACATGGACACAATGCGGCAAGCGCAGAACCAGTTATGTATCTCATTGGCCAGCAAGCGATAGGAGGTTTTTATCGCGCCCATGAAAAACGCAATACCAAACAAAATTTAAATAGCCCAGGCATGAGCTTTACGCCATGTGAACTAACAGTATTACAACAACATTATACTTATACTGTGATTTCACGTTTAGCTATGCTGGCTGCAGCACGAGAGTCTTTAAGTAATAAAGATATTGTTATGCCAATAATTAAATAGATAAAGCTGAGAGAGGACATGATGAAAAAAATTGGTTTTATTATGAATCCCATCACCGATATTATTGTCAACCATGATAGTAGTTTTGCTATGATGATAGAGGCACAACGTCGACAATGGCCAATCTATTATATGCAACAACAAGATATCTTTATAAGTGAACATCAAGTCTATGCTAGAACACAATTAATCAGCGTTGTAGATTCAGAAAATGACTACTATCAAATACAAACCACAAAAACTATTGATCTATCCGAGCTCGACATTATCATAATGCGAGTTGATCCTCCTGTTGATACAGCATATACACAAACCACACAATTTCTCGACATACTTGTTACGCAAGGTGTGCTTATTATCAATAATCCACGAAGCTTGCGTGATTATAATGAAAAACTCTTTGCTTTACAGTTTCCGCAACACTGTCCAGCAACCATGGTTACTAGCAATGCCAATGACATTAAAGCATTTCTTAAAAAGCATAAAAATATTGTGTTAAAACCCATAAATGGCATGGGAGGAGAATCTGTTTTTAATATTACGACAAAAGAGAAAAATCTTAACGCATTAATTGACTTGCTTACAGCCTCTGGACAACAAAAAATTATTGCCCAAGCATTTATTCCTGCTATTAGTAATGGCGATAAACGCATATTAATGATTTCTGGAAAACCTTTTCCTCATGCTTTATTACGTGTGCCAGCGAAGGATGATTTTCGTGGTAACCTTGCTGCTGGCGCTACAGCAAAAGCCTCTAAATTAACGGCGCATGATCAACTAATTTGTAATAGTATCGCACCTGAATTAATTAGCAGAGGAATTGTATTTGCGGGTATTGATATTATCGGCGAATACTTAACTGAAATTAATATCACCAGTCCAACCTGCATTCGTGAAATTGACAGCTTATCTCAATGTAATGTGAGCGCCGTGTTATTTGATGCAATAGCTAGTTTATAGCGATAACAATACATCGACTAAAAAGTAACGCCTCTCCAATTAACTGTGGGACTGTTGGAAAGGTGTTAGCAAGTGAACGTTTTGTTTCGAACCTGTCACACTTGTCATCATTGGTGACGTACTATTAGTAAATATAATTTTAGCTATAAAGCTTTGCGGCTCTAATATCTTTTGTCGTGTTAATGTGCTATTCGTCGAATGCTGCTCAGGTAATAACGTTGCTAAAGCAACTTTAGCATTCTGTGGCTGGCTTATTGTTGCTGCTCGGACACAAGTAATTAGTGTCGCCCCGGTTTTGCCTAAACAACTTTGCAAAGCTGCACGGCTTTTCGCAACTCTTGATTTTTGTTTATTCTGGGTATGATGTTTATGACGTTTATTCTTCTGAACTAATCTCTGCCCTGCAATGGGAATAGTTTGATTAACAATATTAGGATTGATTATAACTTGTGGCGAATTATTTTTTTGTGATACAGCTTGCTTGGTTAAGGCATAAGTGAAAGACATAATAGTGATAAGACTAACACAACCTAAAATGATAAGTACCCATTTCAATTTCATTTATACACCTTTAATATACCCGTCACGATTCATTTTTAGGGTTCCTCGCTTGTTATTTTCTACGAGAAATGCACTTTAAATCTTGTCAATAATCCGGCTATTACCTGCGATTTAAAGCACCCTCTTTGTGAAAATTCTGGTGCGATAAAGTCTTAAAAATAAATTGCAAATAGGTCTAAGAAGGAATTCTATTGAAAAATATTCACCTGTCTCTCTTGCAGCCTCCTACCAAGAGAGACAGGTAAACTATAAACTAACAACGATTTATTTATCGTCTTTACGCTTGAAGTCGCGCGCCAACAAACCTATTTTTTTCAATTTTGTTCTCAATGTTCCCCTAGCTAAGCCCATTGCGCGAGCTAATTTGCTTTGGTTACCACGATAATATTTTAAACCAGAAGCAAATAATGCATACTCAACTTCATCCAATACAAACTCATACAAGTTCTTTGGATCATTTCCATCAAGTTGTTTAAAATAATTATCAACAGAAAGACGTACTGCTTCCTGAATGTTGTTTTGTGTTTCCGTATTTAAAGATATAGACATATCATCACTCCCTTTATTTGCGAACTGTCCGATCTTGATACAAAATATAAAAAATTGCAATAAATTAATAGCCTATAGCTACAACTAATCAAAATAACGTTTATTATTTGGACAGATTTGTGGCGTTTTGTATATACAGATAACTTATGCCAGAATAAAGCCGTTATTTTCTCGAGTTTATTAGGCTTTTTTTAGATAGGACTTATAATGATTGAAGTATTCCAGCCTTACCAACATGTGATTACTGCAGCAGAACGTGCGGGTAATATTATTCGAGAATTATTTGGCAAAAGCATTAGTACCAAAGTCAAACTTAATGCATCTGATTTACAAACTGAAGCTGATTTACGAGCAGAAGCAACAATCATTGCAATGCTGAAAGAACATTATCCGCAGTATAATATTTATGGTGAAGAAAGCGGCTTCATTGATAATGGCTCTGAGTATACTTTTTATATTGACCCACTTGATGGCACCAATAATTTTGTTTTAGGTATTCCTCATTTTTCAACATCTATTGCCTTGCTACATAATGACAGTGTTATTTTTGGTGTTGTTCACCAACCCATTTTGCAGAATACTTACTGTGCATTACAAGGGCATGGAGCTTATTTAAATGACAACGCCATTAATACAAATGATTGCGCATCACTTCAACAGGCCACATTAGGTTATGTTATTGGCTATGCGACAAAAACTGAATTTAACCGTATCGCAACACCAGCTTTAATAAATTTGCCATTTAAACGTTTCTTAACGCTATGGTCACCAGCGATTGAACTTTGTATGCTTGCTGACGGTAAAACTGACATACTCTTTAATTATGATAGTGAAATTTATGACTTTGCTGCAGGTAAATTAATTGCTCGAGAAGCCGGAGCAATCATTACAGATTTAGAAGGTCAAGAAGAACCATCAGATAGAAACAAGACGTTCCTCGTGAGTAGTAATCCAAATATTCATCAAAAAACGCTAACAGAACTACAACCCATTATTGAAACACTATCAAGAAGCAATATTCTTGCCTAGCTTCGTACATTAATGAATCGCTACGGGTATTACAAAAGAAGATCGGTTATAGGCGAGTGGTATAAAGCACTAAAAATACTTATCTCGTTAAATAGCTCAATGTTATCTGACTATCTTTAATTAACTCCTCACTCTCAATATCATGTCCGTAGACTAATAAGGTAACCGCTGAATAAAGCGCACGAAAACGCGCGAGCGCCCAAGTATCTTCGTGAATATCGCCATAATGACGACGAAACTTATCATGCATTGTTGGTGGTAAAAAAATATGAGCAATCGCTATATCAATAGCTGGATTACCATAATGTACATCACCCCAGTCAATGAATCCTGTTAGCTTGGCTTGCGCATCAACAATTAAATGGCGAGAATACAAATCACCATGCACTAAGCATGATGGCATAGGCTGTATTTTTGTGAGTGTTTGAGCTGTAACAATAAGTTTTTCTAATGCCGTAATGTCTTGCCATAAATCATATTGTTTTAATATAGAGAAACGTTCTACTAATGATTTTGTACGATTGGCAACATCTAAACGTGCAATGTCATCGGTAATTGTTTTCACCTGTGGATAAGCTTCGACATCAAATCCATGAAGTGCACGTAAAAACTCAGCCAATTGCTGCGTATTGCTACTACGTTGAGAGTCATCCAAGGCAGCGAGACTTGCCGTTTTGCCTGGCAATAATTGATAACCAGCAAACGGCCATGGAAAATCAATCCCTGCTTCACCAATATATTCTGGTGCAGTCATGGAAAAAGGCATAGTCTCAGCAATAATCGGTAATACTGTGATTTCATTTTGTAAACATGTCACGGCAACTTGGCGACGCGGGAAACGAAATACATAACAGTCATTTATTAAAAAGACAGTATTATCCCAACCAACTCCAAATGCTTTTATTGTTTTGGCATGAAGCTTAGGAAACTGTTCTGCGACTATTTTCAGTGCCTGTTGTTCGGTAATAACATGTTCTGCTTGCCATGGTTTAGACATTAGCCTTCCTATCTTATTTGCAATCAACGTTATATACCCACCGTAATTCAAGATGCGAGTTTCTAGCGTCCCTTTTCGCCGTTAGAGAAACGATTTGAAACGCGCAATAGGACGACTATTACTTGCTTCAAATCGTTTCTCTAACAACAAGAATGTTTGCTATAATTCTCGCATCTTGAATTACGATGGGTATATATCAGGTCAGTTGCCAACTAACTATAGATTCTACCTTTCCATAATGAACGTTGGCCGCGAACATAACGTAATGCCGATGTCCATGTCATGCTTAAATACAAAATAGCAATGACAGGTAAAAATAAATTCCAAATAAGATGGCGTCGATAGTAATGCAGCATGGGAGAATAGCAAAATAACATACAGCCTATACCACCAACTAACCAGATTTTAATATCAATATTGATTGGCATGAACAACATCACCGGAGGCAAACAAAACATTATTAACATTAATGCTGTACATAGTATTAATAAACTCCACGAGTAGTACAGTTGTGTGAAAGCTGTACGCGCCACCATATCCCAAATGGGTTGCAGTGTTGCATACGCGCGATGACTTGTTGCATCTCGCGTTAACCCCATCCACGTCCGTCCACCCGCACGTTTAATTAATTTTGCTAATGTACAATCATCGATAAGCGCAGATTTCAATGTTTCAAAGCCACCTATCTCATGCAACTTAGCTGTCTTTAATAAAATACAACCACCCGCCGCAACGGCAATACGCGATCGAGGTGAATTTCCTAATTTAAATGGATAAAGTAATTTAAAAAAATACACAAAGGCAGGAATTAATAATTTCTCCCAAAAACTTTGCATACGCAACTGCACCATCACAGAAGCCAAGTCATAATTTTTATGTTTTACTTTAGCAAATAAGGAGCAGATAAATCCTGGTTTCAAATCAATATCTGCATCAAGCAATAACACATAACGTGTTTTTACATATTGCGAGCCTTGCTGCATTGCCCATAGTTTACCAGTCCAACCATCAGCTAATGGTTTACCTGACACTACAATTAGATTTTGTTGGCTCGTATCCTTAGCAATTGCAGCAGTATTATCAGTCGATCCATCATCAATTAAAATAATATTTAAGTTACGGCCTTGCTGATTTAAAGACAGCATTGTTTTGGCGATACAATCTGCTTCATTACGCGCGGGAATTAATACTGTTAATTCTGATAGGTCACCATCAAGAATTTTATCTTGGATTTCTAAACGCTCTGTAGTTCGCCAAGGTTGCCATGGTAGCAAGAGGATGATCATCCAAATTAAACTACCAAGGCAAGCTACATAAGTTAAATCCAATAACATCAGATATGACCCTAAGTATTATCTTCTCGAGCTATGCTGTTTTGGAAATAAAAGTTTATTTATCCACATAGCAAAAATGCTCGTAACCGCACAAATAATAGCGCCCCAGATCACATCCATCCAAGCAATATTAATTTGCCATTCTTTTAATAGTGCTAAATTTGTAAAGGTGAAAACACCATAAACGATAATGCCGTAGATAGCGCCACTAAATAATGTCTTAAAAAATTTATGAGAACCCTTTGGCACAACAAAATAAAGAATTCCAAAAACGATGAGTACATAAGACACAATGCCAGCACTAATCATTGGTGTTACCGTACCATTACTAGCACGTAATATATTTTCCAGTTGTCGAGTATAGTCGCTTTCTGCATAACCCAAGACCCAAGCCGCATCGATACCTAGGAAGATAATACTAACGATGATAAATTGCAGGATCATTTTCATAGCTCTTTTCATTGTTCTCTCTCTCATTATTGTTATAGATAAAGCGTTGAAGTATAACTAAAAACTTTTCACTAACAAAGAGCACTCTGTATAAAACGAGGCAAAAATATTTTTGCTACAAGCAAACCGCGCACGTCAACTTATGATGTTTTTTTCAATAAAATCATTAGCTTATATAGAAACCCTTAATGATACCTTAAGTTTTGGTCATTAATATTTCTATAATTTTTTCTCATAAGTTTACCTGCCTGGAGTTAAAAAAGCAGTCGCAATTAAGTTGAAGTAGAGGATAAACGAATTATGCCTAGAAAGGCTCAACAGATTAAACAAGTTAGGAGCAGATATCTTAACTTTGCTGACATTATTGAAACTAAAGGTATAAATGTATCTGCAGCTGTTCTTGTTGGTGCTGAAAAGGCTTTTACGAATCGCATGAGAGCAGCATCTCGAGAGCTTGGAACTTTACTAGGTTCTGATGACCGACAGTTAGCAAAGACAAAGCAAGAATTATTACGTGATATGCATTGGAACTTTGCTCTTTTATTAAGTAGTAAACTTCTACGACAACAACCAAGTACAGTTTTAAAATTCAAAATTAGAATATCCATTCTAGAAAGTATATTTAACCATTATCAGAAAGCTGTTGAGCTATATAAAGGCACTGATAGCGAAGCTTTATGTGCAGCAGCAGCTGCTGAAGCTGCAGAAAATCTTGCTGATGTAATATTGAATTACACAGAACAGTATTTGTGTAATCCTGGACAAGGACAGCTTCCTGAAATAATTAGAGAAAGACTTAATCAAGCTAAAGGCTTTTATGATGTTGCTTTAGATTGCTATTCAAACGCTATAAGACTTGAAGGTGACACAAATGCATATTTTTCTAACCTGCTGGATATCAACACACATCGTCTAAAAATAAATGCATTGTTTTTAACTGATGCATTGGTTAGACAAAGTGCACTCGATGTACATAGATTTTTTAAAGTATTTGTTGATTTTTCCATTCAATATAAAAGTACACAGCTTACTTTAGAAATTATTGAGTTTGTTCTAGAAAATTCCCAGAGAGTATATCTCGCAATGGACAGCCGTAAAGCTGGTGAAATTCACCAAACGTTTTCTAAGCTACGCGACGCTCATCCGGATTATGTTCCTGCAGAATCTGAACATTCTGCAGAACCACAAGAAGATGCAGACATTACTGACAGTTCTGAAGAATATAGCACTGTTGATTTAGGTTCAGTTGATAGTGAACGCAGTGATGCTTCTAATAGTGATAGCGAAGAGGATGATGAGGAAAAAGGTGATGAGAAAAGTTATGATGCAGATGCGAAACTACCACCACGTAAGCGTTCACGTTATAAAGAACCATCTGCAACTGCTACAGATTTACCGCAATCTGCAACCTTAAGAGCACAATCTGAAGTAGCGTCATCAGCAAGTAGTGTTGAAGCAGCTATAGCAGCATCCGTATCCTCTAGCTCCACAAGCACCTCTAAAAAAGCTACTGCAGCTATGCCATCATTTAGAGCACCTCAAAGTGAACCATCTACGTCAGTTAGAAGAAAAAGACTACTTTATACAGACCCTCGCCAGCAACCCAGAACTCATCCTCGTTCTCAAGCCTACTCAACCTACCATCGACTGCAGCCACGACTACAGCCTATACCAGCAACACCACCAGCATACGCAATGCCCAGTGTTGGAGCTCCTTATCCAACACCATACCCAATTCCAGCACAGGCTTATTCATCAGCGAGTGGAAGTCAACAACACTGGAGCACTCCAGCTCCAGCTACACCTACTGCCGCGCCACTATTCAATTATCCAAGCACACCACCAAGCTATGCACCGCCAAGCTATGCACCGCCAACTGCTGCAGATACTACATATCCACCATCTAGCTCACCATCAGCACCTTCTTATGATCCACAATCGCTCGCTACTGTATTAGCAGAAGTGAGACGAGTACAAACACCAACTCAAGCTCATTCAGCAGCAAATCCATCAACAGGCGGAGCTCATAACACTCAACAACGCCCCTCTTATAGAAGACCTCGTTATTATGGCGGTCAGTAGTCACTTAAGTTAAATAAATCAGCAGGTTAACCACTCGTTCAATATTATTCCGTCTTAAGAGTATCTTAAGTTTTGAACAGTATTATTGATATCAATTTTTGATTTAATAAATTAGGCTTTTGAAAGATGCCAGGCCAACGACAAACTGCAAATTCAAAACTAACAGAACAACAAATTAAATTTATGGCTGTTGCAGCCTTATTCTATATTGCTAATAGTCGATTTTCGGCTCGACAATATGCTCTTGCAATAGGACAACCAAATAACTTTAGACAAACGGCGAAGTTGTGGACTTACCTAAAAGATGCGGGTTATATCAAACAAATTAATATAAGGGCATCCTGCATAAAGCTTACCGCAAAACAGGCTCAAAAAATTTCAGCAATGCTAGCTGAATCCAACGGAAAAACTGCTAGACCGCGGCAAACAGAAACAGTCAAATATATATATCAGATTCTAGATACTATCGGTATAAAGATTACTTATGAAGATATTAAGGGGGTTCTTCAAACTATAGATCCCAAGAATCTATCAGAAGATATCCAAACTATATTTCCAGCACCAGATAAACGCAAAAGAGCTCAAGCTACACCTCCAGCAACGGCAGAAGCCAGACAAACTAAACGCAGACGTACCAAAGGTCCTCAAGCTACACCTCCAGCTGCACAAGCCTCTGCTACAGCACCAACTCAAAACCAAGCTCCGGCAACAACGGCGACTCAGCCAAGAAAACAAAAACGAAGGAAAGCTTCAACAACGGGACCTAGCAGACCCGCAAAAAGATTGGTTACTAATAGACAGCGCCAAATTGCTAGAGAGGGCACTACTACTGCAAGAATTCAAAGACGTTTACAAACTGGAAGTCCTGCTCCTGCTAACCACAGACGTGGCAACAGACTCTCAGTAGCACCACAAACAGAAGAAACTGCTGCAAACCAAGCAGCAGCACACTCACATCCCCTCGACGGTATACCTATTACAACCGAAAAGGGTATAGGTTGGTTTGGCCAAGCATTTTGCCCAACAGATGCAGCAGGAATTCGTAGACTCGAACAGCAACAACAGGTGGAATACGACCAAAGCTTAGATAGAATACCAGAAAAACTCACTATTGCGATTAATCCACAGTTGTCCGTGCGTATAGGAGCTATAGAATATAGTGCTTATGCAAATCCTCGTGGTACGGGTTTCTCATGTGCTGATATTATTTCATATTATCCCTGCCAGGAAATTATTCCTGCGACTAGCAGCATCAATAACCCTTTTATATTTAAGTTAAGTCGTGATCGTTTTATTAACCCTGGTAGAAAACGCAGCGCTGCGGCATTAGCCAACCATAGCTCCACGCCAAACTGTGCTCTCAATCGTTTGAATGGCGATAAAATTGCTTTACGAGCTTTAAGAGATATCCAACCTGGCGAACAATTGCTTGTTGACTATAGTACAGACTATACATTTCCAGAACGTATGATATTTTTAAATACTGGTGATGACAGGCGATCAGCAGCAGAACTATATTTAGATAATAGAAGCCAGTATGAACTTAGAGTTTTACGTATTAAAGATCATCCCGCATTATATGAAGGTCTACAAAAGCTTGGCATAACTACAACTAAGTTATTAATGTTTCCTCAAGCATTGCTAGGAGATTTACATAACATGGCTCCCAGCAATGAGGACATGCGAGCGCAAGCTAACTTACCTATTTTACAAATAGCAGAATCTGAAGATACATTAGTTGTTGCTCCAGAACGCGATCAACAATATCTACGCTCATTAATGATTGACTGTCTTATTGGTACGCCTACAGACGTTGCCAATCTTTTACTTGTTGGTGCAAACCCAAACTTACAACTAGTTGATAGTGGTTTGACTGCTTGTCATTTTGTTCTAGCAAGAACAGATAGCTCTGACATAAAACAACAAATGCTAAGAATATTATTCAGAGCAGGAGCTAATTTCGAAATTGAATCTCAAGGTGAAAAATCATTATTACATCACTGTCTTGATCTAAATGATCTTGCTAGTGCAACGACAATGTTAGAGCTGTTTGCGGCAGATCAAAATGGTAACAAGGCTAATACTTTATTTGAACATGCAGATCGTAAAGGTTATGATCCAATCCTGTACGCGATAAAGCAAGGTAAACCGGAGTTTTTAGATTTATTTTTACGATATATGTCATCCCCATCTGATAAACTCATGTATGAAGTTAAAGATGTCGATATGCTAACCAAAGTATTTAGTAAAGCGCCAGAATCTGCTTTACTTGATACTTTAGAAGTATTATTGGCGGATCAACGCCTGAATGATTACTTTTTTTATCAAAAAATATTTTTAGGATTACAACAACGCGAAGCAAATCCAATTCAAGGACAATTCTTTACTATCTCCTTAGCAGAAGCAAAAGCAAAAGTTTATGAGCATCTGGAAACACTAGTCGAGTCTGCTAGATATCAAAGAAATCCGCAGATTCGAAATGAATTTAGAAAATTAATGATTAGAGGATAAAGATACTATGTATGGCGTTAAAACAGTAGAAAAAATATATGGTACGTATATAAATTTTAACGATACAGTCATTGCCGTTAATGATCTCAATGTAGATACAGATGCTCTTGTACTTGCCAAGAAAGTATTTGCAGTGCGCAGGCAAGAAGCTTTACGTCAACTTAGAGAGGATACTAATTTAAAAGAGCCTCATCTTTCACGTGAATACAAAAAATTATTGCGTGACATGCATTGGAATTTTGCTTTTTTTCTTGAAGAAAGAGTTTCAAAAGAAGCAGTAACGTCCACTGAAGAATCAAGACTCCGCATTGCGCTTTTAACCAGTATTTATAGGCACTATACAAAATGTAGTAAACTTTACAAAAACACTAACACTGAAGCAAGATGCACAGCAGTAGCAGCTAACGCAGCCGTAAGTCTTGCCGATGCAATACTATTGCATGTTGAAAGTTTTCTATTAGAAAATGATGATGTAGACACGCTTTCCGAAGATCAAGCAACAGAGATAGGTCGAGCAAAAAAATATTACCAAACTGCTCTAAAAAATTATCTCCAAGCAGAGCAATTAGACTCTGAACCTGGTGAACTTTCTAACGCGTTGCTTCACATTAGAGTTTGTCTTTTAGAAGTGCATCAACATTTCTTAGTAGATGCCTTATCTAGAGGCAATATAGAGACAGTCAGAACTGAATTTAATACCTTCATTGAATTCAGAAATATATATGCCGGACTAGAACTTAATTTAGATATCATTAAGTTAGTATTAGCAAATGCAAAATTACTCAATAATGCTTTTGATGATGAACATCGCCAAGCAGATAAAATTGTTGCTGAATACACTAAACGTCTTCAAGAGCATCCAGCTTATGTTCCTGAACAAGCCGTTACAGGTGAGTTAAGCGAAGAGGATAAATGTGAGGTACCTACTCCTAGTACCCCTACAGTACTAACTACTCCACCATCGTCATTAGTGCCATCATCTACTCATGTTGAGACAACAGAGTTAATAGTGGATGGTGCTGAAGCTGAAGATCCTAATACTCGTCTCCCATTCAGAAAACGAAAATATCCAGGAAGTGGAAGTGCAGGCTCTCCTGGAAATGAAAGTCCAACTGAACCAGAAAAGATAGTATCAACAACAACAGCGCCAGAGCTAGCAGCTGCTTCAGCAGCACCTTTGCCTAGAGAACCAGTCCCCCTCCCTATTGTGCCAGCTCCTAGAATACACGCTGAGCCAGAACGTATACATCCACCAAAACGTCACAGAGAGACAGGAAACAAACCTCCTAAAGGCCCTCAACGCGAATATCCTGAAGTACTCGAGCACGATGATGCAGCATATAGGCCACTCCATTCCTCACGAGGAAGAGGAAGATTACATACTAGACAAGATGGCTATAGACATCCTGCACAAGGGCCAAGACACCCTAACGCTACTCATTATGCTCAAGCTTGGAACTCTGTTCCTGTATCTCACCCGACACAAAGACCTGGCTATACATCTTTCGAGACACAACATTACGATTTTCCTGGAACTCCCATACTCACACGAGTACCAATTCCAATACAGCCTAGACCAAGTACAACTTATGGGCATTTAGCGGCAGGCCCTTTGCCTCCAGCAACAAGTTTTCCTGGTCTTAGAACAATACTAGGCTCTTCAGTTGGAGCACCAGTTCAAAGACCTTTTGCTCATGCTGCAGCACCAACAAGTGCAACTGGCGGAAGCTACCTAGGACAGTATCCTCCATACCCACAGGCACCTAGTACTCCAAGTCCATATCAAGGATATGGCTATCCTGCTACATCTGGTGTAGCTTACTCAGGACAAGCTACTCCTTACTCTCAAGCATCAGTTGTTTCAGGCTATCCGCAACAACCTTATAGTGCAGCACCAAGAACTGCTGCTGACGGGAACTATCAGAGACAGATTTTTCCATTCCCATCATTACTCATGGATGCAGGACATCCTCAAAGATCACCGCATGCTCCAAGAGCAGGAGCATCCTCTTCAACATACTCTCATGCATATAGATTTCCATATGGCCCTAATACAGCACTTTTTCAACAACCACCACAGCAGCAGCAAGCTCAACATTCAGCTCACCCGGATGACCAGCATGCCCAAAGACTTCCTTATTTTCAAAGACCAGAACAACGATAGAAAAGTAAATACACATTAGTATTTGCTAAACATTCCTTAAAATAAAAAGAGCTGACACACTTATTCTCCATAAGTGTGTCAATAATATAATTATAAAGTGATGCCTGTCAAAGCATGGGCGAACTGTCATCCATCGCTCACACCAACAACCATAATAAACGACTATTCTGTCTCATTGATTTTTGCTAAAGTGGCATTAAATTTAAAGATGATGTGGTGCCGATGAGTGGAGTTGAACCACCGACCTACTGATTACGAATCAGTTGCTCTACCAACTGAGCTACATCGGCATAAATAGATAATTAACAAGAACTAACATTGATGCGGCGCTTATTATAAAAGAAGAATAGCGGAAAAGACAAGTAATGATGCAAAGCAATGTTCGTTCATCTATTGAACAATAGGTTCTGAGGCATAAATTATGAGAAAACGTAGCAAGCAAGACTCCACAAAACAATCTGGGTTTACCCTCTTAGAATTACTGATCACCATTGCCATTGTTGGCATTCTGGCAACAATAGCGGTGCCAATTTATCAACGCTACACTCGTAAAGCCTATTATAGTGAGGTGGTTAGAGCTGCCGCACCATATAAAATCGCTATTGCTGAATGCTATCACACCCTAGTCACTCTTGATGGTTGTAATGGTGGCAGTCATGGCATCGCCAGTGACATCAATCAAGCTGCTGGAGGCATTGCCAGTATCGCTACTAATAATGGCATCATCAAAATAACACCGGTCGCTCGACATGGTATTGCCTCAGAAGATACTTATATCTTAACGCCACAAATTAACAATGGTCGCCTAACCTGGAAAAGCTCTGGCGGTGGCGTTAAAGCTGGTTACACGAAGTAACTCTCTCGCACTAAAAAACTAAACTAAGCAAATTAGCCATAAACAAGGAATAAACTACCATGGACGTAGAAGGCTCCCTTTCGGATTTTAATCAGCAAAACTCACATGTTACTGATGACAACGCTATACATTATGTCAATAGATTATTAGAAAATGCCATTGCTAATAATATTTCTGATATTCATATTGAACCCATTGAAAAACATTATCGAATTCGGCAACGTTTTGATGGCATCCTCAATACAATAGCAAAGCCGCCACCGGAACTAAGTTCTCGTTTAACATCACGCTTAAAAATTATGGCTGAGTTAGATATTGCAGAAAAGCGCTTACCTCAAGATGGTCGTCTGCAAATTAAAATAAATGATAATAAAACCATTGATTGTCGCGTTAGCAGCTGTCCAACAGTGCATGGCGAGAAAATTGTCGTACGTATTTTAAATCAAGACATCTTGAATTTGGATATCGACAAACTTGGCTTCCACGAACAGCAGAAACAGATTTTTATGGATGCCATTAATCAACCGCATGGATTAATCCTGGTTACAGGACCAACGGGAAGCGGCAAAACTGTAACACTATTTTCAGCTTTGCAGAGATTAAATCATGAATCTCGGAATATTGTTACTATTGAAGATCCGGTTGAAATAGATTTGCCGGGTATCAATCAAGTCAATATCAATAATAAAGCGGGCTTAAGTTTTGCAAAAGCGTTACGCGCATTTCTACGACAAGACCCTGACATCATCATGCTTGGCGAAATTCGTGACAAAGAGACTGCAGATATTGCGATTAAAGCTGCGCAAACTGGACATCTTGTTCTCGCAACATTACATACAAATACTACGGTTGAAACTATTACACGCTTACTCAACATGGATATTCCACATTATAATCTTGCCGGGACTATCAAATTAGTTATCGCACAACGTTTAGTTCGAGTTTTGTGTCAGCACTGTAAAAAGCCACAAAATATTTCTGCACAAGACTTAGTAGCTTTTAACTTATCAGAAATTCAAACAGATACAAATATTGTTTACCAAGCTCAAGGCTGTCCGCATTGTCATCAAGGTTATAAAAACCGTAAAGCCATTTACGAATTACTACCTATTAATGATGAAATCAATTCGCTTATTCTACAAAAGGAAAACAAACAAATCATACAGGCTCAAGCCCAACATGATGGCATGCTAAGCTTGCGTGCAGCGGGATTAATAAGAGTATTAGCAGGAGAAACGAGTCTAGAAGAAATGAATCGAGTATGTCATGACTAATATTACTTTCCAGTATTTTGGTATCATCAATGACTCTGAAGAAGTTCACGGCGAATTGATCGCAACAGATAAGTACTTAGCAAGACAATTATTAATTAAACAGAATATTCAGCCAATCATCTTAAAGAGAAAACAAAAATTATTTTTTGATGGATATTTTTCAAAAATAAGCAGCCAAGACATTGCTATCTTCACTCGACAACTTGCTACTATTTTGAATGCAGGCATTCCCTTGTTATCCGCGTTAGAGATTATTTTGCAAACACAAAACAATAAAAACTTTAAACGCATCCTAATTGAAATGCAGCAACAGATTGCTTCAGGACGTAGTATGGCCGAAACGTTTCAACAATACCCACAACAATTCAATACCCTTTATTGTAATTTAATTGCTATAGGCGAGCAATCTGGAACCTTGGACCTGATGCTAGTTAAATTAGCTCAACATCAAGAAAAGACTAATCAACTCAAAGCTAAAATTCGTAAAGCATCAATTTACCCACTGACAGTTATGTTGATATCGCTGATTATAACCAGCGCGATGCTGATTTTCATTGTGCCACAATTCGCAGGGATGTTAACAAATTTTGGCGCCAAACTTCCTATGATGACAAAAATAATTTTAGCGCTATCAAACCAAATCAAGCATAATTTTTGGCTGCTAATATTCAGCATAACATCATTAGTTTTACTACATCATCAAGGCCTGAAATATAGTAAACATTATCGTTTTGTCATGGATCAGATAAAATTAAAGATCCCCATCGTCAGTAGTATTATAAGAGCAGGCAACGTTACTCGCATTAGCCGTACCTTAGCAATAACATTTGCAGCAGGATTACCATTACTCGATGCATTGCAGCAATTACCCACCATTACAACTAATTGCTTATATAAAAATGCCATAGAAAAAATTTCAAGAGAAGTGCGAGCCGGCAATGAATTGCATAGCGCTTTTTCTAATAGCACTTTATTTCCAAAAATGCTCATCCAGCTTATTGCGATAGGTGAACAATCTGGAACCTTGGAGCTAATGTTACATAAAACAGCCGATCACTATGATGCTATTATCAATAATAAAATTGATAACTTAACCACTTTATTTGAACCTATTATTATGCTTATTTTAGGCAGTATTATCGGAGTTATTGTCATTGCGATGTACTTGCCAATATTTAAATTAGGTGTAGCTATTTAATGAGTTATATACCGTGTATCAAATTTTTCACAAATAAAGAAAGCATTATTGTTATCGCATTACTAATCTTATTTTGTCTGGTGACGAAGTATATCGTGACAGAGTTACCTTTACGCCTGCAACAATATTGGCACAAACAAGCAGAAGTTATAATACTACAAAACAAAAATTACAGCACCTCATCAAAGTGTAACTTTATTAGTGCGATTATATTAGGCATCATTAGTTTATGTATTAGCATCTTTCGTTATGATATCAATCAAATATTTTTCTTACTGCTACCTCTTCTCATTAGCTTAATTTGGTTGGCGATTATTGATTGGTATTATTTTCTCTTACCCGATGTCATTATTTTCCCAGTATTATGGTTAGGATTACTTATAAACTCTCAAAATATTTTTGTACATTTCCCGGCTGCTGTGATTGGCGTGATTGTTGCGTACTCTAGCCTCATGATTATTAATACTTTATTCACTATTATTATGAATAAATCAGGGTTGGGTTATGGTGACTGTAAACTATTTGCCATGCTCGGTGCATGGTTTGGCTGGCAGCCCTTAGCATCGATATTATTGCTAGCTTGTTGCATAGGTTTGATTTATGCTGTTTTATCTTGGTGCTACCAGTCACGCTCTGTGCGTATTATCCCTTTTGGTAGCTGTCTAGCCATTAGTGCATGGTTGCTTCTCTTGTTCCCACATCTAAATAATGTATTATACTTTCTATAATAGGACTTACGCTAAACGCTAAGGTTAAGTCCTGTATAATTATAATGTTATTCAAGGAACAAACTTTTGGCTAAATTGACTATTGGTTTAACTGGTGGAATTAGTAGTGGTAAAACTACCATCACCAAATTATTTACTCAACATGATATCGATATTGTTGATGCGGATATCATTGCCAGAGAAATTGTTGTACCCAATACCTATGCCTACAATGAAATTGTCAACAAGTTTGGAAATGTCATATTAGAAAAAGATGGTTATCTTAATCGCGCCAAATTGCGTCAGCTTATATTTCAAGATCCACAACTGAAAAAATGGTTGGAAATACTAACTCACCCGATTATTATTGATACGATAAAACAACGCATTCAGCAAGCCGCATCGCCTTATTGCATTTTAGTCGCACCGTTACTATTAGAAACGAATAATCAATACTTAGTCAATCGTTTATTAGTGATCGACTGTGATAGAGAGCTACAGATTGAACGCACTATGCAACGCGACAATTGTTCTTTACAACAAGCTGAGAATATTATTTCACAACAGTTAAAAAATAGTCAGCGACTCGCTCACGCTGACGATATAATTGTTAATAATTCTGATTTAGCTAACCTTGAGAAACAAGTAAATAAGCTACATTTAGCTTATTTACAGTTAGTACCTAAGTAACCCCATCCCCTATAAAAGTCAGGACTTACGATAAATACTAAGGTCGAGGCGATTATGTTGTCAAAATAGCCGATAGTATACGCAATACGTGAGGCTTTTTGACAACATAATCAACAAAGAGATTAGTGTTTAGCGTAAGCCCTGAAAATATTAGACGTCTGTCCCACTCTTTGGTATGATTGGCCGGTTTTGTTAAAGGATGGGTAAAAACGTGGAAAATCAAACAATTATCTATGAACAGCCGGTTAATGAGCTAATGCGTATTTGCTTACGCCTAGAGCATTGCTTTCAGCAGATTCATCACTTTTTACCAATCGATGATGTGTGGGCGGCTCGCTGTATTACAGCGTCATTTGTTGAGATTCTCGCAATTCTTGATCGTCCTGATTTAAAAACAAAATTTACCCAAGAAATACAACGCATGTATGAGTCATTCGCCAAGCTACAAGATTCGCCTGGCGTTGATGCATCGATGCTTAATCATATTCTTTCTGATATTGAATCACTGAAATCACAACTTAGCGGCATATCTAGTAAATTTGCACCTGAACTACGAGAAGATAAGTTTCTGGATGGTATTAAGCAAAATTTAGATTATCAAGCAAGTCCTTATTCTTTTGATATTCCGGCATACCACTATTGGTTATCACATTCTTATGAACAACGCAGTGAAAAGATTCAAGCTTGGCTCACATCAGTTGCATTTGTTGAATCAATGGTTAATACCATTTTAAGTTTTATTCGCAAAAGTAACTATTTACATCCGAAACAAGCGAATAATGGTTTTTTTGAGCAAAGCTTAGATTCTACTGTTACCTGGCAACTAATTCGTATCGCTTTAGCTCCTGAGATCGCATGTTTACCACGTATCAGTGTTGGTCGTCATCGCTTATGTATTTCTTTCATGCATCCCAATACAGAAATTAAAATAGAACCATTTGAGGAAAATTTTGATTTCCAATTAAGTTGTTGCGCTATTTAATCAAATAAAAACTGATTATATTTTCTAGCACAAAAACTTCTCTAAGTCATATGTAATGCTTACTGAGAACCACGTCTTCTTCTTGGTGAGCGTCTAGCATCACCTTCATCAGAAGCTTCTGGCGATGTTGATGCAGAACCGCTTGATAAGCCAGCTCCTGGTGCTGAGCTAGGTGCTGAACCAGCAACGACATGAAGTCCTCGTAATGCTGCAAGCTCTCTTGCACTCGCCGAAGGAACAGAACGACGAGCAGCACCTCTTGAGCTACTTGCAACAACCATAACTTCATTCATATCTGCAACTAATGCTTGAACATCATCTCCCTCAGATAAACTAATAGTTATTCTATTCACTGTATTGTCAGTTAACTCTTCTCTGCAGCTTAATCGACAAGCTCTGGTAAAAATCTCTTGCAAAACATTCTGTAAAGCTAGGCTCATATTGGATAATGTTTGCGAGCGATATTGTTGTATTAGATATTTCAAAAGGAAAGGACGATTTTCTCTCATTACTTCTCTAATATTACCGTCAGAAGCATCATGACCTAATGCAGATAAAAAACCTGTTAAAAATGATTCATTCCGACTTAGTCCGTCAATAGCTGGGTCAGTAATACAACCAGCCATTTCTGCAACTTGAGTTTGTTCAGCAACGTTAGCACTTTCATCTATAACTAATTGACAGCATCGAAATAGCTCTGCAAAAAATATCTCTAGCTGATTAGAATCAGAAATATCACAACGCCACGCAACACACATTTCTTCAACAGCGTGTAGCTCTGCTGCTTTAACACGCTCAGACCATTTACTTGATAGATGTCTAGAAGCACGTCGATATTGAGTAACAAAACGTTGTAATCCTCGACTCATTAAACGCTGCCAAATATCAAAAGCAAGTCTTTGGTTTGGCTGTGTGAGTAATGACTGATGTAGCTTTTGTAAAGCTGCTATTAATTGCAAATTATGTAATTCATCAACTCCTTCAACAAATCCCTCTGTATAAGCTATATCAACAGGCCTCTCCCCAGCATCATTTCTTTGTTCAACATCTGCATTTAGCAGTAACATTCTTCTAATTAAAGGTATATCTCTTTTTCTAACCGCATAATGCAATACGCTGTCCCCGACGTCATAATCTGCTGCATACTCTTCTTCAGATTCAGGTAAGGTAAGCGCAGCGAATACATTAGAGCATTCTATCTTTAATTTTCCGATAGCTTCTTGATATGCTGCCAACTCTGGCGAACTTAAATTGGGAGTATCTCTTTGCTCATTAACAGCATATTGTCTTGTCCATGTTTCACTGGTAAAACAATATAGTGACTTTCCTACTTTTTTTAATACATCTGCTTTTAATTCCTCACCAATATCATCCCTAGTATGAGCAGCCTCTAATGCATGAGTCACAAAACGAACCAACTCAATAGAGTAATCATGTTGAATTAGTTTTAATGCTTCTAATAATGCTGTCAGATTCTCTACATCGCCTTGAAATAACCACGTATATAAAAGATTGGGCTCAAACAGATTTAATGCTTTTATTATAAAATCACTTATTGCTTCTAACTTGTCTGGACTAAGCTCTGCTTGTAATAGCTGCCTAACATATTGACATGAAAAATAGAGCTGCATAATTTGGCTATTAAACTTAAACGCACGAGCAATTTCACGCTGCGAGTAAGTAACAGGATCAATAAAACCTGAGATAAGAACATTTCGGAAACAATCTTCTGAACTACCATCACCAATAAATTCTTGCAGATAGCGACTCATATCATTGGGTTGAATAACATGAACATCTGTTTGTTGCGTGACTGCATGGAATGCGACATATGCCAGAAAATTTGAAACTTCCTCTGTTTGTCTATTAAGCTCAGCATCAGCAATATGTTGTAAACGCATTAATGCGGTAAGATCGGCATAGACTAGATAACGGCGTAGCATATTATAGACACTATGCTCTATAATCCTTTGAATGGATATATCAGGAACCTCAGCTAAAGCCTGTTGCTGTTGATGATTCCACAAAGAACACAACATACTAAGATGAACAGGAACTTCACATAATTCAGCAATAACTCTATTTGTACTGAGCCATCGCAATAAGCTCTCTTTTAACGTAATATTATTTGCAAAATATTTAACAATGAAAGCTTCCTGCTGCTCTCTGTTAAGTCGATCAATTTCGTAAGTATGCTCATTTTGTAAAGCAAAACTAAGTCTTTGTAACTCTGTCAGTAAATAATCTCTTGATGTTACAATAACCGCCATAGGCTTAGTCATAAAAGCTTGAATAACTCTATTTAACTTCTGGTCACGCATATTGATAACACTATCAACGCCATCCAGAATAAAACATATGCGTTCAGGCTCTCCTTGAATATATTGCCAAAACTGTTTGACATCTTCATAACTAACACCTCTCTCGCGGAAGTAATGCTGGTAGAGAAGACTAACAATAAAATCTTCTCCGCTAGGAAAATCATAGTGCTGTAAAACTTGTATAGGTAAATAAAAAACCCAACGCTTTTGAGCCCAAAAATTGGGTTCGTTATTCAGCCAGCGCTTTACTAATTGTTGTGATAGTACCGATTTCCCCATTCCCAAATTTGCTTTCACAAGAACATGTAATGCATCTGAACCCGTCTCAAAAATACGTGCTAAATCTGCTGTTTGTTGCTGCTGTTGTAATGGCACATCAAGGTCTAAAATTGGCAGAACTCTATCATCATAAAAAAACACACCTGGCGCACCAGTTTGTTGCTCATAATGCGCTTTCAGATACAACCACATAGTATCAGCTAGTTTGACTTCAGGAATATTTTTAATATGCCTCATCATTTTCGCAGCACATAAACGCTGACCAACAATATCAAAATGGTTACTATGAGGAATTGTTGACTCTAACGCTCTTCCAGCTGTACAAGCACTCGCATCACCTCTTTCATATTCCATATAAGGCAAGACACCAGTACCTTCATCAGCAACATATACATTGGTATACAATAAACGGTTATCTCTAAGCAATTCTGCGGGCTGATACGCATTGATTGCTAAATAATTCGCTTTTAATGCATGCAGAATGCCTTTTAGCTTTGCATAACCAGTCTTTTCTCGGTGGGTTTCGAGTTGAGCATAGGCAATAACAAAAACTGAGTTGATTAGTTCAGCGTGATTTTGGTAATCATTAAAATCTACAGCGCCTTCAGTTACAAGAGTTATAGTAGGAAGAAGTCCTTCTCGATTTAATATGAAATTACCAATAAAGTTTATATGCATTAGCAATCGCTGCTGCATTTCTTCTTTTGATAATGACCGGAATCTATCAGGCAGTTGTGGATCAACTAAACCAACATAATCGACTTCTTCACCATTAGCTCGCAACTGTCTTGCAATTTCAATAGCTAATACGCCACCATAAGACCAACCCGTTAGGCGATAAGGTCCATGCGGTTGTACACAACGCATAGCATCGATTGCTAATTCTGCTTGACGCGCCATTGAGCATAACTCATCATAATCATCAGGTAATTCTGGCTCTAGTAATGGTGAACAATAACCATAAACAGCTAAACGTTGCTCCGCCAAAAAGGCAGTATCAGTATTTCTAAAAACTCTCATGAATTCACTTAAACCACCCATAACTGGATGAATAAAGAATAATCCTGACGAGCTCTCGTCTGATTCGGACGCATCATACATATAAAAGCGTTTTAATGATCGACTTTGTTTTACTTTACTTTTTATCTCTGCAGCCAGTTGACGAATACAACAAAATTGCGTTATGCCATCAAGCTTAATTAAATATCGTGATTCAATATTATTGATTAGTATGCGCCATTTTTCTCTTATTTGTGCATCAGCACCTTGATATGCTGCATCAATTGCATTAAATGAAGTATTAATATCTAAAGCGTCAGTCGCTGTTTCTAGACCAAGAATTTGTATCCACTGAGATTTCACAAAGCTTTCGACCGGATCGCGCTCTATAATATCTTGCGTTTCTGCTTGAACTGCTTCTGCTTCATCAGCGTCTCCATCGACAGGCACTACATTTTCTGCCTCTCCATCACCTCGAATGGCGACCATTCTTTCTTGTACAACTGTTCGCAATGCTCGAACATCGATGACGACTCTTTCTAGCTCAGTAGGTTGGCTAAGAATACCGACATGCTCTGTTTTAGCAGCACTGATATCATGAACGGCATCTGGCAAAGCATCATTACTCATTAAAGCTCTTGCAACCTCTACAATCCAAGGTCCGCTGTTATAAGCATCTGTATCGGATTGCAAAGCTGACTCAGGCAATATTGTTAAATCATCATCAGCAAATATATTTGCTTCAGTTAAGGTCCCACTAATATTATTTGTCGTTTCAGTATCTGTTTTCGGATCAAATAGTTTAACTTCCGAAATTTGTGCAACTTCTTCCTCATATTCATAATGCACATAAAGTAACATTCTATGATTATGACTTATTTGGATGGGTATGAGAGTATGATCTGCCCTTGCCTCTTTATCACTATTAATAAATTCTCTTACTGCCGAATGAAACGCTTCTCTACTATCATTATCGAAATCAACATTTGAATGTGATCGGACATTAGCGTCAGTGCCTAAACCATCAACATAATGTTGTAGTAATCTTGTAATATCATCATTTGTGTATAGATAGGTTTCAGGATCACCATAGCGTCCAGCAGCATTCTCTGTCATTGCATCAGCTACTTCAACACGACGACTTTCAAGAGCTTCATGTGGATCAGGTTGTAACTCGGCTGCTAGTATTTGTACTGGGTTAGATACTGTACCTTCTTCTACTATAGAAGATTGATTAATAATACTATTTAAATAATTTGGTGCCGCTGGTGGTGCTGGTGGCGTTGCTGCTGGTGGCGTTGTTGCTGCTGCTGGTGTTGCCGCTGCTGGTGCTGGTGGTGTTGCCGCTGCTTGTTGTGCTCGAATATGCTCTCTATTTACTCTAGCATGATTTGTTTCTTGACGTTTTACGTCTGCATTTGCACGTGCTAAATCGTGTTTAAGATCCGAATATTTATCACCAGCACCTCCTACATGCCTTTGGAGCTTAAATACCCCGTCGTGGCTTTTACCATACTCTTCTTTAGCTATTTTTGCCGCCGCAGCTCTTTGTGTTGCTTTATCAAGCTGTCTCTGCGAAGTATCTAATTTAGCTTGAGATTCTTGTAGTTTTTGGTTTTGTGGACTATTTGCTTGAGCTTCTTGTGAGTCTGCAGATTTAGAAGTATCAGCTTTAGATTGTTCTGCTTCAGACTGAGTTTGTTTTTCAACAGGCTTTTGAGCACCTTTAGTTTCTTGTGCTTCATCTGAAGGTTTGTCACCTGCTTGAGACTTTTGCTCAGGATGTTCATCGCCTTTAGCGTCTTTATCATCAGCGCCAGAACTTTTCTTTTCTTCTATAGGTTCTTTTTGTGCTGCAGCCTGAGCACGTTCTTGCATAGCTTTTGCACCGGCAATACTACCACCAATAAAAGCACCTGTTGTTGCAGACTCCACAACTCCTTCGTTCCATTTTTTCCCATTACATACGTTAGCTGTTACTCTACCAGCTGCACCACCGCCCGCGCCTTCTGCGACACCTTTTGTTACAGCAACAACAACATCATCTGCTGCTTCACCTACAAGTTTTGTTGCAGCATTACCTGCTATTTTACCCGCAGCGCCACCTACCATACCTGCAGCAGCACCCACAACTGTATCTTTAGCAAGTTGTCCAGCTGATGGTAGCTCACCTGTTTCTCTAACAGTATTCATAGTTGAGGAAGCTGCCGCACCAACACCAGCCCCCACTGCTGCACCGGCAAAGCTACTCACGCCGCCAGAAAGAGCACCTGCAGCAGCGGCCACACCAGCTCGCGCTGCAAGCTCACTTGCGTCATAATTCTCGTCTTCTGTTGTTAGAGAGTAGCGAGCTGTTTCAACCCCCGAACCAATTAAAGCTCCTCCAGCTGAAGCACCTAAACCTACAGTACTAACAGTTATAAATACACCTACCCCTATTTGAGCAGCCCCCAAAGCTGTTCCCACAATATTGCTTAGCCCCCAGCCACCACCTTTTAAGCCATATTCACCATAACGTATCACCCTTCTTCCCTGTTGATCTCTATGCACATGCAATTGAAATTTATCAGCCGTACCAATAGTTGCAAATAGTAACTCCCTTAGCGCCTCTGGCGAATCACCTGTTAATTCCGCACCGTCAATAGCAATGCCATGGAACGGATAGGTTATATCAAAATGCATATCACACAGCTGAACTTTTACACCCTGCTCAGTATCTTCTAGTCTTACCAGATATCTATCATGACTAACTCTTTCAATAGCATTAAGCATATGCTTGTTCTCCGTCTAAAAATTTTATCTACACGAATTTATATTCGAGGATACTAAATTTTTCAGCTCAACCTTCGCTAAATCATTATGAAACTGAAAGTTAATACAGGATGCATTAAATTACCACTTTTAAAAATAGGTATATTTACCTATTTATTTTGTCAAGAATCTGACTTACATGATGATTTTATTGTCTCTGACAATATTAAGTATTTGGGTTAGGCGTGAAACATCGAGCTTCTCTTTGATATTTGTAACGTGATGTTCTAACGTCCTAGGACTTACGTGTAGTTTCTCAGCAAGATTTTTAACAACATCGCCTTGATTAAGATGCTGTAGAATTTCTACTTCTCGCTTAGTTAAGAAAATACCTTCATATTGCCCTGACAAATAATAACGCTTAGTTTTGAAATCATTATTATCATCTGGCCTTAGTCCTGTACTAAGTTGAATAATAGGAAGTGTTGATGAGAGTATTAATTTATCTGAATCTATTAGCGTTAATTTATCTGCTTGTGCATCTATTATTAAACTCGGTGCAACCGACTTAAAATAGAATACAAATTTCTGCAAATAATCTAATCCTATTGAATAAATCTCTGGGGAAGCACTTGCAAAATAGTAGAAGTCGCAATAATCTTGATATTTTTCAATAATATCAACGCCGGTGAAAATATTAAAATTCTCGGCTACTTGCTTCGCTATACATTTTGTTTTATCAGCACATACTTGTTTTGCAAGGTCTAACAGCAGGTAACCCGAATTAAACGCATCAAAGTCTGCACCTCCAAACCAGGTATCAGGGTAAACACCCTCTCCAAAAAAGTAATCTCCAACATCAATCATAGAAGGTAAAAATGTGAATTTACCATTGCGATAACGTCTGAGATAGCAGAAATAGGTAATAACCGTATTATCAAACAGTGGCTTACAAATTTTATTAATTAAATTTGTTTTTATAGCAGAGGTATGTTGAGTCACAGCAATTTTTGTCGACATAAACAAACTCCATCTATGCTGCTTATGATAAGGCAGAAAAGTTAATGTGAATTAACTTTTCTGCAATTGGTTGCTAATCATTGTATGGAGTTCTAACTTTTTTGTAAAGTTACAATTTATTTTCTTGGTCTCTGCTCGCCACCTTGCCTTACTTTAAGTTGCTCACCATCTCCAGCTGATTCTGCCTGTAAGACCGCATTAGCATTCACTCCAAACATTCCACCTCTTGCCATAGCTTCAACAGAAACATCTCTATCATTAGCTGTCGCAGCACTTGCATCTTGAGAAACACCTTGTAATGAGCGTAACTCTCTTGTTAACAACATAACTTGATCCTGTAAAGTTTGTACCTGTGAATACATTTCTGCACGTAAAACATAAGGTCTCAGTAATTGCAAGGTGGCTTGGACGTCAGCCAACAGATTAGTTTGTAAATAATCTGCTTTTTCAGCATCGAGTTCATCTGCCCGCCAATCAGATAACAATGCTGAAAAAACCTCCTCTACTAATTCTTTATAAAAGGCCGTTGGTTTTATGACACAGCTATCATAATAAGAAGCTATGACTATTTGCATATTATGCGATAATTCAGCAAGCACATCATCATCTAAACTTTCACTATTATCTTTATACACATCAAGTAATTGTTTCATTGCTTTTTTAACTAATATCGCTTTCAATTTCTTAGGAAATTCATATCCTTTTAATTGCTTTGCTAAATATCGATTTAACTCAGGCCAGTTAACTTCTAATCGATCTGATAACAAGCTATCAATCGCTTTTATATAATATGGCATGGGTCTTGCTACAACTTTTCCTTGCGTTAATCTATCTTTTTCTGCCTCAAGAAGATCTTTAATTGTTTCATTATTAATTGTATCTTCATGAATCTGTTCAACAATGCGATCTCGCATAAATTGACGCATAGCGCCGACAAAAGGATCGTCACCGCTAGCTGTTCGGAAATATTCTACAGCCTGCTGTAAAGCGTACTCTTCAATTTGAGCTAAAACTTTTTGATATAAATGCTCCTTGTCATCAATATTATCACCAGTTACTAACCAATAATGATGTTCTATACTATCTAAAACTGTGGCATCAAGCTTTTCACTTTCCGCTGCTTCCAACGCTTGTTCCTGCCATTGTTGTTGTCTTGATTGAATATATTCTTGTTTTTTTTCTTCTGCATATTCTTGTAATGATTCAGGAAGTCTTTCTGCTCGCCACTGTTGCTGCAAAAAATCAATTGCCACTTCATCCCATTGTGCTTCAAGCTCTTGACTAGCGAGCTCGCCTATACGCCAAACTTTGATTGCTTGCTGTAAAGTTAAATAAAGTCTTTTTAAATAAGCTTCATGACGATAATTAAACGTACTCGCTTCAAGATACTCATCTATAGTTGCTTCTAACTTACCAGCATCCATTATCGCACCACGCCTTTCTAATTCTTCTACTGAGAATGAATGTGGCACTAATGCATCTTTAATATGAAATAATATCGCGGCTTTGCAATCGACATTTTCTTTTAATAGAAATTTAACTCTTTCTATATCATGATTGATAATCGCTTTATCTAGCTCTTTCATTTAATAACTCCTCATATGATTTGAACTATTGAGAAGTTTGTAATAAATGAGGAGGAAATATAATCGGTATATTTTCCTATTTTTTAAAATAGGACTTTGAGCAGTTAAAAGTGAAGGAGTCTTAGTAAGATGATTGTTGTTTGACTAGCAACGCTAGCACTTCATGATTAGCTTCAGGAAAGTCATAGGTATGTAATTCTTGACGTGGTGTCCAACAAACCTCTTGGCCTTCTTTACCAAAAGGCTCTCCGCTATACTCTGCCACCATATGAAAATCTAACATGACATGCTTATCTTTATCTGCGTAGTAATGGTTTACCGTACAAAAGGGAATAGCTAATTTGATATGAATACCAAGTTCTTCATGCATTTCGCGCAGCAGCGCTTCTAGTACAGGTTCATTATCTTCAACTTTGCCACCAGGAAATTCCCAGCGACCAGCAAGATGTGTACCCTCACGACGTTTTGCAATTAAAAATTCATCTTTATGATTTTTAACAATTCCTGTCGCAACATGTACACTCTTTTTCATTGCATTACTCGTCATTAATCATGGCCATGACAATGTTTATACTTTTTACCAGAACCACATGGACAAGGGTCATTACGACCGACCTTAGGTTGATCGCGATTAAAAGGCACTACAGAAGTCGTACCACCCATTGCCAACATCGCTTCTGCTTCTTCGTCTGCAGCTTGCAACGCGGTTAATTCTGCATGTGAATATTGCATACCAGCAAGGCCAGTCATACGACGACGTTCTTCATCAAAGTCCAACACATCAGCTTCTTGCTCAATTTCCACAGTGAGTAATAAAGCAATAATATCTTGCTTAACCGCATTGAGCATTCTTGAAAACAAATGGAAGCCTTCGCGTTTATATTCTTCTTTTGGATTTTGCTGAGCATAACCACGCAAATGAATACCTTGGCGTAAGTAATCCATAATAATTAAATGTTCGCGCCAACGGGTATCAAGACATTGCAGCATTGCTGATTTCTCAATATGACGCATAACATCTTCACCAAATTTTTCTTCTTTATCTCGCAAGGTTTTTTCAACAATATCGCGGATATGATGTTCTAATGTTTCTTCATGTAAACCTTCATCACTTTCAAGAAGGTTTTGCAGTGATATATCGAACCCAAAATCATCACGTAATTCTTTTTCTAAACCTAC
Source organism: Gammaproteobacteria bacterium (assembly GCA_021773175.1). Lineage (GTDB taxonomy): Bacteria > Pseudomonadota > Gammaproteobacteria > JAJFKO01 > JAJFKO01 > JAJFKO01. Next base: position 36,623 of record JAJFKO010000071.1, read on the forward strand.
AACATCCCACTGTTCTTCCATACTGTCTTGAGGAATATAAGTACGATAAAGATTGTTAATAACATCGTGCAATAATTCTCGTATGGTTTCAGATACATTGTCCTGTTCTAATAGTTCATTACGTTGTTGATAAATTACCGTACGTTGATCATTAGCAACATCATCATATTCTAATAATTGTTTACGAATATCGAAGTTATGACCTTCTACTTTACGTTGTGCCATTTCAATAACTTTACTAACCATGCCACTTTCTAATGCTTCACCCTCTGACAGACCACGTTTCATAATGCCAGAGATTTTTTCTGAAGCAAAAATTCGCATCAAACTATCTTCTAGTGATAGATAAAATTGTGACGAGCCAGGATCTCCCTGCCGGCCAGCACGACCACGCAACTGATTATCAATACGTCGTGATTCATGGCGTTCAGTACCAATGATACGTAACCCGCCTGCCGCTAAAATTTCTTGATGCGCTTGCTGCCATTGCTGACGTAATTCCTTAATCTTATCTTCATTCGCAGCATCCGCTTCACCCAGCTCAGAAATTGCAACTTCTAAATTACCACCAAGCACAATATCCGTACCACGCCCTGCCATGTTTGTTGCAATGGTCACGGCACCAGGTTTACCAGCTTGCGCAACAATCTTCGCTTCTTGTTCATGAAATTTTGCATTCAATACTTGGTGAGCGATATTTTCTTTGTTTAATACATTTGATAACTGTTCAGAGGTTTCAATAGCAATAGTACCGACTAAAATCGGTTGTTTACGCTTTTGGCAGTCTCTAATGTCATCAATAATCGCTTGGAATTTATCAGTGCCATTTACATAAACTTTATCTTTATTATCTTGACGTACCATTGGTTTGTTAGTTGGGATCACGACGACTTCTAGATGATAGATCTCATGGAACTCATATGCTTCTGTATCTGCAGTCCCCGTCATACCCGATAGTTTTTCATAAAGCCTAAAATAGTTCTGGAACGTAATCGATGCCATTGTTTGGTTTTCACCTTGAATAGACACCTCTTCTTTAGCTTCAACGGCTTGATGCAAACCATCAGACCAACGTCGTCCAGCCATTAAACGTCCAGTATGCTCATCAACAATAATGACTTCATCGTTACGAACAATATAATCTACATCACGGTGATATAAAGTGTGAGCGCGTAATGCCGCGTTTAAATGATGCATCATAATAATGTTACCTGCATCATATAAGCTTTCGCCTTCTTTCAAGACACCGAATTCTAACAATGCATCTTCTACTTTCTGATGCCCATCTTCCGTTAAGTGTGCTTGCTTTTGTTTTTCATCTAAAGAGTAATCACCCGGACCTTCTTCTTCCTCTTGTTTCGTTAAACGCGGCACAATCTGGTTCATCTTAATATACAATTCTGAACTGTCATCTGCAGGACCAGAAATAATTAAAGGGGTTCGCGCTTCATCAATTAAAATCGAATCAACCTCATCGATAACAGCAAAAACTAATTCACGCTGTACTTTATCTTCTAGACTAAATGCCATGTTGTCGCGTAGATAATCGAATCCAAATTCATTATTGGTACCATAAGTAATATCCGCGGCATATGCTTCTTTCTTTTTCTCTGGTTCTTCTTCATAGGCTTTGTTAACTCCAACGGTCAAGCCTAAAAATTCATAAATTGGGCGCATCCAATCAGCATCACGTTGCGCAAGATAATCATTCACTGTAACAACATGCACACCTTTACCAGGCAAAGCATTTAAATAAATCGCTAAGGTCGAACATAGTGTTTTACCTTCACCTGTACGCATTTCAGCAATATTGCCATCATGCAACACCATGCCACCAATCAACTGCACATCGAAATGGCGCATGTTCATTACACGACAACTGGTTTCTCGAACAACGGCAAATGCCTCTGGAAGCAGGCTATTGAGCTTTACACCTTTTGCTAGTCGATCACGAAATTCAACTGTCTTTGCTGCTAATGCTTCATCAGACAGTTTTTTCATACTCTCTTCTAGATTATTGATTTTTACGACGACTTTATTCATGCTGCGCAAAATGCGATCATTACGGCTGCCAAAGATATTCTTTAAAAAACTCATAGATTCATCCACTCATGTACATTATGTTTTGGACAAGTACTTCTCATTTATCATGAGAATAGTAAACTGCCCGATTTTGTGTAAATATTTGTTGCAAGAAAATCAAAATTTGTTTACTTTACTAAAAATTCACTGGTTACGCCAGCGATTCCTGGTAAAAAGCTAATATGCTAACTTACTGAAATTTATGGAAATGAGACAAATAACAATGAAAATATCAGCTCGCTTACTGCTCTGTTTCTGCCTCACCATGTTAATACCTCTCACAAGCTTCGCTTATTGTAATAAATATGCGCCAGCAAGTTTGTATAGTAGTCAATTAACGGCAGTAAAAGGTAAGCCTACTATTTTACTTATTGTTAAAAATCTCGACAACAATACAATCCAACCTTACATGTTCCATATTTCCTGTGCACGCCCTTTTGCAATGTTCAATTTCCATGCCCATCAGTACAAAATTTTAGAAGCCCGTTTACAAACAAATTTTGGTACCATCAAACGCTTTTGTCGAATCGCTCGCGGCATTGTAACGGATAAGAATTTACAAATTCGCTTACGCGGCACGTTAGATAAAAGTATTTACCATATGGTTTGTACCTCGCACTATCAATATTTATGATACTGAAGAATAACACCACTCTTTTATGCCTATTAATTTTTAGCTGTATATTCTTCTATACTAACAACTCATTCGCACAAACACCGGGTAATGAAGTTGATAATATCATGGGGAAGATCACGGGCAATAAACCTTCTGCATTAGCAAAACAAATTAAAAAACAAGAAAAAGCCTCATCACAACAATTAGGAATAAGTTTTTATAAACCTAACTATATTCTACCTTTTTACTATACAGGTAATCCTGCACAAGAAGTTTATGGGAACAGCACACCCAATCAACAAAGAATTCAAAATGCTGAGCTTAAAGCACAATTGAGTTTACTTATCACTTTATGGAAAAGTATTTTTAATCTTAAAAATACTTCTTTAAATGTTGCTTACACACAACTTATGTATTGGCAAGTCTATGCTAAGTCACAATTTTTTAGAGAAACAGACTACGAGCCAGAAATATTTGTTAGACATCAAATTCGTAATAATTGGTGGCTAAGTCTTGGCGCAGTACATCAGTCAAATGGTCGTGGCGGTAATCTCGAACGTAGTTGGAATCGAGTTTATCTTGATTTACATTTTTCTGGTTCAAACTGGATGGTAAGTATTAAACCATGGTTTCTTATTTTTAAAAATGATTCCAGTAATTTACATAATCCTGATATTACGCGATTTCTAGGTAATAGTAGAATTTTAGTTGCCTTCAAGTTTGGACGTAATGTCATAAGCTTAATGTCACGCAATAATTTACAAAGTGGTTTTAAACGTGGGACTGTTGAACTAACCTGGAGTATTCATGTATGGAAACATATTTCTATATATGCACAAGGTTTTAGTGGCTATGGACAAAGTCTCATTGAATATAATCACTATACAACTTCTGGCGGTATTGGTATTGCATTAAATAATTGGTTATGATTTTTTCCTTGATTAACGCTTGCTTTGCATAACCCTCTGAAGATACCATTCAATTTATTTAATTATAGAAACGGATTTTATTTCAATCATGATGAATAATCATAATCATCAAAACGCTCCCAGTCTTCATATTCGCAACTTAACCTTGCGGTATGGTGAAAACACCTTGTTTAATAATCTTAGTTTCACTTTAGAAGCGAGTAAATGTTCTTGTTTGCTCGGGCCAAGTGGTGTTGGCAAAAGTACCTTACTACGTTTCATTGCAGGTTTGACAACCGGCTGCCAACAAAATGCAGATATGCAAATTCATGCTAGCGATCATTTACCAATAAACAATCGTATTGCTTATATGGCACAAACCGATTTATTAATGCCGTGGCTCAGCGTGCTCGATAATGTATTAATCGGTTATCGATTACGCGGCGAATTACGTAAAGATAAACATCATCGTTTGCGAGCAATCGAGTTGTTAGGCGCTGTGGGCTTACAAGATAGCCTCGAGAAGAAACCTGAAGAATTATCTGGTGGTATGCGTCAACGTGCCGCACTCGCAAGAACATTATTAGAAAATAAACCCATCGTTTTAATGGATGAACCTTTTTCTGCTCTCGATGCCATTACTAAATTACATTTACAAGAATTAGCAGCAGAGCTACTACAAAATAAAACCGTTTTGTTAATTACGCATGATCCTTTAGAAGCATTGCGCTTAGGCCATTATGTTTATGTTATGTCAGGCCAACCGGCAACATTAGGACAACCTATCACTCCACAAGGTGAGCCTGCTCGCAATTTAACAGACAGTGCCATTCTGACGTTACAGGGTGAATTACTATTGCAACTCGAGCAGGCACAATTATGCTAAAAAAAATCATTCAAGCAGTGATTGTTTTTCTAAGCTTAATTTTACTGTGGCAAATTGTCGTCTGGATTTTTAAATTTCCTCCCTATATTTTGCCAGGACCTTGGTTGGTCCTGAAAAGTTTTCAACATGAAGCTTTATTAATTGGTACGCAATCCATCCCTACAATCATTGAAACCTTAATGGGTTTATTGATTGGTTGTTTAATGGGAATTACCGCGGCATTAATCATGGTTTTGTTTCGTCCGTTAAGATGGTGGTTATTACCCATTCTATTAATCAGCCAAGCAATTCCAACCTTTGCTATAGCACCTTTATTAGTTATTTGGTTTGGTTATGGCATGGCATCAAAGATTGCAACCACCGTGATCATGTTATTTTTTCCCGTTACCAGTGCTTTCTATGATGGACTCAGTCGTACTCCAACAGGTTATCTTGATTTAGCTAACACTATGCATATCTCCCGCTGGCGAACGCTTTGGTCAATTCGAATTCCTGCTGCACTGCCTGCCTTAGCATCTGGTATTCGCGTAGCAACAGCTTTTGCTCCTATCGGTGCGATCATTGGCGAATGGGTAGGCGCCAGTAAAGGCCTTGGCTTTTTAATGTTAAATGCCAATGCTCGTATGCAAATTGCCTTGATGTTTGCTTGTTTAATTACATTAGTTATTTTTTCATTATTACTGTATTTTATTGTTGATAAGTTATTACAGCTTGCGATACGCTGGCAACCATAGTTTAGTAAGAAAATAGGAACTGCTATATGAAATCATTATTAAAAAAGTTAAGCTTAATTTTAATTATAACTTTCTATGTTACTGCTGCTTTTGCAAAGACAGCGCCGTTACAACATTTAACATTAATATTAGACTGGTTTGCTAATCCTGACCACGCGCCAATTTTTGTAGCTCAACAACAGCATTATTTCAAGCAAGAAGGCTTGCAAGTAGAAATTATTCCCCCGGCGGATCCCAATGATCCACCAAAACTCGTTGCTGATGGTAAAGCTGATATTGCTATTACCTATCAACCTCAATTTATCTTACAGAAAAAACAGCATTTACCTCTCGTACAAGTAGGTACGTTGATCGCAACCCCATTAGATACACTGGTGGTATTAAAGAATAGTAATATTAAGTCCATAGCAGATTTAAAAGGGAAACGTATTGGTTATAGTACCGCCGGTATTGATCAAGCAATATTAACACGCATGTTAAAACGGCATGGGGTTTCCATAAAAGATGTGCAAATGATTAATGTGCATTACGGTTTAACACAAGCATTACTAACACATCGTATCGATGCCGCAACTGGTATGTTCCGTAATTTTGAACTAATTCAAATGCAGTTAACAGGCAATCCTGGACGCGGTTTTTATCCAGAAGAAAATGGTGTACCGCCTTATTCTGAATTAATTTTTATTGCTAATAAAAAAGAAGCGCATAGTAGTAAGATAAAACGTTTTATGAAGGCTGTTGCCTTAGGAGTGCAGTATCTAGTAAACCACCCAAAACAAACGTGGCAAGTATTCGCAAAAAATCATCCTGCATTAAACAATGAGTTAAATCGTAAAGCTTGGTTTGCAACACTAGACCGTTTTGCGCTGCGCCCGAAGATGATTGATCAGCAACGGCTTAAGAATTTAACGCAGTTTTTTCAATAAGATACGCTATGAGCATCCTAAGTTTAGACTAAAAAATTGTCAAAAAACTTAAATGTCTGTATAATTCTCTTCCATGTTGATATTGCTTAAGAGGAGAGCAAACCATGCTTACAAGAGTTCAGCCAGATTTACCTACCCCCAGTGAGGCGAAAGACAATCATTATTTGCTTTATTCTGATCATATACCCATTGTAACTCAGGTTCCTATCACTAGTGCTGAGGGCTCTGAAAAAGTAAGTATCTTTTCTTGGAATGTAATGGAAGGTGATAGCTTTAATGGCTTTTCAACATTTCCACAAACTAGGTATGGTGAAACAGAAACTCAAAGCCAAGCCAGATTTGACAGAATCGCAGCAGCAATTGCCACTTTTACTGCAGCTCAATCGCCAACATTTATCGCATTATCAGAAATTAGAGGTAATGCAGAGGGTGAGGATACTCCTGATCTGCTAAATAAGATTATGAAACAATTGCCTCGCAATTATTTGGTTGCTAGACACGCTGATGGTAGCACGGTGCTTGATGATAAAGGCTGTGTTATTATTTACAATTCTTTACAGGTTGCATTAGTCGAACAAGATAATCACAGTATAGATACAATATTACAAGGTTGTACTGCAACATTTCGCTATACCATTTCCGGTAAAAAAATAAAATTAGGTAGTGTTCACGCAGAATTCAGCGTTAACCCCGTTAAGCATGAAAATGCTGTTCGAGAATTTCTGGAAGCAGAAGATGATGATACTTGTAGGGTTGTCATCGGTGATTTTAACTGTACCGTAGCACCACTCTCAGCAGGAAGAGAAAATATTACGACCAGTGCAGCCCCAACAGCTTTTCGTTATGATCATCCTTTAGCTGAATCAGACCCTTTGTTACAAGGAGCTTATGCAATTGATGGTGCGTTTTATTCTTCGGCAGGCAGTCGTGCTTGCAAGCAAGCAACAATTAAATATATTTCACCTGAAGATGGTACAGCACATGACACTGCAGGAATATCTTTTACTCATCAAATATCGAGTGTAGTTCAGCTGGAAGAGTTTACTACTTTCCGCCCACAGATGACTGTAGATGACTCTTTCTCGATAAACAAACTTCCAGGACAAGATTATACAATATTTGAATATGAAAAGTATCTACAAACTAAATTTCAAGATGAGACTATTCTTGTTCGGCCATCAGTAACACAAGATAATAACAAAGGTGTTAGTGTTATCCTCAATCGACAGTTCCGTACTCAACTACGAGAGTTTAATAATGAGCGTTTCAAATTTCATGGTTATAATGGTACGTTTTATGTAACGATTGCAGCCGAAAACTTTGCAGAATTAACCAATGCAATTGATAACCTTACAAGTAAAAACAAACTAGAAAATGATGCTGAAGAATTGCAAAGCTTAGCAACATTACGTGAATTTTCAACAAAGGTAAATCAGCTGCGAAGAGATTATCTCGTTCCTAATGAAGTGAAGAATGAATTTAGCATGCTAGCAAGCACATTAACTTCCGAGTTCACTGCGAATAATCATGAGACTCTCCAGACTGTTGCGCAGCACTTCACTACTGAGATTGATGAGCTGATTGGAATGCAAGCGCAATCTGGTGCTACTGAAACAACACCAGCATTAAATAACCAAGCTTACTTTAATCATGTAAAACAATCAGCAAAAGCGCTAGATCGTGAACTCTATGGTAAAAAACCAATGAGTAAGAAGTTACGCTTTGCTATTGGTGGTGTAATCGGTACTCTGGCTGGCTTAGCCGTTGGTGCTGTTGCTGGTGCTGTTATTGGTGGACTTGCTGGTGCTGCTGCAACCTTTTATCTTGGTGGCTTCGGTGTTATTCCCGGCGTTGTTGCAGGTACGGCTGCTGGTGCTGGAATTGGCGCGGGTATCGGTGTCGGTGCTGGCGTCCTTATTGGCGCACCTTTAAGTGGTGTTGCTGGTGCTGGTGCACTATCTTCTTGCGGCTTTTTAAGTGGTATACGCTCAAATAAAAGATTTAAAGCTAATCATGAGGGAGCTAAAGAAAATCTTGGAGAGAATACCGCTGCAAGCATTAACAGATTAACAAAAATTGGTTCAAGCAAAGCTTAAATCAACGATTATCATCTTAAGTTTGCTACTTGAGCACAATACTTTAAATATCTCATTCTCGAGTAGCAAAGCTATATATCGTTATCAGCAAAAAATATTCCGCAGAATATCATTGGCATTATTTGGCATCTTTAAATAAATCGCCAAGTGTTACAATTCCACTAAGTAATTCATCTGCATAAAAAGACCTGAAAATCTATCGTTCACTTGATTTTTACCTGTAAATCCCATAGTTTACATGCGGAATTTACAGGTTGTAATAGCAGAGAGGTTATTACGAATAACGTACATTATTAATGAATCCATACAGTAAAACTATATTTCATCACTCTACAGAAAACTCCCATTCCCCCATAAATTGTTCTAAGAAATTTTCCATTACTTGATGTCGTTCTGCGGCCATACTCTTCGCTGTTTGTGTATTCATTCTATCTTTTAGTAGTAATAGCTTTTCATGGAAATGATTAATCGTTGATGATTTACTATTTTTATATTTATCAAATGAATCATGTAACTGTGGTACTAAGTTTGGATCGTACATAGCATGCCCAGCATGACCACCATAAGCAAAGGTTCGAGCTATACCTATCGCACCAATGGCATCAAGGCGATCCGCATCTTGTACTACTTTTGCATTCAGCGACGTCGGAATGGTTTTTACATTCGCGCCTTTAAAAGAAACTTCACGAATAATTTGGCAGACAGCATTAATAACGTCTTTGTCTGTATTCTGTTTGCTTAGCCATGCTTCAGCAGCACGCGGTCCTGCTTCTAAATCACCATCATGAAATTTCCAATCAGCAATATCATGTAATAATGCCGCTAATTCACAAATATAAATATCCGCTTGCTCTTGCTTAGCGAGGTATTTTGTTAGTTGCCAAACTCTATAAATATGCCACCAATCATGCCCAGAGCTATCGGCAGATAATGTTTGTTTAACATATTCAATAGTATTATTCAGTATTGTTTGCTGTTGTTGCATAAGGTCATATTCCTAAATGAAAAAACCACCTGTATCTGCTACTCAATTGAAGTATGCAAATACAGATGGCTTTAATTAAAAGTCTAAAGTAATAAAGTATTAGTCAGAATGACTAGGTTCAAATACTGCTTTAATACTCATTTTAACGCGACCTTGTCGATCAATGTTAATCACTCTAACTTCGATTTCTTGGCCTTCTTTCAAGACATCGTTAACATTCTCAACACGATCTTCGCTAATTTCAGAAATATGTACTAAACCTTGCTTGCCGTTACCAACACTAACGAAAGCGCCGAAATCAACAATCTTCTCAATCTTACCTTGATAGATAGTGCCAATTTCCAAGTCCATCGTAATATCTTTAATACGTTGCTCTACACTTGCTGCAGCACCTTGATCAACCGCATAGATTTTAATGGTTCCATCATCGTCAATATCAATACTCGCACCAAATTCTTCTGTTAAACCTTTGATGGTAGCACCACCTTTACCAATAACTTCTCGAATTTTGTCAGTTGGTACACGCATAGTAATAATACGTGGTGCAAAGTCTGAAACTTCTTGACGTGGTTTTGCAATCAATTGATTCATGATGCCTAGGATATGTGTACGACCGTCTTTAGCTTGTTGTAATGCAACTTGCATAATCTCTTTGGTTATCCCAGTAATCTTGATATCCATTTGCAATGCAGTAACACCATTTTCAGTACCAGCAACTTTAAAGTCCATATCACCAAGGTGATCTTCATCACCAAGAATATCGGTTAACACTTGGAATTGGTCGCCTTCTTTAATTAAGCCCATCGCAATACCTGCTACCGGCGCTTTAATTGGCACACCCGCATCCATCATTGCTAAGCTCGCACCACAAACTGTTGCCATTGAGCTTGAACCGTTTGATTCAGTAATCTCAGAAACAACACGTAATACATAAGGAAACTCTTCTTGAGTAGGAATGACGGCAGCTAAAGCACGTTTAGCTAATTTACCATGACCAATTTCACGACGTTTTGGACCACTCATCATGCCACATTCACCAACACTGTATGGAGGGAAATTATAATGCAACATAAAGGTATCTTTATATTCACCTTCAAGTGCATCAATGATTTGTGAATCACGCGAGGTGCCCAATGTAGCAACAACAATTGCTTGTGTTTCACCACGAGTAAACACGGCTGAACCATGTGTACGTGTTAACTTGCCTGTTTCTACAAAAATTGGACGTACTGTTTTAGTATCGCGACCATCAATACGAGGTTCGCCAGCAAGAATTCGGCTACGTACAATCGATTTTTCTAAACTAGCAAATAAATTTAATACTTCACGTTCTTCAGGAGCATTTTCTGCATCTGTGCAAAGCTGTTCAACAAGCTGTTTACGCACTTCACCGATACGCGCAGAACGTTCTGTTTTTTCTTGGATGAGGTATGCTGCACCGACTTGCTCAGCAACCATTTGCTTAACTTGATCTTCTAATACAGTATTTACAGCAGGTGCTTGCCAATCCCAAGCAGGTTGACCTGCTTCAGCAACAAGCTCTTTAATTGCATTAATAACAACTTGCATTTGTTGATGGCCGTAGAATACCGCTTCTAACATAATATCTTGCGGTAATTCTTTAGCTTCAGACTCAACCATCAATACCGCGTCTTCAGTACCGGCAACCACTAAGTTTAATGCTGAATTTTCCATATCTTTAGCATTAGGATTTATAGCAAAGCAACCATTGATATGACCAACTCGTGCTGCACCAATTGGGCCAGCGAAAGGAACACCTGATAAAGAAACTGCAGCAGAAGCACCAATCATTGCCGGAATATCTGGACTGATTTCTGGATCTAATGACATAACAGTTAAAACAACTTGAACATCATTACGGAAGCCTTTCGGAAATAATGGTCGCAATGGTCTATCGATTAAGCGACAAGTTAAGGTTTCGCGCTCTGTTGGACGTCCTTCACGTTTGAAGTAACCACCAGGAATTCGACCTGCAGCATAGGTTTTTTCCATATAATTTACGGTTAATGGAAAAAAGTCACGACCAGCTGCTGCCTCTTTTGCAGCAACAACGGTTGCTAAAACAATGGTATCACCCATACTAACTAAAACAGCGGCGCTTGCTTGACGCGCAATTTCACCTGTTTCAAGAACAACTTCATGTTCCCCATATTGAAAACGTTTTATAATTTTACTCACTACACTACACCTTTTTACTTTTACAATTAAACAAAGGGCCAATGACTAAATCTAGTCATTGACCCCAAAAATCTTTATTTGCTTTTAGCAGCAAATATGATTTTCTTAAAACGCCGCGCGATATTAATGACGTAAGCCTAAAGCTTTAATCACATCTGCATAACGAGTTAAATCGATGCGCTTTAAATATTTTAATAATCCACGACGACGGCTAACGAGATTCATTAAACCACGACGCGAATGGAAATCTTTTTTGTTTTCTTTTAAATGCTCGGTTAATAATTTAATGCGAGCAGTTAATAGAGCAACTTGAACTTCAGGTGAACCAACATCACCTTCGCTGCGTTGAAATTTAGACATTACGTCTGCTTTGACATGTGCTTCTAGTGCCGACATGTAGAACTCCTATCAATTATATTATGACTTACGATAAATCCTGTTATTTGTTAAAGATTCATCGTGAGTCATAATTGTTCAGTTTTTACTATAAACAGCGCATTTTACATAAGAACGATGGTTTTGTACACACTTAAAACTAACCATTTTCAGCTAATATACGCCTCGGGATCACCCGTCCCTCTGCTGTCATTTCACCAACCCCGAGAAACCGCTGATCTTCACCATATATCCCAACTAATCCTGAATTTGGCATATTTTCAATTGCTATAGATTGTCCTTGTTTGAGGAAAAAAGCACTATTCGCCGCAACTTCCACTTTGGGCATATGTGCGCTTATCGAGGAAATTGGCAACAATTGCTGATCAATCCCAGCAAGATCCTGCTGTTCACAGAGTAGCTCCAATTGCTCTCGCGTTAACATGGCTTGCTCAGTAAATCCTCCGACATCCAAACGACGCAATTCAGTGACATGCGCGCCACATCCCAGTTGCTCGCCAATATCTTCAACTAAAGTTCTTATATAGGTACCTTTACTGCAGCGAACATGCAGTTGTAATTCATCTTGACTATAACGTTCCAGCGATAATGCGTAAATATTTACCGTTCGTGGTTTGCGTTCTACTTCAATACCTTGTCGAGCAAGTTTATAGAGTGGTTGGCCTTGATGTTTTAATGCTGAATACATCGGCGGTATTTGACTAATACTCCCCCGAAATTGCTGCAATATTTTTTCTAAAATTTCTTCATTCAGCGTCACTACTGGCTTTTCACTAATGACCTCACCTTCGGTGTCCGCTGTCGTTGTCGTCACCCCAAGTTTTGCAGTTACTCGATACGATTTATCCGCTTCGAGTAAAAACTGTGAAAATTTCGTAGCATGACCAAAACAAATTACAAGCATGCCTGTCGCAATAGGATCAAGACTGCCTGTATGTCCGGCTTTTCTTGCTGCATACAAATGTTTTACTTGTTGCAATGCTCGGTTTGAAGATATGCCATGTTCTTTATCTAGCACTAAAATACCATTGACACTGCGTCGATTCTGCTTTGCTGTTGTTACCATTAGTTCCTCTCTTCATCAGGCGGAACTTGTAAATTCTCAATCAATGAAGATAAACGTTCGCCATGCTGAATCACAACATCTTCAACAAATTTCAAATTAGGGACAATTCGTAATTTTACGCGCTTACCTAATTCACTGCGTATGAAACCTACCGCTTTATTGATAAGTTGCAAAGAAATCTTAATTTTTTCAACGTCTTTTTCTAAAAAAGTCACATAGATTTTGGCATAAGATAGATCGCGGCTAACTTCAACCGTGGTAATACTGAACATTAGGATACGCGGATCTTTTAATTCTTGGCGAATAACTTGAGCTAACTCACGCTGTAACGTTGCGGCGACGCGGTCGGTTCGTTTAAAATCTTTTGGCATCAGAAAAACCTACTAAAAAGTCCTGTTCTATTTAAATTCACGCTTAACTTCGACTCTCTCAAACACTTCAATTTGATCGCCAACTTTAACGTCATTATAATTTTTAACACCAATACCACATTCCATACCATTACGAACTTCATTTACATCGTCTTTAAAGCGACGCAGTGACTCTAATTCACCTTCATAAATGACGACATTCTCACGTAAAATACGAATAGGTTTATTACGCTTAATATTGCCTTCAATAACCATACAACCTGCAATCGCACCCAATTTTGAAGAACGAAACACATCACGTACCTGCGCCAAACCAATAATTTTTTCTTGGATTTCCGGCTCAAATAAACCTTCAACAGCTTTTTTAACAACATCAATCGCATCATAAATAACGCTATGATAATGCAGTATCATGCTCTCATCAGAAATGACTTGTCGCGCTTTATTATCAGCACGAACATTAAAACCAAGGATCATTGCGTTTGATGCTAATGCTAAGTTAGCGTCAGATTCATTAATACCACCAACACCACTAGCAATAATTTTTATCTGCACTTCCTCATTAGAAAGTTTTTGCAATGATTCGGCTAAGGCTTCAGAAGAGCCTTGCACATCAGCCTTTAATAAAATATTTAATGTTTTAATTTCTGATTCGCCCATTTTCGCGAACAGAGAATCAATCGATGTTGCTTTTTGTTTTGCAAGCTTAATATCGCGATATTTGCCCTGACGAAATAATGCAATCTCACGAGCACTCTTTTCATCAGCAACCACAACAACATCATCACCAGCCGATGGCGTACCTGATAAACCAAGAATTTCAACTGGTATCGATGGACCAGCAGATTCAACAAGGTTACCGACTTCATCAAGCATAGCTCGGACACGTCCAATTTGAAAACCTGCGAGTAATATATCGCCTTTCCTTAATTGTCCTTGCTGAACTAAAACAGTTGCGACAGGACCACGACCTTTATCTAAACGTGATTCAACAACCAATCCTTTACCAGGACCTTCAGCAACAGCTTTTAATTCTAATACTTCAGATAATGTAAGAATGGATTCAAGTAAGGCATCAACACCATCACCAAATTTTGCAGAGATATGACAAAACATCGTATCACCACCCCATTCTTCTGGAACGACTTCATATTTAGTTAATTCATTCTTAACACGATCAGGATCCGCAGCTGGTTTATCAATCTTATTAACGGCAATTACGAGAGGCACTCCAGCAGCCTTAGCATGTTGAATCGCTTCAATCGTTTGAGGCATCACGCCATCATCAGCCGCAACAACTAAGATTACGATATCGGTACATTCAGCACCACGTGCACGCATAGCAGTAAATGCTTCATGACCTGGTGTATCAAGAAAGGTAATCATACCTCGGTCGGTATCAACATGATAAGCACCGATGTGCTGAGTAATACCGCCAGCTTCTCCTGCTGCAACTTTCGTACGACGAATATAATCAAGTAGTGATGTTTTACCATGATCGACATGCCCCATGATGGTCACCACAGGTGCGCGTGTAACAGGCGTAATATCGCTATTAAACGTAGCACTTAACTGATCTTCAATTGCATTATCTTTTAAGAGAACTGGTTTGTGTCCCATTTCTTCAACAATAATTGCAGCAGTATCTTGATCAAGAACTTGGTTAATTGTGGCCATCGCACCAAGGCCCATCATTACTTTAATAACTTTTGGCGCTTTAACAGACATACGCTGAGCTAATTCAGCAACAGTAATTGTTTCACTGAGACTAATTTCGCGTATTATTGGTGCAGTGGGTTTGGCAAAAGTATGTTTCGTTAAAACCGCTTCAACATTTGCTGATTTTCTAGCTTTCTTTCTGCGGCGAGCATGTGTATCTGCTCTAGCATTAAACTCATCCGCATCGGCTACAGAATAACGAACTTTAATTTCTTTTTTCTTTTTAATGCCTTTATCTTTCTTTTTCTCTTTTTTCGGTTCTTCTTTTTTCTCAACCGGCGCTGCAGTTAGCTTTTTAGCTTTCTTGTCTGCTGTCGCAGCATCATCTGGAGCAACGGCAGGAGTTGTTGCTGTCGCTTTTGCTTCTGTGTTACTTGCTTCTGTCTCAGATTTAGTTTCAGTAACGGCTTGTTCTACAGCTTCATTCTCAACAACTGCGGCTTGTTCAGTAACCTCTGCAGCAACAACAACTTCTTGTTCTTCAATTTCTGGTTCTTCTTCAATAGGAGCGCTATATTCTTTGCGCTTACGCACTTCAACTGTCACTTTCTTAGTACTACTACGTCGGCCATCCGTACCACCAACTGTCAATTGACTCACATTTTTGCGTTTTAAAGAAAGACTTTTCTTAGGTTTAACTTCAGCAGCAGCTTTCGTTACACTCTCTGCACGAGAACGATTAAGAAAATCTAATAGTGCATGTTTTTGTTCATCTGAAAGTGTATCTTCAGCACTAGAAACATCAATTCCAGCTTCTGCAAATAAGGTTAATAACCGTTTTACAGGTATTTTCTTCTTCTTTGCAAAATCAATTACTTTTTCTTCTGCTGTTGTTGTAGCCATATCATCATATCCTCCAGTTCGGAGTAATTATCTTAAAAATACCGTTATCCGGTTCCACTAATTTCAATTGAAATTAGCTATTTGTTTCAAACCAAGGTGCACGAGCAAGCATAATTAGATCTGCTGCCAATTTTGCATCAATGTCTAAGCCTTCTATCTCTAAAAGTTCATCAACCGCGCATTCAGCTAAATCTTCCTGAGTAACAATTTCATTTTTTGCAAGCATTTTAGCAAGTTCAGGCAACATACCTTCTAAGGCTAAGAGATCATCTGCCGGTTGTTGCGCATCATCATCAACCAATGCTTGTGTTAATAAATAATCATTAGCTCGATTACGTAATTCTTCAACAATGTCTTCATCAAATTCTTCAATCGCTAATAATTCTTCTTCAGAAACATAAGCAATATCTTCGACTGACGCAAAGCCTTCCTCAACTAAAAGTGCCGCAACGTCCTCATCAATCTCTAACGTTTCTTGTAATGTTTGTAAGACATCTTGTGATTCAGTCTCAGCTTTAGCGGCAAAATCAGCTTCGGTCATAATGTTGAGCGTCCAGCCAGATAACTCTGAGGCTAAACGAATATTCTGACCACCTTTACCAATCGCTTGTGCTAATTGTTCTTCAGCAACAGCAATATCCATTGTATTAGAGTCTTCATCAACCACAATCGATGCCACTTCAGCTGGTGCTAAAGCACTAATAACTAATTGTGCGGGATTGTCATCCCATAAAATAATGTCGACACGCTCACCATTTAATTCATTAGAAACGGCTTGTACGCGAGCACCACGCATGCCAATACAGGCGCCAATTGGATCGATTCGTCCATCATTCGTTTTTACAGCAATTTTAGCGCGCGCGCCGGGATCTCTCGCTGCCGCTTTAACTTGAATAACCTCTTCACCAATTTCTGGTACTTCGATTTTAAATAGTTCCATGAGCATTTCTTTATGCGTGCGGCTCACTAATAATTGCGGGCCACGACTTGCACTTTTCACTGAGAATAAATACACACGAATACGATCACCGGTACGCATGTTTTCACGTGGAATCATATATTCGCGTTTTAATACAGCTTCGGCATTTTCACCTAAATCTAAAATAATACTGTCACGCGTGGTTTTTTTAACAACGCCCGAAATGATTTGCCCCATACGATCTTCATAAGATTGAGCGACACGTTCACGCTCAGCTTTACGGATTTCTTGGAAGATAACTTGTTTTGCTGTCTGAGCCATGATGCGCCCAAATACAAGAGACTTCATAGGTTCTTCATAGACATCACCAATTTCAAGCTCAGGACTTTTTTCTTTAGCTTGCTCTAAACTGAATTCTTGATCCGGAAATTCAAGTTCACCCGCTTCAGGTAATTCCATTACGGTCCAACGACGAAATGTTGAATATTCACCGGTATCACGATCAATCGCGATACGTACATCAAGGTCATCTTCACAACGCTTTTTCGTTGCGGTAACTAAAGCATGTTCTAATGCTTTAAATACAACATCTTCTGCCACATCTTTTTCTGCAGAAACCGCTTTTACTACAAGTAATAGTTGCTTACTCATCATGCTACCTCATAAAAAAAATCAGCATGCCACTTCATATTACATCTTTGTCTTGCAACATCAATCTAATACAAAAACCAAAAAATCAAAAATCCATTCCGCTGCTATGCATCAAGTACTACTCTTGCTTTTTGTATCATACCCAATGCTAACTGTAAATCTTCACCATCAACATCAAGAATAATATCCTCATTAACAACAGCTTTTAATAACCCAGTAAAATTTCTCTGTTCAGCTACCGGTAACGATAACTTTACTTTAATCGTCGCACCTTGCATTTTCACAAAGTGTTCTTTAGTAAATAACAAACGATCCATACCTGGCGATGATACTTCGAGGCGATACTTGCCTGGAATAACATCTTCAACATCCAGAACTGCACTAATTTGTCGGCTCACTTTGGCACATTCATCAATAGAAACGCCATTTTCACCTTCAACATATACTCTTAGTATAGAGCTATGCCCTGATGGCAAAAATTCACAACCCCATAGTTCTAAACCCATAGCAGCAACAGGTGCGGCTATTAGCTTATTTAATGTATCTGTTCCTATCGCCATTATTTCTCACAATTAAAAAATGGGCACATGGCCCATTCTTATCTTTATTCATCGTACTAGGCTAGCTATAATTCCTAGCTTTAGCCTAATAAAAAACCCCATTAAGGGGCCTCTCATCATTCATTGGTAGCGGGGGCAGGATTTGAACCTACGACCTTCGGGTTATGAGCCCGACGAGCTACCAGGCTGCTCCACCCCGCAATAAAGATCGGCATTGTATAAAAATTCCCAACAGAATACAAGCTTATTTTTGCTCGATTATAGGGCTATTCTATTTGTTTAGAGATAAGTTTCCTAAAGAGCTAACTATATTGACGAATCACGAAGTTTTACATTCACTTCATTTACTTCAAAATTACTTTCATTATAAATGTTTGAAAGCCAATTGCTAAATAAGAGATGAGTTCGTGCCACAGAAAGAGGCTTTCTAATGGTTTGTTGGATACCAGACTGAATACATGACTGAATTGCTGAAGGTCCCAAATGTGCTGTTAGCGCAATGATAACGACAGGGACAATGTTCTCATTTTTTTCATGTTCACGAATTCTTCTCGCTACTTCAAGTCCAGAGATATCTGGCAAACCAATATCTAAAAGAATTATATCATATTGATTTTTCATTACTTTTTCTACAGCAATTTCACCGTTTTTAGCAATATCAACATCAGTCGTGAATAAATTCAATATTACCTTTGCCGCCTTACAAGCAACTTCTGTATCTTCGACTAATAATACTTTCAGCGTATTTTGTTGCTTAGCATCTAAAAAATCATCCGTAACAGAAATGCCAGACGTCCTTAGTTTATCATCAGTTAAGCTAATCAAGTTATGCTCTTCTATCTCTGCTTGATTAACATTCTGCTCTGTAATTACTGTATTCTTGCTTTGAGTTGACATTGAAATATAAAGAGGTACTTCAACAGTAAATTTTGAGCCTTGATTCACTTGACTATCAACAGTAATTGAACCTTGCATAATCTCTATAAATTTCTTAACGATATATAAGCCTAAGCCGCGACCTTTATACTGACTGTGATAAGTAGGGCTTAGGCGCTCAAACTGCTCAAATATCCTCTGATGATTTACATCAGAAATACCTATACCCGAATCTTCAACGACGATACGCAAAGTAACTTTATTATCAACATGTCTATGTAGCTTTACTGATAATCTAACATAACCATCATTAGTAAACTTTATAGCGTTACTCACTAGGTTGAGCAGTACTCTATGTAATAATATTCTCTTCCCAAAAAGCGCGTCAGGAATGCCAGGATCAATATCAAGACTGAATACAAGACCTTTCTGCTCTGCTGCTGTTAGCAGCAATACACGAATAGATTCAAATAATGCCGCTATGTTAAATACTTGTCCGTCATCTTGTAATCGACCAAATTCGATATCTGTGATTTCAAGAATTTCATCAATTAATATTAATACTTCTTCTGCACATGCCTTCGCATCAAATGCAAGACTATATAATTCTTGATTATCAATACGACGAGCTAGTATTTCTGTTAAAGCAACAATACTCGTTAGCGGTGTTCTAATGTCATGACTCAAATTAGCTAAGAACTCTGACTTGATATTATTTGCTTTTGCTAAAGCTTGTTCCGTGAGCTTCTGTTGAGTAATGTCTGTGGAAATCCCGACAATACCCATTACATCTCCAGAGTTATTAAAAATAGGCATCCGACTAGAAAGAAAATACAGTAAATTTCCATCTACATTTGGGATCGGCGGTTCTTCAACATTCAGCTTAGGAATACCGTTATTAATAACGTCTATGCTATCTTGCTTAAAAGATTCACCTTGAGATTCTGACCAAGAGCCAATTCGCGCCATATCTTCGAATGAAAGATGCTCAAATTCAGAGATATTATCCATACCAAACATGTCTAACACTCTTTGATTACAACCAACGGTTAAACAATCTCTATCCATCCAGTAAACATTGCCTGGCATGCATAAAATAATCTTTTGATAGTAATCAATGAGTTGTTCGATAAGTTCTTTAGAGGCTTCGGGTTGTGTTTTTAACAGTTCAAAAATCTTTTTATGTAAATCATTTAAAGAGCTTTCATTGGTATCAACTGCAATTTTTTTATAAGTATCCATAGACTAACATATTCACCCAGGATGACCCGCAGCTACAGCTGCTGGTCGATAAGGAACACTAGGTAGGGCTCTGAGCTCACTCCTTCCTGCTCCAGGTACATATGCAGGATGATCGTCTACTAGAGCAGCAGGATCCCGGAACATCATGGATAGTGGTGGTGGAGCTGAGGCTGGTCTTTTATCAGCAGGCACAAATGGCTGCTTTCTTGGAGGTTGTCGCCCCCCCTCATCTAAAGCAGCTAAAAGGTCTGCAGCACCCTGCCCCTGAGGCGATAACGGTCTTCTTTGTGTAAAAAGTGTATCAGCGACTGGAGCAGGTGCTTTCAAACGTTCTGGAACTGCGTCTACGCTATCTTTTT
The DNA here is from genome assembly GCA_021773175.1 of Gammaproteobacteria bacterium. GTDB lineage: Bacteria > Pseudomonadota > Gammaproteobacteria > JAJFKO01 > JAJFKO01 > JAJFKO01. The sequence goes on from JAJFKO010000071.1 coordinate 57,057, forward strand.
TAAATACAGCCTGTAAATATGCAGATGGATGGTAACGCTCAACAATTGCCGTCGTTATCTCTTCTCTAAGCTCGTCCGCAGTTTTTGAAGAAATATGAAATAAACGATCACCTTGACCATTTTGACAAATAACTTCAGGTAAAACATGCAGTGCTTCAACATCGCCATATTGGCCACTTAAACTGCGATTATAACCTTCAAAAATTGGCGACTCATCAAATGAGTGCATTGCAACGACATCAAGAGCACCATCATTAGAATAAGTTTCTTTTGCTATGGCAAACATCATGGCGTTGGCAAAGTGGATTAAGTCTTCCATTGACTTAATTGCTGCAAGATTTTGTAGCTTAGCATCTGAGCATGCTTGTATCTTTTCTGCTGACATATTTTCTAGTTGACGTCTAGCTACACCTATATTTGCTGGCATAACCTTAGCCCAAGCTCTTTTATGAACTGGATTAACATTATTTGCTATTAAGCGTGATAAAATATCATCGACTACCTCTATCTCTGTAGAAGAACCTTTAAGACCAGTATGCCTTCCAGCAAAATCGTAAATATCTCTTACACCGTCAGCATCGTATAAGTTATCAAATGGCGATGCGATGACGACATTGGCTTTATCGATATCATGAACATCACATAAACTTTCCACAACTCTGCGATGAGCTTTGCTACGCTGCTCTACGGCCTCTATGTACTGCCTAAAACATGATATTGTGCCACCCGATGGAAACTTACCATTTAAATGTAGTAATAAGCCTGACAGCTCATAACCAATAGTTGGTAGATGATACACAAGTTTAAAATCTGAGCTTCCTTTGAGCGACTTTGCCAATTTTAATTGCTGCTCAAACTGAGCAAACATCGCTTTCTCATAAGGAGAAAACTTTGAGTCATGACAAACTTCAATCATAACTTCCTGGTCTAAATGAGTAACCAAGCTATGATCAATTAATGGTAATTCGCGACCGGATGTAGTCGGGCAAGATAACGCGTTCCCAAATAAACAATGCGCCATTACAAAACAAATATTGTTTTTTCTTTCACTCAAAGGCGTTGTTCTTTTTGCCCTCGCACTATATGCAACGTGTAGTACATCTGCTTGCGAAGATGTTGAAGATGATTCAGCTACTGTAGCAACTTTGACATAGGCTCTGCCACGAAAACGTGCATCTAGTTTAGCCTCATCATCAGTAACTCTACCAGCACCGAGCATTACAGTGCTCAGTCTTATAGCTCTAGAGTAATCTTTATTACACTCCGAGCGTTTTTTAGAAAAGTTTCTAAGTCCTTTGATAAGATTTTCAAGTGCTTGTCTTTGGTTTTCCTGTTTTAAAAATGTTAAAACATCTTCATATGCAAGCTTGATCCGAAGCTTCGCAGCTGTTAATTCCGCTACGTAAAGCTCTTGTGCTCTCTCATTAGGAACCTGATGTTTTTTACTTTGGTATTCGCTAAGTTTTTGTTGCAATGCTTCAAATTTTACTTGCCAGTGCTCGATATTACCTATTAGTTGCAACTGTAAAGCTGCAGTCGTCGACTTTCTCGCTTCTAATGCATCAATGTCCTTCTGAACTGTTGCCTTTGCCTTCACTCCTGTCTTAGAACTAAGTAGACGAGCAGCTTCAAGCAAACGTTTGTCTACTGCCAGTGTTAAAGTACTAAAGGTTTCCATTAACACAGCTACAGCGTCGTTAGCTAATTTAACATAATCTATTTCTGTTTCCGCGCTTCCACCTCTTGGTGATGAACTAGCAGCCTCTCCGGAATGTGCATCTACCGCTGCTATCAAAGTTTCTAATGATGTTATAGCCTGCTTAACTTTGCCAGTATCAACAATAATATCTTTCTGATGACCTAGTGTATGGCCATGAGATGTAAATGTTTTATCTTCTGCTGACTGAGGACGAGTTTCAGCTACCCCTTTTTGAGCATAAGGATCATGAATGATGATAAAACCATTCTCTGATGTCCTAACTGTAGGTCTTTCGCTAGCGGCCATGATTACATCTGACTCAGTCAATTATTAATAAAGGAGGATACATTCCTCAATACATATGCCTAAGGCATAGGTACCCATTCAGTGGGTTATTTTCTCCCAGGAAAAGTTTTAATGCAATATGTAAAGTTAATTTGGGTACTACTTTCTCTTTTTGGTCTATCCTGGCCGGGGTAATCATTTGAATAACATGGTTTTTATCAAGAAGCCATTACGATAATCAAGGTTGGAAAAGCATGCTGACTATGAATATTTACACGAATTAGCGATCAAAAAAGGTTTATTTTTAACCTAACGATGATTCTTTTTTATCTACGCGCGCGATACGCGGAAATGTTTCAAGCTGAAGAATACTTAGACTTAGCAAAAGAACCCAACAGTTCGATAGGTAGGCTCAACCTTAAACTCATCACTTTCAATTAAAACTTTAGGATTCATATTTAGCAACTATTTATTTTTACAAGCTATTGTAGCTGCGCATCAATGATTTCATGAGCACGCGCTAATCGCAAACACACTAAACGAAATCTGAATTATTCAACTGTGCGTTTTGCGAGTAACTCTACAAAAAACGTGTAAGACATTTCTAGAGTCATCTGAACCAGCAGTAGCATCAGCATGAACACTGTAACCTAAACAGCGTGTTTCACCAGCGCCACCTTCTGCTTTGATTCTAGATTTAACTGAGGTTCGTACCCGTGAGCCAGATAGATTAGGGATTAATCCTATTTTTGCTAATGCTAAGCCTTGTTTACTTTTACCTTTGCCCTTACCTTTACCTTTTACAAAAGCAGGTTCTTCTTCAACATTTTTCTTATGTGCCTTATATGCGCCTTCAACTGATCCAAAATCAGCTTCAGCAACACGAAATAAACAGAAATGTCGTGCAGGGATAGTACTCCCTGTTCTTATACGTTTAACGTCTGAAGCTTCACTCTCACGAAACTCAACAGTTTCTCCATTATCTAATTGCCAACGTAGCACACGTGTCTGAGCTTGTTGCTGAACTTCTTGGCGCTGTTGACGACGCTTTTCTTTCTTTGCTCGAACTTCAACTGCAGGTGTATCAACACTAGGTGCAACGCTCGCTATAAAAACAGAAACAGAATCAGCAGCAGTACTCACTTGTTCTTCAGGTCTACCAACCTCCGTAGCAACATCAGCAACCACTTTTGGGTCTTTAATAGGCTGCTTTGTTTGGTCATAGGCCCGCTTTAACCCTTGAGACCAATCTCTACACGCCCGCACCTCTTTTTCTGCAGATTGATATCCAGATAAACTAATCCGCAACATTTCAGTGCTATCAACATCAATATACTCTCTGAAAACCTCCAGTCCTGGAAATGCAGCTTCTAACTCAGCAAGCTCCATATCTTCAGGCACAATAAAATAAGCTGTTATAGTTGGCAAGTCTTGTTCATCACGTTCGTATTCAATGCTTAATGCTAACTTGTCTTTCCCTGTGAGACTCGTGACAAGTATTTCTAATTGCTTTTGCAGTTTTTGAACTTCACTATAACGAACCAGATAGTTTTGTAAATATTGGCTAGCCGCTTCCAATTTATTTCTCTTAAGAAACACATCAGCAGCAATAACAATAACACCTTGCTTGGCATTAAAATCAATAACAATATCGCCAAAACGTTCCATGGTTTCTTTAATTATTTTTGTTAACTGATTTTTTCTTATACCGGACGCCACACTTTGACTTTTCACTTCTATAACAATAGTACTCGTTTCAAGAGTATCACCCTCATGTAACTCAACATCGAAATTACAGCCTTGTAAAAGCAATTCAAGCTGCTGATTTTTTGCTTGTAAATGTCGAGATAACATCATCCAATAATATAAATTTACCGCCCCCGAAATAATTTCACCTAGGTAGGTTGACCCACCTATAAGTAAACTTAAGCTATATAGAAATAACTCTTTTTCTTCTGAGTAGTATAATGCAAATGCTATAGTGAATATCAACAAAGTAAAGCTTTGTGATGTTCGATGATAACGCTGTGCAACACGGTGTAAGCGCTCATGATGCTGCCTCAATGTTGTAAGAGCGTCTTGAGCTTCCAGTTGATTGAATAATGCAATTTCCTCAGCTGAATAATGCGGCAATCGCTGCTGACCTAAGCCCGACGGGAACAATCTATTGGCTACTGGGCGTAGTACTAAATACTTCACAGGTAACAACAAAAACATGCTTACAATAGTGCCCATATATGCCATTTGTATCCCATGAGAACTTTGAGCGATTCTCTCAGCAACTCGTGGTAACCTATCTTTAATATTCTCTAGCAACTCGTGAATGGTTCTCCCGCCAAGCATAACCACCATTGCGTATAATTCTGCAAGCGATTGCGTTTCTCGGTATGTCTGCGCTAACTCAGCTGCATCACCAACAAAATAAAGTTCACGCATTAAAGCTACAAGTTTTTGACTAAGCTCGTCTAATAAAGCTCGGACTACAGGCTTCATGTCTGCTAATTGCGGCATTTCATCCATTGCTGACAGAGCACGAATAAGACAATGATCGCGTTGTTGCTCTTCAGCACAGACAACAGTTCCACGATATCCTTCGAATAACTTATTAAACATTGGATGAGCTTGCATTTCGTCGTCAAAAGCATCGGCAGCAGCTCTTACCTTTGCTGCAAACTCTTGAGTATCTTGTTGTCCTTTCTCTCGAAAATGCTCTAACCATGAATCTGAGGCACTTTCCATGACAGGATTATATTTTGAAAATAAAAATAAGGCTAAACTAAGCGTCATCATGCTAGTCATAAAAGCAACGGATACATTATTTATATCACGAACAGCTGACGCACTTTGTCGTTGCAATTGATGCAATTGTCTTAACTGATGCGGAGTCGCTTTATATTGTTCTGATAAGCCCAATCCCGCATTTCCTGAAGAGTTAGCCCCTCCACCTGTCGATCCAGAATCATCACCACCGCCCGTCTTTTTTTTGCGTTTTGCCATATTACAATCACCTAAACACTTATTTTCTACTTCTAGCAAAATCAAAAGGTCTTAAAGGATGGAGATTCGAACTCACAAAAAGACAAGTATTTGCCAAAACATGCTGGACAACATTCTACCACATATAAAAAGGGGAGCAAGCCTTAGGCTCCTCCATCCAAAAACAGATAAAGAGTTGATATTCTAGGTAATTTTGAGCGGTTAGTGCTGTTCGCCCGACATAGCTACTTGTAGCTGCCCATCAACAATTTCGCGAGCACGCGCTAATCGTGAACGCACCGTACCAACGGGGCAATGCATCTGTTCAGCGATATCGTTATAACTCAGCCCCTGTATTTCTCTTAATACTAATGCTTCTTTTAAGTTATTAGGTAGTTTTTCAACACAAATTAATAAAGTTTCACCTAGCTCTGCACCTTGTAATAATTCTTCAGGCGAATTAATTTCATTTAAGCTTTTCGACTCAGAATATCTTAATTCAGCATCTTCAATTTGAATGGTGTATTGATTCACCCCGGAACGCTCTGCAAGGTTTTGGTTAATCGTCGTGTTAACAGCAATACGATATAACCACGTATAAAAACAACTTTTATGATTAAACTGCGGAAGCGCATTATATGCACGTAGAAATGTTTCTTGAGTAAGATCGAGGGTTTCATTCGGACTAATAATATAACGACTAACAAGTTTAGCAATTCGATTTTGATACTTCAAAACCAAGCAATCAAATGCCATACGACTGCCATGTTGCGCTTTCTTTATTAGCTCATCATCTGTTCTTTGTATTGTCATGGACTAGCCTCCCTGCAACATCCACATTTTCATGTGTCGGTATTCATCATGACTAACACTATCGCGCATGATGATAACCTTTTGTAATCTCCTCCTTCCCCAAATCTTAATACGTAAAATTAACAAGACATCACTAATATAATTTTCTCCTGCTAACTTCCCATATAATATTTCCCCCGATTTTAATTGTATTCGCCATACATTATTTTCTTGTTGTTGTAGCTGCATAACCGACGTTGAAAAGCCTCTAAAGGCATACGATTTTGTAACGAGAAATCCTGCTAACAAAATCGCAAAAATCAAAATAAGGCTTATAACGCTCTCACCCCAAAGGTATATAACTAGAACTATTGCTGCTATATGTATTATTGGTAAGACTATGCTTAATACCAGGGACATCCTCAACTTAAGATTAGCATAATTTTTCATTTTGACACACTTTTGAACAAATGAGACTGGAAAGGCTTTAGTTAAAACCTTTTGGTTTTACTTAAGCTTGTTTAATCAGGTTTTATGTACGTTCTTAACTAATTAGGCTACTACGATAGGCTTTAATTAGGCTAATTAATTCTTGAAAAGCGACATTTTCTGACTGAGCACTGCCAATGAACCAAGAAAATAGATCTTGATCATGACAGTCGAGTAATTCTGCAAATGTCGCTTGCTGCTGTTCACTAAGTTCAGCAAATTTTGCCTCATAAAATGGTTCGAAGAACAGATCAAGCTCTAGCATTCCACGTCGACATTGCCAGCGCAGTCGTTGTTTATCATCTTGCGTTAAAGCCATTTCTAATCCTTAATTTTAAAAACTAACTATTAGTTTTTGATTGAAGGTACAGCGACGTCAACATCAATTTCCGCATCATAATCAATATTTGCTAGACCAAAACCAAATAACTTATAAAACTCATCTCTATAGCCTTTGAGATCAGAGATTTGCTCAATGTTATCAGAGTTAACATCGAGCCACGCTTGCATAACTGCACTTTGTACATCGTCACGCATTTCCCAATCATCAATACGAATACGATCGACATCATCAGTTGCCATACCGTTAGGATTATATAAATGGTCTTGATATAGACGTGAAATTTGTTCGATACAACCTTCATGCAAATCTTTTTCTTTCATGGTTTTGTAGAGCAATGAAATATAAAGCGGTACCACAGGAATCGCGGCACTGGCTTGTGTCACTAAACCTTTATTAATAGAAACATAAGCATGACCATGACATTGCTGTTGTAATATTTCTGTTAGTTTATGCGCAGTTGCTTCTAAATGTTCTTTAGCGCGGCCAATGGTACCTTGACGATAAATTGGATAAGTAACTTCCGGGCCAACATAGGAATATGCAACGGTTTTAGCACCGTCAGCTAACACATCTGCTGTTAATAAAGCATCGACCCACATTGCCCAATCTTCGCCACCCATCACTTCAACGGTATTGGCAATATCATCGTCATTAGCAGGTTCAATAACGATATTGGATACCGTACCATTCATTACATCAACTGTTTTATCCGTAAAGGTTTTACCGATAGGCTTCAATGCCGAATTAAATATTTCGCCACTATCAGGATGAATACGTCGTGGCGACGCTAAACTATAAATGACTAAATCAACTTTGCCGTTCCAATCCTGTTTAATCAAATCGATGGTTTGTTGTTTAATTTCATTGGAAAAGGCATCACCATTAATACTCTTCGCGTAAATACCGGCAGCCTCAGCTTCTTGTTCAAAGGCAGCAGAATTATACCAACCAGCAGACGCAGTACGTTTGCCACTCGCTGCTTTTTCAAAAAACACACCGATGGTTTGTGCTTCAGCACCAAAGCTCGCCACGATACGACTTGCTAAACCATAACCGGTTGAAGCACCAATAACGAGAACCTTTTTAGGGCCGGTGATAGGTTTTTGTGTTTTCACATAAGCAATTTGCTGTTTGACATTCTCAGCACAACCTTGTGGATGTGATGTTGTACAGATAAAGCCACGAACTTTAGGTTTTACGATCATTGGTTTCCCCCCCAGTAAAAATTTGCATGTTCAATTATTGAAGCGAAGTATACTGAATCAGAAGCGGTTTAGCGAGAGCAAATCCCTGACATTTTGTCCAATTCTTAGCAATTTTTTTAGTTGTCTGTTAGCAATACTCTTAAACAATGCTACTATGGCGTCAATTTTAAAATATGGCAGAGAGACACTCAATGCATACTTACGGCAAACTCACACACTATGGCTTACTTGCAATAACTGGCTCAGATGCCACAAGCTTTTTACAAGGCCAATTAACCTGTGACATGCAAGCTCTGAAAGAAAGCGAGCATGAACATAAAGTCATGCTTGGTGCTTATTGTAATATCCAAGGTCGTATCGTTGCATCATTTCGCGTTATCAATTATCAAGATGGCTTTTTATTTATTGTCGCGAAAGATTTAGTTACGACTTTACAACAAACATTAACCAAGTATGCCGTGTTTTCCAAAGTAGAATTTCATGATGTTAGTCAAAATTATAAAATCTATGGTTTCCTCGGTAGTTTAGATATTCAAGGTCTACAAATAAATCAACAGAATGTCATTAGCGTGCAATGCAGTAAGGATAAAACTATTTTATTAGTAGGTCATAATGTTGATAGAACCGCTTTACCTGCTAGATTAACAAGCTTAATTACCGATGATGTACCAAGCAATATTGATACTGACTGGTTCTGTAAAGAAACCCAAGATGGTATCGTCACCATTACTGCTGCGACATCAGAGAAATTTTTACCTCACGATGTTAACTACCCTGCTCTCGACGCAGTAAGTTTTAATAAAGGCTGTTACCTCGGCCAAGAAATTATTGCGCGCATGCATTACCGTGGCAAGCTCAAACAGCATTTATATAAAGCCACGATACAATCAACCAAGAAAATTCAACCTATGGCAAAATTAACCTCAAAGGATGGCGACACCATTGGTCATGTCGTTAATGTCGTTGCATCTGCTACGAATCGTTATTTGCTCCTCGCAGTTATCAAAGATACTGACGCAACTGAAAATAATGTTTATTTTTTTCAGCAACCTATCACCATTTCTTTTTAGTCACTCATACTCCTGACAATACAAAAAAACTGTGCAAAATTTGACTATCACGTTAATGTTTGATATCATTCGCGCGCATTCTGCATATAACAAATAAATACTTCATATATAAAATTATTTAAAAATCAGTGCTTAGGTATTTATTTCAGAATTATTTTCATTTAATTGTGCAACGATTCAGGAAGAGAGGAAAACAATATGTCTTATGGTGTTACAGGTCCGTTACAAGTCGTCCCTTATGATCAAAAAGCTGGAACAGAACAAGAACGTCGAGCTAGGCCAGCCGGGATAGGTCCCCAAGTATTGCCACTAAATGGTAAGATGCCAAATGTTCTTATTCATATTGTTCCTGCTACCGCATTTTTGTATCAGCCTGTAAAAATTGAAGGCAAAGCCGCCTACGGTAAAAATAAGGCTGAATGCAAAGACCACCTTGGCTATAGTGTCAATGAAGTTGCAACAAGAATCGATGCAATCGTCACTCGCTTTCTTACCGCTTGGGTTATTCCAGGAGCAGCGAATGTAAGTGAAGAACGAATCGTACAGCCATTACGTAAATTTTTAGTTCGCACTCAAAATGTTGCAGAAGTATTATCTGCAAATAATAAACATAATGGCCCTACTCTTTTGCCTTTACTTGGCAAAAGAAAACCAGGAAATGTTGAAGATATCAAAGCTATTTTTGCCGATCCCAGTTTCAATGATCGTTTCTATGAGTTCTGTGAATTACTAGCAACGTTTAATCACCCTGCTCTTATAGAACATTTTCAAAGCGTTGCAAAAGAATATATAGATTATCTTAAAGAAAGTAGCCTCTATAGAGATACCTTTAGGCTCAGTGAAAATTTTACTTTTGCCAGTGACGCACGCTTCGACAAGTTTAAACACTTAGGCATAAACCCAGAATTGTTACTACAGGCTTTCTTCTGTCACTGCGTATTTAGATTAGATCTTCGGAAACAATATCAAATGGAAACAGATGCAGAAAAAGCATTAAGTGAAATTTTCCAAGTCTTACAAGAGCATATCGGCAAACAACTTATTATGCGCGATGTGTTAGCTATGTATAATGCTGTGCTAGCAGAGATTGGCGGTGTTTTTCTATCCTCAGCTGAAGGCCAAGCTATTGCTGAATTACATAAAGACTTATGTGACCTCGCTGTTGATAATTCTCAACCTCTGCGAGCAGGACCTAATGGCGCAGCTAAAAAGCCAAAGCCAATCCCAGAGTTTCGTCAATTTACCTATTTCCAATTCTTTCTTGAAACTATTCGATACTTAGTCGAGCAAGTAGAAAACCCAATGATCAAAGGATCTTTAGAGGATAAAGTTGATGAGATTGTTCGCTCAAAAAAATCTAATAGCGAAAAATATAAAGCATTATCCAATGGTTTGTATGATATTTTAGAATTACAGTTAAATGCAGCCTCAGCGGCATCTGAAAAAGATAAAGATCCTAGAGTAACTCAGGAACGAACTCAAAATTTATCACCATTACTAACTATTTACTTATATTTAAACTCATCTGTTAATCCTTATGCACGTAAAAGTTATATTAATTCTTTAGATAAGATTGCTAGTAAAGCTCGAGCCCAGAGTGATAATTTTGATGGCGCAGCCGTCGTGGCATTTAAAAAAATGCAAGCAAGCATGGATGCAGAACTTACAGAAGACGCGGTCGCAGCACACTTTAACGCACACCCAGCAGCAGATGTACATCTACGCTTACAACAATTAGTCCGAGCTCGTTTCTCACAACATATCACTTCCGAAGTGGTTGCAGGACTACCTCCCCTTGAGGCCGTAACGAGTTACTTTGCCACGATCATTATGTCCAGTTATGATGAACAGTTATTTGCACAACTACAGCTTCTCTGTGAGCAAGCCAAGAAAAAGCCAGCGGTAATACCTGCTGCACGTAAAGCAGCGGCTGGTGCTGAAATGGATACCATTGCTGCTGTAAGTGCTGAGGCTTCCGCATCTGCAACGACCTTAGTTGATATTGTTCATGAACATACTGATGCTAGCCCAACTGTTTCTGGGGCTCACACTGTAAAGCAAGAAGAAGTTGATACTCCTGTTGCTCTTGGCTCACACATAGTTGGAGGCAAAAACTCTATTTATGCCTATAGCACACGGGCTCACTTTCTTTTTCAAGGTGAAAAATACCCCACCCAAGGCTTATCAACTGTAGATACCGCAGCTCGTTTAGAAACTATGCTTACAGAATATTCTGCTGCATGGGGAACAGCATCTGTCGATATCGGATCACTATATCAGCCTTTGCGCGATGTTGTACGCAGCTCAAGAGAAAAAGCACAAGAATTAGGTGAAAGTTCTGCGGAGTATGAGGCTCTCGCTTCTGCTGCTGATGAAAGAAACCTTAGCACGCAATTTTTTAGCATGATATTCCCTGCAGATTTAGCAACGCCCGCTTCTGTCGCTTATGATAAAGATGAGTCTGTTAATAATGCGGCTCATAAAGCTGCAGGTAATGCATTTTTCGCCTTCATAGAAAGACTGACTAAGCTTGGTGACCTGCCTGATCATATTCTTCGCAGGATTGATAGTAATAATGATACGCTTTCAGATAGTGCTAGAGCAATATTAATTAACCATTCAGATCACTCAAGAAAATTTGACTTTGTACTTTTTGAGGATGAACGATGGGCGCCATATGAACATCTTCCACTTGTTTCATTATATAAGCAGTTATGCATGTATCATTATGCATGTAAAACAACACCTAGCATATTAAGCAGATTTTCTAGCAATTATCCTGCTTACAATGAATTGTTTGGAAAGTTAAAAAGCATTCGTGAGCTGTTTATCGCTATACTTCATCACACTGTAAAACAAGAAATGATGCAAGAGGTTGTTGCTGCTTACAATGCTGTGGTACTTCAAACGCAAGAGCATCCGGTTGGTTCTGAACAACATAACGCTGCTTTTGATTTACAACAAAGACTTGCAGGGCTCATCAAAGAGAATGCTGAAAATGTCTCTGAATTCCGCATGTATACCTACTTTCAATTCTTTGTAAAAACATTACGTTATCTAGTTGCACAAATAGCAGCTCCTGATTTACAACAGATGCTAGTTGGCATTATTGATAAATATGATACTGACCATCCTTACATATCCTATAAAATGCAGAATATGACCGTTGATTTAATGGGAAAAATTAATTTTGTCGTTAATGAAACACTGGCGAGGTTACCAACTGCAGCAAATAACGGTAATGCGCAGTGTCGTACAGTACTCGAGCCATTGCTTGCGGTGTCATTATATTTAAAATCTTCTGATAATCTCTATGGTTATCGAGCACAAGGCGAACCAGGAAACTTCGGGCGTGCTTCGGCAGACGAAGTTGCCTTTTTTAAAGCACAAGAAAGAATGGATAAGGTACTCACGCCAGAACGTGTTGATGAGCTATACCCAGAAGCAGCGCTAGCGCATACTCATGCTCGACTTAAGCAATTAGCAGCGAAAGAAATGCAACGCTTAGCAAAATTGCATTCTCAACACAAAGCACCTGCAACGCAAGTAGCTGCAAGATGCTTTGGAGCATTATATTCTGCGTCTGCAGATGATATTGCTGCGCGCGCATTTGAACAACAACAACAAAAGCCAGAAGCACCTAAGGTAGCATCAAATGCATTAGTAGAACATACTGGACGCGGTGGCACGGTTGTTGCTGCTAGCGGCGGCGGTCAACAAGCTGGTCGCGGAAAACAACCTGCACCTGCTGGAGCGCCAGCAATCGAAGATGCTCCGGGTCAGCAAGTAGGCCGAGGTCAAGGTGGTACTGTTGTTGTTCATAAACCTAAGCAAAAAGAAGGCTGGGGAGCATGGGGACGTCGCAAGCTTGGTAGAGGCCAAAGTTAAACTCTCTCAATAAAGGCTTAACTAAAATCTATACCGCAGCAACTTAACTCAAGTCGCTGCGGTTTTTATTTATAAACAATAAATTAAATTTATAGTCCTTACTGACTAAATTGCTCATACGCTTGCATGGCTTCAGCAGCATACATCATAGATGGACCCCCACCCATGTAAACTGCCATCGCAATAGTTTCCACAAACTCTTCACGGGTTACGCCGTACTTCACTAACTTTTGTGTATGAAAACCAATGCAACCATCACAACGTGCAGATATCGCAATGCCTAAGGCTAATAACTCTTTAGTCTTCTTATCTAATGCACCGTCTGCTGTTGCCGCTTGACCTAACGCTGCAAATGCTTTCATGGTATCCGGCATATCTTTGCTAAGCGTACCTAAGGTTGTATTAATATCTTGAACTAACGCTCTAAAATCATGACTCATATCTTTCTCCTATATGTTGGACTTATACCCTAGGATATATGCCCTATTTATCTAACACCAAAAAACTTTAAACCTGCAATCATTATTGTGTAAGCAATGATTGTTAGCACGCAAGCAATGCTCATGCTCACATAGAAATGCAATCGCGTACGCAATAATAACGGCAAGCTAATAAAGAAAACTAACGATGGTAATACTAACCAGAATATATCTGATGATAATTGCGAAACTTGCTGACGATTTTGGGTATCGATATACAACCAAATAATCGCAAGTACCGAAACAATGGGAATCGACGCAATGATGGCGCCGATAAATGAACTACGCTGCGCAATTTCTGAAATCAGCACAATAAGTAATGCTGAAATTGCGTATTTAAGGACAATATATACCATTTTTTTCCTACACTTGTCAGACCAGTCCGCTAAGGACTTACACTAAATGCACGTTTATGCTAACGTTTAGCTTCTCTGTTATCTCAGGATTTCTACTAATCAAGGATGCGACACATGGTACAACAACACGCTTTAAATATCATCAAGAAAGCTTTGGTTTTCTTTTGGGCTATCTGGTTCACGGTTGTTTTTTTATCAAATCTAGCCAATTTATTACGCGTTTTTGCTATTCTACCCAAAACATTTATGTTTTATTCCGGCAACTTTGCGATGGTGACGAAAGTCATCAGTATTTATCATTTGCCACATAGCTTTGCCGTTACATTATTTATTCTGGTGATTTTACTTGAAGCCTGCATTATGCTGAGCCTGTGGTTTGCCGCATTTAGCTATCTTTGTAATATGAAATATATTCAGCGCGTTAATATGGCATTTTTGATTAGCATGTTTCTATGGATGTTGTTTCTTATTACTGATGAAATCTTCATTGCCTATCGTTTTGAAGCTGCGCATTTCAAATTTTTTGTTGCACAGTTAGTGACTTTATTAGTTATTCACCTATTACCTGATGACCATTGTAAAAAGGTAGGAGTATAGCTATGTTACGTAATCAGAATATTAAATTTAAAAAAATTCTCATCCTGTTCTGGACATGCTGGTGGCTTATTGCTTTTTGGACAGATCTTTCTGGTAGCTTTAAAAGTTTAGGTTTAATCAATGTTAAGTGGATTTATGCTGACAATTTTCCTGGCTTACAAAAATCATTAGAGATGTATTCAGCACCCCACTGGCTCGCAGTAGTGTTATTTATCGGTATTATTGTTTGGATGTTAATTAGCACTTTATTATTTATTCATGCCTCTATAGCATTACACAAAGATAAAAGCATCTGGATGCAGCGAGCTGCTCGCGCATTTATTGTCAGCTTAAGCTTATGGCTCGCTTTCTTTTTAGCGGATCAAATTGTCATGAAATTCATGCTTGAGGAAAATCATATGGTACAAGGTGGCTTCGAATTGTTAAGCTTTTTCGCATTGTATGTGTTACCTGAATAATACTGAGAGTATATACTCGCCGCATCATGGTTTTCCAGGAATTAGACATAGCTATTTTTTAGCCGTTTACATACCCAAACGACAGTAAACGGCTAAATCTTTCTTGCCATTAAAGCCGTTTACCTATAAATTCAATGCTAAACGGCTGAGCTATATAAAAGGGAGATATACCATTGAAGAGTAAGCTACTGAATTTTAATAAAAATTTTATAGGTCGAGCTCAACAATGGCAGAGGCTAGAGAAGATTGGTGAAGAAGAAGAGTCTGCAATAGTCATTCTCTATGGACGACGTCGTATTGGTAAAACAGAATTACTTGAACAAGTCTACCGCACACGCAATATCATAAAGTTTGAGGGTATTGAATCTAAATCTGAACAAGAACAAAGATATGCCGTAATGGTACAGTTAGCAGAGTATACCGAAGAACCACTACTTGCAGAAATCAAACCTACGAACTGGACAACTGTTTTTAAGCATATTGCTCGTTACATTACTAAAGGTAAATGGACTCTTTATTTTGAAGAAGTACAGTGGCTTGCTGACTACAAATCGAATTTCATAGCAGAGCTAAAATATGTCTGGGATAATGAATTCCGTTACAATAATCAATTAATTGTTATTCTATGCGGTTCATCTCCCTCCTTCATGATCAATTATGTTGTGCAATCAAAAGCGCTCTATAATCGGTCTCAGCATGAAATACAACTTAATGAATTAAATCTAATTGATACACGAGCAATGCTAGCAAAAAACTCAATAAGAGAAGTACTAGATGCATATTTAACAGTAGGTGGTATTCCTGAATATCTAAAACGTTTAAACAAAGGAAGTTCTATTTTTATCAATTTATGTAATAACTCGTTTACACCTAACGCTTATTTTGCAACGGAATATAAACGCATTTTTGCTAGCAGCATGGCAGAGAATAAACACTATAGCTCTATTATAGAATTGCTTGGCAAACGTAAGTTTGCTACTCGTCCTGAAATTGCTAAAAATCTACAAATTCAGCAAGGTGGCAGCCTAACCAATCTACTAAATGATTTAGAAGTCTGTGGATTTATTCAAAAATATAGTCCCTACAATCTTAATGAACAAACTAAATTGGCACGTTTCTGTATTAATGATGCTTATCTCAACTTTTACTATAAATTTATTAAACCTATTCAAAGCCGTATCGATAATGGTAGTTTTGAGAAAAATCCAGTTAGTGCTTTGAAAACAACAAGCTATCAAAAATGGCTAGGGTTTGCATTTGAGCGTTTCTGTCGAAAATATCATACCGTTATTGCAAGTATTCTAGGGTTTAGTGGCATAGATTATAATGTCGGTCCATTTTATAATAAAAACACCAATGCCTTAGATCCAAATTTTCAAATTGATTTAATTTTCGATCGTGCTGATGGTGTTTACACTATCTGCGAAATTAAATATTTACAAACAAAACTTGGCACTCACGTTATTGAAGAAATGGAACGCAAAATTGAATTATTATCTAATCCTAAAAATAAAACTATTCATCGAGTCATAATTAGTAAAGAAGGGATTGACGATGCACTCACACGCCGACATTACTTTGATAATATCATTACTATCGAGCAATTATTTGATGATCGATATTGGTGAAATATTCTAAGCATTCTATATAAGAGATAGCGCTTATTACCTCTTTAATGACACAGCCTATTTATGGGTAGAATCAACTATTATTTTACCTAAGAATAGTACTCTTGCATGACACATGCATGCCCATGATAAAAAGCATTAAGTGAGCCTAGAGTTTATTAAAAGTATCTGCCTGATAACCTGTTTAGTATTATTGATTTAAATAGATTGCAGCTTATGTCTACCTGAATTTATTAATTAATATCGTGGCAAACATGTTGCTGACGTTATTTATAGAACATATTTTATTGATGTTTCTAAAATCAGTGATTCAAAGTTACGGGAAGATGTCTTGGAATATCTTTTTGAGAGTATGCTATTATTCAAAGAAATCAAACACTGTGGTGATGATGACTTCATAGACTACACAATGGAATATATTATAGATAAAGCAAAAACTCCGCAAAAACAAAAGCTCTTTATTGTGATTGAAAAATCATTACCAATAGAAGAGGGAGAGCAAAAAATAAAATTTCGAGATATTATATATGAAGATGCTTTTGAGAAAGGTAAAGCAGTAGGAATGAAACTAGCCCTAGAGCAAAACTTCAATAAAATCTTCGCAATAAGATCTTTAAAAGAAGGTATCAATCCGCGAACTGTCGCCAGAGCTAGCGAACTACCTCTAGATGAAGTGTTGGAATTACAACAAGCTATGCTCGATGGCTCGATAGAGTAAATAAACTCAAACTAGCATCAAGGCCTATCATCAATCTCTTTCATTGGTGTTGGTAAGAAGTCTGCACGTTTCAAGCCTAATGCGACTGACAATGAACCTGCAACATAGATTGATGAATACGTACCAATTACAATACCGATGATCATTGCTAGAGAGAAGCCATGTAACTTCGGTCCACCAAATAAGAATAAGGCGACAACCGCTATTAAAGTCAATCCTGATGTCATCACCGTTCGTGATAAGGTTTGGTTTACTGACAAGTTAACAATTTCACTGGGATCAGATTTACGTAACTTACGGAAATTTTCACGGATCCGGTCAAAAACCACAATCGTATCATTTAACGAATAACCAATAACCGTCAATACGGATGCCAACACTGTAATATCAAATTCAATATGCAAATATGAGAAAATACCAAGAATAATGATCGGATCATGAATTAACGCTACAGCAGAACTCACCGCAAAACGATATTCAAAACGATAAGCGATATAAATCGTCGTCGCAAGCATCGCAACAAGTAATGCTAAAATACCATTAGTCGCTAATTCTTTACCAACTTGCGGTCCAATAAAACTATCACTTAAAATTTTTGCGGTAGGTAACGCACTCGAAAATTTGGCCTTTAGTTGCTTCTGCGTCATGGTTTTACTAGTACCAATCTTAACTAATAAACTATTAGAAGCACCATAGGTCATAACAACAGCTTCTTTAAAGCCAGCATCTTTTAATTCTTTTCTAACTTGTGGCAAATTTGCAGCTTGAGGAAATTGAATTTGAAACTGCGTACCACCAGTAAAATCCAAGCCAAAATTAAGTCCGTATAAAACTAAAGATACAATCGATAGGGTAAACAGAATACCTGAGAAAACTGCTGCGTACTTACGCAGCCCCATGAAGTCAATATGTGTTTCACGAAAAAATTCCATAGTTCAAAATACCTTTACTATCAATCTCTGTTGAGATTATTAAACACCAATTGATAATTTTTTTAGTTTCTTCTTATTACCATAAACCAAGTTAATCACAGCTCGCGTACCAGTAATGGCGGTAAACATCGATGTTAACAAACCAATGGTTAGCGTTATCGCAAAACCTTTTACTGAACCCGTTGCTAAAGCAAACAAGACGACGGCAACGATTAATGTTGTGACATTGGAATCAACAATCGTTGTAAATGCCCGAGCATAACCTGCAGCAATGGCCGCTTGCGGCGTCATACCCAAGCGTAACTCTTCACGTATCCGCTCATTGATAAGCACGTTAGCATCAACTGCCATACCCACAGACAACACTATACCGGCAATACCTGGCAATGTTAGCGTAGCACCAAGCAAGGATAAAATTGCCATAATTAGAATTAAGTTTGCTCCTAAGGCTAAATCTGCCACAAGACCAAATAAACGATAATATAAAGCCATAAAAAGAATGATGGCGATGAAACCAATTTCCACAGAAAGTATACCTTTGTGAATATTTGCTTTACCTAAACTTGGACCAACGGTACTTTCTGCAACCGTATAAATATTCGCTGGCAATGCTCCAGCTCTTAGTAATAAAGCTAAATTACGCGCTGCTTGTGCACTTTGCATTCCAGTAATTTGGAAACTATTACCTAATGCTGAATCAATACGTGGAGCACTAATCACATGCTCTACTTTACGCGCAGTATTGACGATTTTACCTTTAACCAATTTAGTTTTGTTTTGCGTTTCAACATAGACAATCGCCATGCGTTTGCCGACATTTTCACGAGTAATTTGGTTGAAATAGCTAACATCAGGCCCACTAACATTAATATTCACTACCGCAGTGCCAGCCTGACCATAAGCAGAAGAAGCACTCGTAATGTTACTACCTTTTAATACTATTAAAGACTTCACTAGCATTGGTTGCCCATCTTTAAAGTAATATAGTTTTGAACCGATTGGCACATTACCATCGACGGCTGCTTGCAAATTATGCCTAGCATCAACCATATGAAATTCTAGTGTTGCAGTACCGCCTAAAATACGTTGTGCTTGCGCAGCATCTTGCACCCCCGGTAAATCAATTGCGATACGACCTTTACCCTGCTGTTGCACGATAGGTTCTGCTACACCTAATTCATTAATACGATTTCGCAATACTGTCATGGTTTGCTTGATGACGTCTTCACGCATTTTCTGCGCCATTTCTGGATTCATTTGCCCAGTAATAGCCAATTCACCATTATTCGTAACTTTATTAAATAGCCAATTTGGATAGGTTTTACCAAGATAGTTTAATGCTTTATTAAAAGCATCTTGATCTCTGAAATGTATCGTTACCATACCCGCTGCATTTTTAGTAACACTGGCATAGCGAATACGTTTTTCTCGTAAATTATTTGAGATACTTTGAACTTCACCATTAATGCGTTTATCAATAACAGAGTTGATATCAATCGCTTTTAAGAAATGTACCCCACCACGTAGATCTAAACCAAGCTTACATGGATTAGCACCGATGGCACGCAACCATTTTGGTGTTGCCGGAGCAAGATTAATCGCAACAGTATAACTATCACCTAATGACGCTTTTAAATATTCTTTGGCTTTTAACTGCGTACTAACATCATTAAAGCGCACTAAAATAAGATTTGGTTTTTCTTGCTTAATAGATTTAAATTTAAGATCAGCATTTTGCAAAGCTGTGACGACTTGTTTTTCGACTTGTTGATTAATAACAGCCGCGCCGTTTTTAGAAATTTGTACTGCTGGATCATCACCATATATATTAGGTAACGCATAAAGCGTACCAATAACTAAAATAACAACGATTAATATATACTTCCACAGAGGATATTTGTTTTGCATAATGCTTGCCTACACCAAATCTTTATAGAACGTTCACTCGTCCTATTATAATAATTATCTTAGCGACTAACTGAAGGCCTTAACCTTTTATACTAGGACTTACGCTAAACACCAATCTCTTTGTTATACCCAGAGGGTATTGCTAAAAGGTTTATCGTAAGTCCTAATACTCTCCCATGAATAAAAGGTTAAGAGCGCTTCTCGCAATTAAATTGCTTTTATCGTGCCTTTCTGTAACACCGCAGCCACTGCTTGTTTCTGAACATTGATATCAATCTCATTCGCAATATTTAACACGATAAAGTCATCACTAACTTTAATGATTTGACCTAGCATGCCGCCACTGGTTACCACTTCATCGCCTTTATTTAGATTGCCTAACATTCTCTTTTGTTCTTTCATGCGTTTGCTTTGTGGGCGCCACATTAAAAAATATAAAATAACGAGTAAACCCACCCACATTAAGATGAAACCTAAACCCATACCATGTTGTTGGGTTCCACCAGCAGCTGTGGCGGCATGGGCGAGAGGAAGAATACTAAAGCTCATTAGAACGTCTCCTTGCATAAAATTCGCTAACAAAGGTGGCAACTGTACCGTTTTCTATCGCAGTCCGCAATTGTTTCATAAGCTTTTGATAAAAATACAAATTATGGATTGTATTCAGTCTAGAAGCCAAAATTTCCTTACAGCGCAGCAAATGATGTAAATAAGCCCGGCTATAATTTTTACAGGTATAACATTCACAATATTTATCCAATGGATTTTCATCATTCTTATGACAGCTGTTTCGCATCCGCACGATGCCTTCTGTGACAAACAAGTGACCATTTCGAGCATTACGTGTTGGTAAGACGCAATCAAACATATCGACGCCACGTAACACCGACTCGATCAAGTCTTCTGGTGTACCAACACCCATTAAATAACGCGGTTTATCTTCAGGCATCTTTTGTGGCAAATAATTTAAAACATCAAGCATTTGTTGTTTCGGCTCACCAACCGATAAACCACCGATAGCATAACCCGCAAAACCAAGTTCAACTAAACCTTCTAAAGAATGCTGGCGCAAATCATGATACATGCCACCCTGCACAATACCAAACAATGCTGCGGGACTATCGCCATGCGCTTCTAAACTACGCGCGGCCCAGCGCAATGACAATTCCATTGAAAATTTCGCTTCTTCATAAGTTGCTGGGTAAGGTGTGCACTCATCAAAAACCATGACAATGTCAGCACCTAAATCGCGTTGCACTGCCATCGAGCGTTCAGGGTCTAAAAAAATAGTAGAACCATCTAATGGTGATTTAAATGTTACGCCTGCTTCAGTAATTTTACGCAGCTCACCTAAACTAAAAACCTGGAAGCCTCCTGAATCAGTTAAGATAGGTCGCGGCCAATTCATAAATTTATGTAGCCCGCCCAGTTTTGAAATAATTTTCTCACCCGGACGTAACATTAAATGAAAGGTATTAGATAAAACAATTTGAGCGCCTAAACCATCCAGCTCCTCAGGTGTCATGCCTTTTACACTGCCATAGGTACCAATCGGCATGAAAGTAGGAGTATCAACAACGTAACCAGAGTTAAATTGCAATTGTCCGCGTCGAGCGCTGCCTTCTTTATTTAAGATCGAAAACTTCATAGTTACTCAATATAAACGAAATATGAAAATCACGACAGATACAACTTAGAGCGTAAGTCCTAGTTTTACTGCCCTTGTTGTGGTGCTGGTAATGGTTTCACTATAAGTTGATTGACACCAAAAGCATTGCTATTGGTTTTTCTTGCAATAACCGCAGTTGCATCCAAATTTTGTGACACACTTTGCCCGCCTTGTTCAATATAATTTACTGTAAAAGGTATTTTCACAACCCACACCGGTTTACCTTGCATCATTTTCTTTAATACAACTTTTGCGGTCCCTATTTGTTGTGTTTTAATAGTTAATTTTTTATTCATTAACACTTGTAAATTTCCTGATTTTTCTAAGGCTTTACTAAATGAATCATAACCTACTGTAGTAAAGTATTGTTTAGCAACAGCAAGCTTCGCTTTATAGTCCGTAGAATTGTAATTATACACTGCGGTTACAGCCGCTTTCGCGACGTCAGTGATTTGTTGCAAATCTTGCGTAGATGTTGCAAACATTTCTTGATTCACTTTAGCCGTTGTCGATAGTTGTTCTGCTTTTGGTTTAGCTTGGTCACCAGTACTTGCTGTTGCAGCCGCCGGTGCTGATTGTTGCGTTGTCGTCGCAGCAGATGTTGGTTGTGATGCCGTTGATGTTGCCGCTGATTGTTGCGCTTGATTATTTTCTGATGTTGTTTGCGTCGTTGTATCATTGCTAAAAGGTGTTTGTAACTGTTCTGGTTTAGCTGTATTCGCCGTGTTAGTTGATGCCGCCGGATTGGTCACAGGCGCAGCTGTTGTTGTTGCTGGATTCGCAGCACTAGTTGCTGGCGCTGCTGTTGTTGTTGCTGGATTCGCAGTACTGGTTGCTGGCGCTGCTGTTGTTGCAGCTGGATTCGCAGTACTGGTTGCCGGTGTTTCTATTGTTGTTGCTGGATTCGCAGTACTGGTTGCCGGTGTTTCTATTATTGTTGCTGGATTCGCAGTACTAGTTGCAGGCTGTTGCGGTTCAGCATTCATCTGTTGTTGTGTAGTCATGTTAGTCTGCTGCAAATTTTTAGGTTGCGGCACATTATAGGTTTGTGCGCCATCAGCATTACCATTCGTTGTGCTTGGAGCAGATTGTTCACTCGTTGCAGACGTGGATGTGGATGTGGATGTTGCCGTAGCCGTTGTCGCATCTGTCGTAGCCGGAGCTTGCGAACTGATTTGCGCGAAACATGCAGGTACCAATAATAAACTCACTGATAAACCCAACAAACCATTAGCAGCAATCATCCATTTTTTCATTCTATTCTCTCCTAAGAAACTATATTTCCAACAATAAACGTGCTGGATCTTCTAATAAGTCTTTGATGGTCGCTAAAAAGCTTACAGACTCTTTGCCATCAATAATACGATGGTCATAGCTAAGTGCAACATACATCATTGGTCGAATCACAATTTCACCATTTTCAACAACGGCACGATCTTCAATTTTATGCATACCTAAAATCGCGACTTGTGGCGGATTTAAAATAGGCGTTGATAATAAAGATCCAAACACGCCACCATTAGTAATGGTGAAAGTACCACCCGTCATTTCTTCTATGGTAATTTTATTTTTACGCGCTCGGCCTGCATAATCAGCAATACTCGCTTCGATTTCCGCCATGCTCATGCGGTCCGTATCACGCAATACAGGAACCACTAAACCACGCTCAGTTGATACTGCAACACCAACATCATAATAGCCATGGTAGACAATATCACTGCCATCTATCGAGGAATTCACAGCAGGAAAACGTCGTAATGCTTCAATAGACGCTTTAATAAAGAATGACATAAACCCTAAACGCGCACCATGTACTTTTTCAAATTTATCTTTGTAACGTGCTCGGATTTCTTTAACGGGTTGCAAATTAATTTCATTAAATGTCGTTAGCATTGCAGCTTCTTGTTGTGCTTGCACTAAACGCTCAGCAACGCGCGCGCGTAAACGTGTCATCGGAACACGTTGTTCAGGTCGTGGACCCGTAGCAATATCACCAATAACATTGGCTGTCACTGATGCTTTACCACCAACACCTTGTTCAGCAAAATTAACCACGTCTTGTTTGGTAACACGTCCGCCTATACCCGTACCCGCAATTTGTGCGGTATTAACATCATGTTGTCCAGCAGCTCGACGCGCTGCTGGACCCAACTCTACATTTGCAGATGTTGAATTTTGTGTCATCGCTGCCGCAGGTACTGCTTGCGATTCTGTGGAAGGCGCTGCTGCTACAGCAGCTGAGCTACTGGCAGCTCCGGCAGTTGCCGTCTCATCTAATCTGGCTAACAACTGTTCAGCAATAACAGTCGTGCCTTCTTGTTCGATAATTTCTTGTAAAACACCATTATTCGGCGCCGGAACCTCTAACATGACCTTATCAGTTTCAATATCTACCAAATTTTCATCACGCTCTACCCAATCACCAGCTTTCTTATGCCACGTTACAACTGTCGCATCGGCAACGGATTCAGGTAATACAGGTACTTTTACTTCTATTGTCATCGTTTCGGTCCTAAATAATCAGAATTTACAAAATTGGGCTATTCTATTGCGCTTATCCTGGTGATACAAGCCCTTATAGTCTAGGAAGTTAGGTTTTCCAGTTTTATACCGCTCGCACTTCAAAATGTTTGCTATAATCTTCGCCGTTTAAAGTGTGGACGGTATATACCCGTCATGATTCCTTTTAATCATCAGTAGTGCCTTGCCCCGACAAAGCATCAATCACTAACTGCTTCTGCTTCTGTTGAAAAATCTTCGCACTACCCGCTGCTGGCGCAGCTGAAAATGGGCGTCCAGCATAATACAACTGTTGTTCAGGTAAAGTACAATGCTCTAAATAATGTCGCGAACAAAACCATGCACCTTGATTACGTGGTTCTTCTTGGCACCAAATCAGCTTTTTAACATGCGAATATTTATTGAGTTCAGCTTTTAGAGCTTTCAAAGGGAAAGGATATAATTGCTCAATACGAATTATGGCTACATTATTGCACCCCATTTCACGTCGTGTTGCCAGCAATTCATAATACACTTTGCCACTACACATAACGACATGCTCAACTTTCTCAGCATTAATATCATCGATTTCAGGAATAACTAAGTGGAATTTCCCCTGCACTAAATCATCGAGAGACGATACAGCTAATTTATGGCGTAACAAACTTTTTGGTGTCATAACAATTAGCGGCTTACGATAAGGCCGAATCATTTGTCGACGTAACATATGATAAGCTTGCGCGGGAGTACTCGGCACACATACTTGCATATTGTTTTGGGCACAAAGTTGTAAATAGCGTTCTAAACGCGCTGAAGAATGTTCTGGTCCTTGGCCCTCATAACCATGCGGTAAAAATAACACTAAGCCACAAAGACGTCCCCACTTCTGTTCACCCGAGCTAATAAATTGATCGATAACAACTTGTGCGCCATTAGCAAAATCACCAAACTGACCTTCCCAAATCACTAAGCTATCAGGTTCAGCACTACTATAACCATATTCAAATGCCATTACTGCTTCTTCAGATAGCAGCGAATCAATCACGGTAAAACGTTCTTGCTCATCAGCGACATGTTTAAGCGGTGTATATTCTTGGCCAACTTTAAAATCATGTAATACGACATGGCGATGCGCGAAAGTTCCACGACCCGAGTCTTGGCCAACTAAACGGATCGGATAAGCATCAGCAAGTAAACTTGCATAAGCAAGTGTTTCAGCACAACCCCAGTCAACTGGTCTTTCACCATTTACCATACGCTTACGATCATGCATTAATTTTTCGACTTGCTTTTGTAAGGTAAAGCCTTCCGGTACGTCTGTCATGTTTTCGCCGAGTTCTTGCAGTCGGGCTTTATCAATCGTTGTATCAGCAGCCATATCCCAAATTGAATCTTGATATGGAGTCCAATCTACCGCATACATATTTTTTACTTGCGTAATTTCGGCAACAATTTGTTGTCCTTGATCCATTTTATCGCGGAAATGATCCATCATGTATTCAACATCGTCAGTTGAGATCGAACCTTCCGCAAGTAGTTTATCCGCATAAATTTTTCTTGGTGTTGGATGCTTACGGATAACATGATACATCATTGGCTGTGTTGCCGCCGGTTCATCAGCTTCATTATGACCATGACGACGATAACAAACTAAATCAATCACCACATCTTTTTTGAATTTGGTACGATAATCTATTGCTAACTGAGTAACATAAACAACAGCTTCAGGATCATCGCCATTTACATGAAAAATCGGTGCTTGCACCATTTTCGCAACATCAGAACAGTATAAAGTTGAGCGTGCATCCAAAGGATTGCTTGTGGTAAAACCGATTTGGTTATTAATAATGATATGTACACTACCACCAGTACGAAAACCTCGAGCTTGTGATAAGCTAAAAGTTTCCATCACCACACCTTGCCCTGCAAATGCAGCATCACCATGAATGAGAACCGGTAAAACTTGCTTATGTTCGTAATCTTCACGGCGATCTTGACGTGCTCTTACCGAACCTTCAACAACAGGGTTAATAATCTCTAGATGCGAGGGATTAAAAGCTAAAGCCATATGCACAACACCATGTGCAGTTTTGGCATCAGAAGAAAATCCTAAGTGATATTTAACATCACCAGTATGCAGTTCATCGATCTTTTTACCTTCAAACTCAGCAAATAAATCTAGAGGTGACTTACCAAAGACATTAATTAACACGTTCAAACGACCACGATGCGCCATGCCAATTGCAATTTCTTTAATTTGATGCCCCGCGGAACGATGAACTAATTCATTAATCATTGGAATAAGACTATCGCCACCTTCCAAAGAAAAACGTTTTTGTCCAACATAACGTGTTCCTAAATACCGTTCTAAACCATCAGCAGACGTCA
The DNA here is from genome assembly GCA_021773175.1 of Gammaproteobacteria bacterium. Classification (GTDB taxonomy): domain Bacteria; phylum Pseudomonadota; class Gammaproteobacteria; order JAJFKO01; family JAJFKO01; genus JAJFKO01. The sequence continues at coordinate 83,436 of JAJFKO010000071.1, forward strand.
ATTTTTTTAAAATACGATGCTTTTGATCTTTGCTAAAATTTGCTTGGCCATGACTACTTTCTAATTTCTCTTGCATCCACTTTACTTCATCAGTATTGGTAATATGCATATACTCAACACCAATCGAACCACAGTAGGTTTTCTTTAATACTTCTAGTAAGTGACGTAAGCTGGCTTTATCTAAACCTGCAAATGAGTTAGTACTAAATTCAGTATCTAAATCTGTGTCACTAAGATTATGGAATTCGATATGTAGATCTGGAATATCTAAACGTTGGGCCAATTGCAAAGGATCGAGTTGTGCTTGATGATGTCCATGGCTACGATATGCATCGATTAAACGCGATACACGAAATTGTTTGCGCAATTGTTCACTATCATCCGTTGCAACAACTTGTGTTGTGCCATGCTGTTTGGCTAATTGCTGAAAATATTCACGAATGGGCGAATGCCCAACATCTTGACTATTGCCATCTTTTACAGCGGGAAGAGAGGCAAAATAATCACGCCACTCTTGCTCAATAGCATTGGGATCTTGTAAGTAAGTTTCATATAATTCTTCAATATAGTTGGCATTGCCGCCAGAAAGGTAAGATGTTTGCAATTGTTCTTGCATCGTAGCTTTGTTTGTCACCGTATAATTCCTCTACAGTTTTTCTGTTCACAATTTATGCGAAACCACTGATGGTTAAATTTATTGAAAGCCCTAATAGCTTGATGAAAAGCCTACATTTATGAGCAGGGACGAAATAGCCTGATTCTAGCACATCCTGTTGAAATGGCTATAGTCTAGGAAGTTAGGTTTTCCAGGAATTAAACACAGCGATTTTTGTGCTATTGGGTGTTTAAATCGCCGGTAATAGCTAGACTATTGGCAAGATTTAAACCTCCAATAGAGCAAAAAAGAGCATGTATAAAACTGGAAAACCTAACTTCCTAGACTATATACCCAACAGAATCAGAACTTTGGCTATTTACTAAACACTAAATCGCAAGCGTAAGCGACAAGCATTATTCTTTTGCGACAAGGATAAATCATCATGCATTGCATCTTTAAAGAGACTGGATAATCCCATGATGTAAACTTGATCTTCAAATAAATTATCCGCTTTAAAGTTTTCTTTTGAGTTAAGTTGTGGAAACACTCCTTGATAACTGATGTTAATATCAAAGTTAACTTCATCATGCGTCAATGCCAAATCAATCGGAGTTTCATTCACACGTTGTTTTATGATCATTCCTAATAAAGCATGTAAAGGTTGATTTGCTTGTTCAATAAAATAGTTATCAACACCAATGTTCTCCGCTAGCGCAAATAATTCTTGTTCAGACAATATTTTATTATCGACAGAAACGACAACCTTTTTCTTTTTACCAGGATAGAAAATTATATTTAAGACAATAGCCGAAATAGCAATCATCGATAACATTGAATGACTGATCGATTGTATAATACTTGGCAGTTGGCTATAAAATGCAGGAAATAGAAAAGGTGTCAATGCCAAAATTACCGATATACCAATAATGAAAGTATTACGTAAATCTAGAGGCTTACTCATCACTAAACGCAGTCCACCAACAAGCATAATTGAGCTGGTGACCACTAATCCGGCAGAAACAACCGTTACCGGAACACTTACCCAAAATGCCGCAATTTTTGGTGAAAAACTAAAAAGTATACAGAAAAAGCCCACCGCATAAGCAATCACTCGACTGGTCGCGCCACTAACTTTGGTAATACCAATTGCACTTGGCGATAAACCAACGGGATAGGTTCCAGCTAATCCACTTATTAATACAACCAAGCCATCTGTAAATGTGCCTTTACGCAACGCCGCCATTGTATTTTTATTTTTTATATTATTTATTTCTTGTGATGTCATCACACAACCAAATGTTCGTAAACCAGCAGCAATTGCGGCAACAGTAAATAATGGCGCCAAACTCCAATTAAAAGAAAAACCCCAATAGGATAAATCTGGCAATGCAAAATAAGGTGCAATAGCAATACTGTGTAGATGAACAAGGCTAAAGAGATGTGTAAAGTAAGCAACAATGCAACCAACAAGAAGTCCAACCATTAAACTAACTAGCTTCAATAGTCCTTTCGCCCAAATACTCAAACCAAGAATAGTGGCCAATGTAATAAGAAAAACAAAATAAGCTGCTTCTTGATGGTTTCCCATTTTTGGTCCTGCCATAATATGATGAAATGCCATTATACCAACAGAAAGACCAAGCCCAGTAAAAGTTAAACCTGTTACAACAATAGGAAAAAGCAATTTCAATCTTTTTGCTAATAGCGCAAACAGCATTTCACAGGCACCTGCAAAAACAGTCATGCCTAAAACCAGGTGTATACCGCCTAATTTAGCAGCCATCACTGCTGCCGCAAAATAAGTAACCGCGGGACAGTTTGTCATTAAGAAACCGCTGCCAATAAGGCCAAAATTATTTGCTTGTAATATTGTTCCAACACCCATCACAAACAAGCAGATACTAATAGCACTTTGAGCAACATTCGAAGGCAAATTTGCAGCTATAGCAATAAAACTTATTAAAGCAAGGTAAATAGCAACAACAAAAATCTGTTGTAAACCCAGGAAAAGCATATAAAAGAAAGGTGGTTTATCATTAAGGCCATATTTTAATTCTGCAATATTGCTATTCATCTTATTATTTTCTCTTTTTATTGCCAATTGCAATTTATTATAGGATTATCTTCCACATAAAAGGAAATGTACATATGATATTTACTCCCGCTGCAGAAAAATTCATAGTCAGAATGCTAGAAGAATTAGAGCAGAATCCTCCGCCACCTTTTGATCAATTATCTATTGAACAATATCGGACAAACCTTAAACCTTTCTTAGAATTTGCTGCTGAGCCGAGTGATATCGAGGAAAAAATTCAATTCATCCCCGTTAATAAAGACCATCAGATTAAGATTCGGATCTACTGTCCAGAGATTAATTTAACATTACCAACAATGGTTTACTTTCATGGCGGTGGCTTTGTTGCAAATCTACATTGTGATTATGGATTGTGTAGTCAAATTGCTAAACAATCTGGTTGGCAAGTTATCTTTGTTGATTATCGTTTAGCACCAGAAGCGCCTTACCCCGCAGCAATTGAAGATGCTTATTTTGCTTGTAAATATCTATATGAACATGCTGATGAATTTCATATTGATCGCAACAATTTTGTCATTACAGGTTATAGCTCAGGTGGAAATTTAGCAGCACACACCGTTATTCAAGCACGCGGATCTCGCGAGTTTACTATTAAACAACAGATTTTAATTAGTGCCGCTTTTGATTTATCAAATAGCCTTAAGTCGCATGAAGAATATGCGCAACAAGATATTTTATTGGTGCCGGGATTGATAAATTATCTTTACCGTCATTATATTCCCGACAATATTGATCCACGTAGTCCAAAACTATCGCCATACTGGGAATCAGATTTATCTGGACTTCCAAAAACGACATTAATCGTAGCTGAGTATGATCGGCTGCGTAGTGATACCGAGTGTTTTCATAAGCGTTTACTTGCGGCAGACGTTAGCGTCAGCAAGACTGTTTTAAAAAACAAAATACATGCTTTTATACCTGCTTATAAAGCCTTTAATGATGGAGAAAATCCTATTGAGTTTATTGTAGCGACACTACAGTCTATAGTTTAAGAATGTTAGCCAGCAAACACTGACATATTCTTCAAGCGACCATGTAAGACATGCAGGATATCATCATCAATGAGCTTCTCACCGTAAAGGTAATCAATGCCTTGCACTAATTGCTCATGATTCTTTTGCAAGCGTTTAATACTTGCGGTATTCACATGCTCTCTAAACTCTGTAACAAAATTTTCAACAGCCTCTTTAGTTGGTTTATCTGGCATTAATAAGAATGCCGCGAGTTCCGTATTTCGATAAGTGTAGACTAAATACTTACGGCGATTAATCGCATAATAGATTAATGCACAAACTAAAATCAGAACATAGATAGCAACATTTTCTAACGCGTCATTTAAACCATGATAAGCCGCATGAGAAATTAAATAATTTCCTAAAAGAATAATAACGAGTACTGCTGCAAGTACCGCTATGCGTAAAGCAAACTTTGAGGCACGATTATAAAAAATAGGATTGGGGTTAATTTCTGTGGGGTCAAGACAAAACTTAACACCTTTCGCAAATGACTGTTGATTGGTAACTTGTAAAAAACCTTCCTCAGTTAGTTCAATTGATTTTGAAAACCATGGAAATTGAAATTGTTTTAGCCTAAGTTTTATCATCGTTACTATATTAACCTCGTTGTAATTCAGTAATGTCGATAACATTGCTTTCTTTTTTGGTTGATTGCGTTAAGTCTTCTGCAGCAACAGTCAAGCCTTCCTTTATTCGCATTTTCAATGCTATATATTCTCTCTGTAATATCACATCATGCATCAATAGATTTTTTACCACTTCAAGACAATATTCTTGTTTCGCTGTGACTGAATTATGTTTTGGCACAGTAGTTGTTTTCTGCTCTATATCTTGATTAATTTTACTCGTTAATGAATCTAAAAATTGATTAAGTCTGTCGCGCTGTTTTCTTTGCATACGAATAGAGAATACTTTTCCTTGCGCATGTCTTTTATAGAAAACGGCATGCCATTGTCCATTCTGATATACATAACATGCTAGTACGATCAGAACTAGCGCCATGATGCTAACAAATCCAGCATAATAATAAATCGGTAAATGCAATAATATTTCACCAAAAATGTAACCAGAAAAAATAAGCACTAACGACATAAAAAAACAAAATGTACTGATCAATGGGATATTACGTTGACGAATATAGAGAGGATCTATTTCGGTAAGTGCAAAACGCTGCTGTTGTTCGCGCCATAAACATTTTTTTCGAATTTGTAGGTGATGAGTATCATCAACTTGTAAATATTGCTGTGAAAATAAAGATTTTTCGGTAAACTCTAGCATGATCTAACCTTGCTTAAACTTTGGTTGTATTTTTATGATGTCTGATAAACCTTTCCCGAAGTATAGCCAGCGAACACAGGTAAAGGGTTTTTGCATAAGTTCTAATTTTAACAAAATTCTATAGAGAAGTACATTATGTCTAAAATCGCAGCAATACAAATCGCATCAGCAAACAATCAACAACATAATTTAGATAAAGCATTCAAACTGATCCGTGAAGCAGCGAGCAATCACGCAAAACTCATCGTGTTGCCAGAAATGTTTACTATTTGTAATCTTGATACCTCTGGAAAATTAATGGCTCAGGAAACCTTTCGTACGGGAGATGTTCAGCAGCAATTTGCTAAACTTGCCAAGGAACTAGATATTTGGTTGATTGCAGGAACCTTACCTATCGCGACAGACGATAAACAACACTATCGTTCAGCTTGTCTTGTATTTAATAATGTGGGTAACATCGTGGCACGCTACGATAAAATTCATTTATTTGATGTTAGCCTACAACAAAATCAACAAGAGTTTATGGAGTCAAATACAACGGCTGCAGGAGATCAAATTGTTATTATTGATACACCGATCGGTAAAATTGGCTTAGCTATTTGTTATGATTTACGTTTTCCAGAATTATTTCGTTTAATGGCGCTACAAGGAGCCGAAATTTTCATTGTGCCTTCTGCTTTTACTCAGACAACTGGACAAAGTCATTGGCATTTATTGACGCGTGCTCGGGCAGTTGAAAATTTTTGCTATATGATTGCTGCCAATAATAGCGGTAATTTTCCGGATGGCAATATGGCATTCGGGCATAGCCTCATTATCGATCCTTGGGGTGAGGTGTTAGCAGAACAAAAAGACAAGCATAATGCGGTTATTTATGCAGACATCGACTTAGAGAAAGTAAAATCATTACGCCAACAGCTCCCTATTTTTCAACATCAGAAAATGCAGCAACTTTGCAAAAAATATTTAAGGGAATAGGTTAACGTAAATCCTGAACTTATAATTTTCCTATTCTAACTGCTTAATAAAATCGAGAGTTACACCATTCGTCCAACCAAACCCATCTTGCGCAGGATACTCTCCACCTCCTGCCGTTTTCTTGTAGTCCACAACATTATATTTTTCCATAATTTTACCAGTCTTTTGTAAGACTTCATCTACCATGCTAACCCAACGTTGCATAATATCTTTCGCTAAATCATCATAACCATAGTTTAATAATGCCTTCACGGTAATATATTGTAATGGCGGCCAGCCATTGGGGCTATCCCATTGTTGGCCACTATTTTTTAGTGTTGTAACAACACCGCCCGCTTTAACAAAATTATCCGCTACTATTTTCTGCACACTTGCCGCCTGTTCAGAACTAGCAATCTCAACGAATAGCGGCATCAGCATCGCAAGCGTTAAATGAGGAGTATGCTGTTCTTTTACAAAATGATAATCATGATAGCTTTGCGTATCGGCATTCCATAAGCACTTGTTTATCGCCTCGGCACGACTTACCGCTAGAGTTTGATAATATACTGCTTGCTCGATATCACCTGCGCGTTGACTTGCTTCTGCTAACGTCTTTTCTAAATGATACAACGCCGAATTTAAATCAACAGGAATAAGATTAGTTGTATTAATGCTTGCTAAATCGTCTTGCTCAAACCAACGCGAACTAAAATCCCAGCCCGACTCACAGGCCGCACGTAAATGTCGACACAGCTTTGCTGGCTCCGCAGCTTGTTTTAATAGCAACATGTCATCGCGGTACATTTCTTGGCGTGGCGTATTAGCCGCATCCCAATAACGATTTAGTAAGCTGCCATCAAATATACGCACTACTCGCTCATCAGCGTTATTTTCAGCAGATAGTTGTACAACACCGCGCATCCAAAATTCATATTCTTTTTCTAGTACAGGTAAGTAGTCTACGTAAGCTGCCTCATCAATTTTTTCAGCATACAGTGCTACCATAAAACTAAATAAAGGAATTTGTGAGCGAGTGCTGTAATATTTGCGATTACCATTAGGAATAAAACCTAGCTGCTGAATAAGATAAGCAAAGTTATCCAACATATTTTTAAAAAGTGAATAGCGCTTAGCATGGACTAAGCCCAATGCAGTAAAATAACTATCCCAATAATATATTTCTCGAAAGCAACCACCAGGCACAATATAAGGGTGCGGCAATGCTAATAAGCTTCCAGCTTGTGGCTGCTGATCAGCCGGTCGAGTTAATACATCCCAAAGTGCTTCAATACGTTGTTCCAGAACTAATCCTGTAGCAGGAGCTTGAATTTGCGATGTCGATGGCATCGCGAAATATTCATGGACAAATGTTTTGAGATCAAAGCCCACTTGTTGTTTCTGCTCGCGATATGCCTTGAGAATTATTAACCATGTAAACTTTGGCATACAGTCCACCCAGGTTTTACCATCGGCAAAAACAGCTTGCATCTGCACGCTATGATGTAATTCGGCATAAAGGATGCGTAATTCAGGGGTTAGTTTCATAATTATATTTCTACATCTGTTTTATTTGACCTGTTTTTTTGGCAAAAATATGTTAGATTTGCCAAAATTTCAGAGATTCTAGCAAGTTTAATAAGTTTATGACAGCAACAACACCCCCACGCAGAATTCGCAGCTTTGTACGTCGCGAAGGACGACTTACCAAATCCCAAGCTTTTGCACTTGAGCACTATTGGCCTTTATATGGTATCGACCTCGATGAACCTATAGAAATTGACTCGCTCTTTAAAAATTCAGCGCCTCTGATCGTTGAGATTGGTTTTGGTAATGGTCGTTCTCTATTGACGATGGCACAACAAGCTCCAGAAAAGAATTTTATTGGCATTGAAGTACACCGGCCTGGTGTCGGCCATATACTTTTAGGCATTCATCAGCAACAATTAACGAATCTTAAAGTTATTTCTATTGATGCTGTTGATGCCTTACAGAAATTTTTTCCTGATAATTCTATTAGCAAGCTACAAATCTATTTTCCCGATCCATGGCATAAGAAACGTCACCATAAACGCCGTCTAATCAATGCTCGATTTCTCGATTTGATCCATAAAAAATTACAACAGGATGGTGTTATACATCTAGCAACGGATTGGCAACATTATGCTGAGCATATGATTGAAGTCTTTACGAAGCATGAGAAGTTTCACAATCTTTACCCAAAAGAAATTTATGTGCCACATGCGACAGATCGCCCTACCACTAAATTTGAACAACGCGGACAGCGATTAGGTCACGGAGTTTGGGATTTATTGTTCTCTCGAACTTAACTTTATCGTGGTGGCGGAATCATATGCGATGGAATCTCTGTCGTCAGCTTCCCCGTTTCTTTTAAGAAAAAGGTTAGTAATCCTGCCATGACTAATCCTATCGGCAATACGACTAAAGCCGTGTGATAGTCGGTCGTTGAGAAATAGCGTAAACCATGGTGCCGAACACCCGTCCAGCGCCAATCAAGAATCTCACCAATTGCAGGCTGAAAGATGACACCGCCAAGCATGACAAACATATTCGTCACAGCAATAGCTGTACCAGCATAGTCACGCGAAGATAGCTCTTTACCAACGGCAAACACAATAATTTCTGCGGAATAACAAAAACCCACTAAGAAATACAATATCATTAAAACACTGTCAGGAAGATTAGGCACAAAAATAATTATACTAACAAACAGCGCTGCACCAAAAGCACCCAATATCATTGGCCAACGTCGATTACGTAATTTATCAGAGATCAAACCCATCGTTGGGCCACCGACAGTAAATCCTATAAAAATAATCGAATTAACCAAAGAAGCATGCTCATCAGAAAAGTGATAGACCGAGCGCAAATAGGGAATAGACCAAAGCTCAGCAAAAGCTGAGGTTGGCAAATACAGTAAGCATCCAATAATACCTAATATCCACATTTGAGGATTCTTTAAAATAAGTAATAATTCTTTAATCAACTCTGGAAAGCTCGCTGCTTCAGCACTCTTGCGCTCAACAACTCCAGGCTTACGATCACGTATAACTAAATAAATGATGACGGCAAGAACGATACCTGCTATCGCTGAATATAAGACAGTTTGCCGCCAACCTATCGTCGTTACCGCATGCGATAAGGTATTATCACCAACGAATGCACCAATCGTACCAATACCTGAAGCAAGGCCTGAAAACATAGCAAAATAACGTTCTGGTAACCAAACCGTTGCCAGCTTTAAAACACCAACAAATGCAAATGCTGAACCAGCACCAATAAAGAAACGAGCAAGAGATAAAATGGAAAGTAAATGTGTTGTCGCAAAAAAGTAACTGGCAACACCACAAACTATACAAGCTAGCGTTAAAGAACGTCGCGGACCGATGCGATCTAACATTAGGCCTACAGGTAATTGCATTGGAGCATAAGCATAATAGTAAAATGCAGTTAAATTACCTAACGCCAAGGCATTAACTGAAAAATCACGCATTAATACATTCGTCATCACACTAGGTGTGATGCGTAAGTAATATTCGTAGCAATAGAATAACACGCCAACGAAACAGATCACCCAGGGTAAAATTAAATAACGTTTAGAAATTCGTGATGATGTATTTGTCATTGGCCCTGTTTGTAGTTCTTGTGTTAACACGAATTTATTGATTCCTATGCTATAGTATTCATTATGACGCAATACGTTTAATTCATCGCTATAACGAAACAGGGCTTGTTATTTCAAGCCCTGTTTTACTTAGTTCTCTGTGCTTTCTGTCTCTGACTTATCGTCTGCTGGTTTCTTAAATTTCGCATAACGATCACGGAATTTCTGAACTTGTCCGGCAGTATCAACAATTTTTTGTTGACCGGTATAGAACGGATGACATTTTGAACAAACATCAAGGTGCAAATCACGACCTAGTGTTGAATTCGTTGTAAATTGATTGCCGCAACTACACGTTACTTTAATCTCTTTATATTCAGGATGAATATTTGCTTTCATTTGAGTTTAACCCCATAACATTCAAAAAAGTTCGGGAATCATACCCAAGCATTGCTTAGGAATCAAGCAAAAAATCAGCGACAACTGGAGCATGGTCGGATGGTCGCTTCTTTTTGCGCGGCTTTTTGTCGACATTACTGCTCTGACAACACTGGCTCATCGCCGTACTAGCTAATATATGGTCGATACGTAAGCCATTATTGCGCCAAAAAGCTCCATTACGATAGTCCCACCAACTAAAAATCGCCTCTTCTTGCTCAAATTGACGAAAAGTATCAACGAGTCCCATATTGATAAGACCTTGAAAAATATTGCGTTCTTCTGGGCTAACCAAATTATGGCCGACCCAAGCGGCCGGATCATGCACATCTCGGTCATCTGGTGCGATATTGAAATCACCTAATACGACCAATTTGTCATATTTTGTTAATTCTTCTTGTAGCCAGGCATGTAAAGCTTTGAGCCATTGCAATTTATATTGAAATTTGTCGGAATCAAGACTGCTGCCATTGGGAACATAAAGATCAATAATCCGCACACCATTGACTGTGGCCGCCAAAACCCGGCGCTGTTCATCTTCGAAATTAGGGATAGCCTTGATAAGGTCAGTTGCAGGTTCACGACTTAAAATTGCCACGCCGTTGTAGGTCTTCTGCCCAGAAAACACGGCATGGTAGCCGGTCTCTTGTATCTCAGTTAGCGGAAACTGTTCATCCACCATTTTAATCTCTTGCAAAGCCAACACATCAGGTTGAGCACTTGCCAACCATTCCTGCACATGCTCTAACCTAACTCGTAATGAATTCACATTCCAGCTGGCAATTTTCATTATTCTTAGCTCCTTATAGCAGCGTTGACTCGCCTTTGACAATTCTCAAAATTCCCGTCAGTATAACGAATCTAATTATGTAAACCATGTGGATCGTTGTATGAATAACAAAAAAGCTAACTTTATTTTCATTAGCCTTGCATGTATCAGTCTATTATCACCTTTAATGGCGAATGCACGCTACCAAACTGTTATTACTAGCGGCTTATATCCACTTGGCAGAACCGGCTATAAAGTTTATATCAAAAAACAAATTCAATATATGAATCATTTACGTACCTGCCAACCTTTTAAGATGCGTGTTAGCAATCCTTTACAACCTGATGTGATTATTAAAAAAACGATTATTGGCCGTGCTGGACGCTATTGTCGAACACGTAAATCTTTAGTGGTAGCAACACGCCGTGATATTCCAGCTTATGTAAATTTCTGTTATTACAACCACGTACAAATCGATCATATGACGAGCCCAATTGAATACGAATATATTAAAGATCTCGCACAAATCCATCATTATGAACATGACCTCTCCTTGGATTCACCAGAAATGGTAAAAATTGAAAAACGAGCTTGCCGTAAAATAACAGAAAAAACTGTCTCGCCTGTGGCTAAAGCATTCTACGGTAAGTGAGGTAAAAAGAACTATGAATTTGCGCATTGGAATTATTGGCGGTTCTATTGCAGGTTGTATAACAGCTAATACCTTGCAGCAAATGGGTTGTAACGTTGAAATTTTTGAACGTTCGGCTACCCCTCTACAATCCCGCGGTGCAGGTATTATCATTCCACTTGATTTATTTGAACAATTCAAAGCTGAACATTTATTTGATCATAATATACAATGTCATAAGATCCCGAGTCGTTCTTTCTTTATAAAAAACACGCAACATTCACAAAACGGCGAATGCATTTGGCAGCAAAATGTTACGGCTATCAGCTTCCACTGGAGTGAACTATTTGCCAATCTACGACGTCGCATTGCAAATGAACATTATCATTCTGGGGTTGAAGTTACGGACATTGATATCAAGGATGAGAAGACAACGCAGCTTACTTTTTAAGATGGCACAGTACAAACTTTTGATTTAGTGATTGCGGCAGATGGTATTCACTCCTTGGGCAGTAAAATATTATTTCCTAATCCTCAAACCAGACTACGTTGGTTATATTGCTTGGCGCGGCTTGCAGCCTTTTGCAATCTTAGCTAACAACCCAATCACGAATAGCGAACTATCTTATTACGTTTATGAGCATGGCCACAGCGTGGCTTTTTCCATTATGCAATCTGAAAAATATCTAAACTGGTTAATCTACGAGAAAGTATCAGCAACAGACTTAGCTAACTTATTAAAAGATAAAAATGGTCAGCAACATAGTCACTCAATTGCACCAGGACTATTAACTACAGAGCACTTACAACATTTGCAACAATTAGCGATGGATATATTACCAGAAAATTTTGCAAAGACAATTTGCAAAACAACAAGCCCATTCATTCAAGCCATACATGAATTAAATCTAGATAAACATCGGCAGAACAGATTGATTTTACTCGGCGATGCTGCTGGTGTATTGCGCCCGCATATTGCTTCAGGCGCAACGCAAGCCCTTCGAGCAGCCATATCTTTACGTGAAACTTTGCAAAGCAATAACACTATTGATGCCGCATTAACAGAATGGGAAAGCAAAGAGATTACTGCGCGTCAGCAACTCGCAAAACTTGCTGAGATTATGGGAGACGCCTTAGTTTTAAATTCCCCTTCCTGGCAACAAATGGATCAAGCTAAAATGGACCAATGGTGGAAATGCATGATGCAAGGCAGACAGTGGTATGTAACCGATTATGAAGACGCGAATTAAGCTTAGGCATTTTTCTTTTATTGCGCTAGAATACCACCTTTTGAATAAAATTAGGACTCTCGATAAACTCTTTAAACGAGGTACCCAAAGGGCACAGGCAAATAACTTTTCCAAAAGGCGATAGTATACGTAATACGTGAGGCTTTTTGAAAAATTGTTTAACGAAGTGTAAAGAGTTTTGCGTAAGTCCTAAAAATATTAGATTTATGAGTATTCAATGATTATGAACAAAGCTGACGAATTACAACGCTTTTTATTTGAAAATCAGCATATGCGCGGCGAGTTTGTGCGTCTAGACACAAGCCTGCGACATGCTACGGAACAACATAATTATCCAAAAGTGATTTACAACTTACTTGGTGAAACCTTATTAGCCGCTGTACTACTCAGTGCAACCATTAAGTTTGAAGGTATGCTTACCATCCAATTACAGTCTGAGAATGAGATTAACTTACTTGTTGCAAAATGTTCACATGATTTTAAAGTCCGTGGCTTGATTCAATGGGATAAAACTCTTAATGAAAATTTATTACCTGAAACACTTGGACCTGGACAACTTATTATTACCATTCAACCAGACAGTAACGCGCAAGCTTATCAAGGTATTGTCGCTATTCGCAATCAGCAAAGTATCACGGAAGCTATTGAGGAATATTTCGCACAATCAGAACAATTACCAACAAAACTCTGGCTAGAAGTTGGAGATGGTCATGCTGCTGGAATGTTATTGCAAACGTTACCCGGCCCGAATAGCCAAGACCGCGAATATTTTTGGGAACATGCAACTATTCTCGGCAGTACATTAACACGCCAAGAATTACTCGACTTGGATAATCAAACAATTTTACAACGCTTATATCCTGAAGAGAGCATCCGTTTGTTTAATGCAGATGATGTACAGTTCAGTTGTCAATGCACTATCCCCAGAATGGAAAATGCTATTCGTATTATGGGTAAAGCGGAAGCTTTGGATATATTAACGACTAAGCAACACTTAACTGTGCATTGTGAATATTGTAATCGTGAATATGCGTTTGATCGCGACGCGATTACTAACATTTTTTCTGCTTCATCCTGATTTCGCCTGGAGTAAGTGAATGATATCTCGACTACAATCTTATGCGGATTTAATTCGTTTAAACAAACCTATAGGCTGGTTACTTCTATTATGGCCAACCATGATGGCATTGTGGATTGCCAGTCATGGCCACCCTAGTCCTACCATCTTCATTATTTTTTTATGTGGTGTGTTTTTAACACGCTCTGCTGGTGATGCTATTAATGATTTTGCTGACAGGCATTTTGACGGTAAAGTACAACGCACCCAGCAACGTCCACTTGCGAAAAAATCCATTCATGCATTTGAAGCCGTTGCTGTTAGCATGGCACTATTTTTTATTGCCTTCCTACTAGTTCTACAATTGAACCTTTATACTATTATTTTGTCATTTATCGCGTTACTCATTGCTTGCTGTTATCCTTTCATGAAACGCATCACGCACTTACCTCAACTCGTATTAGGCATTGCCTATGGTTTTGGGATTCCCATGGCATTTGCAGCTGAAAATAACCATATTCCTTTCATTGCGTGGTTAATTCTACTTACGTCTATTTTATGCACGTTATCTTATGATTCTATGTATGCTATGACTGATCGCGAAGATGATTTGTTGCTCGGCTTGAAATCTACTGCTCTTTTATTTGGTCGCCATGACAAATTAATCATTTTTATTTTACAAGTCTTAAGTCTGGCCTTGTTTGTCATGATTGGCATAATCTTACAGATGCACATTTGGTATTATGCTGGCTTAATTGCTTGTGGTGTGTTATTTCTTTATCAACAATATTTAATAAAAGATCGTGTCCCACAAAAATGCTTTCAAGCATTTTTAAATAATAATTGGGCATTGTGCTTTGTGTTTCTCGGGGTGTTTATTAATTACTTATAGGGTTTGTCATGTCAGACACTGCTATTGATGAAAAAAATGTAAATATCCGTTTCGCTGGTGATTCTGGCGATGGTATGCAGTTAATGGGTTCTCTCTTTACTGACAGCACCGCGATCAGTGGTAATGATATTTTTAATCTCACTGATTTCCCCGCTGAAATTCGTGCGCCAGCAGGCACCATCCCGGGTGTATCTGGCTATCAATTACGTTTTGCTGATCATAAGATTCAAACGCCAGGGGATAATACTCAAGTATTAGTCGCCATGAACCCTGCGGCATTGAAAGCCAATATTCAGAATCTCGTTAGCGGCGGGATCCTCATTTATAATAGCGATAGTTTTACTGCTCGCGATTTAAAAAAAGCTAAATATCTTGAGAATCCATTAGAAACAGCGGAGCTGTTGCAATATCGTTTATTCGGTATTCCAATGACTGAACTCACCTTGCAAGCTGTAAAAAATTTAGAGTTAACACAATCGGCTGCGAAAAAATGTAAGAACATGTTGGCTCTTGGTATTATTATTTGGTTATTTTCCAAACCTGTAAAACCAATCGAAAAATGGATTGCCGACAAATTTGTAAAACAGCCTTTATCCGCAGAAGCAAATACTTTAGCGTTGCAAGCAGGCTATAGCTATGCGGAAGTTAGTGAATTATTTACTGAACAATATACAGTTGCTCATGCTAATTTAACTCATGGCCATTATCGTAAAGTAACGGGTAATCAAGCATTAGCTTTAGGTTGTGTTGCTGCTGCACAACTCGCCAATCTGCCATTATTATTTTCCGGCTATCCGATCACCCCCGCATCAACGGTCTTGCATGATCTTTCTCAATATAAAAATTACAACGTGAAAACTTTCCAAGCGGAAGATGAAATCAGCGCAATGTGCGCAACTATCGGTGCTGCCTATGGAGGCTCTCTCGCCGCAACTATTACCAGTGGTCCCGGTTTAGATTTAAAAAGCGAAGCCTTAGGTTTAGCAATTATGACTGAACTACCTATGGTGATTATTGTTGTACAACGTGCGGGCCCTGCAACCGGTATGCCAACCAAAAATGAACAAACCGATTTATTGGCTGCACTTTATGGACGCCATGGCGAAAGCCCTTTACCTGTCCTTGCTGCTAATAAACCGCATGATTGTTTTTATAGTGTGTTAGAAGCATTTCGCGTTGCCATTAAATATATGACACCCGTTATTTTATTAAGTGATGGCTATTTAGCAACCGGTGCAGATGCTTGGCATTTACCAGAAATAAAAGACCTTCCCGATTTAGCACCAATTTTCTTAACTAAGGCTGAAGATTTCACACCTTATCAACGCGACCCAATAAGTTTAGCGCGACCATGGGTGAAACCTGGCACGCCAGGATTGGAACATCGTATTGGTGGTATCGAAAAAGAAAATGGCAGTGGTAATATTAGTTACGACCCTGATAATCACCAACAAATGGTTGATTTACGCAAAAATAAAATTGATGGTGTTCTTGCAGATCTACCTTTACCTGAAATTCTCGGTAAAGATCAAGGTGATGTTTTAGTGATTAGCTGGGGCAGTACTTTAGGTGCCGTTGCAACTGCTGTTGAGCAATTACAGACAGAAGGCGCAGCTATTTCTGCTATGCACTTACAATATTTATATCCTTTGCATAACGGCATTAAATTCATTGCAAAGAGTTTCAAATATATATTAATCCCTGAATTGAATACCGGACAATTATGGAAATTATTGCGCATGGAATTTTTGTTGGATGCCGTACCCTATAATAAAGTTACCGGCCAACCATTTACAGTGACAGAATTGGTTGCCGCCATGCGTGAACTGCTTGCTGAATGTGAAAAAACTTACGATAAGCACCAACCTCTGCGTTAAAAATATTTTCTAAAATCCTCGCGTATTACGTATACTATCGGTTTTTAGAAAATACTTTTGCCTTGACTTTGATGCTTATCGTAAATTTTTTATGAGAAATAATTATGACAAAAACAAAATTAACCCGCCAAGATTTTACTTCAGATCAAGAAGTGCGTTGGTGCCCTGGTTGCGGTGATTATGCCATCCTTGCCAACATGCAACGCGTCATGCCAGAGCTTGGTATTCCTAAAGAAAATATTGTATTTGTTTCAGGCATTGGTTGTGCGAGTCGGTTTCCTTATTACATGGATACCTATGGTTTTCATACTATTCATGGCCGCGCCCCCGCTGTGGCAACTGGATTAAAATTATCGCGTCCTGAATTATCAGTATGGATTGTAACGGGTGACGGTGATGGCTTAAGTATCGGCGCTAATCACTTAATACATTTATTACGACGTAATCTTGATGTTAATGTACTGCTGTTTAATAACCGTATTTATGGCTTAACCAAAGGCCAATATTCACCAACGTCAGAAGTGGGTAAAATTACTAAATCAACACCCAATGGTTCGATTGATCGCCCTATTGATGCCGTCTCATTAGCGCTTGCCAGCCAAGCCACTTTTGTTGCACGTTGTTTTGATGTCGATGCAGCAGGCTTACAAAGTTTAATTAAAGCCGCAAATCAACATAACGGCACGTCTTTTATTGAGATTTATCAGAATTGTAATGTCTTTAATGACAAAGCTTTTGCGCATATCAGTGATCGCGATGTCCGCGCCGATAAAACTGTATGGCTAGAAGCAGGTAAACCGTTATTGTTTGGTAACAACAACGATAAAGGTCTCGTGCGTGATGCGAATGGTTTTAGCGTTATTGATGTAAAGTCAGCCGCTGATTTACAAAAAGTTTATGTCCATGAGCCGCGACATGGAGATAGTTCTTATGCTTTTCAACTTAGTCAGTTAAGTTATCCAGATTTTCCAGTACCAATGGGGATTTTAAGACAAGTAGAACAACCCACTTATGAAAATTGCTTACAAGAGCAAGTTGATGCCAGCATTAAGAAAAATGGTCAAGGTGATTTACAGACTTTGCTGAATAGCGGAACTGTCTGGGAAATGTGAATTTCATAGCTTATTACTTATGAACCACAACGTTGTCGACGTAAATGCAAGGTATTATTATTAACAACACTCAACGCTCTTCTATGATATGACTCTACATGCTGAAAAAAATAAATGTTTCCTCTTTTTTTTGCAAGACTTTGCGGCGTTTTATTGGTAGATGTCGGCTTTGTTAACTGCTGTGTTGATATATGTTTGAACAAATTACGGCACAATGTTTCATACTCTTCAGAATCATCGCCACAAATACCTAAATAGTGCGGAACGAAAGGACTAATATCAAGAAATCTTACGCCTATTTTTTTATACATTTTTAAACAAATATCCCACCTTCTTTCATAAAATAGAGTCGAGCAGAATTTAGGCCCCTCTTGCTTACAAACATCTACTATTTGCTGTGCAGCTCCTGGCGATTCTTCTAGCAATACAGCAAGTCTATCCATAGCTTTTGCTTTAAAAAAAGTTTTAATAACGAGTTTATAATCAAACCCTGAGAAAGCAATTAATAGTTTAAATTGTTCATCTCCACGAGAACCTCTTTGAAATCCTTCTTCATCAACATTTTCTTCATCACCCCGAAAAATAACTCTTCTCTGACTCAAACTATACTCCAATGGTGTTTTACCATTTGTAGCAGGTAAAGAAATATCTATATCTCCTTTACGCGCTCTGGCTAGGTACATCAACATATCAGCATCGTGATTTTTTAACATTCTAATAATGATGTCATTGAGAAAACACTTAGGCACCACGTCAAGAACTCTTTTTACTTTACGAACAAAGTCATCTTCAAATGCCCATTGATGCTTACTATACACATCATATAAAAGCATAAATATAGGCTCACCTGCACTATTTATTTCTTGTGTACATATGTCATGATTCACTAACCACTCTATTATAGGGTAGCTTTTTTTCTTTAATGCATAATCCAATATGGATGCATTGTTAAATTGAATATTCTTTATTTTTGCAGCGATGGTCTCTTTTGCATATAGTAGCTCAAAAAGATAAACTGCCTTTTTATCTATAATTGTTTGTAACAAATGTCTGAGTTGATTCTCATTGATGTTTTCAAGCACTGCCAAGAAGCAATCTGTTCGCCTCAATTCAATGAGCAAATCTAATGGTGTTTTTTTACTTTTATGCATTTCATAAAATAAAGAAAATTCTTCATACCATAGACGCGCCACCTCAGAAGGCAAATTCGCAAGAACAGCCATATAAGCTTGATTTGCATTTCCTAAGACAAGGCTACTAACACTAGTCTGATTTGCATTAGTCGTAGCTTGCTTAGGCGTTTCACCAATTTGATACACTTTCATTTCTACTACTGCGGCTGCTTTTGCAAATCCCAATATTCGATATTTATAATCTTTAATAAATTGAATAAGCGTCTCTATATCCTCAATTTTCAATCGATAATTTTGGTTTGCCTCAACATACTCAATAAAACGCTCACCATTCAGGTTATTTATAAACAATCTTGTAGCATGTTGAGAACCTGAGAGCTCAATTTGAAAATTTCTTTCTGGTAATTGACAAAAAAAGTGTATATATGCCTCAAAACCCCAGTTAGGCTTAATCCGCCATTGATAGGAATGGCGATACTCGGGAAAAAGAATAAATTCTTCGCTATACAATAAGGAAATTTTGGCAAGGTAACGTTCTTTCCTTGCATAAAGTCATGTATAGCTATGAAGCTATCATCAATCGTTATTAACTCACCAGTTTTCTTACTATTCTGAGCCAAAATAATATCTTGTATGAATTGTTCAAACACTGCAGAGAGATTTTTATAGTCGCCTTCAGCAAAGAATACAGGCCCATCTAATGCTTCTTTAGTACCGTCCCAACGACTAATAACACTCAGAATATCAAAATAATGATCTAGCTTACCTCGCATAGCATAAAAACCAGCTAAATATTCAAGGCCTCGGCAATATCCACTATCTTCCAAAAAATGTTCGCGTCGTTCAAGCAATTTTAAATAATGTCTACACTTAGTTAAAATATGATTTTGATTAATTTTAGATAATTTTTTTCCATACTCTTGAGACGCTTTTATATCCTCTGCAATATAGGGTTGCAGTAGCTCAACACAAGCGTCATTAGCAATACAAGCAACAAGATCAATTGGTGTCATACCATAGTGATCTTTTGTTGCTAGCAAATCATTTATGGTATCTCTATCAAGTTCTTTTAATAATATTTCCAATGCAACAGTATTGCTTCCTAAAACAGCCATGTGGAAAATATTCCGGCCCTCTACATCTTTAAGTGTTGCAATATTCGGGGTAATCAGTTTATTTAATAAGCTTATATCACTAGCACCTTTGCGCACGGCAATAAAGAAAGCATTGCGCTTATAAGAGTCTAGTAAGGTCTCATTTGCACCATTTTCAAGTAGTCTTACAGCAAGCTGCCATTGCTTTTTGTATAAAACAATATGAAATGGAGTATTAAAGTAGTTATCTTGATCATTTATATAGTGTGACAAATAAGCTTCAGCAACTTGCTTTTTTAATAATGCTTCAAACACAAAAAAATTATTAGCATATGCTGCAATATGAAATATATTCTTACCTTCACTATCTAGCATCTTCGGTATATCTAGATAATAAAGTTTATTTAAAAATTCTTCATCTTTTGCACCATTTTGAACAGCAATAAAATAAGCATTGTGCTTATATTGATTTCCTGTCCAAGGATTAGCTCCACACTCAAGTAATATTTCAGCAAAACTCCAATCTGCGTAATATAGAGCTGTGTGAAGCGCTGTATCAGAAATCGTGTTTTTCCTATCTAATAAGTCTTTTAGTTCACTACCAGAAAACTGTTCTTTTAATATGGCAAAATCTTCTTTTAAACCATCATTTGTAAAAATAGTTACAGATTCTTTATCACTGTTGTTAGTAGATTCGACTTTTTCTACACCACGAGCAATCAACCAGATAAAAACATCAATATGCTTAGCAGCAAGGTATAAATAGCTTTCTCCTTGATGCTTTAGTTCTTCTAGTTGCAAACGGAATGCTTCAGGAGAACTTTTATAGAAACTTTTTAATTCCTCAAGCCTGCCTTGTGCAATTAGCTTCTGAATTAGAACATTTGAAGAAGTGCCTGCAAGCATCTGATTCCCTACTTAAAAATACGTAATTTTGCGAAATATTTAGTTTTTCTATTTATGAATTAATACGTTATGGCAATTAGATCTCAACAATACTTGCCACAATAGACTAAAAAATGAGCAGTATATGTTATTTCCACCAAAACTGTCAAATATTGACATAAAATACTACACTATTAATTTCCACAAAATTATTGTATATTTTTCTACCTTATTAATAATGGTACGTACTCATGCAAGGTTCTTTTGCAACAATATCTGCAAGGCTTGGTCGCGATCCTACTTCGTCACTTGGCAAACTCATCACTGGGCAAGTAGGATGTGAAGAAGTCGTTTTACATATTTTCCGCTTTCTTAATATCAGAGATCGGTTGGCTCTTTTAGAGGTTTGTAGAATAACAAATGCTATTGCCTCTGATAATTCTTTATGGAAAAAATTGTTTTTTGAATTACTAGAAAAGTTTATAGCAGATGATACTGAGTTTGATCGACTTGCAAGAAGCTTTGATGATGAGGTATTACGACATGGCAAGCCCTTTAATTATTGTCGCCTTAGCATTTTACTCATGAGCCTAAGTCAAGCAACAGAAACAGGTATACAAAGTATCCTAAACGAAAAACTCTATTATGAGTCTATCTATGAGATATTTGTCGATAAATTTTTACTTGGCTATCGCTATAATCACAACAATGCAGCAATCATGGCAAAAACGCATGTTGCTTATCTTGAAATGTGGGGTGAGTTCCTAGATCGCATTGTGGAAAACGAACAACATTTCAAAAGTTTAGATGTAATTCTCGAATGTATCATCAAAAAGATAGAGGTAGGCTACATAAGCATGCATGTTAGCGCTATGTCTTCTGTGCAAGTTTGTTTTGATCTAGCGGCATGGTGTTATAGACGACAGTATCAAGAACAATCTACACAATTACTACATTTAGCAGAACGTATTTGTTTTAAAGCAAATAACGCTAAATTTAATCCTTCGTTACAGTTTGCTTCTAGACTGGCAACCTGGTTGATAGTAGAAAATATTGATAATCGCAGTTTCTGTATTTCAGACCATGCCATTCATGCCTCACGCACCCCTCATGAACTCAGTACAAATCAGTTCAATAATCCAGAGATTACTACGTACTATAATAAGACCGAAAATAAAACGGCAAAAAATGTCTTTCTTTTCTGTAAATTACTTTTTTTGTTGATGACGCTTCCAAATGTTCTAAGCGCAATGACAAAAGTACACTACCCGCCAGAAAATTCTGTTGATGTTTTTCTAGAATGTTTTTTCGTATGCTATTTGCTACTACTACGCTTATATTTTGTGCCATTGAAAGAATATGAATACACAGAACCGGTACGTTTCTTTGCGCAAAGACGAAATGAGTCAGGCAGCTCTGTGACAATAGAGGCAAGAGTACCCACAGAAACAGTAACCCATAGAAGACCTATACCTAGGCAAAGAGAACCAGCTTAACCTAGCATATTCTCAACATCAGCTACCGCATGTGAATGCGGGAAGTTAAGATGTAAAACACGTTTAGCTTGTTGCTCCAGCTTTTTCTCGCCTAAAGCCTGATAAGATAGAATCATGATCGCTAAACCTTTCTCAACTTGTGGTGCATGTTGATAATGACGCACGATAGAACTACCACGATTCGCTGCAGCAACATAAGCTTTACGACGTAAGTAATACATACCAACATCTAATTCATGTTGCGCTAAGATATCGCGTAAATAGATCATACGTTGTCTGGCATCAACAGCATATTCGCTATGCGGATATAAAGTTAATAACATACGGAAATCCATGAATGCTTGCTTCACACCAACCAAGCTGCGATCAGCACGATTAACTTTGAATATACGTTGGAAAATAGTACGGTTTTGTTTGATGTAAGCAATACCTCGTAGATAGTATGCGTAATCCGCATGTCGACTGCGAGGATAGAGACGTAAGAACCGACTCCCTGCAACAGCTGTTGAAGCATAATCACCTTTTTCATAATAAGCATACAACAACTCTAATTGTGCTTGTTCCATATTCGGACTGAATGGGAAATTTGCTTGTAAGGTTTCAAAATATTTTATGGCATCACTGTAATTCTTTTTCGATAACACATATTCACCGTTGTGGTACAACTGGCTTGCGGACATGGTTTTTAATTCACTACTACTCACAGTACTACAACCGCTTAATATACCGGCAACACAAATTGAGAAAATCAGTAATGTTGTGATGTGCTTCATAATGCTGTAATCGCCTATTTCAAATTAAACCCTTTCGATGGTGGCGCATTGTAGCAAGTTTCGAGCTAACGCAAAACCCTTAAACTCTGTTACTATCCAATTTACTAATTATTTAATTTTTGATGAATATTACTATGACTGATATCCAACATGAGCTGATTATTCCTGAAGATTATCACGGTTTGCGACTCGACCAAGCTCTCGCGAAACTCTTGCCAGACTACTCTCGCGCTCGTATCCAACAGTGGATCCGTGATCAAGCGGTCAGCGTCGATGGCAAACTATTACCAAACAAAACCAAACTTCACGGTAATGAACAGGTAATAATTAATGCCACCATTGCTATTGAAACGCCATTAACAGCACAAGCTATTGCTCTCGATATTGTTTATGAGGATGACGATGTGCTCGTCGTCAACAAACCACCTGGTTTGGTAGTGCATCCTGGTGCTGGCAACCCGGATCAAACCTTGGTCAATGCCTTGCTACATTATTTACCACAACAAGAGCAATTACCGCGTGCGGGTCTAATTCATCGTATTGATAAAGATACTTCTGGGTTATTAATTGTCGCAAAATCGATTGCAGCCCATACACATTTGGTCACAGCACTGCAAAATCGCGAAATTCACCGTGAATATGCAGCATTGGTAAATGGCAAAATTATTTCTGGGGCCACGATTAATGCCCCTATTGGTCGTCATCCTAAATCACGCACTAAAATGGCCGTGTTAAAACATGGTGGCAAAGCTTCAGTTACCCATTATCGAGTTACAGAACGCTTTCCAAATCATACACTTATAAGAGTTATGCTGGAAACCGGCCGTACTCATCAAATTCGTGTACATATGGCGCATGTCCAACATCCTTTGGTCGGAGATCCAACTTATGCTGGACGTTTACAGATTCCTAAACAAACACCTCCCGACGTTGCCGAAAAATTACGGCAGTTTAAACGTCAAGCATTGCATGCTCAACGCCTAGAGCTAAAGCATCCCTGTACAGAAGAAGTACTTGATCTTAGTAGCAAGATCCCGGAAGATATGGCTAGTTTATTGGAGGCTTTACGCCAAAACCAGGAGAAATTAGGAGATGCAACCAACAGCAAATCCTAAATCACAGGGACAAGTTCATCTGCTGAGACCAAACTGGCCAGCACCCGCTACGATTCATGCTTTTTGTACCACGCGCACTGGTGGCTATAGCAATCCTCCGTTTGACTCTTTTAATCTTGCTAACCATGTCGGTGATGATCCAGGTAATGTATTGAAAAACCGTGAATTATTGATGCAAACAGCGAGGCTGCCTAGCGAACCGAAATGGCTGAAGCAAGTGCATGGTAATGACGTTGTTGCCGCTGAAAATGTACTTTCTGATACCACCCCTGCCGATGCAGTCTATACGACAGAAACAGAAACGGTTTGTGCAGTCATGACAGCCGATTGCCTACCTATTTTGTTATGTGATGATGCTGGCTCAGTGATTGCAGCAATACATGCCGGCTGGCGCAGTTTAGCCGCAGGTATCATTGAAAATACTGTAGCAAAGCTACAAGTTGAAATGCGAGGTTCAAAATTACTAGTTTGGCTCGCACCAAGAAATGGGAAAAATGCTTATACCGTAAGGTCGGATGTTAAGCTACAATTCGCAAAATTAGATCAACAGTTTGAACAAGCATTCACAGCGATCAATGCAGAGCAGTGGCTATTAGATTTAGGCTTAATTGCCAAACAAAAGCTTGCGAAATTAGGCGTTTATGAGATTTATGATAGCGAACAATGTGCTTATAGTGATACCGAGCAGTTTTACTCTTATCGACGCGATGGTGAAACTGGCCGTTTTGCCAGTGTAATATGGCTGGAAATATAAGATTTATAACAAGTTTTTTTATTATCTTGTTAAGTATTCGTTAAGGAAGTGTACCTATACTACTTAATAACAAGAATTGACCAAACAGATGATAAACAAGCAGAATATATATATATGATATATAATAAATAAATTGATGAATAGAGACTTTATGTTTTACTAAACTTGGATTTGATTTAACAATTTAATGAAATCCAACGTGGAGAAGCCTTATGAGTGGCGGACGATTAACAACAGACAATATTGAATTAACGGCAGCTGGATTTTTAGTAGATAGAAGCGATGCGAATACGCCACTATCTTTAGCTCGAGTTCTCGCTCATTTTAATCGTCACGGCAATCAAGAAGTATTTCCATCAAATGATGAACCAGAATACCGTGTATATCCAGAATTCGCAGCATACGAAGAAGCTCTAGCGATAGTAGATGTAACTGCAAGAGAAGCAGCTCTGCACACAACATATCAAAACCTCGTATCACTATACAAAACTAGATGGTTAGAAATAAATGGTTTCCCTGATGCACCACAACCTTTCAGGCCAAGTAGAAAGTCAACAGATAAAAAGCCTGAGTTAGAAGCTTTATTATCGAATTATTCAAAGGCTCTACAAACATTTCAAGCGTCAGATGGTGATGAAGCATTTACACAGCAACAGATTGCTATTTTATCTGCTCGAGACGAATTAACGTTTTATTTTATTGAGCACTATGGTTCTTTTCAAACATTAAATCTTCTTTATGATGCTTATTGTAATTCGAAAGCTAATCCTGATATCGCGGCAATACGCTCTCCAATTTATACCGACCATATATTCTTTTTTCAGCTTTACCAGCAATGGCTGGCAGCAACGTCCGTTTCAGAATTTAGAAAGTTAAGTGAAAAACTTAGAGCTTATATTCAAAATTTACCAAATATGATTAAAGGCTTATACCTTAGAAATGAAGATCTTACTCCAGCTGTAGAGGCCCGGCTTCAACAGAGCTTAGCATCTGAGCTTCATGATGAAATAAGGACCGGTAACGCAGAACGTGGGTTTGTAAAAGACTTAAGGCGAATGGGTACTAGCATTGCTGGTCTGCCAACAAGCTACCATCTTCCGCATCATGGTGAACGTACTACTGAAGAAGAGAAGACAATAGATGCACTAAAGCAAACAGCAACGTATATTTTCGAACATTTTTTAGTTGATGTTATTGGCCTGGAAAAAGGCTCAGAATTATACTGTGAATTATTAGATAAGTTATTTTTCTATTCTTCTCAAAGTGCAATCAATTCATCCGTCATTGCTATTAATGGTTTATTGAGAGAAAACGCTGAAAGTACTATTATGCGTTTTCCAAATAATGCGGGCCGAGTCTCATTTAATAAAGCTACTAACACAATATTTTTCGAAACAGCAGCATTTAATACAACAACCGACGTGGACTTGACAGGAACGGGTATGTTCGAAGGTAACAACCTTCTGAGTTTTAGCCACAGAATTCAGCTTAACCCCTCAAGGAGTGCTATTTTAAGAGAGCACTCTGAACGCTTTTTTAGTGGGCATTACCCTGCTCCGCTTTCAGCAAAGAATTTAATATTCACTCAAAATTTGACACTCGAACCAGTAAAACTGGATATCCTTTTATTACTTGGCATCGTTCATCCTGACGGTAAACCATCTTCTGATATAGCTCTTCTTACTCACAAAGAAATACCTAACAGTATTCTATCACAGCATCTTTTGCTTCATCCTGTTAAAAACACAGTACACCTTATCTATACACTTTACTGTAAATTCCTTGAGTTAGCCTCTCGAGCAGAGCCTATTGCAATTGATGAAGTGCTTGACCTTATCGTTTGGATTACAGATCCAAGAAATGGACAGAATTTAAGTGAAGCTCCTGAGGCATTTCCTCAGCTAGTAAAAATATTTTTTAAACTTGCGAATATCAAAAGTCCTGCGGGTGTAACAGATTTTCTAGCAGCACGAGCAAATCCAAGAAGTGCCAATTATATTCCGCTTGAGTCTCCTATCTATAGTTTATTACCCAGGGTGGCGAAAGACATTTTTATGCCAAGCCCTGTAGCTCCTGAAACAGAAGCGAGCACAGCTGCGGCAAGCCCTGCAACTACGGCAACACCAAAAGCACCTGCAACTAGAGCAGCGTCAGTACCATTGCAACTCGTCTCAGCGAGAGACATTTCTGACCGCTTGCTTGCTATTGAAAGATCTGCTCGCTTAGACACTGCAACATTAACGAGAACGATGAACATCGCTTTTACTCGAGCAGGAGCTGGAGAAAGAAATGCTATTGTTGCAGCTTATTTTGCTCCGCCAGCCCCTGAATCAATATCAGGTTCTAGCAGAAGATCATCGTCAAGTTCAGGCTCAGATACAGAAGAAGAAGCCGCATTATCTAGCTCAGTCATGAGACATCCAAGCTTTCAGTTTTTAGAACCCGGTACATTTTATCGTCGTGTTGCAATACAACCAGAATACAGTGCAGCTGACGCGCAAAAGGAACTTTTGGTATTACCGCAAATACGCGACGATGCAACGTTAACTGCAGCAATAAAAGAATTAGCAAATGTAAAAACCAGTCATGCTGCTCTTACAGAAGATAGAACGAGAGCTCAAACATTATTAACCGCATTCCCTGATAATGAGGCAGTCACCAATTATATAAATTTCTGTCTTGCTAGATCTCAAGCAAATATAGCTAATCGATTCATTCGAAGATTTAATGAGGGCTTGGTTAGTGATGCTGAGTTTATTACAGTTTTAAGTTCTCATCCAAATACGCATGATCATCATTTAAATGCAATTCAAGCCACTGCCAATGCAGTTTACTTAGGAATAATTGCTGATCCTCAGCATAGACAATCTATTTCGCCTATTGTGCTTGCCGCAATGGAGTTGGCTCAAGATCGCAGATTTTTAGCCGACCTTAGTCAAGAACTAAATGATGCATTACATCAACGCAAACCAAGTTTTATAACCACGGCTCGCTACCAAGCACAACTGCAATATTCATTAATGCAAGCAAAATCTGTTGGCCAGCAATTTTCAAGTAATGCTGCAATGCAAGAGGTCGTTAGTGACCATGTTGCTAACATACAAAGGCAACTTGGTATTCTAAATCGCTATAATTATTTTCAACAGCATCATTACGATAGCGTTAACCCTCATCTTGTTACCGATCCAAATGCCAACGTCAAGTCTTGGGTTCGCAAATTTCTTGGTGTTAAATATCATCCGAATATAGATTTTCTTCAACAAATGCGCGGCTTTGTATTTGATGAAAGCAGACATGATAATTCAACACAATTAGGCAGAGATAGATTTCGACTAGCAACAGCATTCATTAATCTTGCCCAAGGTGCTATAGGCCCAGATGAAATGCTCTTCACTCTCAATGCCATTCGTGACAATGCACCAAAATGGTATAATGTTATGCGACAAGCCCGTGGCGAAAGCGAGCTTTATGAAAACATTGAGTTTGCCGCATCTGAGTTTGAACACCGCTATGCAAGGGTCGAAAAAGCTGCTCGTCGAGAACTTTATGCTAGTGCAGAAAAACCAGCTGCAACGACTCAAGTCGACAGTTATGCCCTTAAGCGTGCTGGAGATGTTTATGGCATGTTTGCCTCTTCTAGTGCTGATGCTAAAGCAGCCAGAGCTAAGGTTGCTGCTAGTCTAGATATTGGACCTAAAACAGCGGGCTTGGCCTCCTTTTTAGCACACTTTTTAGTGAATACACGGTTCAGCAAAACCGGCCGTTGGCAACGTAGTCAACGCAAAGCTTTCGATAGAGCTGAAGCAGCTCGTGGGCCAAGAGCCTCTGTTGATCTGCTTGGAAATAAGCCAAACCCTAGGCAACAAACGCTTTTAGCCGCAGATGAAAAAGCATTAGATAAAGCTGTCAGAAAAGATATGGCGATGCGACAAAGAATGTTACGTGAAAATGGCCCTAGAAACCCACGTTTATCTAGAAGAGTGTGCTAATTCACGCTATAATACCGGTCAATTTTTAACAATAACAAGGGTGGCTATTAGTATGCAGGGCCTTAATGAAATAACACTGAGTGGCGCTCTCTCAATAAATGACTATTTAGCACCATGGTTGATTAAAGCAGATGGTATTACTAAGACAGATGGTACTTCTGTTACTCCCGCTGCTTTACCAGCAATCAACCCTTCAACAAAAACAACAACGTCTCCTCCACAGCTTAAATATCCACGCTATGCCTTATTCGTTAATATCATCCAATGTCAGCACGTCATTGCGGGGTTTAATAGTGGTGAAAATGATGTTTTAAACATATACGGCGCGCTACAAGCGGTCTCTGAGCTTATGGTCCGCTTTACTCGCCTATATAGTCAATTTTATTCGCTTAACCTCCTGGAACTAGAAAATTTAATGTCAGATGCAGGAAAAAACTATACCACTATAACACAGCAACCAAGCTCGGTTAATGCGAAGACTTTCTCTAGCAAACAATATTTGAGAGGCCTTGCAGCCCAAATAAACGCTTATTCAGCTATTCTAAAAGAGCATGTTGGTTCAGCACAAACTCGTAATCAGCTTGGTGATGCTCTTGCCCGTTGTGTCGATCAATTAACGGCTATAATGAAAAACTATCTGCTACCTGATTACCAGCAAACAGTTGCAGCTCCACCACCATCAACACTAGATGGGACAAATGGAACAAATGGTAGTGGTCGTGAAAAAAAAAATCATAGAGCACGTGGAGTCGGCAGAGCGCCTCTCAAATTAATATAATATATTCATAAAAACTAACGTTTATTATACTATGCACACTTTTCACATTAGGTAATCTATAGATATGAATGATCCACGACCACAAACAACTAGCGCTTGGCTCAGCCCACATTTAACTGTAAAAAATGTTGCTACAAGCCTGATTTTTTATACACAAGCATTTGGCTTTACTCGCATTGAGAATTGTGGCGAAAGTGATGGTGATACGATTCTACATGCGGAAATGCGTTACCAGGCTCAAACCATCATGCTCGGTGCAGAAGGTGCTTATGATAATCCAGCATTAGCACCACACACTTCAGGAAATATTTCACCAGTAAGTCTTTATGTTTATTGTCATGATGTTGATGCCCTCTGGCAACAAGCTTTAGCAACCGGAGCAACGGCAAAGGTAGAACCTACCGATATGTTTTGGGGGGATCGTATGTGCCAATTATTGGATCTGGATGGCCACATCTGGAGTTTCGCAACGCATATTAAAGCCACTTAAAAAATTAGACTTATATACCGCTCGCACTTCGAAATGCGAATTTCTACCTTCCCTTTTTACCGCTAGAGACGTGATTTTAAATGCGCAATAGCGGTGCTATTACTTGTTTAAAATCACGTCTCTAACAACAAAAATGTTTGCTATAATCTTCGCATTTCGAAGTGCGGGCGGTATATTCGATGCATAAAAAAAGCAGCTGATAAAATCAGCTGCTTATAACGAAGAGTCTCAATATATTATTTTTATTATTATATAACTATCTTTTATAGTTATTATTATTTTATTACTCTACTTCTCGATCAAACCTCTGCATTTTTCAAACTGACTAATATGCTTAGCTAATTTTTTTAATTTCTTTTGCGCATCGGCTTTACGTGTTTTTTCTTGTAATCTTGTAACGCGCTTTTCGCATTCAGCAAACAATACTTTACTATCGTATAATTGTGTTTCGATAAAATCGCGTGCTAATAAATGAAATGGGTTTTTTTCATTATCAATTGCTGCAATTAAAGCATCGTTCTGCATCACAACTCGCTCTAGTTCAGCAATATAATTTTTAAAGGTTGTTTTGCGTGCACTACGTATATTTTTTGTTGCGACAACTTTTTGTTCTTTGCTATTATTTTGATTAGTCGTTTGCTCTGGTATCCTAGCGACTAATAGCCCCGTACTTATAAATTTCTTCCAGTTCATTCGTGGTACACTCATAATAATTTCCTCGGCGTTTTATTTTTTTATTTTTTTGTCTTAACTTAGGTATCGTCAACAAACGAGAATATTTCAAATTATTTCAAGAAAAATTTTAAGAAGTGTTTAGCGAGTTATCGAAAACCGCTTGCGTGTTCGCGATTTGTTCTCTATACTTGCCTGAAAGCGTCTGAAGAGGGAACAAATCATGCTGACAGCAGCACAACAGCGAACATATGAATTCATCAAGCGCTATATAAAAGATAATACTTTCGCGCCAACTATCGCGGAAATAGCTACAGGTATCGGTATTCGCTCACGTACAGCTGTTCACCGCAGCTTACAAGCCATCGCTCTAGAAGGCTTAATTGAACTTATTCCTAATCGTCGTCGTAATATCAAGCTTCTCGACACCGCGGCTAATAACGATATGACGTTACCTTTACTCGGAGCCATTGCCGCTGGTAACCCTATTGAAGCAATTTCTAATGATAGTGTCTTTGATTTTACAAGTGTTTTCCTTGGTCCGAAGCGCTATGCCTTGCTTGTTAAAGGTGACTCCATGATAGAAGATGGTATTTTTGATGGTGATATCGTCGTTTGTCAGCATTGTGATACTGCTGATAATGGGAAGATTGTGGTCGCTTTAGTCGATAATCAGGAAGCAACCTTAAAACGCTTACAACGCAATCCAAATGGAACCGTAACTTTACGTCCAGCGAACTCTAGTATGCGGCCACTCAATTATCCTGCCTCAAGGGTACAGATTCAGGGTGTCTTCATTGGATTGGTCAGAGTCGATTGATAAGGCTCATTCGAAGTGTTGTTCTTTCTGGATCTTCTCAATCAAAATTCATGCTAATTAATAAACGAACTCAATTTGTTCGATCGACAATTTATCGCACAACTGTTTATACAACTGTTCTGTCGGCCGTACACGCCAATCATTGCTCAACATAATACTGGCTTTGGCATTATCTTGTAGATAATCAATTTGCACCCAACACTTACCGCCTTTATAAGGAACTAAGCACTGTTGCAGTTGCTGAATAAACTCATTAGAGCAATGCTGCTCCGGCACATCAATTTTTAAATACTTGGCAAAACTCTCACGAGCACTTTCAATACTATATATATTACGACTACCAATTTTGTAGCCACCGCTGTAATCATCATAACTCACATCACCTTCAACGATGAGTAATTGATCCTTCACTAACAACTCGCGATGCTGTTCATATAAATCGCTGAACACAGCTAGATCAACACGTCCCGATTGATCATCCAAGGTTATAAAGGCCATACGATCACCGCGTTTAGTAAACATGGTACGCATAGCTATAATTAAACCCGCGATAACAACAGTTTGATTACCATCTGGATGCAGTGTTGCTAAACGTGTCGTGGTAAGCTTTGCTAGCTCAGAAAGGTAACGCTCAATGGGATGCCCAGAAAAATATAAACCTAACGTTTCTTTCTCATAGTCAAGGCGTTGCTCATCATCCCATTTATCACATTCAATATAGGTAACACTTTGCGAAGCACTGCCATCACCCATACCAAACAAATCATTCTGACCACATAACGCATTTTGTTGTTGTTGCTCTGCAGCATGAGTAGCTTTACTAACAGATAATAATAAAGCTGCGCGGTGTTGGCCAAATATATCCATCGCACCAGATTTAATTAAGGCTTCAATAACACGCTTATTCACTTTACGTAAATCAATGCGAGCACAGAAATCAAAAAGATCTTTAAATTCGCCATGCTCTTCACGTTCAGCAATAATACCTTCGATAGCTGCTTCACCAACACCTTTAATCGCCCCCAAGCCATAAACGATACGATTGTCATCATCAACTTTAAATTGATAGTGACTAACATTGACATTCGGCGTACAGATATCAAGTTTCATATTGCGACATTCATCGATGAAGGTAACAACTTTATCCGTGTTATCCATATCAGAGGATAATACTGCCGCCATAAATGCAGCCGGATAATGCGCTTTTAACCAAGCTGTTTGATACGCTACGAGAGCATAAGCTGCAGAATGCGATTTATTAAATCCATAGCCAGCAAATTTTTCCATTAAATCAAAAATATACGTGGCTTTTTCAGCAGGAACATTTCGACCCGTAGCACCTTCTACGAAAATCGTACGTTGTTTCGCCATTTCTTCAGGTTTTTTCTTACCCATAGCTCGACGCAGCAAATCCGCGCCACCTAGCGAGTAACATGCTAGCACCTGTGCAATTTGCATTACTTGTTCTTGGTAAAGAATCACACCGTAAGTTGGTTTTAAAACCGGCTCAAGGTCTGGATGTGGATACACAACTTGCGCCAAACCATGTTTACGATTAATAAAGTCATCAACCATTCCTGATTGCAAAGGACCTGGTCGAAATAATGCAACCAACGCGATAATTTCTTCAAAACAGTCTGGCTGTAAGCGTTTAATCAAATCTTTCATGCCACGAGATTCTAATTGGAATACTGCCGTCGTCTCACAGGCTTTCAATAATTTAAAGGTTTCTTTATCGACTAACGGAATTTGGGTTATATCAACTAACGCTTCACCATTCTTCTGTTTAACGGCATTAACATTTTGTACTGCCCAATCAATAATTGTCAGTGTCCGCAAACCCAAGAAGTCAAACTTAACTAAGCCAACGGCTTCGACATCATCCTTATCAAATTGCGTCACGATACTGTCACTATTCGCTTCACAATAAAGTGCTGCAAAATTTGTTAATGCCGATGGTGCAATAACAACACCCCCAGCATGCTTACCAACATTACGCGTGATCCCTTCCAGTTTTCTCGCTAGATCGATTAGCGCTTTAACATCTTCTTCATTGTTGTAACGCTGTTGCAACTCGTCTTCTTGTTGCAGAGCTTTTTCTAATGTTATGCCTATTTCAAAAGGGATCAGTTTTGCAATCTTATCAACAAACCCATATGGATGACTCAAGATACGACCAACATCACGCACCACCGCTTTTGCAGCCATTGTTCCATAAGTAATAATTTGTGAAACGCTATCACGCCCGTATTTTTGTGCCACATATTCAATGACACGATCACGATTTTCCATACAGAAATCAATATCGAAGTCAGGCATCGAAACACGTTCTGGGTTGAGGAAACGTTCAAACAGTAAATCATACTGCAGTGGGTCAAGATCAGTAATTTGTAACGCATAAGCAACGATTGAGCCCGCACCGGAACCCCGCCCAGGCCCAACCGGAATCGCATTGCTTTTTGCCCATTGAATAAAGTCGGCAACAATTAAAAAATAACCGGGAAAACCCATACCATTAATAACTTCAAGTTCAATATGTAGACGCTGTCGATATATCTCGCGTTGCTTTTCACGCTCGTCATCATTAAATAAAACTTGTAAGCGTTGCTCTAAACCCACCTCAGACTTTTCTAATAGAAAGTCTTCGATTGTCATACCATCAGGCACAGGAAAGTCTGGTAAATACACATTGCCAAGCTCAATTTCCATTGTGCACCGCTTCGCGATTTCTACACTGTTTTGTAGTGCAGCAGGAATATCCGCAAATAATTCACACATTTCATCTTGTGTACGAAAATATTGTTGTTCACTATAATTATGCGGTCGTCTTGGGTCCGCTAAAACATTACTATTGTGAATACAAACTCGAGCTTCATGGGCATTGAAGTCATCAGTTGAAAGAAAACGAATATCATTAGTAGCAACCACGGGGACTTGGTGTTGCTGAGCAAGCGCAATCACAGCACGCTCATATTCTTTTTCATGTTCTCGACCGGTACGTTGTAATTCTAAATAAAATCTATTTGGCAGTAGGTTTTGCCAAAATTGTAAATATTCTACCGCTAATGACTCTTTTTCAGAAATAAGTGCTTGCCCTATATCACCATTACGAGCACCGGATAAAGCTAATAAACCTTGCAGTGTTTCTATATCTAGCCAATCACGCATTATCATCGGCGCACCATATTGTTGACCTTCGGTATAGGCTCTGGAGACTAAACGCGTTAGGCTTAAATAACCTTGGCTATTTTGGCAATAAAAGGTAATGAGGAAAGGTTTTTTATCATCGAGAGGATTATGCAACCATAAATCAGCACCAAGAATAGGTTTGATTCCCGCTGCCATTGCGGCTTTATAAAATTTTACTGCAGCATATAAATTACATTGATCAGTAATAGCAAGCGACGGCATATTGTCATTAACAGCAGCTTGAACATAAGGCTTAACGCGCACAACGCCATCAATTAATGAATATTCTGTGTGAGTTCTAAGATGTATAAAACGCGGTATCATGCTTGCCAATCCAATATTACTTTACCTGATCGTCCTGAACGCATAATATCAAAACCCTCTTGAAAATTATCCACACTAAACTGGTGAGTAATAACCGGCGAAATATCAAGTCCACTTTGCAGCATCGATGACATCTTATACCAGGTTTCATACATTTCACGTCCGTAGATGCCTTTGACAAACAAACCTTTCATAATAATATCATTCCAGTTGATTGTTGTGTCTTGTGGTAAGAAACCCAATAAAGCAATTTTTCCGCCATGATTCATTTGTTGCAACATACTGTTAAAAGCCGAAGGATTGCCTGAAAGTTCCAAACCAACATCAAAGCCTTCACAAATGCCGATTTCTTCAGCCACATCTGCTAAGCTAGTATTGCTAACATTCACCGCACGAGTAACACCAACTTTTCTAGCAAGCTCTAAGCGATAATCATTAACGTCAGTGATAACTACTCGCCATGCGCCAACATATTTAGCAATAGCTGCAGCCATAATACCAACAGGCCCTGCACCTGTAATCAAAACATCTTCGCCAACCAAATCAAAAGATAATGCCGTGTGAGCAGCATTGCCTAATGGATCTAAGATAGCGGCGACATCATCGGAAATAATATCAGGAATTCGAAAAGCATTAAAAACAGGAATACAAAGATATTCTGCGAAGCAACCGGTACGAGTCACACCAATACTGACAGTATTGCGACAAAGATGGCGTTTACCGGCACGGCAGTTACGACAAACATGACAGTTAATATGCCCTTCACCTGAGACCCTATCACCAAGTTTAAAGCCTTTAGCTTCACTCCCCACTTCGACAACCTCACCAACAAATTCATGTCCCGTTGTCATGGGTGTTGGAATGGTTTGTTGCGCCCATTCATCCCAATTATAAATATGAACATCGGTACCACAAATCGCAGTCTTGTGAACTTTGATTAAAAGATCATTAGGACCAATTTCAGGTTTTTCGGCATCATATAACCAGATGCCCTCTTCACGTTTTAGTTTTCCTAGCGCCTTCATTACTTAATGACTCCTAACTCACGCCCAACTTTAGCAAAAGCCGTAATAGCTCTATCCAAATGTTCTTTAGTGTGCGCAGCTGACATTTGCGTTCTGATTCTGGCTTGACCTTTAGGCACCACAGGATAAGAAAAACCAATAACATAAATATGCTCAGCTAAAAGTTTATCTGCCATACTGGAAGCAAGTTTAGCATCGCCTAACATGACAGGAATAATAGGATGTTCGCCAGGCACAAGGGTAAAACCTAGCTCGTCTAAACCTTTGCGGAAATATAAGCTATTGTCACGTAGTTTCACACGTAAGGTGTCGGAACTTTCTAGCATGTCTAACACTTTCATTGATGTCGCAGCGATAACCGGTGCTAGCGTATTCGAAAATAAATAAGGCCGCGAACGTTGTCGCAACCATGCAACAATTTCTTTATGGGCACTAGTATAACCGCCTGAAGCACCGCCCAAGGCTTTACCTAATGTGCCAGTAATAATATCAACGCGCCCCATCACATCACAATATTCATGTGTACCACGACCTTTATCACCCGTAAAACCAACGGCATGCGAATCATCCACCATTACCATGGCATTATACTTATCGGCTAGATCACAAATTGCTTTTAAGTTAGCAATAATACCATCCATAGAAAAAACACCATCCGTTGCAATAATACGAAAACGACAATCTTGTGCTTCTTGTAATTTGCTTTCCAAATCTTGCATATCATTATTGGCATAACGAAAACGCTTAGCTTTACACAGTCGTACACCGTCAATAATGCTGGCATGGTTTAAGGCATCACTGATAACAGCATCTTGATCTGTTAATAAAGTTTCAAACAAACCGCCATTAGCATCAAAACAAGAAGAATATAGAATGGTGTCTTCCATACCTAAAAAATGACTCATGCGATGTTCTAATTGTTTGTGCACATCTTGCGTGCCACAAATGAAACGTACTGAAGACATACCATAGCCATATTTTTCTAATGCCTGTTGCCCCGCCGCTATTAATTCAGGATTATTAGCAAGTCCTAAGTAATTATTCGCACAAAAATTAATAACCTCTGCACCATTTTGTACTTGAATTTCAGCACTTTGCTGCGACGTGATAATACGCTCTGCCTTAAATAATCCTTCAACTTTTAACTGTTCGGTTTCTTTGTGTAAATGATCAAGAAGTGCTTGCTGCATAGGATACCCCTTTGGATGTTTTTTTGCCCATTTATACGGAATGTAGAATGAAGCATATGCGATCTTAAGTATCGACACAAGCAACAAAATTCGGCAAAAACCGAACAAAAAGGGAACAAGCTTAATCTCCCAATACCGTAATTCTTACCTATCTTTTTTGCTAGTCCAATAGAGCTCAACTAAATAAAAGTTAACAGCCACAAAAAATAATAATAATGTGATTGGAGGTGAAGGACATGGTACAACTAATTACAACTGATAAACATCAAGCAATCAAAAGCTCGAGCGAAGTAACAGAGATCTGCCAACCGTTACTGCAGTTCACGCCAATAAGCTTTTTTAATCTTGTTCGAGTATATGATAATCATGCACGACTATCATTTTCAAACAACCAAGATTGGTTAGAGCATTACTATAAGCAACAATATCATAACGAAAGTATGTTTAGTAATTCTCCTTTTTGTCTAGAAAATAAATTTATGACACATACTAGCTTTCCAGATAATATTGTTATTCGCGATGCGATCGATAATTTTGATATCTGTTATGGCTTTGTATTAATTGACCGACAAGCTAAACATACAGATTTTTTCCATTTTGCTACATCACATAAAAATTCTAGCGTCATGAACTTTTATCTTAATAGTATTGATATGCTCGAGCACTTCACTTTCTATTTTAGAGATAAGGCTGCTAATTTAATCAAGAAATGTAAACCTAATGTGCCTGTTGATACTGTAAGTATGTTTTCTGAGGCAAAAGACTTAACTGATTTGACCTGTGAAAGGCATAAATATCTTGCTGCAACCAAACTTAGTAAACTGCAAATAACACTAAATAATAAAGTAATTAACTTAACACGACGCGAAATTCAAACATTGTGGCATTACTTGCAAGGCAAAACAGCAAAAGAAATTGCCAAAGCTATTTATCTTTCGCCTCGCACAGTTGAATATTACTTGGTAAGAATCAAGAAAAAACTGAACTGCCAGACACGCCATGATTTATTTAAGATGGTTATGCAGAGTGAATTGCTACAAGAAATGGATTTACTCGTATAGATTCTATATAATTTCCATTACTTAATTTTTTATGGACTATAGCATGGCAAATTTCAATACGCATATCACCGTTGCCGCAGGTGTAAGCTTAGCCTGCGGTTTAACATTATACGGTGCTGATCTTGCCAGCAAACCAGAGACCTTAGCTTATATTGCCTTAGGAACGATCGGTGGGATCTTGCCAGATATCGATGCTGAACAATCAATTCCAACTAAGATTATTTTCCAAATTTTAGCCTGCGCAGCTGCATTTATGCTGGCGTTTCATTGGCTATCTTATTTCTCAACACTAACAAATATTTTACTCTGGCTAGGTGTTTATCTTGTTGTACGTTATGCTGCTTCAGCATTGCTGGGGAAAATAACAGTACATCGAGGCATTATTCATTCAATACCCATGGCCGCAGTATTTGCTTGTGGTACTGTTCTTATTAGTCAGAAAATCTTTGCTGTAAATCTAATCATAGCTTGGCTCTGTGGCTTATTTATTCTATTAGGTTTTCTCACGCATTTAATATTAGATGAACTTTACAGTGTCGATTTAGCGGGCGCTAGATTAAAGAAATCATTTGGTAGCGCCTTGACACTCTTTAGTTTGCAGTCACCAATAAAATATTTATTACTCTATGCAGCTTTAGTTGGACTAGTATTTTTGCTACCAAGTTATCAACATTTACAAACTCAGTTACTCGCGCCTCAAACAATTCATCATGTTAAACACTTCTTTTTGCCTGATTGGATGCACAAACTTAATCACTCAATATCATCATAAATAGACTGCTTTTACAGTGTGATAATCAAAATCGTAATGAAAAGCAACACATTAAAACAAATTAACTGTTTACATTTTGCACACATTGGTGTATACTGTCTTCACTGCCTCCCCGCTCACTCGAACAACCTAAAGTCCGCAGAGAGTACGTAGCAACAAGAACTGATACATTCCATATTTAAAAAATTCTACACAGAATTTCTAACGATATAATTATCAATTTTTCGATGAATTAATGTTTTTTAACAAACCCGTTTTAGACTGAATTCCGTAGCTTCGTATAACAACATAATATTAGGACTTATGATAGATACCAAGATCGAGGCAATGATGTTTTCAAAATAACCAATAGTATACGTAATACGTGAGGTTTTTTGACAACATCAGCCTGTGCCCTTTGGGTATAACAAAGAGATTGGTGTTTAACGTAAGTCCTGACTATGTAGATTTTAGGTTAGACAATATAACCACATAAAGGAGATCTACTATGTTAAGAGGAACTATAAGAAACCGTTCATTACCTAAAACAGCACCTGCACGCGTAACACGGCCATCAACGTCTAGTACGCTATTGAAAGGTTCTAATAGCGCTAGCAGAATCGTTACCACTAAAACTATGACTGCGAGGCCATCTATCTTAGGTAGGCTAACCAGTGGCGGTACTACACGTCGCAGCGAAAGACACCATATTCCTCGCCATCGACGCCACCATTTCGACGGTTCGGCAATGATTCGAACTCGCGTTACAGCTCCACTTTTGACGAGTACAACAACAAGAAAAGAAGAAGTTCATACTCATACAATAACAGTACTACCAACAGGTGAACATGTTAAATTAGCGACTAATGATATTACTGATGGTGAAACAAAAGAAAGATATATTGAGCGATCATTAGGAGAATTTGAAACAACTTTAGAAAATGATACGTTATATTTTGTGCTTGACCGTTCACTTCTTAGAAAAGATCTACTAACTTCTGGACATTTAGCTTGTTTTGTTACTTCCGAATCAGGTTCTATTATTGAAGAATCTTTCATGAGTGTGCGTCGTGACCGTAGTAAAAAACTAAGAGATTCCATGTTACTTTATAAATTACCTCATGATCCAACTGCTAGAGAAAGAAGATCTTCTTATTACAGAATAGAGTTCTATAGTTCCAGAGAAGAACTAACAACGTTTTTCAATAACGCTGGTACTGTTAATCCTAAAGATAATACTTTAAAGATTGTTGGCATTCCAATGCGTAAGATAGATTTAACAACTGCAGAGATTATTGAAAATGTCAGTGCTTATAAAAAAGCTAAACGCCATGCCCCTTATATTATTGCAAGTGGTCGCGATAGTGAAACCTCGCTACCTGAGCTGGTTGATAACTGTGTGACCAGTGTTT
This sequence comes from Gammaproteobacteria bacterium, assembly GCA_021773175.1. GTDB lineage: Bacteria > Pseudomonadota > Gammaproteobacteria > JAJFKO01 > JAJFKO01 > JAJFKO01. Next base: position 123,982 of record JAJFKO010000071.1, read on the forward strand.
TAAGCATATTGAATGTTCGTAACTATGCGACCTTAATACGAACAGAACTTTCTTCACAGTTAGGGCTTTGTCATACTCTGCATGATAAGCGAGGTAAAGAAGTCACCAGAAGTATTATAGACGTCAGTGATGACGCACTTATTCTAGGTGGCGAAGGTGATGTCCGAGGTGAAGAACTAAAACGTGCCTTCAGAATATAATCGACACATCAATAATTTAAAAAATGCGTCCTTGTTAAATTGATTCAATTGAGGTAATTATAGTAAAGTTTAAATTCACCTAACTTTGCTGTAATCTCCACAGTTGAATAACAAGGATTTTTGCTGTATGACACTCACCGAACTTCGTTACATCGTTGCTCTAGCAAAAGAAAGACACTTTGGTAAAGCAGCTAAAACTTGCTTTGTTAGTCAGCCAACTCTAAGTGTTGCAATTAACAAATTAGAAGCAAACTTAGGCATTAGTATTTTTGAACGTAGCCATAGTGATGTACATCTAACAGATGTCGGTAAACAGATTATTGCTCAAGCACAATCTGTCTTGATAGAAGCAAAGAAAATTGAAGAAATTGTTGCAGCGAATAAATCACAACTCACTACACCATTAAAAATTGGTGCTATCTATACTGTAGCACCTTATTTGTTGCCTCTTCTTGTTCCGAAATTAAAACAGCTGGCGCCTGACATGCCGCTGATTATCCAAGAAGACTTTACCACCAATTTGCAAGATAAATTACAGCAAGGCGAGCTAGATGCTATATTTATTGCCCTACCTTTTTCTGTAAAAGGCATTGTAAGCAAAGCCTTATATCGAGAACCCTTTGTAGTATTAATGCGGAAAGATCACCCCTTAAGCCATGTTGATGCTATCAGTAAGCAAGATTTAGCAAAAGAAGATATCTTATTACTTGGTGAAGGTCATTGTTTTCGTGATAATGTTATTATGGCATGTCCAAGCTGCTATCAACCAAACAATCCACAACAAACTATTGCCGGTACTTCGTTAGAAACTCTGCGTCATATGGTTGTTTCTGGGATGGGTATTACTATACTGCCAAGTTCAGCTACCCAAATACAACACTATGCAGACTATGTGTGTACTAAGTCTTTTACAGATAAAACGCCGTCTCGAGATGTTGCTTTAGCCTGGCGTGTCAGTTATCCACGTAATAAAGCCATCGATGTGTTAACACAGGCCATTACAGAATGTAACTTAGAAAGTGTTGGTGATATATCGTTGCTTATTTAAAAATTGTTATGGACTGTTTTATCCTTATTTAATAGCACTCTATCATGTAAATGATAAACAAAATAAAGCAAGCCTATAAACTGTAACGCAGTTAATATTGTAAAAATACTTCTATAAACTATTGCCTCAGACTGCATGCCAACAGAACTACTAACCCATGAAAGAATCAAGCCAAAACCATATTGCATGATAAAGGCTGTTAGAAATAATAAAACATTAAGCGATGTTATTACTCTTCCCGCAATCTCACGAGGAAAATAATTATTGAGAATCGCATAATCGATTACAAGTATCTGGGTGGAGAATCCAAATAAAAACCAAAGAACTTTATCGCCTGGTGATATTTGCAAGATAATACAGATCTCTGTAATGATTGCTAAGCAAGCGCCAAAAATAACAACACCATAACTGGAAACATTGAATTTCCTAGCAATATTATTCAAAACGCCACTAGCGAACAAACCAACAGCAAAGCCAAATGATAATGCTAATAATACTCTAGCTGCAGCATTATCATTAAGCTCAGCAACCTTATGCAACCAAGGTCCAGCCCACAAACCTTGCATTGCAATAAAACTAGCAAAGGTCATAACAGCAAGAAAACCTACTGCCCAAAAGTGTGAGTCGCCATAAATAATTTTTAAGTCACCAAGTTCCTGTTTAAAGGTAAATCGATGTTTTACTGGTTTCTCATCACGTGGCGCAAAAATAGCAATAATAATTGCGACCAAAAATGTTAAAATAGCGATGACAGCAATTAATTCACGCCAACTCGCAAAACGTAAAAAGATCTCACTCGGCATCGTTGCACTTATAGCACCAATACCTCCGGCAGCTAAAACAATACTATTCGCGAATGGTAAATCATCAGTAGAAAACCACATGGAGGTTGCTTTTAACGATGCCATTAAACAACCCGCTAAACCAAAACCCATCACGCCATTTGCAATAGCAAGCTGCCAAGTATTTTGACTTAAAGCCACTCCTGCCATAGTAATACTGGCAACGATAAACAGCAGCATTTGCACCTTACGTGGACCGAAACGATCTAAAAAAATCCCCAATGGGATTTGTGTTAATGCCAGTCCTCCAGCATACATTGCTGCAAATAAGCCTAGTTGACTAGCAGAAACATGCAAGTCGCGTTGAATTGGTAAAGCAATAACAGCATAAATACTCCGATAAATACCACCTATAAAATAGCTCAATGAAAATGGGATAAGAACAGTAAGAATCAGCTTTGTAGTAAAACCAGAATGCTTTTTCACGTCGTTAAATCCTTCTTCGCCCTAAATGTGGCAATTTATTTAGCATTTCATGTCAGAATGGTTATAATACAGCAGCAAATTCACTCAGGAAATAGCTTATGACAAATTTACATGAACGCGTTGACGTTTTTAATACCGCTGTCAGCGAACATGAAAACAAACTCTGTGATGCTCTATTAACAAGTAGTGAATATTTATTTACACTCTTGCAAGATGACTCGTCACTAGCACATTTAAAGGCTTCTACACATAACGCGCTAAGAACACATCTTAATGACAATATTCGTGATAATTTACGCGCCATGATGTATGCGGAAAATCGCCAAATTTTAGCAATTCATCAACGAGCTTTATTGCAAACCTTAGATGCTATTCCTGTACCCATTCATTCAGCTCATCAACAAACAGCAACGGTAGAAAGCTTACCGTCAATAGCTCAGCATCGTGATCTATTGATTTTAAAAGAACTTTGTATAAGACAAGCTAATGCTTTAACTATGACGCGACATAGTTATTTGGAAAATATGTTTAGTCTGCGTCAGTTTGCTAAAGGCTTTACGTGGATTACGCTAGGAGCCGCAGTTATCATAGCGGGGCTTGTTGTGCCTGAAGTGATGGTCCCCATCGCTATTGGCATTGGCCTTGCCGGAGTTATTTATGGCGTAATCGATGTTGCTAAAGAAGCGGCTGAAATGGTTAGTGAAAAAACAGTCCCTGAGTTGGGCGAACGCGATATAACAAAACTCAGTGACAAAACCCAAGATTTATTAGTTGATCATGAACCTAAGATGCAAAGTCAATTGCGCACAAGTATTAATCGTTACCAAAAGCGCTTAGGCATAAGTTCCGGTATTGCTATTGCCGCAACAGGCTTAGCTTTAGGCATTATTTTACTTGCCGTTGCCGTTCCCGGTATGCTACTACCTCCGGTAACGCTAACAATTGCATCCGTGGTTGCCTTAGCAGTTTCTGCGACTGCCGCAACTTATTTTACAGCAAGTTTCCTTACTAAACGCGCCAAGTGCGTAAAGGCAAGTATACAAGTCAATACGGACACGAGAGTCATGCAACATAATATAGATAAGATTATGCAGGCATCAGAACAAGAACTGCTTGAGCTTTCTGCCAAAAAACAACAACAGCTTGATGCCCACGAACAACTTTCTTCATCTGCATATATGGATACTGTACTTGCTGATAATAATGCTGATGACAGATTATCAAAAGCAGAAGTTATAAAATTAAAAGCAGGTTTTGATCACGTCGAAAATGTAAACCTGCCAAAACCTGAACCTATCGAAAATATTTTAGGCGAAGATTTAGACTTTATGTTTGAGAAATCTCCTCAACCAAGCCAATCACAACGACATAAAGAGAATGCATTGCAAGAAAACAATGCCATTGACAACATTGCTGAAGATGAAGATGGTGGCGAATCTGGTGGTGGTAATATTGAGAAAAACAGTATGACACTTAGACCAGAGTAAAACTTTGTTGCGTGCTTGAAAAAGAAAAACAGTATCGACTAGAAACCATAAGCTGCTGTAAAAAGCATTTTAATGCTTATTATTATCAGTAAAAGTGAATATAATAATTTTAATTTTTGACGAGGAATTCTGTGAGCCAGCATAACACCTATCGGTGAAAATACCGTGCCACCAATTGCTAATGGTAAAAACAAAGTCCAGTCGACAAATCCAGTAGAATATTTTGGTAAATCAGACAGGCCAAAACCCGTAATAATATACATAATCATAATGCCGACAGCAAGTAAGGCACCAAGGACCGCGGTTGTTCCAACTGCTATTCGTAAATCCATACCAAGTTTTTTAAAGAATGGGACGGCAAAAGCATTGATTCCCAAAAAACTGCCCATAAAACCAATAAAACCTGCAGCTATTCTTAGCAAGACTGTCGAAGCATCAACGTGTTGTTGTAATTCATCTTTACCAAAGTAGAGATAAATCGCCAAGAAAAAAACAATCACGCCGAATAGTAATATTAATATTTGACTTGGTAATTTTCCCGCTAATAATGCCCCCGCAACAATACCTAAAAACATACTAACTGTCATTTTACGAACAATATCCCAGTTTACCGCTTGGCGTTTGTGATGTTTATAAGCTGACATAAATCCCATAATAACAATCGCAGCCACACTAGTAGCAATGGCAATTTGCATACTATGAATAGTCCGAACATGTAAATCATGTAATACCCATATCACAGCAGGAATGAGAATAAGCCCAATGCCACCACCGAATAAACCAGAGATGATCCCAGCAAAAGCGCCAATCATTAAACAAAATAAAAAAATAGAAATATCCAAATATCATTACCTTTTATATATCAATCTATACTCGTCGCATTATGGTTTTCCAGGAATTAGACAAAGCGATTTTTGTTCTATCGGGTGTTTAAATTGCCGGTAATAGCTAGACTATTGGCAAGATTTAAACGTCTAATATGGCAAAAAAGAGCACGTATAAAACTGGAAAAACATAATGCGAGGAGTATATACCCATTGGAATTCGAAATGCGAGAATTATAGCAAACATTCTTGTTGTTACTAGATTTTAACAGACCAATTGAGGATACCAAACCATGTTGCTTTAAGTTGAGGTCCATTCAGATGTTGATATATTGGATGTCCTAGCTCAATTTGCAAAGCTTGACCTTTTAGCATTTTATCTAAGTTATGTATCGTAAACGTCAGAGATAGGTCAACGCGTCGTCCACCTTGCAATAGAGGAGCCGCAGCAGGAGACATTTTTGGATAGATATTTGGATCTTGTCCGCGAATTCTACCTAAACTACGAGCATCAACTCGTAAAGCCGCAATAATAAATTTGTTGAGAATACGATGAACCCAAATAGCGCCATAAATTTCATTACCTAATGCATAATGAAAACGATTTTTGTCGAGTCGAATAATGCCTGATAGCGTCGCACCAAAGTACCAAGGCTTCGTTGCTATCATAAATTTAGAACCCAATAGCATATCTACTGTTCCTGAACCAAGTTGCATGGGGTAAGGTAAGCGCATATTCATTTTGCCCCCCATCTTTCCTGCTTGCGTAATTGAGCCTGTTGGAACAGTTAACCCTAGCATGGTATGAAACATCTTATGCTTAGATTTGTATAATAGATAAGAATATTTTGCAGCTATATCACCAAAGCCACTTGATTCTGTCGTAAATGATTTACCATTCATTTTTTTGCTATGCATCATTTTATCTAGGTATGGAACCATTAGCATAAAACTAGAATGCATATTTGGCATATACATAACACCTAACATCCACATTTGCGTATGCATAGATTCAGGCGCGTTCATAAATCCCTGAGAAAATACTTCTGAATTATTGACTGATTGACTTCCATCGAGTAACCCTGACATATTCATCCACATATAGTTTAAGTGGAGCATCCAATGCTTTTTCATCTTCATTTGCATATGCATCGGGGTAAGCATAGGATGAATACGCAACAAGTTACGTTGTCCAGGCAAATAAACTGCAGCAGCTGTGTTAATCCAAATAAAACTCAGCAGAAAAGTAAAACATAGAATAGAAGTAAGTCGATTTAAAATGAATCTCATGAGTATTAGCTTTCTTATCATTATAATTGTTAACGCGACACAAAATAACGAAACAATAGACTATTGTCAAAAATTAAAATTAAGTATGTTGTCGTCAATACAGATGAATAAGGTTATAGTTATACTTGGCATGATGCAATTTACATATATATTTATTGCATTATGGTTTTAAAGTAATTTCATTTTGGAACTTCTATGCCAATAATATATGATGCCAGCACTACGTTATTAGCATAAATTAATGTGAAGAAGACTCAGATGACTAATAAAATTTCTATCATAGGCGCAGGACTAACAGGTTTATTACTCGCCTTATTCCTTGAAAAATGTGGATATAGCGTTGATATATTCGAGAAACGTAATGAAGACACACTAACAAGTAATTCTCCTGGACGTCGTGCTAGTCTTGATTTAACGACTCGCGGCTTACTGGCCTTGCAAGAAGTCAGTTTACTAGAGTCGGTGATTTCTAATACAACAACCATTAAGGGTCGTACTGTACACATCAATAAGCATGATCCTATAGAACAAATCTACTTCTATAAAAAACAACAACATGTTTACACCATCGATAGAGCTATTTTATTCAACATTCTTTTAGAAACTATTAAGACCCAAACAAATATAAAAATTCATTTCGCAACAATAGTTGAAAGCTTTGATGATAAGCATGATATTGTTATCCGCAATATTGCTACCGATACAACAAGCTGTATAGAATCCCAGTTTATTTTTGCTGCTGATGGCGCCTTCTCTACAACGAGAATGTTTTATGAAAATAAAAATCTTCTACAGATTAGCGAAAGTAAATTTAATCACCAATATAAGGAAATCAGCATTCCCCAAGAGTTTGTTGATACTGTCGCCATGAATCACTTTCATATGTGGGTTAATCAAGAAGCTATATTTTTATTGCATCCAAATTATTACAGTAAAACTTTTGGAACGCTTATTCTGCCAGAAAGTTCTAATTATAGTTTTGCAAAACTTATTAGCTCTCAAAACATTTCTAAATTTGTTAACGATTATTTCCCAAGCCTACACTCATTAAATAATTTTTTTGTTAAAGATATTCTTGCTAACCCTATCAACAATCTTTATTCAATCAGTTGTCAACCCTGGCTAATAGACAATAAAGTTCTTTTAATTGGTGATGCAGCTTATGCCATGCTGCCTTTCCTTGGGCAAGGAGTGAATTGTAATTTTGAAGATTGTTTGGTTTTTTATAACTTATTGCAAAAGTATAATAACGACTTGCAGCAAGCTACACAGGAATATTGTGAAATACGGAAAAAAACAGCTGATGCTATTGTTTATTTATCTGAACAAAATTATCTTGAACAATATCAAGGCTGGCATGATGCAAAAACACTTTTACATTATAAATTACAACGTCTACTAGAAAAATGTTTTCCTGAGTTTGTGCCATACCAATTCTTAGTGCGCTTCTCAACAATCCCTTTTGATAAAGTCAGTCTTTTGCGTGATAAGCAAATTGCTATTATTCACTCACTTTGTGAGCAATATAAAACACTTGACAACATTGATTGGTTGGAGGCAAGCACAATGATTAATTCGTGGTTACTCTTACTAAAGACCTATGAATCTAAAACTGTATAAATCTCATCAATCTCAATAATCTGCATATCATCATTAAACCTTACAATCGCGATTGTTTGAAAATTACCGGCTTTTTCTGAGTCAAGCTGATAACGCAATGCACAGGCTTTTTCTGTGTTAGCTTTTAAATTATTAAGCAGCGTAAACTGACATTTACCAGCCACACTCCGCACTTCTGTTAATTGAACAATGACATCTTTTCCTGATGTACACGCTTGTTCACCATTGATAATTTTAACCGCATTATCCGCGATATACTTATTACCAATATTATTTATTTCTTCTATTGTAACATCACCAATCTCGTTTAAGACATCGATATAATGCTTTGCGTAATCAGTCATACCTCACCTTCCATATTTTATTTGTTATAACATAATATAATTTGATTGAGGAGTGAATATAACGGATTATATTTTTAAAATCTAGTCATTAACTTCTTTGAAAAAGTTAGGTAAAGCAAGGCTTAAAGTTTATGCATATCATATTCAACTGCTGTATTTCTTGATAATGCCGCAGCTGTTATTGCTACACGCATTCTCTCAGAATTAGCATTACTGTCACCAGCAACAGCTCCTCCGCCACCAGCAAATAGCGCTGAGAATAATAGCAGGACATTTGCAGCACCAGCATGAGGAAGTCCTGCAATATTACCCGGCATAAATCCAGAACCACTTTCAGCACTACTAGCATCTGGTCTATCCTCATTACCACGCAGAAGTATTGTTCTTCTACGTGTTTTCTGACATACCCTTGCCTGCAGATGCTCTTCTAAATATTCAGTTAATGTTTCTTGGCGTGCGGCATTAACAACAATATGTCGCTCTATATATTCTTTAATTTGCGTTATATCACTCACACTTAATTGATTATCTTGAGTATTCTGACACCAAGAGATCAGTTTAGAAAAACTTATACCGCCATCCACTTCAGGACCTTCTTTATATCTATTGTTCATTAACGCCAAATAACTTATAAAATTAGACGTAACCGTCCCAATACGATCTTTTGCATACAGCTGAAAAACCAGCATCATTGCCGTTAATCTAGCAGCAGTTTTAGCATATTCTATTAAGGTGTTTGATGCTGACTCACCTTCTGTCCTTGGAGGAATTAAAATAAAACCATTCTTTGGCTCAGCACTAAAAACCATACCAAACAACCAATAAGCATGATTCCCTTCTGCAGAGTTAAACAACTCAAGCTTTGTATCTTTAATATAACTAAAACAAAGTTGTGGATAATAATAGCTACGCGCGCCACCTATCAATGTTTTTAGCTGTCTATCAACCGGTTCCCATGCTAACCAAAATGGCGTAAAATATATTCTTGTCTTTTCGTCACTAACAATCATTTGAAACGAAAGAGTAAATAACATACTTAGTTTCGCTATATTACAGGCTTTCTCCATTATGAGTCGTTGTGCAATTTCATGATGAAAAATTATTAACTCAATTATATGTAAGCCTCGTAAAGTTGTCTCTATATTTCCAAGCTCTGTACCAGCATCAATATTTGCAAGCAAAGCATGCAAGGCACTATCTTCTTTTCTAGGAGGCTCATCATATTTAATGCTTTGAATTACGCGCGCTTCATCTGCTCGAAAGTTTAGACATTGAGTAACTCTAACCGCTTGCTCAAGCCTGATATTCGATATTTTCAAACAATACATTAGTGTCCTGCACATTATTTTCTTTATGTCGTCTTCACTTATGCCTTTATAAACTAAACCAGCCAGTTGCAAAGCCAGCATGTGAAAGATAAACGCGGTGTTTTGACGATTCAGATATCGCAATATATCAATTTGTTCTTGTAAATAGATAAATGCCTTACGTAAGCTTAAAGTAAATACGATACCGTAATAACCAGCATGATCTTCTACAGATTTATTAATAGATAATCTTATTGATGCCGTTATTCTTTGTGATGAGAATGCTGCCGTCCTCTGCCGCGTTAAATCATTGGCATTATGTATTATAGGAGCCTGTTGGCCTTCTTGGTTACGAAATTTATACTGTCCTAGTCTTCTAATATTTCTCATTAAGACTTTATGTTTCTCTGTGCATTGTTCATTTCCCAAATGAGAACTGCATAATGCTAAAACCAATAACTGATTAAATACTTTGATTAAATATTCTAGTTTAGCAGACTTTGTTGCAATTCTTTCTTTGCCAGCAGTTCTTCTCACATAAGCTTTAAGCTTCTTTGACAAAGCAACGGCTAAACTCAAGCGTATTAAAGTAATTTCTAAACCCATATCTTGTTGTAAATTGCTCGCTATTAATAAATCCTCTGCTTTGACTGCAATGAATTTTTCCAGAATATTGCGTGAAGACTCGGAATAGTTTTCATCAACAGCACCGACATCATCAACAGCACCGACATCAAACCATCTAGCAAGAACAAAAGGCATAAATTCACTACGAAAATAATTGCCATCTTCTTCAATCGTCAATAGTCGAGGCAGGACATGCCTAAACAAATCTGGAGAACAACAAATAACATTTAAAGCTCGTTCTAATTTAGCGAATGCAATCTTGTAATCATCATCAGATAAACCAACGCTTTCTTCATTAAATTTTCGATATTTTTTATAAAAGCTTTTCCAGATTAACACATCTACTATTATAATAATTTGCGTTGCTAACTGAAGACGTCTTGCATTTTGTTGCGCTTCTTGTTGATCCTTTTCTGCATCTATAATTCCTTGAATATGCATCCGTAAAAACATCAAAAAGTCTAGTGATAAGATAACTTCTTGCTCGCTATTTGTTACATGACTACTTGCTAACGCTGCAGCTAGCTTGCCAAGACTGTCAGGATCCGGACAATCCATATTCGCTGGCAGAGATGATTTATAAGTCATAAAATAGAGAAACAATCGCGCATGCAAATTACCGTCATAACCTGAAGAATCTTGCTCTATAGCCATCTCTGCCATTGATATTACATTATTTGAATTTGAAATATTGTTCATATAGGGGTTAAACAATACCTTGAGTTCATTAAGCTCTACCATTTCCATTAATGGCAAATAGCAGGACAGCAAGTATTTAATAAATATATAATCCTCTAGAAAAAAAGCATTTGAAAGAAGCCCGAAAAAAATCTGTTGAAATACTTTTATATCGTATTTTCTGATTATAAAGGCTATATGTATTAAAGTTTCTATATAACCTTCTCTTGTCTTGCCACCAATCTTTTTATCAAGAACTTTTTCTGATAAGGCTAAAACTATCTTTAAAGCTATGTTTGCTCTTTCTTGAGTAAGTAAGGATTCAAAATCAATTTGTTTGAGATACTGAATAAATGTAGGAATATCATTTACTTTTATTATCAAAGTGAACAGAAATTCTTTATTAAGTGCACATGGTTGCATACTTAACAGGAAAGCGTCCTCAAGTAGATATTGTAACAATTGTGTTATTGCTAGATCTGGTTCTACTGTATCTACTGCAGCACTACCGCCACTTTCACCATGCATAAACTAACTCTTTAAATATAATCTTCAGTCAAAAAGGCTAATTGTACACCAACTGCTCACACAGTTCAACATTTGACCTACCATTTGTCAGGCTTATGATTATACCATTGATTTTTAAGCGTTTTTAAAAATTATTGTGGGCCGCCAAAATTAGAATTTGTCTCTGTTTGTCATACAACAAATAATTCTCTGTAATTCCGCAACATCTTTTGAAATGTTTAAGCGCCCGATCCAGGCAATATGCCCATCTGGCCTTACCCAAATGCCCGCGTAATCATCTAAACCATGTAACTGCTTAAATTCATCTTTTTCTACTTCGCGTATATTACCTGCATTACTAAGATAAATTGTTTGAGTACACATTGATTTAAAGTCAATGGCATCTACATACACTTTTGTTTCTTCCTGGCAAAACAAGCAGAAATCTGAAGATACCAAATCTAAACTGGAAATAACGAGATTTTCTTTAAACAATTCAAAATGCGGCAATCTTGCTCCTGGGTAAATAATAGGATTGTAATTATCTGCAGCAACAATAGGCTTCTTTCGCTTTGTCTTTGCAATAATATCTGATGCGTAAATCCCCCCCAAATCTAAGCCACTTTTATTAATATGTGAGTATTGTCCTTGTACTAGCTTTTGCATATCAATCTTATCCAGATTTTGCCTCGCTATATTTCTGCGAATCGTCACAATTCGATAAAGATTATCTAAACTCCATTGCAGATTATCAAGCACAGAAGGTAGACGCTCTACAAAATAGCTTTGTAATATACTGGCATCTGCTTTACCCTGAAGAACATAAGCAAGTTTCCATATTAGATTATCAATATCTTGCAAACCTGTATTCATCCCCATGGCCCCTGTTGGGGTAAATTGATGAATGCTATCTCCAGCAAGAAATGTTCGTCCAGCAATGAATTGATTTGCTATTTGCGAACCTAGAGTCCAAATTTGTTTACTAATAATTTTAACGGGTAGATTATCACAGCCTATTACATCATATATTTTCTCTTTAATGTAATCTTCAGTATAAAGTTCTTTCAGTGTACCAGCATCAAGCCCCGCCGAAGGAAAAATAAATATCCATTGCCTCTTACCATCAACTGATAGCACCATTGGCGCAGGCCCTTCAGGTCTAATAATAAAAGCAATATTTGCGCGTTTCTCTTCTTCTAAAATGTCATCTAGATCGATCTCCACAAAGGTTGAAAAGTTAGTATTAATTTCTTTGACCCCAATCATGGGGATATTCATTACATCACGCAGCGTACTACGAGTACCATCAGCAGCAATGATATACTGTGCTTGAAACACTATTTCTTCTTGAGTATCTCTACTAATTATTGTAAGTTGTGCCTTATCTTCATTCTGAGCGATATCTATTGCTTGATGTCGAAATAATACTTTGCCACCGCGCTGCTGAAATTTATTTAACATAACTTTTTCAAGATATGATTGAGCTATTGTTCCAGTTTCAGTTGGGCTTATACTTAGATAATCTGTACTAGGTACTATACGAGCATAAACTTTTCCTGTTAGTTGAGAAAACCAACCAAACCATGCATGTGGTTTTGGCAAATTAAACTTCCTTATCTCATCCTCTATCCCTAATTTTCTAAATAATTCCATTGAGCGACAACTAACACCTCGTGATTTAGGATGTATAGATGTTCCAGCATGTTTCTCTACAACTATAACCTTAATATCATGCTGTTGTAATAATAGTGCAGCAGTCAAGCCAACGGGACCTGCACCGACAATAACGACATCTGCAGATACATCATAATCATCTGTAAATTTTTCTTCATTAAATTTGGTTAAATCAATCTGAGGAGATGAATGCTGTGCATATAAATCTTTAATACTAATTGCAAAACGCTTTTTAAGTATTTTTTTGGTTAACCATTCAGGAAGATATTTTGTAATACTAAACCCCACCACCATCAGCGCAACACTAACACCCATGTTTATATCAGTTGCATAATGAACAGGTTTATAAAATTCAACAATACGCGGCAATGCCATTAAGCTGAGCAATACCGCCCAAAAAGCAGTTAAAATATAATTAACGGAAAGAAATGTTTTAGTTTTAGAGATTTCTAATGGCACAGCTAGACGCGCATATTGCAAAGTGAAAGGTCGCTTGATAATTAACGAAACCCAAGCAATTAAAGCAATAGCAAGCGTTGAAATAAAGTAACCATTATTAGTGATGGGTGCATAATTAATAGTAAATACATTTATGCCAAGAAATATGAAAAAAACTAAACTACCAATATCGAAAACAAAACCTTTGCGAATGAAACGATGATTCAAGAGTAAGTGACTTATCAGGGCAACAACACATGCAAGTTCTATTGAGCTTACAGAGTGTCCAAATAGAACAAAAAATAGAATCCATGGGACAACACTTTTTAGTGCACTAGGCATGATTTTTTCCTCGAGATATTGTATACCGCCCGCACTCCAAAATGCGAGCGATATATACGCATAGCGATTCATTTTTTGCTGCGTGTATAGTCGTTTATTAGCTTGCTATCGGAAGCTCATCATCTAACCCATAGGTCCGCAATGCAACTTCCGGATAGCGCAAGCCTATCGGTGCTTTTAATTCATTTAAAAACTGTATTTCTTCTTGCGTTAATTCAATTTCTATCGCTTGAATATTTTCCTGCAAATTTTTTAATTTTGTCGTACCGGGGATTGGTACAACATTAGCTTGATGCATTAACCACGCTAAGGCAACTTGTGCTGTTGTCACACCTTTGGATTTAACCAATGTTGTAATCTCATTAATGATATTTTGGTTGGCCCGCAAATTCTCATTTTCGAATCGTGGCAAACCACGACGCGCATCATTTATATCCAGCTGCTCAATGTCCTTAATATTATTACCCAATAGTGCTCTTGATAATGGACTATAGGCAACAAATGTAATGTTTAATTCTGAACAGGCAGTCAACACACCATTGTTTTCAGGATTGCGTGTCATTAATGAGTACTCTGTTTGCACAGCCGCTAATTGATGCCTGCCATCAGTATAATTAAGTAATGCTGTATTTGCATTGCGTATGACTTCAGCATTCGCTTCAGAAATACCTACTGCTCTAATTTTCCCAACAGCAAGTAATTCTGCCATAGCCTCCATGGCTTCAGTGATCTGTGTGCCGTGATCAGCAATTCTATGAATGTAAAATAAGTCAATATAGGCAACATCGTTACCTAAACGCTGCAAACTATTTTCCCAGGATTCCATTACATATTGAAATGAATTATTTATACCGCGTTTTGTGGGATCTTGTTCATCTCGCACTATGCCACACTTTGTGGCAATAACTAATTGCTCTCGTCTTACATTGTTTGCTATCAGCTCAGAAACTGCTTTGCCTACAAGTTTTTCATTACGGCCATAACCATAGATATCCGCCGTATCAAAAAAATTAACGCCACTATCATAAGCTGTTTTGATTAATGCTATGCCTTGCTCATCAGAAATAGGTTCGCCATAAAATTCTGACATAGACATACAGCCTAAACCCTGCCTTGAAATTTCAATATTAGTTTTTCCTAATTTCATTAAGCGATTCCTTATAAAAACTCTAAACTGCATTATTACTACGCAATGCTTTATACTCTAGAAAGACTTTAATCTCAACACCTTACATTCATTTATCTGAAATACTCATATGCTATAATTATTTATAAGTGCTTAATAAGTGGGATAAACATGAAATACATTGCATTTACCTTTATTATTATTTTTAGTTTCTTTACCGTTGCGTTCGCTAATGTGCAATACAGTAAGCCTTCTGATTCTGTTTTAAAAAACACATTAACCCCGGCTCAATATTACGTTACACAGCGCGATGGAACAGAACCCGCCTTTCGTAATAAATACTGGAATAATAAGAAAGCAGGAATCTACGTTGACATCGCTAGTGGCGAGCCATTGTTTAGTTCAATTGATAAATATAATTCTAAAACTGGTTGGCCAAGTTTCTCAAAACCATTAGCACCAGAAAACATAACTCGACATAGAGACATAGGCTTCTTCAGCATACGTATTGAACTCCGCTCTAAACATGGTGATTCACATTTAGGGCATGTCTTCAATGATGGACCGGCACCCACTAATAAACGCTATTGCATCAATTCTGCAGCATTGGAATTTATCCCAGTGAAAGATATGCAAAAACGCGGCTATGGAAAATATCTGTATTTATTCCAGTAAATACACATTTCGTAATAGCTCAGTAATAAGCCCATTAAAACTGTAGCCACCACCATGACCCATTACTTTTTATTAGAACATAACAAAAAGACCCTTGTTTTTTTATTACTTCAGGCTATACTTTAATTGATATTATAAATAAATAACGAGTAAGTATATGTTTCGTAAGGTATTAACTGACTTGCAAGGTTGGCTAAATTCTCCAATACGTAAACCATTAGTCATGCGGGGAGCTCGCCAGGTGGGAAAAACCTGGCTAGTAAGAGAATTAGCCAAAAGAACCAATAAACAGCTCATTGAAATTAATTTTGAAAATACACCGGAAGCTATCGGCTATTTCCTTTCTAACAACCCTAAGAAAATACTATCCCTTATTGAAATAGGTCTATCTATCAATGTTGAGATAGAAAATAGCATATTATTTTTAGATGAAATTCAAACGTATCCGGAAATCCTTGCAAAGCTACGCTGGTTTGCAGAAGACTTACCAGAATTAGCAGTTGTTACAGCCGGTTCACTACTAGAATTTGTATTAGCTAAACATAGCTTTAGCATGCCTGTTGGCCGTATAAATTACTTTTATTTAGAACCTATGTCTTTTGAGGAATTTCTACTGGCTAAAGAAGATAAAGTAACATTTGATTTCATTCAAAACTATCAATTACATGAAACTTTACCTGACGTTATTCATAAAAAGATAATGTCGATTTTTAGAGAATATATGTTGATTGGAGGTATGCCAGCAGCAATAGTCACATGGATAAAAACAAACTCATATACTCAGGTAAACCAAGTACAACATGATTTAGTTAAGACATACCGAGATGATTTCACAAAATATTCAGGAAAACTGTCAATCAGTCGTTTACAAGAAATATTAAACTCTGTGCCCAGTATGATTGGAGAAAAATTTGTTTATCGAAAAGTTAATAAGGAAGCACAAATAGCCTCACTAAAACATGCTCTTGATTTATTAATTAAAGCTCGAGTTTGTCATAAAGTACATTGTACCTCAGCAAATGGTGTTCCATTAGCGGCAGAATTAAATCAAAAATCATTTAAGATTGTATATATAGACACAGGTTTACTATGTGCTGCGTTAGGCGTTAATGCGATGCAAATAAGAAATAACGAGGATGCTATGCTAGTGAATCGAGGCTCTGTTTCAGAACAAATTGTCAGCCAGCTATTACGAACTATTGAGCCATATTATGTTGAACCTGATCTTTATTATTGGAATCGTGAACAAAAAAGCTCAAGCGCTGAAATTGATTATGTAATCGCTTTTCAAGGAAAAGTCATTCCTATTGAGGTTAAATCTGGTAGCACAGGCGGCTTGAAATCACTACATCTGTTCATGCACCTTAAAAAACTGCAAACAGCCGTGCGTATTAATGCTGACGTACCCAGTAATACACCTGTTACAGTAAAACTTCATAATGGTGAAACCGTTACTTATACATTATTATCAATACCAATGTATTTTACTGAACAACTACAACGCTTACTGGCTAATACACCCAAAGCGGCTTAATTATACTCGCAATCTCGTCAATAACTGTAAATTTCTCTTCCCATCTATTTATGAAGTCCCTATAATTTCTCGTCATAATTCATTGCATAGGAACTATTATGGATATCAGCATTATTATTGTTAGTTACAATACCGCTCAATATATTAATAAAACCATTGATTCTCTACTCACTCAACAAGATATAGATTTTGAAGTAATTGTCATCGATAACAATAGTCCCGATAATAGTTTAGATGTATTACGCGAGTATAAAGATAAAATTACGCTGATTGAAAACCCAGGTAATGATGGCTTTGGTAAAGCTAATAATCTTGCTGTTAAGCAAGCTAAGGGTAAATACATTCTATTATTTAATCCTGATGCTTATTTTGAATCAGACTCTGCGCTTAGAGACATGTATCTCTTTATGGAAGCGCATCCTAACTATGGTATTGCCGGTGCGAAAGTATTAAATATTGATGGCAGTCTTCAAGAAAGACCTTTCATGTCATATCCAGGTCAACGCCATACACAAGCTGATTTTAGTAAACTACCCGGAAGCATTGCCTGGCTGCTTGCACCTGTCATGATAATTTCTCGTAAAGTTTATGATGAAGTTGGCGGCTTTGATGAAGACTATTTCTTATATGGTGAAGATACTCAATGGTTTTTAGATATACGTCGCCAGGGCTATGCCGTCGGCTATAATGATGCAGTTGCAGTTAAGCACATTGGTGGCGGCAGTGAGTACAATGCCAAAATGTATGATTATATAAAACGTAAACAAGCTAGTTTACACATTTTTTATCGGAAGAATTATTCAAAAGCTGATGTCATTAAACTTGTTAGCCGTGAAAAACGCCGAGCTTGTTATCGCAAGTTAATGTTAACTCTTAAAGCTAAGTCACTTGGACTCAAATTAAGAGAAAAAGAGAATCTTGGTAAATATAGCGCGATTTATGATACATCGAGAGAGTTTCTTGCAGCAACTAAATAGCGCCAACCTAGAAATATAAAATACTCACACTTAGGAGTACGGTTGGTATAAACAAATTTTCATCTGGATAGATATCGTGTTTAAATTTTTTATCGACTTCATTCCTTGGCTCATATTCTCAAGTCTAGCATCTTCTATTGGTCTCTTATATTCTGCAATAATCATGATTATATTTCTTGTTGTTTTATCTTTTCAGCACTTAAGGAAAGGCTTCGTTTTAGATTGGGGTGCTGTAATATTTTTTTTAATCGTTGCGTTCACAAGTTTACCGCAAATTAATTGGCTGCTTTTAGGAGAACATCCAAATTTTTATTCCACCTTTGCATTGACCTTGATCATGTGGGTTTCTCTTTTTATTAAAAAACCATTTACGCTTCAATATGCAAAAGAAATTGCACCGGTAGAAGCCCATGGTAGTAAAGTTTTTAAGGATATTAATATATTTTTAACCGTCGCATGGTCTATGTTAATGTCTATTGCTACTATTATTGCCTTTCTCCATATGCAGTTCCATTGGAGTCACAGCTTATCAAGTACTATTTCTATAGTAGCAATTGTTTTAGGTATTCTATGTAATAAATATTTCCCCGATTGGTATATTGCACGTAATTATTATAAAACCATTAAAGACTCGACACATATTGATCATCAATATTTACAAGATGGTTTTGCACCCGTCACAGACGAACTAGACATCTCTAATTTACAAGTACATGGAACTATTCCTACAGATTTAAATGGGACATATATGCGTAATGGTCCTAATCCAGCTTTCTCACCTATCAGTTATACATTCCCTTTCGATGGTGATGGTATGATTCATGCTGTTAGCATCAAGAATAATAAAGCCTCCTATCGCAACCGCTTTGTGCAAACTAAAGCTTATCAAAATGAAAGAGCCGTCGGTAAATCTATCTACCCAGGTATTGCTCTTGCTGGAATTAGTCCGCCGCCAGAATTATTGAAAGTCTTTCCAGAAGAGGAGCAAGGCAATGGTGCATTTGTTAATGTGATTAAACATGGCGATAAGATTCTTGCTTTACTCGAAGCAGGATCGCCAGTTTATGAGCTAACTGATAATTTAGAAACTCGCGGTGAATGGACATTGCCAGATGGTAGCAAACCAACCCCCAATGCACATCTTCATGTTGATCCAAACAATCAAGATTTGTGGGGAATATCTTATAGTTTACAACCCTCCTTTAAAATCTATCAATTTGATGAAAATTTAAATAAAGTCCATGAATACAGCTTTGCTAAAAACCATGCCACCATGATTCATGACTTTGCATTCACTGAAAACTATATTATTATTTTTGATTGTCCTGGTGTATTAAGTTTAGATGCGCTATTACAGCAAAATTTCAGTGATTTTTTAACATGGCAACCTGAGCTTGGCACAACTATTTATATTTTAGATAAAGCTAATGGTAATATCGTTAATAAAATAAAAAATGATGCTTTCTGGGTTTTCCATTTTGTTAACGCTTATGAAAATGAGCTCGGCAATATTACTATTGATTATGTTCACTATGATGAGTTATTTTCAGCGAATGATTATCAGCAAGACTTTCATTTAGCGCGCGGTAATATTGACCTACAGAATAGTTGCTACTCCTATACTAAACTCCATGCTGATAGAGTAGAATTCCCTAGAATGAATGAGCGCTATTACAGTAAATCTTATCAATATGCTTATTTAGCTAAATTTTCTAAAGAGGCGATCACTAGCCAATGCTTGATGAAATATGATTTTCATAACAACAAAGCACATTATCATGATTTTGGCGATGACATTGAAATAGATGAACCTTTATTTGTGCCAAGATTAAATTCCACAATAGAAGATGAAGGTTATATTCTATTGTTTTCATATCAGCGCAGTACGGATAGTTCCAGTCTGATAATACTTGATGCGCAGAATGTGGCAAATGCACCTATTGCGACGATGCAAATGCCACGCCGAGTTCCACACGGTTTACATGGTAACTGGATGCCTAATTCACTCTAAAAAATAACCTTTTACTTGGACTTCACCATATATGTCGCTCACACGTCGAAATACAAAGATTATGATTTGTGCTCAGCAACAACATTATAGCTTCTTTGTTTTAGTAACGCCCAAAGATTAATGCTGTATAAAATAAAAAACGCTATCATTATATAGTCATTTGTCAGCAAACCTATCTTGTTAAAATAACCAAAAATTATTGATAGGATAATGTAAGCAAAAGCACTTGATGCTGACCTGAAGGCTTTTAAAATCAGACTAATCTTAGCGCCGTAAAATGTTATAGCATAAAACAAGAAAAATAGAACATGCAAAATCAACGCTAATACTAATGCTGTCACCGTTGCTTGAGTTAATAAATAACAAACAACTAAATAAATGATGACGCTTAGTGTTAATCCAAATTTAACTTTAAAAATTCTTTCACTATTGGGTTTATTAACTCGTAACTTAATGAATGCCACCGGGATAGCCATACAAGATATTAGTTGAAAGACAGTTACTACAACCATGATTGAACGCCAATTTTTGAAGAAAAATACTACTATACAACAAACGAATGTTGTGAAAATTAAAGAGCGACGCGATAAGTTGTAGATGGAATGTGTCTGATTAAAAAACTTTGGCACCTCTTTATCACGAGCCATACCTGTTAACGTTCGTGATGCCGAGCCTAAATAAATAATCCCGGTTCCAGATGGACTAATTGCTGAGTCTGCATATAATACTATCGCCCATATTGCCAGAAAATTTATATTCAATAACAATAATAACTGCGCAAGAGGTGAAGTAAAGTTTAATGCTGACCAACCTTTTGCAACCATGGCCGTTGGCAAAGCACCAATAAATGCTGTCTGTAATAGTAAATAGATAAACAAACATAATAATACTGTAAATACTAATGCTCGCGGAATGTTCTTCTTAGGATTTTTCAACTCAGAGCTATACATTGCAATCATAGTAAAACCATAAAAGGCATAGAATATCCCGCAGGTCACAACTGCACTAAACACATGAGAATAGCCATACGGCGCAAAACCATGTGCAGTAAAATTTGATGGATGGAATGCAACAACCATTAAGATAATCGATGTTAGTATAGGAATTATAATTTTAATAATGCCTATGATATTACTTGCTTTCGCTAAGCTTTTAATACCCCAGTAATTAAGCAACATATAGACACAGATCAATCCTACGATACAAACACTTCCTAAGATTGTATGTTGCTGACCAATAAATATATAAGAAGTTAACGATGGAAATGCCGTACTTAAATATTGTATTGTTGCCGATGCTTCAGCAGGTATGACAATCACGAAACCTAGCCAACTCGAAATTGCAATGACAAAACCAAGGTCGGGATTATTATGACTAACGTTCAATAAACGTGTAAATAGAGCTTTTTGCTTATACATGCTAGCAATTTCTGCTAGTAGTAATGCAAGGATTAATGCTAATACAGCACCAATAACCCAAGATATATAAGATGCTGGGCCAGTGTATTGCGCAGCGTAATAAGCTGCAAATAACCAACCACTACCGATGACACAACCAACACCAATTCCAACAGCAGTAAATAACCCTGGTTTTTCTGGCATGCTGATTTCCATTACATCTCCCTGTAATTAATTAGTAAATAAGCTGCTATCTTTATGGACATAAAGCAATATGCTCGGCATAGCAATTATGCATTATGCGTAATTCCTCGATTAAATCCTAGAAAGAAATTAAGAATCATTGATTTTGAAGAAATGAGAATTTAGATGGTGCTGGCACCAAGAGTCGAACTCGGGACCTACTGATTACAAATCAGCCGCTCTACCAACTGAGCTATGCCAGCATTTTATTTAGATATTTCGTAACACTCACAAAAAAGGACAAATTATAAACATATTCTTGCTGTCAGTGCGGCCGCTATTGTAGTGAAATCATTCATTAATGGCAAATAAAATTTATAATATCTAGCATTTGGCTCGCTTACGACATTCTGACACTAATATCAGCGCTGCTAAATGCCCGCACCTGACCATCCTGCTGCTGAACTAAAATATGGCCTTGCTCATCAACGCCCAAGGCAATTCCCTGTAAAGTTCTATCAGCTAATTTAACATCGACATTTTGCTTATACAGCCCGTCATTAGCTTGCCAATCTTTTTCAAAAGCACTAAACCCATGCTGCTCAAACTGTGGCAACATTATTAATAGATTCTCTAATAATTGCGCAGCAATAAGGTTGCGTTCGGGTAAGGCTTTAATTTGGCTTTCCATATCTGTCCATGGTTGATCAACTTTTATTGTTGGCAAACGTGTAGACGCAATATTTAAACCAACGCCGATCACAACATGACATGGTCCAACCGCGTCACCGGCAAGTTCTAATAAAACTCCCGCAATCTTCTTACCATGGCACATAACATCATTCGGCCATTTTAATTTAACATCCAACAAACCATAATTCTTTAATAATTTTGCAAGTATCGTTCCCACAGCTAAACTTAATCCTGCTAATGCCGCAGCACCTTGTTCAAAGCGCCAGTATAACGATAAATAAATATTAAGCCCAAAGGGTGATTGCCAGGGCTTGCCATGACGGCCTCGACCTTGCATTTGCATTTCAGATAAACAGACAGAACCACTATCAATGCCACTAGCTAATTTATCTAATAGATGTTGATTGGTTGAACCAACAGCTTGTAATATGTCTAGCTCACTTAATAAAGCCAGAGAATTATTGCTCATATTTGTTTTGATTTTTACAGGATCTAATAATTGCAAACCATCTTGAATACAATAGCCTTTGCCTTGTACTGAGAAAGGCCGAATACCAAGTTGATCTAGCTGTTTTACTGCTTTCCAAATTGCGCTACGTGATACGGAGAATTGTTCTCCTAATTCCTCACCAGAATGAAAATTACCATCAGAAAGTCGCTCTAAAATATTATTTGCTAATTGGCTTACCATTTTTTTACCTTTGAGACTTACGCCAAGTTTGAATCTATTCCTTTACGGATATGCTCGTCACATTCTGGTTTTCCAGATTTAGACTCTGCTATCGCATCACTTTATAAACTTGCTTAGTTAATTTTGACATAATGACATTAAGCTCATTGTTATAAGCTCGCATTAATCCTTGTGTATCATGCCGATGAATTGCAATTCTAGAATAAAATGTTTTTTCAAGGACTATACGTCTTTTATATTGCATTTGCTGATATAGAGTAAAACGCATTTTAATAACAGCCCGCGGCGCTGCATTACTACGATAATCGGCATATAACGCTTGTACAGTACTTTGTAAAATATAGTTTACATTTAATAAGCTATTTGTCACCACATCTTTGGCAATACGTCGACTGCGAAACCAATGAGTAAGAATCTGTGTGATTTGTTGGCCCGGTGGAATAAAAAATATATTGTAATAATCAGATTCGTAATTTAGATCCGTCATTCTATAAACCATTTGTCCGCCAGCAAATTGTGGTAATACTTGCGTTGTTAACACTTGTAATACTGCATTACGCGATGCAGCTTTTTGTCGAGCCGGATAATGGACACGAAACATATAAGCATGACGCGGTGGCGCCTTACTCCCCATGCAACCCGCTAATGCTAAAATGATAATGCCAATTAACACAAATTTTATATTACTAAGCTTTTTTAATTTAACCATACTCATTAGTTTTATAACTCTATTTATTTAGTGACGATCGGTGGCGGTGCTTTACCAAATATTGCTTGCGATGGATAATCTTTTAAGTTAGCCGTTAAGGCTCGCATATTTTCGCTCATCGCATCAAAATTATTAATCATATTTTGTAATTGTTTTTGCTGACTTGCGACAACAACATTAGCTTTGTTTAAGGTATGAGATAAAATCATTACTGAGCCTTTCAATGAAGCAGACATTTGCTCAAAATTTTTCATTGCTTGGTCCAAGTCTTTATTTTTTACAACTTTGTCAAAATCACTAATGAGTGCGTCTAAATGTTTGGAGGTTTTGGTAATGGAATCCAATGCAACCTGCGATTTCAACCCAACTTTATCAAATTGTCCTTTAACAATTGTCATATTAGCATTATCTAATAACGTGTTCATGTTATTAAAAATCTTAGGGATATTAGCCTTATGTACTTCATTAAACAAATCTGTTAATTGCGTAAAGGTACTTGGTGACGACGGTATATAATAAGATTGCGGGTGCCACGTTATTGGTAACACTTTTTTTGTTGATGAGCGATTATAATTAAGTTCTAAATACACTGTCCCGGTTAAACCAGATGGTGTTAGACGAATACGCAGTCCTTGTTCTATTGCACCATGTAAAATACGTTTTGCTTGCTCTTCATTTAAGCCTTCCATAAATGGAACTTTCAATGCCATCTTCACATAAATATAACGAGCAAACTTATTATTTATGCGTTCGCCTTTAGCTAGCTTTGGATAAACACTACCAACAAATGCAATTTGGGTTACGGTACCAACATTAACACCACGAAATTTTACTGGCGAACCAACCACAAGACCTTCAACTGACTCATTAAAATAAGTTTCATAATAGGTATCATGTTGGAAAAAAACATGCGAGGTAAAGGCCAGCAATCCAGCGATCATTAAGACCACGCCGAAAATGACAAACAAACCAATTTTGTAATAATTAGTATTAGTGGATTCGCTCACCCGCTACTCCCTGTTGCAAAAATCGTCTAACCCTATCATCATCAGCATTATCACGCAAATAATGTGGTTTCCCCTCTGCAATGATGGTTTTAGCGGCTTTATCTAGCATAATAACTCTATCAGCAATAGCATAAATACTAGCCAGCTCATGGCTAACGATAATAAAGGTAATCCCTAATATATTGGCAAGATTCACGATCAGTTTATCAAGTTCAGCTGATGTAATTGGATCCAGTCCCGCCGATGGTTCATCAAGAAATAAGATTTGAGGATCAAGAACCATCGCTCTAGCAATTGCAGCCCGCTTCTGCATACCACCACTGATCTCAGCAGGCAATAAATGCTCAGCTCCTTGTAAGCCAACCATATGTAATTTGTCAGTAGCAATACGCTGTATTGCGTTATTGGGTAAATCAGTAAATTCTTCTAAAGGAAGCGATACATTTTCTAATAGACTCATCGAGCCAAACAAAGCGCCGCCTTGAAACATAACCCCAATATCTTGCAAAATTCCTAAGCGCTCATCATAACTAGCAGTGACAATACTTTGATGGCAAAGAAAAATATCGCCAAGCTGAGGTTTTTCTAAGCCTATCATATGCCGCATTAATGTACTTTTACCACAGCCTGAGCCGCCAAGAATAACAAAGATCTCGCCCTTCTTGACGCTGAAATTAATATTCTCCGCAATGATGATATCGCCATAGGCCATCGTTAAATCGCTAACTTGTAGAATCTCTTTCGTACTCATATTCCCAACGCATAATAAATGATGGCAAAAAGACCATCCATAACAATTAATAAAATGATGCCATTAACTACGGCTTGTGTTGTTGACAAACCTACTGAGCGTGCCCCTTTGCGTGTACGTAAACCATGCATACAACCGATACTCGCAATAACAATACCAAACACTTCACACTTAACTAAACCTCCCAAAAGGTCTGTCATACGAACAGCTGAATCTAACTGGTTTATATAAATTGCAAAAGAATAGCCTAAAGTATGAAATACAACCGCCCCACCAATCAAACCAAAGAATACCATTTCCAAATATAAAACCGGCGTCATAAATAGCACAGCAAATAATCTTGGCATCGCAAGAAAGATGACGGGGTCTAAACCCATCGTATGTAATGCATCGACTTCTTGGTTAATCTTCATGGTACCAAGTTCTGCGGCAAAAGCAGAACCGGAGCGACCAGTAATGAGAATTGCAGCCATTAAAGGCCCTAATTCTCGTGTTAAAGCCAGACCCACTAAGTTTGGTACATAAATCGTCGCACCAAAGTTTTCCATTTGAATCGCAGCTTCAAAGGACATAACAATACCGATAAGAAATCCCATTAAGGCAATAATAGGAAAAGCATTTGGTCCCACTTCTTCAATGATGCGCGGCACATCGCGCCAACGCATACGTCGTGGTTTCAATATCGTTAACCATGCTTGATAAGTAAACTCCCCAAGAAAAGCGATGCCTTCTCGTAAACTGTCAATAAAACCTAAAGATGCATGACCAACATTTTCAATGAGATTATCTTCTTCAATTAAAGAAATTTGTTCTTCTCTATTTTGAGGTTTTGTATTTGTTGGTAAATCAGAAATGATTTTATATAAATCGGCAAACTGTTGCGGTAAACCTAAAACACTAAACTGTTTGTTTGAGTTGAGTTGTTGCTCACGTAATTCGATTAGTAAACTAACACCTGCACCATCACAATACTGTATGTCATTGGCATCAATAATAAACTGTTCAGGTTGGTATTGTTTTTGTAAATCGAGAAATTTTTGCCAAACGCTAGCACTAGAATGCACACTCAACTCACCACCAAGTTGAATTTTGATGAGCTTATCCGTGCTTTCAATAATGTTGTATTGACAACTATCAGGGCCAATTTCCGTTTCAGTTGCTTCCATAGCTCATCTTTAATGAATAATTAAGTATAAGTACCCGCAAAGATACCTTGGATAGAGGATTTTATCTAGTTGTTTGGTAGCGTTAATGCTTATACTCTAGGAAACCACAGTTTAATGCGAAATCACTATGCTGCAGCAGCAGAACTTGCCCCAAATCTAGGAGTATGCGTTGGTGCAGGCTCAGCAGTTCTACAAGCATCCAAAAATTTAGCAATTGTTGGAGCTTCGACAAAACCAGGTGGCTCACTAAATATACTTGTCAGTGAGTTTGCATCTAGTTCATGGGGCATCGATTTAATGATAGTTTGGAAACGACGTGCATCTGCTCTTGATAAAACGAAATTGAAGAATTGGAGTAAGCCTTGTTGAGCACTAGGATTAGCTTCACCTTTAGCCAAAGACCATAATCTAGCGCCATCCTGTTCTAACATGCTGGTTAAAGCGGCTATACGACTTGTTTCTGGAGATTCTTGAACTGCTGCTTCATACGCAGCTAATAGAGGTTGAACTTTACTTGGATTAACCTTAAATATACGTCTTGCTGTTTGTAATGCTACCATGGCTACTGATACTTCTGCTAGATCTTGGCTTTGCGCCCACTGCGATGCACCTAATGTGTCTTCGACACTTGAGGACATCCCCTCGCCTGGTACTGTGCCATTCTCAACTACTTTTGTTCTTGTTGGTGCCGGAATCCATTTTTTCAATGTTTTTGTACTAAACATAGTCGTTCACCTATTTCTCTAACCTCTTCCTTGAGCTTGTATGAAGTTTAGGTAGTTTTTATTAAGGAATGCTTAACATAATATAAAAATAATCATAATGTCTATAGGTAATAGTAAAAAACTTACGGCTATCACCTGTAACTTTATTTATATCATAAAGTTATCTTGTTTGTTGCGATTGTATAACTGATTAGATTTTTTACGCAGCTGGGGCAGCTATGGCAGCTAGCTTACCAATAACAGGTAAAGGCTTCTCACCGATGAGTACACCTTTCATCACATCCGCGGACGTTTCAGCAACATAACCCGTCGCAGGAGCAACAACAAGCTTACCAGTATATTTAGCCAATAACTGCAATACATAAGCACCAAGAGGATTACTTAGTGCCACTTCTGCCGAGCCGCCAGATAAGTAATCCGCGATAGCATGAACAGCTATCGGCACACCCATTTCTGTTAAATCTTGGGCTACTTTTTCGGCAGTTACTCGAATCGCTTTAGGATCGACACTTGCACCAAGACTGTTAGCAAAAGCGAGAATACTACTTTCTAATGAAGACTTCGCAGCGCTACAGAATGATTTTCCCGTAGCGGCTACTGATGATTCGCCATCCGCTACTTTGCTATGTTGAAGACGTTGTTGAGCATGATATTCAAATGTGAAAGCATCACTACCAGCGTTAAAACCCGCTGTAGCAGCTTTCTCTAATGCACCTTTGGCAACACTCGCGATATGAGCGGTATCCACCACGACATTAACTGAACTTGCAATAACTTGTAAGGCTGCGGTTAATTCAGGACCAAGAGCTTTCTTACCTAAATCAATGACTTGCCTGAGAGCGGTCTTTTTAACTGTGCCCAAACCATCACCACCAGAAGCTTTACTTACGGCTTGCTCAAGCAAAGTCCCACCCATGCTTTGTAAAAACTGAGCTGCTGCTTTTTTCTTTTTATGAGGTTTTTGGCCTGGATGTTGGACACCAAATCGCTCATCTTTTTTAACGGAATGAGCTTGTCTTGTACTTACTACCATAATTGATTCCCTCTACTTCTGCGGGTGGTATAAACTTGAGCCATTATAGCATAAAAAATAAACAGGTCAATCATTATCCGTTCGCTCATATTCATTGAACCCATACTCTAAATACTTTATCCTTGCTGACTAATTAAATGACAAAGATCCGTCATTTTGCTGGGTGTAGATAATAATTTAAAGAATTCTAAAATTTGATGAAAATAATCACCAAGTGGTGCGTCGTGTGCTGCTGTGTGCTGGCTATAACTTGCTGTTATGCAGGAAGTTATGGTGATGTAGCCGCGCCACCAATACAACATACGTATACATTAACACTGCGACAAGCTATTGCACTTGCCTTGCATCGCAATCTTGATGTTCGCAGTGGTTATATTCAACGTATCTCTGACAAATACCAATTAGCCGAAGCTTATTGGGATTTCACCCCTAAATACACACTAGAAGGTCAAACAAGCTATACCCAAGCTACCGCTGCCGGCGCTAAATCCAGAAGCATGCAATATAGTTTGACGCCTGAAGTATCATTGAAAACTGTCTATGGCACTCGTTACACCATTACAGCGAACAACCCATATAATTATAATACCTCTCTACCTTATAGCTATAATCCCGGTTGGTCATTTAAAGTTGTACAACCTTTACTAAGAGGGTTTGGTCGCGAAGTTGCTGAAGCACCACTTAACCAAGCCATTATCACAGAAAAGACCACTCGACTTACTTTGAAAAACACGCTCATTAGCACCGTCACCCAAGTTATCACTGACTTTCACCAAGTAATGCTTGATCAACGCAGCTTAGCCATTCAAGAAATTGCAGTAAAAAATGATTTAGCCACTATTAAAGAATTTAAAGAAGAGATTAAAGCCGGTAAAAAAGCACCCGCATCACTAAATGATGTTCAAACAACATTTTATCAAGATAAAATTGCTGAAGTTAACCAGCGCAACTCCTTGGAGCAGGACAAGCAAAATTTGCTGATTGTCTTAGGGCTTAGTCCTTTTACGCATGTAAATGTTACTGACCCTTTAAATTATCGTGGTGAAAAAATTCCAAGTGTCCATCACAGCCTTGAAGTTGCCATGCATAATAATGTGCAATTACAAACTGACTTATTGTCGCTTGCTGCAGATCGCATTTCTTTGCTTACTTCTGAAGATGATGCACGTTGGCAATTAGATTTAACGGGAACTGCTGCATTTGGTGGAGGTTCAGGGCCAGGAATTAATTCAGGGTTTCGTAGCTTGTATAATGGTAAAAACCAGTCACAAAGCGTTATGTTGAATCTTAATATTCCGATTGACCGTGTTGATCTGAAAGCCGCTATTGTTGAGTCACGCTCCGCACTAGCACAACAACAAATCGCAGTATTACAAGAGAAATGGCAAATACAAACCAATGTCATGAATTTTTTGCGCCAATTACATACTGACTTAGAAAATATAAAACTGGCAATTTTACGGCGTAAGTATGCCTATCAAAGTTACCAAGTTACCCGCAAAGAGATTGCGGTTGGACGCAGCTCAACATTCGAGTTAACATCGAAATCATTAAATTTAACAGACTCTGCACAAGCCGTCGTTTCTGCTAAAATCACATATCTAGATAACTTTGCAAATTTTGATCAAGAACTAGGTATTACTTTACAACGCTGGAATCTGCATGTTGTCTTATAAGAAAAACACATAGGGCGAAAGGAATTAAAAATTATGGAACTGCGTAGGCGTTATTTAAGTTATTTCATCATATTCACCCTCATGATTATTAATATTACAGCTTGTGGTAATGATACTTCGCAACAACAACACCAAGAAAAAACCAAAACAATTACAGTAAAACGACAAGACTATAATGCCCCTCTTTTTTTCAATGGTATTATTAAACCCATTAACATTGATAATGTCAGTAGCCCTGTCCAAGGTGTTGTCACAAAAATGAGTTTTGCTTACGGAGAATTTGTCACAAAAGATCAAAAACTATTAACCATTAAATCTGAAGCTTTAGAAAAGAAATATCAAACCGCATTAACTGGATATATTAAAAAGAAAGAAAGTTTCTATAATTTACAACAAAAGTTTGAAGCAACATTGGGTTTAAAGAAAGAAGGTATTGTGTCTGATAACGAATACCGTACGGCACTATCAAGCTATAATGATGCTTATTTAGGTTATATTCAGGCACGCTATAAATTACGAAGTTTACTAGAGAAACTTCAAATTAATCCAAGAAATATCTTTAAATTAACGATCGAGAATCGTAGTGAGATGGGCAAAATTTTACGCAAAAGTACTAATGAG
This sequence comes from Gammaproteobacteria bacterium, assembly GCA_021773175.1. GTDB lineage: Bacteria > Pseudomonadota > Gammaproteobacteria > JAJFKO01 > JAJFKO01 > JAJFKO01. Next base: position 154,611 of record JAJFKO010000071.1, read on the forward strand.
ATTACGATTAAAGCACCGGGAACAGGTATTGCATTACGACCTATTACTATAGGTAGTAGTTCTGATTCGGATAAAAGCTCTAATGTAATGTTAGGACAAGCAGTTAAACGGAGAGCTACCCTATTGAGTATTGGTGATACTAGTGGCTTAACAATCAAAGTTAAAATCGATGAAATCAATATCCTATCAATTATTAAAGGCCAAAAAGTTACGGTGACCGGTGTTGGTTTTCCTGGCATTACCTTACATGGCTATGTATCAGAAGTTAGCAACCAAGCAAGTCAAAGCCAAAGTGGAGGGCTACCAACTTTTCCTATCACCATTATCATTCCAAAAATCACTCCCAGAGAACAACAAGTCATTAATATTGGTATGAGCGCACAAGTCAAAATGTTAATTGATAAGGGTCAGGCGATTATTATTCCTTTAAAAGCGGTTACTCAAAAGAATCAAATGAATTTCGTGACGATTGTTAATCCTAAAACCGGTAACAAGAAACAAGTTATGGTACAAACGGGAAGTACGACAGAAAATGGCGTCGTCATTACCAATGGTTTAAAAGCGGGAGAAAAAATTCTTGTCCGTTATTAAGTTAGATAAAATTCGCAAAAGCTATTTTCCTGGAGACATGGAGTTTCAAGTTTTAAAAGGCCTTGATATTGATATTAAGGAAGGCGAAATGGTTGCCATCATGGGCCCCTCCGGATCTGGTAAAACAACATTAATGAATATACTGGGTTTATTAGATCGACCAACTGATGGTAGATATTATTTATCAACTCGTGAAATCTCCACTCTTGATGATGATGAGTTAGCTTCTGTGCGCGGTCGTATGATTGGCTTTGTATTTCAATCCTTCTACTTATTATCAAAATTAAACGCCCTACAAAATGTAATGTTACCTTTACGTTATCAATCAACACCGTTGAATGAAGCCAAAGAACGCGCATTAAAAATGCTAGACCGCGTTGGGATGGGTGAACATACAACACATAAACCTACAGAATTATCGGGCGGACAACAACAACGTGTTGCTATTGCCCGAGCCTTAGTAACAAAGCCAAGTGTAATTTTAGCTGATGAGCCAACCGGTGCTCTTGACACCAAAACCGGTAAAGAAATTATGGACCTGTTTTTAGAACTAAATCGAGATGAAGGTAAAACCGTTGTGATTATTACACATGATCCTCGAATTGGCGCGCAATGCAAACGCATCATTCACATTGAAGATGGTGAGATTCTAAAAATAGAATATAACAAATAAGGCAGAAAATCGTGGACATTGTTCAGCAACTAAAAGAAGCCTTTGGCAATTTAACTGCAGCAAAACTAAGAACGCTACTTGCGATTCTCGGTATTCTTATTGGTGTTGCATCGGTTGTTGCCATGGTGACCTGCGGCGAGATGGCAACGCAAAAAGCCTTAGATCAATTTAAAACTCTTGGTACCAATTTAATGTCTGCAACATTCTATTCATCCAGTGGAGCAACAACAGATGCAAACAAATTTACATTAAAAGATGCTTACAATTTAAAACAAGAAATCCCAAGTATTAAATTACTTGCACCATACACAACAACATTTTCAGCTATTAACTATCAAGGCAAGAAAGTTAATGGCAGTACTATTGGCGCCACGGAAAATTTACAAAAAATTCTCCACCTCCATATTCTTCAAGGCCGTTTTATTTCTAACTTAGATAACTATGAACCTTATGCGGTTATTGGAGCTAATGTATATAAAACCATTCAAAAAACTGGTGTTACGGATGCTGTTGGTAAACAAATACAAGTGGGAAGTACCATCTTTACGATTATTGGTGTCGCCAAACCCTGGCCTGAAAGTCAATTTTTCAATCAGAGTATTAATAATTCAGTTATTGTCCCCATAAAAACCAGCTTTGTGTTAAGCAAATATACCAGTATCAATAATATGGTTATGGCCATGGAAAAAAATTATGATATCGACAAAGCTACCACAAAGATAAAAAGCTATATTCAAAAAAGTAGAAAAGGCGCTCAAGCTTATGTGCGAAGTGCTAAAAAACTCATTGCTAGCATGGAAAGTCAGAATGAAATATATACTTTATTATTAGGACTGATTGGTGGTATTTCGTTGCTTGTCGGTGGTATTGGTGTCATGAACATCATGTTAGTATCGGTGTCTGAACGCCGCAAAGAAATTGGCATTCGCATGGCAATTGGTGCTCGTCGCCGCGATATTCAATTATTATTTATTACTGAAGCCATGATTCTAGCGCTGTTCGGAGGCACGATGGGGGTTATTATTGGCATTGGTACAGCGCTAGCTATTGCCTATTTTGCCAATTGGGATTTCCACATATTCTGGTTACCACCTTTTATTGGTTTTGCAGTATCTGCCGCAACCGGGATATTCTTTGGTTTCTACCCTGCGTATCGCGCGTCGCAGTTAGATCCAATACAAACATTACGTTCAGATTAAAACTATGAAATTGAGGAAATAACTATGCTGTGGGTAAAAGCATTTCATGTCATCTTTGTGGTTTGTTGGTTCGCTGGTATTTTCTATTTGCCTAGACTGTTTGTTTATCATGCTATGAGCGATGACGAGATCAGTAATCAACGTTTTAAAATCATGGAGCGTAAACTTTATTACGGCATCATGACCCCAAGTGCAGTTCTAGCGATTATATTTGGAATCTGGTTATTATATTTTAATGTTAGTTACTACATGCAAGCAGGCTGGATGCACATCAAGCTTGCATTGGTTTTACTCTTAATTATTTATCATTTTATGTGCGGCAAGTACCTAAAGGATTTTAAACGTGACAGAAATAAACATAGCCATAAATTCTATCGCTGGTTTAATGAAGTTCCTGTTGTGATCTTAGTTGCGGTTATTATATTAGTGATCGTGCAACCTGTGTTTTAGATTTCAAATCCGACTATTTTGAAGTCTGACTTCAAAATAGTCAGAAAAATAAAAAGATAATACCTGAAAAAATCACATAGCTGATGTCAGCAGGTTGCTATACCTCAACCATTTCAAAATCAATTTTAGTCGCGCCACAATCTGGACACACCCACGTTAAAGGAACATTTTCCCAACGCGTACCAGCATCAATACCTTCTTCTGGCCAGCCTTGTTCTTCATCATAGATTAATCCACATAACAAACACATGTAACGCTTAAAATCAGGCATACTAAAATAACTCCTCTTTCGCTAATTCTTTAATGGTATTAATGGCAACATTAACGCCTTGTGCTTCAACATCTGCAATCACATCACTATTGGCAAAATCATCGGTTTCACCAACGATCGATAATACGGCACCACTTAAAACGCGATGTTGAATGCCTTCGCCTTGTTGCGCTAGTTCATAATTAAATATACTTGATAAAACAAATAGAATCGATGTTTCCATTTCTGATGCAAGCACACCTGCTCTACGCATAATATTCATATAATTTTCTTGCTCACCCGACATGGGTCCTTTAGCAAATTCACGTCCATACAGCGACGCTTTACAATGCACGATACCAATGTGGGTCTTATCTGCGAGCTTTAAGCTTGCAGCAGCTTGCTTCGCGGCTAATACCATTTCTAATGATGCTAAGGCTGGAAATTCAACAGGCACATAGCAACGGCTAGCATCTTCATCGCGCACTGCGCTACTCGCAATAACAATATCACCAGGATGAACACTCTGCGGTTGTAAGGTTCCTGCCGTACCCACTCGCAAAAATCTTTTCACACCGAGTCGAAATAATTCATTGAGAATAATATCAATACTGCCTGAGCCCATACCGCTAGAGATACTCGCCACATCAATTTTATGCTTACCAACTTGTAGCTGCCCTAAATAGAGATTGTGGGAACGCGGATGCGGCTTGACCTCGAGATTAGTAAACTGCTCAGCAATCTGCTTAGCCCGACCATCCGACCCCGGTAACAGCACATAACGACCTAAGCCATTATTACCAGCTAAATCAGCAGCAGTTGCATTCAGATGCACGGGTTTGAATTCTTTGTCAGCCATAAATCGATGCTCGATATTGATAAATATGAATTTGCGCGCAATTGTACACGTTTTCACCTGTAATTTGTATGCTTAAATCAGTGCGCTTCAAATTCCAAGAATCAATGAAAGTTAATTTTTGATTGTTTTTTGCACACAAGAGTGATATGTTAACGAAAATTTATGATCACCCTAGGAAATTAACTCAATGAAAACTCTATATGCTGTCAGCAAACCCGTAAAAATGACTTATGCTGGAAGATTAGGCCTTTATAAGGCTGGTATCTATAAGCCACAAACCGGTCAACGCGCTGTAAATACTTTATTAGCTACGCCAGAAATCGCCGTTTTTGAAACCGAAGCAAAAGCGAAGGCATTTGCTAGAATGCAAGCAGTTCAGAAGCCATTTTCTAAGATGAATATAACCGCACCAACTAATGATATTAACAGTGGAGAAGGCAAAAGAGAGTCTGCACGGGTAAATCTACATGCTCCTTTGGTTTGCGAAATACTAGTTGATGTTGATGATTTTAGTTTACCTGCAGAAAGCCAAAATAAAGAAGTTTTTTTCTTAATGGGTGGTTTTGCGAATGAAGTGTGTAATGACTTTTTATTTCCCGAAAGAGACACACGGCCACGGCCTGTTACATTGCTATATCATACCATCGAGGCTGCACAAATTCGCCAATGTATCGCCGTCACAGATATGTTTAATCGACGAGATACTTCCGTAGCAGATTTAAGACTGCAACAGCGTAGTGAAATTAAATGTTCTGTGATGTAATTTCAGGGTATAATCTCCGCTAATTCCTATTTACCACAATAGCAATAGCGGAGGATTCCCATGACAGATTCAGCAAGTCTTTATCAACGTGCGCAACAAGTTATTCCTGGCGGCGTTAATTCACCAGTACGTTCATTTAATAGTGTTGCTAGTGATCCGTTATTTTTTGCCAAAGGTGAAGGCGCTTATCTTACCGATGTTAGTGGTAAAAAATATATTGATTATGTTGGTTCATGGGGTCCTTTAATTCTCGGTCATAATCATCCTGCTATTATCGAAGCCGTACAAAAAGCGGTTAGCAATGGTTTGAGTTTTGGTGCTTGTACAGAATCAGAAGTACAGCTCGCCGAAAAAGTTTGTGACATCATTCCTTCAATTGAACAAGTGCGCATGGTGAGTTCCGGAACCGAAGCCACCATGACAGCAATACGGATCGCGCGCGGTTATACTAACAGAGATTACATTATTAAGTTTAACGGTTGCTATCACGGTCACAGTGATGGCTTACTCGTGAAAGCTGGTTCTGGTGTTTTAACATTAGGTTTACCAAGTTCTGCCGGTGTACCCCAGGATGTTGTGAAATACACATTAACCGCTGATTACAATAACCTCGATGAAGTAAAACAATTATTCGCGAAATACAAAGATAATATTGCCGCCATTATTATTGAACCTGTTGCTGGTAACATGGGATGTATATTACCGCAAAATGGATTCTTACAATCATTGCGTGACATCTGTGATACTGAAAAAAGTTTATTAATCTTTGATGAAGTCATGACGGGCTTTCGTCCTGGTATTCAAGGTGCGCAAGGCCATTACAATATTACACCTGATTTAACCACGTTAGGTAAAATTATTGGTGGTGGTATGCCTGTTGGCGCTATTGGCGGTAAAAAAGAAATTATGCAACAACTTGCACCACTAGGACCTGTTTATCAAGCAGGCACGCTATCAGGCAACCCTGTGGCAATGGCAGCAGGCCTTGCCGCACTAGAAACGATTAGCCAAGCTGGTTTTTATGACAAACCTACTGCTAACACCACTAAACTGTTACAAGGCTTACAAGAAATAGCAGATAAACACAATATTCCGCTAACCTGTAATCAGTTTGGCACAATGTTTAGTGTTTTCTTTACCAATCAACCTGAAGTTACTAATTTTGATCAAGTCATGAATTGTAATAAGGAACATTTCATTACATTCTTCCATAGTATGTTAGAACAAGGCGTCTATTTAGCACCATCAGCATTTGAAGCCGGCTTTATGTCTAGCGCTCATAGTGATACAGAAATTGCCATGACACTTACAGCCGCGGCCAATGCAATGCAAAATTTGTGCTAATAGTGCCGATCTCGAAAACAACTTTGTAAAATCACCTTTAGACATCTAGAATGAATATGTAGGTAATATCAGGACTTACGATAATAATAATTCATTGTCTGCATAAGGAGAGCAAGCCATGACCATCGAGACTATCAATCCTACCACTGGAAAAGTCATTAATACTTATACTGAAATGACTAAACCTGAATTCGATAAGATCATTGATTCAACTCATCAAGCATATTTAGATTGGCGCAAGACTTCATTTCAAGAGCGCTCGCAAAAGATGTTAGTCGCAGCAGAAATACTACGCACGAATAAAACGGTATATGCTAAGTTAATGGCAGAAGAAATGGGTAAGCCTCTCGCTGCTGGTCAAGGTGAAATTGAAAAGTGTGCCTGGGTCTGTGAATATTATGCAGAAAATGCTGAGAAACATTTAGCGTCAGAAATGATTGAGACTGAAATGGCAAAAAGCTATCGCAGCTATAGTCCGCTTGGTATTGTTTTCGCAATCATGCCGTGGAATTTTCCTTTCTGGCAAGTTTTTCGTTTTCTAGCTCCAACACTCATGGCTGGTAATGGTGCTTTATTAAAACATGCTCCAATTTGTACAGGAACAGGTTTTGCAATTGAAGAGATTATTAAACAAGCAGGTTTTCCAGAAAATTTATTTCGCCATTTAGTGGTTGATAATGAAGGCGCCGCTGAAGTTATTAGAAATTCAAAAGTCATTGCCGTCACGTTAACAGGCAGTGAAAGAGCTGGACAAGCTGTCGGTGCTGAAGCTGCTGGTAATTTGAAAAAAGTTGTTTTGGAACTTGGAGGCTGTGACCCTTATGTTATTTTAGAAGATGCGGACTTAGAAAAAGCAGCTGAAGCAATTGTCACTTCACGACTTAGTAATTCAGGTCAAGTCTGTATTGCGGCAAAGCGTGTTATTGCTGTTGATGCTGTTCACGATAAATTAAAAGATTTAGTACTACAAAAACTTGATCGCTTTGTAATGGGTGATCCATTACAGCCTCATGTTAACTTTGGTCCTTTAGCACGAAAAGATATTCGTGATGAAGTTCATAGCCAGGTTCAACAATCTATTGCTGCCGGAGCAAAGCTCATTGCTGGTGGTGAAATTCCTGACGATGATGGTTTCTATTACCCGCCAACCATGCTAGTAAATATTAAGAAAGGCATGCTTGCTTATGATAAAGAAATCTTTGGTCCTGTTGTTGCTTTTCTAAAAGCTGCTGACGAACAAGAAGCGATTGAAATTGCCAATGACACGCCTTATGGATTAGGTGGTGCGGTCTTTACTGAAGATTTAGCTAGAGGTGAACGCATTGCAAGAGATGAGATTCAAAGTGGTGCCTGCTTCGTGAATACATTTGTAGCTTCTGATCCACGCTTACCATTTGGAGGCATTTACCAATCAGGCTATGGCCGCGAATTATCGAAAGAAGGTATTCGTGAGTTTATGAATCTGAAAACGGTTTGTATAAAATAATGTTAACGCTCTTCGAACGTATGCAATGCCGACGTTCGAGGAGCAATCTGATGGAAACAACAAAACATGGCCATACGTAGAATTATTTTCTTACTCTTGTTGGTTATCTTTGCTTATATCGTTTATGTGGTAGTCAGTTACGTGAGCAATGAAACCTATCATCAACCATCTACAACATCGACCAACATACAGATCTTTAAAGAAGATGGTTCTACGACAGCTATTCAAGGCTATAGCAAAAAGACTATTGTTTCACACACAGTAAGAGATTGCTTTCTAGTATTATTAAAAAAAGGAACTGTTATCTCACTCTATAGCAAATTAAGTCCGCAACCTTCAAACTCACTACAACAGTTTCAACATGATTTTCCACAGTTACGCTTAATCTGCTTTCATAATGAAACTCAAAAAGCAGGAAACCTTAGCAACTTAAAAGACAGCGGTATCAAAAGCGTTCAATACCAATATGTAAAAGATAAACTTTTAGCAACGGGGATTTTACTGAATGGTGAGAAAGTTCCGTTATACATTGCACCCGAAAGCTTTATTAAACAATTAGGTCAAAAGAAAGAAAATAACCCTGATACTTTGCCAAGTATTGAAAATCAAAAATAATAGGTTTTCTTATGGAATAATATTCCGCAGTAAATATGCTGTAATTTCACTGCGGAATATTTAAATAAGGACACAATCAGATAAAGAATTACATCGAGCGCTGGCGCTCTTTGATTTCATCCATGGTTTTACAGTCAATACACAATACTGCTGTTGGCCGTGCTTCTAAACGACGAATTCCAATATCGATACCACACATTTCACAGAAACCATAATCATCTTCTTCAATACGCTGTATTGCTTCATCAATTTTACGAATTAATTTACGCTCACGATCACGAGTACGTAATTCTAAACTAAATTCTTCTTCTTGTGATGCGCGGTCAGTAGGATCAGGGAAGTTAGCCGCATCATCTTTCATGTGATGCACTGTTTTATCAACCTCTTCCATTAAACTTTGTTTCCAAGCAATCAAAACTATACGGAAATGTTGTTTTTGCGTTTCATTCATATACTCTTCATTTTTGCGTGGCTGGTAAGGTAAGATATCGCCAAAAACCGGTACTTGCTGTGATTTAGGAATTGCTTTTTCAGTTACTTTTGCCGTTGCTTTCGCTTTTTTCTTCATTTCTTCTACCAAATTTATTTCGGTTTTACCAACAATATTTAAGTTGATTTTACCTATTTTTGGCTGAATATTCGTAACTTTACTCGTTTCTGTAGCAGCAGTTTTCTTAGTTGCTGCTTTTTTAGTTGTTGTTGCCTTCTTCGCCACGACTGCTTCTTTAGCTTTTTTAGTCGTTGTCGTCTTTGCACTTGCTGGTGAGACGGTCTTTGTAGCTTTAACTGCTACTTTCTTTGTCACCTTTGCTGGTTTTTTTACGGCTGTAGTTGTCTTTTTCGCTGTTGTCGATGTTTTCTTTGTCACTGCTTTTGAGGCCTTCGTTGTTACTGTTTTTTTCTTAGCTGTCGTCGCCTTTACTGGCTTCTTACTAGCTGCGGTTGGTTTCGTTGTAGATTTCTTAGTGGCTTTGACTGACGCTGTTTTTTTAACTGCTGTTTTTGCTGTTGCTTTTTTAGCTGCAGGTTTAACAGCAGCTTTTGTCGAAGTCTTGGTTCGACTAGTTGTTTTCGTCGCTGTTTTCTTAGCTTTACTAGGCGCTACTGGCTTTTTTGTTGTTTTAGCAGGTTTAGCTGCCTTCGTCGCTGTCTTAGAGGGCGTTTTTTTCTTCGCTGTTGTCGTTTTACTTGTCGCTTTTTTCCTTGTCGTTACAGCCATAACAGATCCCCCGTTAAGTTATATCGCCTTGCCTATTCATACTGACTCGCGATACTCATTCATAATGTATAAAAATAGTTAACTATTCAGCAAAAATCCAGTTTATTTTAATTGTTTTTAAATATTTAGCACATATATTGCTTTCAATGCTGTTTTTACTGGAAACTTACGCAAAACCTGCGTGAATGTAGCAGCATCAGGCTTATTGTCAAGTTTATTTTTCTACTGGGAGCTGTCCAACCGTGACACGATCTAGATTCGCTAAATCTTGGTAAGTGACAATATTTTGGAAACCTGCAAACTGTAGTAATTCCCGTGTTGCTGCGCCTTGTTGATAACCATGTTCTAACAATAACCAGCCCCTATCAAGTAAGTACTTTCCTGCATTAACAATAATCTCTTTCAGTGCAGCAAAACCAACATCTGCTGCGGCTAATGCCGCTTTAGGTTCATAAGATATACTGGTTCTGTGTAAATGCGGATCATCTTCAGCAATATATGGAGGATTACTAATAATAACGTGAAAACGTTTATTTGGAACATCACTAAACCAATTACTCAAATAAAACGCAATATTATTTACTTGTAAACACCGAGCATTATCTCTTGCGATTGTTAAGGCTGATTCATGCAAATCCGTAGCATTAATATACCATTGCGGTTTTTCTTTCGCTAAAGCGATAGCGATAGCACCAGAACCCGTACCTAGCTCAAGTATATCTGCCTGCTTATAATTACTTAATACATCCAAAGTTAACTCGACTAACATTTCAGTTTCGGGACGAGGAATAAGAACAGCGTCATTAACCATGAAGTCAAGTGACCAAAATTCACAATGGCCTATAAGATAAGCAATAGGTTCGAGCTGCTTGCGACGCTTAACAAGTGAAACAAAATTTTGATAAATATCGTTAAGAATAATTTCTTCTGGCCAAGTATACAGAAAACTACGCGGTTTATTTAAACAATGAGCTAATAATACCTCGGCATCAAGTCGTGCAGTATTTGAGACGTCGACTAATTCGTAAACAGCTTGCTGCAAAACAATTTCAATGGTTTTCATATTAAACCGTATCTTTACCTGATAATGTTGCTAACTGTTCCGCTTGATATTCACGAATTAATGGTTGTACAACTTGCCCTAAAGCTCCATCCATGAATTCATCAAGCTTATACAGTGTTAAGTTGATGCGATGATCAGTAACTCGACCTTGCGGATAATTATAAGTGCGAATACGCTCTGAGCGATCACCACTACCGACTAAACTTTTACGCGTTTGCGCTTGTTCGGTTTTTTGTTGTTGCAATTGCACATCTAATAGCTTTGTTTTCAGTAATGACATCGCTCGTGCTTTATTCTTATGTTGGGAACGTTCATCTTGACACTCAACAACAATACCAGAAGTTAAATGGGTAATTCGAATAGCAGAATCAGTTTTATTAACATGTTGTCCGCCAGCACCTGATGCTCGAAAGGTATCAATACGCAAATCACTAGTATCGATATCAACATCATCAATTTCTTCTGCTTCAGGCATAATAGCAACAGTACAAGCAGAAGTATGAATACGTCCTTGTGATTCTGTTGTTGGAACACGTTGAACACGATGTGCACCAGACTCAAATTTTAATTCTGAGTAAACACCTTGGCCAACAATACGTGAAATAATTTCTTTAAAACCGCCATGATCACCTTCGTTCTGACTAATCACTTCCACACGCCAACCTTGCTGTTCAGCATAACGACTATACATACGAAATAAATCACCAGCGAAAATTGCGGCTTCATCGCCACCTGTTCCGGCACGAACTTCCAAGAAAATATTTTTATCGTCATTGGGGTCACGAGGTAGTAACAACAACTGTAGTTCTTGTTCTAATGCTGTATAGCGTTCTTCAGCATCGGCAATTTCTTCTTTAGCTAAGGCAACAACATCAGGGTCATCATCTTCGAGCAAGGCTTGATCCGCTGCAATTAACTCTTCAATCTCTTTGTACGATTTATAGCACTGTACAATATTTTCTAAATCAGCATATTCTTTGGAGTAATCACGATATTGATTTTGATCATTGATAATTTCAGGATCCGCCAATAAAGCGGCTATTTCTTCATGCCTTTCCAGTAATCTTTCTAACTTTTCTCGAATTGAAGTTTTCATATTTTCTTATTTACCTGCAACAGTCATACGATCTATCAAAACTGAACCGCTGCAAACATTACTGCGATAATCGACATCATTGGCAATAGCAACCATACCTTGGAACATATCACGCAAATTACTAGCGACTGTAATTTCGTGTACAGGATACTGTATTTCACCATTCTCAACCCAAAAACCACAAGCACCAAGAGAATAGTCACCCGTTAAAATATTAACACCATGGCCCATAGTTTCTGTAACTAATAAACCTCGATGCATTTGCTTTACTAATTCTGTCAATGATAAATCACTGTGCGTTATACGCACATTATGGACGCCACCCGCATTCGCCGTTGAGCTTAAGCCAAGTTTGCGTGATGAATAACTACTTAGAATATAAGATTCAAGCAAACCATCTCGAACAAAAACTTGCTCTGGTAAGGTTGCAATACCTTCACCATCAAACGCAGTACTGCCTAAACCTTGTAGAATATGAGGATGCTCACTTATCGTGATATGTTTTGGAAATATAGTTTTACCAAGATGATCGACTAAAAATGTTGTTTTACGATAAAGATTACCACCACTAACTGCGGCGAGAAATTTAGAGAACAGACTCTTCGCTATATCTGCTTTAAAGATAACGGGTACCTGGCATGTTGACATACTTTTTGCATTTAATCGCTGTAAACTACGTTTAGCAGCACTGTTTGCCACCTCATCAAATGCAAGCAGATTTTCAGCTTTGCGAGATACTGTAAAATCATAATCACGCTGCATATCTTCAGCATCTTGAGCAATAACACAACAGCTTAAACTATGTCGCGTTAATGATGATTTGCCAATAAAACCATGAGTATTGGCATAAACATGATGAAAGTTTGCCGTTGAAATACTCGCACCTTCGGAGTTTGTAATTTTTGCATCATAGTCTCGTGCTTTCTGTTCACAATCAAGCGCAAGTTTGATTGCTGCATCCGGCTCGATATCCCATGGATGATATAAATCAAGGTCAGGAAATTGCATCGCCATTCTGTCTTTATCTGCAAGTCCAACATAATCATCTTCAGCTATGAGCTTGGCTATATCACAGGCCGCTTGCACCGCGCTATCAAGAGATTCTGTACGGGTATCAGATGTATTTGCCGTGCCTTTACGCTTGCCAAAATAAACATTGATGTTTGCGCCTTTATCGCGATTATGTTCAACAACATCGACACCACCCATGCGCACATTAACATTAAAGCCTTCATTAAAACTGAGATTTACATCAGCACTAGAACAGCCTTGCTGCTTGGCTTTGTTAAGAATATACTCAGCAATATTTGCTAAATTCTGTTGAATTAACAGAGGATCTTCCCCTGTCTCATGATCAGCTTTTAAACTCATGGAATTGATGCCCTTGGATATACTTGTAGCGATTTACGTAAGCAAGATTAAATTTCAATGCTAAACAAAATGGCCGCCATTCTGAATGTCAGTCTTTTCCTGTTTGGATAAATGAGGCCATGCACTTAGCAATATGCGACCAGCACTACGTTCAGCAACAACGCGTTGATGAGTTTCCCAAGGCCATTCATCATTGGTAAATAATCCCATCACAATTGCAACAACTAAAGCAATGGCAACAGCGATACCTAATTTTTCCCAATGAAACCATTTAACGATATGATTAACACGTTGTGCAGCAGTTGTTGATACTTGTTCGACATGTTCACAACCATCATCAACGAGTTTCTTGAAATATTCAATACGTAAAGAACGTAAGAGTCGCGTAATACGTTTCTCTGCTTCTTCAGTAACCTTATCAATGTGATTTATTTTTTCGTCTGTAACACGAGTAAACACATCATTCTGTTCACGAACTAAAGCTAAATGTTCACGTCCCTGCTGTAATGCTTCTAACGCAGAAACACGAAAACGAGCAACCCCAACGGAGGTCATCATTTCTTGGAATTCACCTAAAATATTTTTCACTTCATGAATTTGGGAATTGAATTCATGGCGATAGGTTTGCATTTCGTTTTTGCGTTCCGTCTCTTCTTCTTCAAGTTTATTGACGGCAGCTTCTTGCACTGCGATAAAATCAGCAATATGTTGTGTTAAATGCCGAAATTTATTATCAATATTCCCCGTTGAATTGCCTCGCTCACTAAAATCAGCAAAATCATCCGGACTCGCAGTAGCACCAATATCACTCATGGCATAAACCCCTTATTCATTACTTAGAACTTTAGTCCTATATTCTTTTTTAATTAGAACCCTAATAGCTCTATTGTTATATTCATGCCCCAACACCGTATCGGTTAATTTAACCTTAGTTAGTCATTTAATCAATTACTAACATTAAAATTAACTCGATTAACGCTTACAAATCGGAAAGATATTGAACAATCAAGCGTTCGTGCCACCAACCGTTAATTCATCAATCTTTAATGTGGGTTGGCCAACACCAACAGGCACTGACTGGCCTTCTTTGCCACAAATACCAACACCGCTATCTAAAGCAAGATCATTGCCCACCATAGAGACTTTGGTTAGAACATCTGAACCACATCCAATTAGCATAGCACCTTTGACCGGGTAAGTTACTTTGCCATTCTCAATCATATAAGCTTCACTGGTAGAAAATACAAACTTACCAGAAGTAATATCAACTTGGCCACCACCGAAGTTGGGAGCATATAAACCTTTTTCAACTGACTGAATAATTTCCTCTGGTGTGTATTGCCCCGCCAACATATAAGTATTCGTCATACGCGGCATCGGTAAATGAGCATAGGATTCACGACGTCCATTTCCCGTTGACTTTTCACCCATCAAACCGGCATTAAACTTATCTTGCATATAGCTACGCAAAATACCATCTTCGATTAAAACAGTTCTTTGTGCGGGAGTACCTTCATCATCAACTTGCAATGAACCACGACGATTAACAACAGTCGCATCATCCACAATTGTACAACCAGGTGCGGCAATACGTTCACCAATGCGTCCAGAAAAAGCAGAGCTACCTTTACGATTAAAGTCTCCTTCTAAACCATGGCCAATCGCCTCATGCAATAATATTCCCGGCCAACCCGGCCCAAGCACTACCGGCATCACTCCTGCTGGTGCAGGTTTAGCATCTAGTGCAACTAATGCTTGCCGCACTGCTTCATTAACAGTTTGCTCAATACATTCGTCATCAAACATGCTGTAATCAAGGCGTGCGCCACAACCAGAATAAGCTGATTCACGTTGGCCATTTTGTTCGACAATAACAGAGACATCAAGTCGTACTAATGGACGCAGATCAGCAGCCAAAGAACCATCGGTTGCCATGACCATCATAACTTCATAAAGACCAGATAAATTTGCCATAACTTGTTTTACGCGCGAATCTTTTTGCCGAGCTAAGCGATCAACTTTCTGTAACAATGCAATTTTGTCTGTTGCCGTTAAGCTTGGTAACGGATTTACACTTGGATATAAAAGATCTTTTTTTGGTCGCTGCCAAGCTTGTAGTTTTCCAGCACCACCATGATAGGCAATACTGCGTGCAGATTTTGCCGCATCTTCTAAAGCCGGTAAAATAATATCGTCGGAATAAGCAAAGCCGGTTTTCTCACCACACATAGCCCTAACACCAACACCACGGTCAATGGTATAACTGCCATTTTTGACAATGCCATCTTCTATGCCCCAACCTTCATGCCAAATTGCTTGAAAATATAAATCAGCGGCATCTACTTGATGGCCGAGAATAGATTCTAAAATTTTGGTTAAATCGTTTTGTGATAAACCTGCTGGTTCGAGTAAAGTTTGTTGCGCTAAACTTAGATGATCGTTCATTATTAGGCCTAATCCGATAATTGCTACACAAAGTTTAGAGGATATATGCAAAATGCTTGGGTAGCAAAAATCTTTTTAGGTTTCTTAGTAATACCAATACAGCGCTAAATAATAGCTAACAGACTTTGCTCAACCTAGTGTTAATGGACAGCTATGAGGATTAGCATTAAAACTCTTACAAGTTAAAGCTCCTTGTGGATAAGGACCACTCCCATCAACTTGCCAACCATATGACGGATTAAGAAAACTTGAGTTTGCAACAATATTACTGTTTTCTATGGGAACATATAAAATGTACTGTTCATTATTATCTGCATACAAAGCAAATGGTAAAGACCCACCAGAATCTCTTGCATCTGTTTTGGAATACGATTTTGCATAAGCTTTAACTTTAGCAAATAAAAAAACCTTTGTTGTATTCTTCGGTAAAACATTCATGAAAATCAGTCTATATCGCAAATGTAATGCACTACTCCCGTCAACATGACAATCAGGATAAATAGTATCATTGCCATGACAGATAATTTTTGCAGGTAAATAAATGCTTGTTGATGACGCAGATGCAAATTGACTCATTAGCAGCATAACCATAGTAAAGATAGATAGAGTTAATATTTTTTTCATAGTTATATCGCTCGTTGTAATGTTTATTGTTAACTGTACATTATCTAGGAATAATATTGCACTGATTTGCAGAATCACTACCACAAGCCAAGGTATAAGCAGTTAAAGGATTAGGAACAGGGCCTGGGTCTACAACAGGAAACCAATTCCCTGTTGAGTGTTTATAGGTTGAATCAGCAACAAAACCAGGTGAAGTACTAACAAGAAGATTTGTGCTGCCATCAGATGAAATATAAGTAGCAGCAACAATAAACAAATTGTGCGAGTTGCCTTGAGGGGCATCTTTAGCTTCTGCCAGAATACCGCCAAAATAAGTCCATGTGTGCGTTCCTGGATATAGCCACTGTCGTAATTTAGCTTTATCAACTATATGTAATTGCAACGGATTATTCTGAAAGTCACACTGTATATTTTTTGATTGAGAGATAGTACAGGTAAGGGTTTGTGGAAAATGATAAGCAAAACAGTTAGTTGTTGTAAGAAGCAAAGAAACTAAAGCAAATAAAGCGATACGCATCTTATTATTCCTTATCTATTTGAGTTGTCGAATTATCTCCCAGCGGCACGATGACGTCAACATGCAATTATTGTGGCACTAAACCTCGCCAGTCAACAAGATCTACACCAGCGAGCGTCCGAGGGATTCATAAACTTTATGCGGTATTTTGTAATTCATGAAAAATAGGTTTTTTCCATGGCCCCTCAATAGTGTAATAATGTGCCGTATAGCGCTGTAACTCCGGACTAAAGAGTTTATCTGCTGCCCACGTTACCGCTCCGGCAATCGGGCCACCGATCAATGTTGCAATAACCGGTAAGCTTGAAGTTAGATAAGGCACGACTTTCATTTTCAAGTTGTAATCTTTATTGGCTAAACCAATACGACCTTGCAATCGAATCTTAGCAACCGATCCATCTACTCGCGTATCTTTTGTTACAGCATTACCATCATGTAATTTAATTGAACCTCGCAATAAGTCAAAAGCAAAACCAGAATCAGTCAAATCACTAAAATCCAACGTTAAACGACGCGGCAAGGTTTGTAAGCTTAGTAAATTAATAAACTTACCCATGCCTAACTTCTCATTAGTCTCTTTACTTAAACCAACAATTCGACCACGACGAATTTGCACCGAGAGGCGACCATCCAACGATTGCATATCAGGTTCATAAGGCGTACCACGCCAGGATAATTTAAAGAGTGCTTGACCATACCCATTCACTAGTTTTTTGCTAATGTTCCAATGCCGTAGCAAATTACCAAAGTTATTTGCTTGTAGCTCTCCTGTTAGCATTGTTTGCTCTTGTTGGTTTAGTTCACTCCATGATCCTGTTAGTTTTAATTTGTATTGATTCGTTTGAATGACTAAGCGCTTAATAACTGCAGAATGTTGTTTATGTCGTAGTAATAATAAAACACTCCCCACTTGCTTATCATTCAGTTTGAAACGGTTAATAGCAAGATCCATGTTGGGCAGAATATCCGGATTTAATTCTTTGCCTTTAGACTTAGTTAAATGCAAATTGCAATGTGTTAAATCGATATCAATCGGCTGTGATAATCCAGGGTTAGGCAAAATAATAATTCCAGCAATGTTGTCACTCTTTATTTTCGTCTGCCATGAGTATTTCACTGGACGAATATGTAATGACACTTTATGTAATGTTTGTTGATACGCCTTTAATGTACCAACCTGTAAGTCAATTGAATTTATTATTTTCCCGAGTGCAGATGCCGTTGTTTCTTTTTGCATTGCAGCAGATTCTTTTGGCATAGCCTTCATTAAATTTTGCCAAGGCTGTAAATCAAAATCAGGCAAAGAACCAATAATCCGTAAGCCAGTACTTTTTGCTAACTGCAGCTTACCTTTATGTAAAATAATAGTACCGCGCATAAAATTCTCATGCTGCTTAATATCCTGATACTCCAAAATCGCCTTGAGCCAATGAGCATAGCTGAGCTTAACTAGCATTGGATTGTCATCAGAAAACAAAATCATTAAATCCAAAGGCTTTTCTTGTGTTGCTGCTTTAGCAAATGGCTGAGGTAAATTACTAGTAATGCCCTGTAGACTTGAATGTAAATTAAATATCTCTATCTTATGTGGATTTTTATATAGTTTTAATTCCAGCTGATAATCTGTGGTGCCGTGCAACTTATCAAGAAAGGGTGATGCTACAACTTGCTTCAATCGTGCTATATTGATCTTACCATTAGCGTGTAATGAAAAATGAGCCTTTGATTTCTCATTAACGGTACTAAGAGAAAACTTAATTGGTTCATCAAACAATACTGCAGAAAAATCATTTGCCCATAAGTCTCTTTCGTTGAACTTCGCGGTACCACGAACATCATGAATCGTAATATGTTGTTTTGTTGCGATGACCATTCCGTTGGTAGTGGCAATTTCACCAAGTAATTTTGTTTTCTTATTATCATGAGTAATAGGTATTAGCATCTTAATCTTTGTCTGAGCCACGCCTTTTAATTGGATCTTGTTATCATGTAATTTTTTCACCACATCACGCATGGGACTCTGCATTAAAAAGTTTTCGAAATTAGTAAAGTCACCGCTAATGTCACCCAGCACTGACATCATTACCGGTATTTTTTGATTGCTAGTGATATCTGGTATTTCGGCTTGTAGCGTATTAATGTGCGCGCCACAAACAGATCCTTTATCGATATTAACCATCATCTTATTACCAATAAAACGTAGTATGCCATCTATGTTTTTAGCCATAGGATAATGTTGGCTATAGCGCAAGTCTAAATTATGAAAAACAGTGGTCACCCACAAATGTTCATTCGGTTTTTTATTATTTTCAGCAAAAGGTATATCTCTCACTTGGCCACGAATATTAATTTGTGTGTGAGCATCTTCACTGCTAACTAATGCTGAGTCTAACCACTTCACAACTTTGCTTGCTAGTAATTTTTTTGGTAAGTAATGAAGAATATAACGCAGTTTATACAGATCACTGTTCGCGATTATATTGATAAAAGGTGAACTACCATCATTAGGTAAAATAAGCGTAGCATTTGCGGCAAGCTTTGCTTCAGAATTATAGATACGAAAATCATTCAAATGAAATTGCCAGCTTTTATTAGTTCGTAACCAGGTAAATTCACCGCTGGCTGCCTGTAAAGATAACTTAGCTGGAAATATTTGCGGCATCCATATTGTTAGAGGATTATTATCTAGTGTTAATTTACCACTATTAGGTGTTGCCTCAAGTCGACCGATAAAAGAGTTTACAACGCTGCGGTCCTTACCAAGCTTTTCTGACAGGTGTAAATGTAATTGTTTACCGAGTAAATGCCATGCATGCCAATTCTTGCCTTGCCAAAAAAATTGGCCACTAACATTATTGATCTTTTGTTTCACTTTGCCTTTATCGAAAGATAAAGCAACATGTTGTAATGTAATTTTACTTTCAGCTTTATTAATATGTCCTTTAGCTATATGTAGCCATACAGTAAAGCTTGTCAGCGCCTTACTTGCATCGATATCGTTAAAATGTATCCCATGTAGCCATGGCCCTAAAGCAAGATTCGCCGCATTAACATAGCCTTCACCTTGCCAATCATGCATGTCTGCAGCATCACCATTTAAATTTAAAATCCAGGTTAATTTTGCTTGAGTATGCTCTAACTGGGCATTGCCTAATAAACGATGTGAGTCGCCGTGATTAATCAATTCTAACTCTAGGTTATTAACGGGAACTAATTGTTTTTCCGCGCCATGCCAAGTTACTTTAATATGCTGTAAAACGATATGTCCATTAGCAAACAAAAATTTCACAACATTAGGAATACTCAGCCAACCAAAAAAAGCTTGGTCATGATTACGCTTAGCTTCACCTTGTAAACCATAGCTACCATCTTGATGCTGCCAAATTGCAAACTGCGCACCATCGATAGTCAGTTTGCTGGCATGCAGTTGCCAAAACAGCAAACTCTTTAAGACATTAATTTTTACTGAAAAATGATTGATATCGAGTAACACATGCTTTTTACTATCAGTTAGCATGTCAACATCATCGAATTGAATACTCGGCCCAAGACCTTGCCACTGCGCGCTAATTTTACCAATATGAACAGGATGGTGTAATAATTGTGATGCCCACTGTTCAAGTAAAGCTTGATGCTTCATTAATTCAGGTGTGTAAATACGAGTAGTTGTCCATAAAATAGAAAATGCCACAACCAGCATTGCTAATAAATACCATAGCCACTTCAGGCAAGAAATCATGTGTTTTTTAATCACACTGCTTTCCTTAGTGATTTGTTTTGTCATTCATCCATGCTATTATGCGCGACAAATTAATCTTGGAGCAAAGTAAATATGTTATATCTCATTGGAGTCGGTGTTCTTGTTCTTGCAAATGTTGCTATCATCTGGGCTTATCGTAAAGGTCATGGCAAAATTACTAAATAGGTTGTTCTATCCTATTTAATAAAATATTCTTGCGTTAGACCTTAGCCAATCCCCAGCGCTGACGTAAATCACGCAATAAAAAGTACACCCATGGCCATAACAAACCACTGGTAACCGACGCTAACCAATAAAGAAAATTATGTGGAATTTGCCCAATAATGCCTTGTATCACGAAAATAATTAATTGGTATACCAAAATAAACAAAAATATTGTTAATGATTGTTGCAGTATTGGAAATAAGCGTACACGTTGATAGGTTTTACAAACTAAGTAAGCAACGATAACCAGCGCTAATGCATGTTCACCAATCATAGTTCCCGTTAAAATATCAAGATACAGGCCTACAAAAAACGCCAAAGTCACATTCATTTTTTCTGGAAAAGCTAAAACCCAATAAATCACTGTCATAGCAACCCACGCTGGACGTAACCACTGCGCCCAAATCGGCAATGGCATGACAGTTAATAGAAATGCAGCAACAAGCGACAAGATAATTGTAAGATAGCCTTTAATTGTTAATCGCGGTGTCATGAAAATAATCCCGTAATTGAAGGAATAACCGATACACTAATAGGTGGTTTTGATGGCCACGCCAATAATAATAAACGTCCGCGATTAATTGCCGCGGTTGATTTTACCGTAATCGTTGTAAAAGCCTCACCAGGAAGATCTTGCACATTGGATATGACCCCAACACTATAACCAATAGGATAACGGCCAGCTAATCCAGAAGTGAAGAGCTCATCACCCACTCTAATATCAGTGGTTTTTGGTATTTGCACTAATTTCAATTGACCAACAGCACCAGTGCCAACAGCAATAGCACGCAAACCATTACGTACATCTTCAACGGGGATTGCATTATTTGCTGCTGTAATTAATAGAATATGACTCGTATTCTTACTGGTCTGAATAATTTGTCCAACTACGCCACGCGCGTTTAATACCGGCTGACCAACATAAGCACCTGACTGTGTACCTTTATTAATAACGAGCTGATGAACATATGGCGCAGTGTCTGAAGCGATTAGCTCAGCTACTAAGACTTTACCATAAATGTATTTAGCAGATTGCATCAGTGTTTTTAACTGCTGATCTTCAACACCTAATGCTTGAAATTGTGTGAGCTTAGTCTGTAAAGTCAGAACTTTGATTTTTAATGTTTGGTTTTCTTGAAACAACGCTTCACGACTAACAAAACTTGTGGTCAACCAGTTAACAAACTTAATCGGATAATCAACAGCATATTCGAATGGTGCTGCTACAACTGACAATGTCGAATTCACTTGCACCAATGCACTACTACGATGATCGACAAACATCAAGATGACAGCAAGCACGATTAAAATAATCGCTCGTACACCTAAAAATGTTCGGTTTAAAAATATTGTTTTCATTCGCTTGACAAGAAATCGCCGCCAAGTTTATCAACCATATCCAATGCTGCGCCACCACCACGAGCAACACAAGTCAATGGATCTTCCGCTACGATCACTGGTAAACCAGTTTCTTCCATCATTAAACGATCAAGATCTTTTAATAATGCGCCACCACCGGTTAGGACCATACCATGTTCAGCAATATCTGCTGCCAACTCTGGTGGAGCTTGTTCTAAAGCAGCACGTACAGAACCAACAATACCTGATAACGGTTCTTGTAATGCTTCTAAAATTTCGTTGCTATTTAAGGTGAAAGCACGCGGCACACCTTCAGCTAAATTACGGCCATGAACTTCGATTTCAGCAACTTGATTGCCAGGATAAGCCGTACCAATAGTATGTTTAATACGTTCCGCTGTCGCTTCACCGATTAATGTTCCATAATTGCGTCGAACGTAATTAATTATAGCTTCGTCAAAACGATCGCCACCAATGCGTACTGAGGCAGAATAGACAATACCACTTAATGAAATAATAGCGACTTCTGTGGTACCACCGCCGATATCCACCACCATAGAACCACTTGCTTCTTCGACTGGCATTCCAGCACCGATTGCCGCAGCCATTGGCTCTTCAATTAGATATACTTCACGTGAACCTGCTCCCATCGCTGATTCACGAATAGCACGCCGCTCAACTTGTGTTGAACCACAAGGAACACAAACTAAAACACGAGGACTTGGGCGCATAAATTTATTTTCATGCACTTTATGAATAAAGTGTTGCAACATTTTTTCAGTAACATAGAAATCAGCAATTACACCATCTTTAAGTGGACGAATCGCTTGAATGTTGCCTGGAGTACGACCTAGCATACGCTTTGCTTCATCACCAACAGCAGCAACACGACGGCCACCATTATCTTGGCGTAAGGCAACAACTGAAGGTTCATTTAAGACGATTCCTTGGTTGCGAACATAGATCAATGTATTTGCAGTTCCAAGGTCAATAGATAAGTCATTGGAAAACATCCCACGTAACTTTTTTAACATGCTTTTTTTACCCCATTCCTCAAAAATAATGGCTGATTTTACACGAACTCGTGCGTATAATACACGCCTAATTGCATAAATTTTAATTTTTTTTGGATAACAATCTCATGGAATTATCACCGGCTGACGTGCTGAAAATCGCAAACCTTGCCAAGCTCCATATTGAAGAAGATGATATTCCAGACTATGTCACTAATTTGTCTAAAATTTTAGAATTTGTTGAACAACTCAATGGGGCGCCAATAGAAAATATTAAGCCCATGGCCCACCCATTAGATGTTATGCAACGCACTCGTGCTGATAACGCTGTTGCAGTTACCACAACCAAGGCAACCCAAGCGAATGCGCCCGAAGTTGAAAATGGCTTATACTTAGTGCCGCAAGTCATAGAATAATATCATTAATTTATCCAGGAAGACGCTTTGTATGCATGACAAAACCATAACAGAACTCAGCCAACTATTAGAAAATAAAGAAACATCAAGCCAAGAAATAACGCAAAGTTTTCTTGAGCGAATGCGTATTATTGATCCTCATTTAAATGCTTTTATAACAATTAACGAAGACTACGCCTTACAAGCGGCTCTTGATGCCGATAAGCGTCGTAAAGACGGCAATGCACAAAAACTTACCGGTATTCCTATCGCGCATAAGGACATTTTTTGCACAAGAGGTGTTAAAACCTCTTGTGGTTCACACATGCTGGACAATTTTATATCACCCTATGATGCAACGGTCACCAAACGCTGTAAAGATGCCGGCATGGTGCTATTAGGTAAAACTAATATGGATGAGTTTGCCATGGGCTCATCGAATGAAAACAGTTTTTATGGCTATGTACATAATCCATGGAACCCAGAATTAGTACCCGGCGGTTCTTCTGGCGGATCAGCAGCCGCTGTCGCCGCAAGCTTAACGCCGATTGCCACAGGCACAGATACAGGAGGCTCCATTCGACAACCTGCAGCGTTTTGTGGGATTACCGGTTTGAAACCAACATATGGCCGCGTATCGCGTTTTGGTATGGTAGCTTTTGCATCCAGTCTTGATCAAGGAGGTCCTTTAAGTAAAACAGCTGCTGATGCAGCACTACTCATGAATGTCATTGCCGGTTTTGATCCGCAAGATTCAACGTCAGTGGATACAAGCGTTCCTGATTATACCGCAACACTTAATGATTCATTGCAAGGTTTACGCATAGGCATACCCAAAGAATTTTTTAGTGATGGTCTAGATCCTGAAATTGCAACAGCCATTCAAGTTGCGGCAAAAGAATTAGAAAAACTCGGCGCGAGTTTACATGATATCAGCTTGCCAAATACGGAATTGTCAGTACCCGCTTATTATATTATTGCACCGGCTGAGTGCTCTTCGAATTTAGCGCGTTACGATGGTGTGCGCTATGGGTATCGTTGTGAAGAACCAAAAAATTTAGATGATTTATATAAACGTTCACGTAGTGAAGCTTTTGGTGATGAAGTTAAGCGCCGTATTATGATCGGTACTTATGCTTTATCCGCAGGTTATTACGATGCTTACTATTTAAAAGCACAAAAAGTACGGCGCCTAATCAGTCAAGAATACCAAAATGCACTACAACAAGTTGATGTAATTCTTGGACCGACAACGCCAACAACTAGCTTTGCTTTAGGCAGTAAAACCGATGACCCTATTAGCATGTATTTAAATGACATCTACACTATTGCTGTTAATCTTGCAGGCTTACCGGCAATATCTGTTCCTGCAGGTTTTGCGCAAAAGCTACCCATTGGCATGCAATTAATTGCGAATCATTTCCAAGAAGCAAAATTATTAAATATCGCACATCAATACCAACAAGTTACTGATTGGCATAAACGCCAACCAGAAATGAATCACCAAGGATAAATCAATATGGAATGGGAAACAGTTATTGGTTTAGAAGTCCACGTACAGTTACAAACACAATCGAAAATTTTTTCTAATGCACCGATTGCTTATGGTGCAGAAGCTAATACTCAAGCGAATATTATTGATCTTGCTATGCCAGGTGTTTTACCGGTGTTAAATGCCAAGGTTATTGATATGGCAATTATGCTTGCCTTAGCAACCAATAGCCAAATCGATCAACAATCGATTTTTGCTCGTAAAAATTATTTCTATCCTGATTTACCCAAAGGCTATCAAATTAGCCAATATGAAAATCCAATTGTTCACAACGGCTATCTCGATATTACACTTGATGATGGGCAACAAAAAAGAATTAACATTACTCGTGCGCATTTAGAAGAAGACGCAGGCAAGTCTTTGCATGGCAATTTTCAAGGTAAAACCGGCATTGATTTAAACCGTGCAGGCACACCTTTATTAGAAGTTGTTTCAGAACCAGAACTACGATCTGCTGCTGAAGCTGTTGCCTATCTAAAAACATTACATGAGCTAGTGTGTTATTTAGATATTTGTGATGGCAACATGCAAGAAGGTTCTTTTCGTTGTGATGCGAATGTATCCATACGTCCTCGTGGCCAAGAAGCGTTAGGAACACGCACTGAAACCAAGAATGTAAACTCTTTTCGTTTTGTTGAGAAAGCCATTAATTATGAAGTCGCGCGACAAATCAGTTTATTAGAAAATGGTGAACAGATTATTCAAGAAACGCGTTTATATGATCCGGATAATAATCAAACCCGTTCGATGCGCAGCAAAGAAGAAGCTAATGATTATCGCTATTTTCCTGATCCAGATTTATTGCCGGTATCTATTAGTGATGAACAGATTGCTGAAATACAAAAACAAATGCCAGAATTACCTGCTGCACGCCGCCAACGCTTACAGTCTGAATTAGGACTTAGTGATTACGATGCTAACGTTATTACAGCAAGTCGCAAGTTAGCAGATTATTTTGAAAAAGTTGTTGAGCTGAGCCATGCTGAAACAAAGCTTGTTGCGAATTGGGTGATGGGCGATTTCAGTGCCGCATTAAATAAAGAAAACTTCAATATTACTCAATGCCCTGTCAGCGCAGAATTATTTGCCGGATTACTACGACGAATTCATGACAATACCATTTCAAATAGTATAGGCAAAAAAGTATTTTCTGCAATGTGGCAAACACACAAAAGTGCCGATATGATTATTGAAGAACAAGGCTTAAAGCAAGTTACCGACAGCGCTGCAATTGAAAAAATCATTGATGAGATTTTAGAAGATAATCCCGAACAACTTGCGCAATTTCGTGCGGGTAAAGATAAATTATTTGGGTTCTTCGTTGGTAAAGTTATGCAAGCGTCAAAAGGTAAAGCCAATCCGCAACAAGTCAACAACTTACTAAAACAAAAACTTTTTACGGACTCGCATTAAGCACGTTGATTTACGCTAGAAAATGCAACTGAATATTTTCTCAGTAATCTTCGCGTACTATTTATACTATCAACTTTTTGCAAAATCTTTCACATCATCTAAAGAATTTATCCTACGTCCCCTGAAAGTAATATATGTTATTGGTATTATAAAAAGTGAGCAAACAGTTCCAAACATTAATCCGCCAACTAAGCTCCAACCAATTTCATTTAAATCAGCAACCGCTTCTCCAGAGATTAAAATTAAAGGAATAGCCCCTGCAATCATTGCTGTACTTGTCATTAAAATAGGTCGTAAGCGCATCTTACAAGCTAAAATAACAGCATCTTCTTTGCTTTTTCCTTCTTGAAGTAAAATGTTAGTAAAATCAATAATAAGAATACCGTGCTTAGTAATCAAACCAATTAATGTCAATAACCCAAGCTCTGAATAAATATTTAGTGAACTACCAACAACAAATAATACTATCACAGCACCAATAAAAGAGAATGGCACCGTAAACATTATAATGAGAGGTTCTATAAAACTACTAAAATTCATAACTAATACTAGATAAATAGCAATTAATGCTAAGCTAATTAATAACATTATATTACTTTGCGAGGTTCGATATTGACGACTTGCATTTGTCCATGTAATGCGTGCGTTCTCGGGAAGGATCTTTGCCGCTAATGCTCCCAATTTTTGCATTTCCTGTCCCATGGTATAGCCAGGTTTCAACTCTGCTTTAAGCATTGTCGAGCGCATTTCATTAAAGTGTGACAGGGCTAGAGGTGAAACTAAATAATGAGCATGCACTAACGTATTGAGAGACACAAACTTATTAAATAAGACACTTTTTAACAATATTAAATGTAATGCGGCTAAATTTTTCCTATAGCTTGCCGGCAACTCAAGATATATAGGATATAACTCACCATTTCTATTAAAACCATTATCTGTTTGTGTAGATCCATATAATGTACTCACCGTGCTTGCTACACTATTTAAAGAGACGCCCATATCTTGGGCTAATTTTCGTTTTACAGATAGATTTAATACTTGATTATTAAAGTTAAGGTCATCTCGTACATCCGTGATGCCTTTTAGCATTTTAGCTGCTGCAATGAGTTTTTTAGTAACGGCATAAAGCTGTCGATAACTTGCATTCATGCTTATTGCCATTGAAATCTGTTTATTGTCAAGAGAAGGGTCAATTAAAGAAAAATTACTAAAGTACACATTAGCCGCAGTGTAATTCTGTAGCCTCTTAGTTAAGTCGGCAATAATCTTTGTTGCACTCTCTTTTCTTGCAGGATAAGACTTTAAGTTTAAATAGAAAGACTCCCCGCCATCATCAAAATAAGTGCGTCCAAAAAAACTCTTAATGTTTTTTTGTTTCGCAAAAATATCAGATAAATGCTGTAGCTGCGCTTGCAAAAATTCTGGACTTGAGTTTTTTGGCGGTAATACAAATGCACTAATACCGCCATAATCTTCATATGGAGTCAGTTGAACTTTTATATTAAATAACGCAAAAACACCTAAAAGAAGAAACAAAACCAGGCTTATCCAAAAATAGCGTTTATGTAACAGCATTTTTCTTAGAACAATCTCATATTGATGGCTAAATTGTTCGAATGCTTGAGTGAACTTATTTTTTACTTGCTTATTTTTCGCCACACGCTCTAGCATATGTACGGTTAATGCAGGCGTTAATGTTAGTGATAGAATACCAGATAAAACAACGAGTGATGCTAACGTATAAGCAAAGGGACGAACTAAGTTACCGACAAAACCATGAATTAATGCAATAGGAGAGTATACAACGACCAAGGTTCCGGTCATTGCAATGATTGCAATGCTGATTTTTCGGGTACCCATTACCGCAGCTTCAGAAACAGTCTTTGTAAGATCTAAATTGCGAACAATATTTTCTAATACAACAATTGCGTCATCCACCACTAATCCAATTGCCAAAACAATAGCAAGCAACGTCATTACATTCAGATCAAAACCAAATAGGGGCAACAAGATGAATGCTGAAAGTATACATAGTGGAATAATGATAACGGGAATAATAAATAATCTCAGTGAACCCAGAAAAAGTAATACAACCAATGAAACTAAAATTATAGCTTCAATAATCGCTTCAGATAATTTGTTAGTACTATTCTTAACAAATTTTGCCACATCAATTAACGTCGTAATATGTAGATGGGCTGGCATAGATTGTTTGATGCTTTTAACTTCTATTTTAATCTGTTGTGCAACCTGTAAAATATTGGCATTTTTTACTGTTAAAATTTGTAACACTACACCAGGATAACCATTAACGCGTGTTATATCGCGATTGTTTGCCTGGCCAATAACAATTTTTGCAATATTTTCAAGCCTTATTACTTTATCATTGCGCAATACTTTTAATGTTATATTCTGTAATTGCTTGATGCTACTTGGCTTAGTATCAACTTGTAAGGTATAGGCTTTATATTGTGTAGCAACCCTACCCCCTGTTGTATATTGGTTCTGTGTGTTGAGAATCTTTAAAACGGTATTAACAGTAATTTTATACTTTGCCATCTTAATCGGATCTAACCATATCCGTACTGCAAGTTGCTTTTCCCCCATCAGCAATACATCGCCAACACCAGCAAGGTCCTCGAGTCTATTGAGAACATGCAAACGAACATATTGACTAACAGCTAATTGCGTTGCTGTTTTTGAATAGATACCGAGATAAACAGCAGAGTTGGCTGTACTTTGTTGATTATCCGTAATGACCGGCGTTGTTGCATTGCTGGGCAACTTATTATGTATTAATGAAATAGCTGAACGCAATTTTGCTAATGCTTGCTCAATATTAGTATTTGATTTGAAAGTAATATGAATATGACTCTCACCGATAGAGCTATAGGATCTAATTGTATCAATTCCAGAGATTGATTTAATCGCTTGCTCAATGGGCGTTGATATGGCGTTCGCCATGAATGCTGGGGTTGCTCCTGGCAAATTTGTTACGATGGTGATCTCACCTAACTTTGTGTTAGGCAAGGCAGAAACACCAATGTTTCTATACGACACAATGCCTAGAATTGCTAATAGCAAAGCTAATGAATAAGTAACAGCACGCTTTTTAATAAAAAACTCAATAAATCTCAATTTGTTAGTCCCAAAGTAATACTTAATTAATAACTTTAATCGTAGCGCCATCTGTTAAATTTTGTTGCCCAGCAACCACAATAACATCGCCATCAGAAAGCCCCTTGCTAACAACAAGCTGACCACGTTGATTAGCATGACATGAGACCTTTGTTAATTTCACTTTATTTCCAGCAACGATATAAACATATTTTTCATTTAGATTACTCAATACAGCTCGTTGAGGAACAAGCAAAGCATAATGATCTGGTAACACAGTTTGTTTTATTAAGGCAAAAAAGCCTGGTTTGAGAACCATATTCAGTGTATTGATATGTGCTTGTATAGCAATTGTTCGAGTCATACTATCAAGAGTAGGACTAATATATGAAACTTTTGCCGTAAAATGTTTGTTCGCTAATGATGGAATCGTTACAACAACATTCTGCCCTAAACTTATATACGGTAAAGCATTTGCAGATAAGTTATATTCTACGACCAAATTAGACAAATTAATAATTTCTACTAACTTCTCTCCTGGTTTAACATAACTTCCAACATCAACAGCGCTTGCCGTTAGTAAGCCATCATAAGGAGCAATAATATTTCTTTGGTGCAGCTCTTTTAACAATGATGCAAGTTTCGCTTTCTGGGTTTGTGCTTGTGTCGCAATAACATCCCAATCTTGTTTACTAAAGAATCTTCTAGCTAATAATTCTTTATCTTTATTAAGAGTAGATAATGTCAACTCAAGTTTAGCTTGTTGTGAAGCAAGATTAGCTTTAGCAATAGTATTATCTACCACATAGAGTAGCTGCCCTTTCTTTACGTATTCACCATCATGAAAATCTTTTTTAATAATAATGCCAGAAGAAATTGGACTTAGATAGGTGCTCTTTTTGGAAAGTACTGTCCCAAAAGAATTAATATTTAATGGCTGCAGAATCCTTTTAACAGTCGTTGTTTTAATGGGTATTGACGTATTTACTGTTTTATCACTAGAGTGACAACCCGCCATAACACTAAGGGTAATAAACAACAAACTAAGCTTCATTATTTTAAACATTATTTTACTTTTCCCACTAAAATTCTCTTGTTTTCACTGCTTCATGCCTATGCCATGCCGCATTAATAAACGAGCAACAACATACATTATCAGAATAAGAATTATGCTCACAATAAAGGTTGAATCAACAGGCACATCAGAAACACCAATCATTGCATAGCGAAACGCATTTACTAAATAAAAAATTGGATTAAAGTAAGTTATCCAATGCCATTTTTCAGGCAGCATCGCACTTGAATAAAAGACCCCCCCTAAAAATGATAACGGGGTTAGTACAAAAGCAAGCATAATATTTACAGATTCATAGTTTTTTGCAATCAAGCCATTAATAAAACCTGCCAAAGAGAATAAAGTTGAAATCAAAATAGAAGCTAATAGCGTTAACCATATACTATGAATAGTAATATGTGCATAAAATACTGCTACTGCTCCAGAAAGTAAAGCAACAGAAAGACCTCGAGCAACACCACCAAAAACAAATGCTAAAAGCAGTAGATCTGAAGATAATGGTGTAATAAGTATTTCTTCAATATAATTTTGAAATTTTGCCGCAAATAAAGACGACGCCACATTCAAATATGCATTATAAATTACTGCCATCATAATTAATCCCGGTGTAATAAACTGCATATAACCAACACCTGATATATTTGGCAAATGCTTACCTAAGAAAGAACCAAACACAATAAAATATAATAGTGTTGTTATTGTCGGTGGAAGCAATGTTTGTGGCCAATAACGATAAAACCGTTTAATCTCTTTTTCAATAAGAGCCCAAAAAGATATCATGTTTATATAATAAATATTTTTGGTTTTATACATCTGTGGCATAGCCATATTCTTTTCCTTTTGTCACGTGCTCTAAAAACAGCGTTTCTAAACGATTATTTAAATTACGCACTGCTTTTATATTAATTTTATGTCTATCAAACTGTGCTAATAAAGCTCCCAGTTCATATCCTTGAAGAATCTCCACCTCATAAACTAAATCACTTATGAAATTAAATCGACAACCTTCTATTTCTGGTGAAATTGGCAACGGCATTTGCAAATCAATAATTAGTTTTTTATCTTGATGATTAATTAAAAGTTTTTGCATTTCATCGCAAACAAGAATTTTACCTTTATTAATAATCGCAACTTTGTTGCATAAAGTCTCAGCCTCTTCTAGGTAATGCGTCGTCAAAATAATGGTCATACCCTCAAGGTTTTTTTCACGTAAAAAATTCCACATCGACTTTCTTATTTCAATATCAACTCCGGCAGTTGGCTCATCTAATAACAATAATGTAGGCTGATGAACCAATGCTCTAGCAATCATCAGACGCCGTTTCATCCCTCCGGATAAACTCATTGCCATTACCGAACGTTTACCCCATAAGTCTAATTCTTTAAGAAGAGCCTCGGCTCTCTTTTTAGCTACGGATTTTCTAATACCATAGAAACGAGCTTGATTTACTACAATCTCAAAAGGATTCTCTAAAATATTAAAGTTAAACTCTTGAGGAACCAATCCAATCAAACTCTTAACTTTATTTTTCTGTCGCTCTTGATCAAAACCATATACGTTAATGCAACCTGCAGTTTGCTTGGATAAAAATGCAATAGTATTAATAAGTGTTGATTTACCTGCTCCATTAGGCCCTAATAGCGCAAAAAAATCGCCAACATTAACGTTCATAGAAACATCATTCAATGCTACAGTACCATTTTTATATTGCTTGCATAAATTCTGAATACATAATGCAGATTCCATATGTTTTTTCATCCCATTGTTACAAGTATTTTACGTTCACCGTGATATGGATTACGACCATGCATAACGAGGTGATTATCAATCATCAGAAAGTCTCCTTGCTGCCAATCAAATGTTTTTATTAGTTTGTTTTTTTGATATCTAATTTCATCAAGATATTGTCGAGGTATTTCACTTCCATCAGCAAACGTGCAGTTATGATAGAAGGCATCTTCTGTCATAAATTCCAATAAACTTTCATATACATCTACATCAAGATGCGAAACATGCCATTGATCAGCCTGAGAAAACCAAATATGCTCTGCAGTTTGAGGATGTTGAATAACAGGTTGAACAATCTCATGAAATTGTAAATTATCCTCATCCTGCCAAAAATATTGTATTCCTCGTTGTTGAAAAATCTGTATCACCTCATCTTTGTCTTCTGTTTCAAAACATTCTTGCCATGATTTACCAACACCGTAGCCACCATGTAGATTCGTAATATATTTTATTTTTTTATTACTAAAGATATTAATTATTTCTGGGTCTAACGCTTTATATAGTTTGCGCGCATCTAGCAAAGGCGTTTGCCCGCCTTGCTCTGCAGATTTCATACAATAGAAAAAAAGTTTATTTGGATAATGTGTTGAATACGATAGCTCTTGGTGAAGCGGAATGTGTAATTCAGAAGATATTTCTGTTGATGTATATGCTTCCGCACTAACTTTTGAACGCGGTGTATCACCACCTTTATAATCCATCACTTGCGGAATAAATAATTTTGCTAAGCGTGTAAACATGTCGATAGAGGCTATATCAAAACCTGAAAACAATATAGCACCATACTGATGTAACTGCGTTAATATCAAAGCTTGCTGCTCTTTTAAAAACGCATCTAAACTTTCCACCTCACTATTGATTCTGTAGTGATCATTAGGCTTTATTAACAATGGTAGCGACGATTCACCTATCATATTCACACCTCAAACTCTTTCATTGAATACAACCTTTCTGCAACAATACCATGTTCTTGGCATTGTTGAACAAACTTATTCGACTCTGTTATTTGGATCGAATCAGCTTCATATTTAAGTGCCATTAAGAAATTTAACCAAGGTTCCTGGCCCATTGCATATACATATGCTTGGTTACAACCAGATTTAATGACAATATCCCAAGCTTTATTTGCATCAGACCCCGATAGATTTCGATTATTATCATATTGTCTATTTAATGTTGAGGAGAGTAATGGGCCATAAAGCCAAGTTAGTGGCGCCCCATCACATTCCATACCAATAAATAAAACATCTATCTTGCCTATATAATCAAAAACATGTTCATATAATGCCATATCAATATTATTAGAGTCTGCAGCAAAAATAAACTTTTTCCCCAACAAATTAATATGATGAGCCAGTTTGCTATGGATATTCAAATCAGAGTGTTCGCCCAAGAATGGTAGTCCAGTGATTTCTCCGCCAGGAATTGACAATGATTCAAACTCATTTAAGATAAATACCTTTGCAAATCCAAGCTTATTAAATATTGTTTTTAAGCATGGGTCCATTAAAGAACCCTTATTATTTGTGGGAATAACAATGTTTTTTATTTTATGTCGTAATTGTAATAGCATTTCAAACAACACGTGGTCCTGATGGTTATGCGTAATTAAGACATAATCTATTTGATCGGGTAAATCTTCAAATGTATAGCGAGGGATATCAGACTGAATATTATAACTAACCACTGGATCGATGAGTATCGAAACCTCTTGAGTCTGCAATAGAACACAAGCATGACCTAAATAACGAACTCTAACATCATTACCTTTATATTCTCTTGATAACGATAGCTCAGGTCTTTTTTCAGTAAAAAAACTAGCAAACAAATCTAATTTATCAGAAGGAATCTCTAATAATTCTTGTAATGTTGACAAATCAACAGCTGCATATTTTGCCTTAAATAAATCATCAAGCCGTTTATCAGCAAACGCTAAATTTAAAGTAACAGCCTCATCGTTATCAAGCCTCGGGGTACTCAACACAAAATTTCGAAAATCCGATGAGGTATCAGATATAGCAACACTTTGATAATTGTCTGTATAATATTTATGATAAAATAATGTCTCTATAAATCGTATCTGTGGATGACAGTTTAAATCATAAACCAATTCAACCATTCCTTTTATTTCTGCTGGTAATTGTTGATACAAAGCTTCCATCGCATCACCGCGAGCATTCTCTAATAAAAATTTATCAAACCTTTTAATCGCCGCTTCTAAAGCAATCAAGTTAGTACACTCATCTTCAGTCGCACGAATTAAATCTTGTATTTTCTCCACGTTGCTTATTGGTAAGTCAACAAATGGACCACCCAGTAATTTAGGATTCTTAACTGCTTGTGCATGTACTTGTGGAGCTTGCACAAAGGATTGCATTATTTTTAGATGCCGATTTACAATATTGCATGCAGCAGTATGTGGCGGAATAAGATAAGACCATGCATACCAGCTCCAAATTAGTGGTTCAACTTTAATACTTGGTTTTAAATATACTTTATTATTCATACAGAAACCTCAACATTGCTATTGTTACTATTTGGAGAAAAATCCGGAATCGTTTCATTCTGGAAAAAATGCTTATCTTCAGAAAAAGCTGGCTCAAGATGATCAAACCATGTTGCATTTCCATCAAATTTAGCAAAAAATATCTTCCCAACATAACTTGGAATTCTTGCCTGCATATAACGAAGAATAAAACAATCGACGCCAGCTAAAGTCTTTCTACCAAGAATTTCAATTTTACCCGTGGTAGCACTCATTATTGGACCACGTGCTGTACGGCCTAATCCTGATACGTTTTGTATAGAAGATTGATAAATTGTTAAGGCCTCAAATAGAGGTAGCTCAAAGTAATTCTTGGCACCCGTATCGCGCTCAACAAACACATAGTAAGGAACAATACCTAGTTCTACCTGCTTTTTCCAAAGCTTAATCCAATCATCAACGCTATTATTAATATTTGCTAAAATAGGCGCTTGGCTACGAATAATAACCCCTGTATTTTTAATCTTTGTAACGGCTTGTTTAACAACTTCCGTTGATAATTCCCGCCAATGATTTATATGCGCCATAAACGCGACATGTTTACCACGTTGTACCAATTTAGAAAATAGTTCTAATAATTGTGGAGCATCACTATCTGTTAAAAATCGATAAGGCCAATAGGTTAATGCTTTAGAACCAATTCTGATCGTGGTTATATGCGCTAATTCCGGCTGCAATAAACGTTCTAATAAATTTTGTAAGTGATGTGTTTTCATCACTAAAGGGTCACCGCCCGTTATTAATAAATCCGTTACTTGTGTGTTGGCTTTCAAGTAGTCAACTAAAACTTGCTCACTATCAGCAGAAAATTTTAAGGTTTTATCACCTATAAATTGAGCCCAGCGAAAACAGAATGTGCAGTAGCTATGACAAGTCTGCCCTTGTTTAGGAAAATATAAAACCGTTTCGTTATATTTATGTTGTATTCCCGCTAGATATTCATCATTAAATACAGGGATATTATATTCCGTTTGTCCAGAAGGATGAGGATTTAATGCCATACGGATACGATATATTTGTTGAGCCAACTCTGTTTTTGAAGCATTGTTCTTTAACAACCTTGCAATTTGTTGAAAATATACTTTTGGTAACATATCTTGTTGTGGAAATGTCAATATAAACAATGGATCAGTCGCATAATTTTGCCAATCAATAAGCTCATCAAGCACATAATTATTTACTCTAAATGGTAATATCCTAGAAACAATATCAAGTGCATACAAACTATCCGCATCTAGATATTTAATCTGTGGAATAGATTTGTAATTATGTCCTGTATAAACTTTATATTTCATCTTGCTCTACTTAACCCTACTCAATTGATTCAACATTATAGTTATTTAAAAAACCAGCCAAGACATCAGCAATTTCGCTATCGCCAATCTGTATTAGTAGCTTCTCTAAATGTTCATACACACCAGGGACTAAAAATTCATGTTTATAAAAATGCAACAGTTGTTTACAAAGAAAACTGTCGTTGTTATTGACTGCAAACATGAGATTATTAATTAATTTTGAATCGCTTTTTTGGCTATTATTTCTATTTTCGAGAATATCCTTGATGATTTCAGTGGCCAATCCAACATGTTCATGATCAAACAAATGATTATGTTCTGCTGCAATACTTAAAATATTAATATTATTTGTTACAACATTATACCAACCATTAAAAGGATCTTTCCAATATTGTTTATTTGCTCTTCTTGGCACACTTGATTTTATTAATGATACTTTACCATTATAAACTTGAGGCAAATAGTTCCTAGCTAACTGATAAGAATGCTCAAACTCAAATAAAATTGCTTTACCATCATGACTATCTGGACTAATACCTTTCTCCGATAGATATAGCTGCATATATTCTTCTCGCTCAGACTTATTAGTATCAACTTTATCTCTTACCGCAAAATTAAAGCTATCAATCAAAATAACATTCTCAACAACATCACCCTGTAACTGCAATTGTCGGGCAATTTCAAATGCAAGCACTCCACCATACGACCAACCAGCTAACACATAAGGTCCGTCCGCCTGTATTGACTTGACAATTTGAATATAATAACGAGCCACTTTTTCAATACTTGTAAATGCATTTTCATGGTCTCCATAACGAGGATTTGAAATTGCATATATTGAGTAATCAGTAGGCATATCTGCTAATAAACTATAAGGTGAAGCTAAGCCACTTGCTTGGTGAAATAATATTAACTTATTAGTCGTATTTGATTTTTTAATTGGTAAAACATAACGTTTAAAGTCAGTGACATCAGAACCACCCCCTCTGCGTTGAGAAAACAATTTTGCAATAGCAACCACTGTCCGATAGGAGAATATATCCACTATTGAGATATTGCAGTGCATGTGTTTTTGGATTCTGTTTACTAACATAATTGCCAATAATGAATTCCCACCACTATCAAAGAAATCACTAAAGATAGAAATACTGTCTCTTTGCAAAATATCTTTAAATTCTTCTAATAAGCGTTCCTCAACTATTGTTCTTGGCTGACAATCTTCGCTAAATTTTTCATTAGAAGTAACTAGAACCGACAATGCCTTATAACTAACTTTACCATTTTCTAACAATGGTAAACTATCAAGATAAACATATCGATTCGGTAGCATATAATTTGGGAGCTGCTTTATTAACTCGATATTCAAATCATCCGTTTTAGCGTTTCTTTCAAGCACAACATAAGCAACTAGTTGCGTTATTTCTTTATTTTGCTTAGATGCAATCACCGCCACTGAGCTGACAAAATCTAGCATTAATATGTTTTTTTCAACCTCAGCGAGCTCAACTCGACAGCCATTAATTTTTATTTGCTGGTCGCGACGACCTAAAATTTCAATGTCTCCTGAATCAAGATAACGACCAAGATCACCACTTTTATAGATTGGTTGTTTGCCATCAAGTTCCAGGCTAATGAAGTTTTCAGTAGTTAATTGCGGATCATCATAATAACCTTGCGTCACATTTTCTCCGGCTATATATATCTCACCAATAACGCCTGTTGGTTGTAATTTTTGATGAGGATTTAATATATATATTGCCGTATTATTTATCGGCTTGCCAATTGTTATTGGCATTAATCTACTGGTGTCACTTTGATAAAGTACTGCTGCACTGGACCAGACAGTGGCCTCAGAAGGACCATATTCATTGTATAAGTTTGCATGAGGATTAACTTTATCATGCCTTGTGATTATATTTGGATTAACGTTCTCTCCTGCCAAAATTATATGTTTTAATGAAGAAAAGTTAGTGGCAAGTTCCTCATTAATAAGCATCTGATAAAACGAAGGGATACAAAGTGTCGTATCGACGTTGTATTGTTGTATCATACCCGCGACAGATCCAGGTGTAATATCTGCTTTTTCAGGTAATACTAGTGTTTTTGCATTGACTAAACACCAGAATATTCCTGCTATTGAACTATCAAAGCCTATGCTTGATAGTAAAAGGAAACGCTCACAACCACCTTGATAAAAATCATTTCTGGCCATAGTTGAATTAATTAAATTACGATGATTAACAGCGACACCTTTAGGCTTCCCTGTCGAACCTGAGGTGAAGATAATATACGCTAAGCTTTCTAAATTAAGTTTAACTTTCAACAATGTTTTTGCCTGTAGTTTCTTATCTAGTTTATGCTCATTATTGAATACAAAAAGAGGTGGCAACTGCCCTTCTAATGAGGCTCGCAAAGATTCTTTTGTTAAAATACA
Source organism: Gammaproteobacteria bacterium (assembly GCA_021773175.1). Lineage (GTDB taxonomy): Bacteria > Pseudomonadota > Gammaproteobacteria > JAJFKO01 > JAJFKO01 > JAJFKO01. The sequence continues at coordinate 193,130 of JAJFKO010000071.1, forward strand.
TTTTACCTTTGCTTTGTTAATAACATAAGTAATTCTTGCTTCAGGTTGCAGTGGATCGATAGGAACATAAACGGCTCCCAGTTTGAAGATAGCAAGAATATAAGCAACCAGCTCAATAGAAGCATCACAACATACAGCGATCTTGTCACCAACCGTAATATTGAAGTCATTATAAAGTAATGTAGCAATAAGATCAGACATCTCTAACAATGCAGCATAATTTATTGTCTGTTCCGGAGTGATCACCGCTACAGCTTCAGAATTATGATGAATATTATCAAAAATAATTTGTAATATTGATGTGTTATTCGTGAAGTAATCAATACTTTGCCCTCTTGAGGCTTGTATCACAGATTTCTTATCTTCAGTATTTAATAACTCCATTGATGCAATACCTATAGCGTCTCTCGCTAAAACATGATCAATAATATTCTCAAAATAAATAGCCATGTGTTGTATAGTTGTTAAAGAAAATACATCCTTTGCATATTCTATAGCAAAAGCAATACTGTTATTATCCTCAACAGCAATCAAAGAAAAATCAAATTTCGCAGTCCCTTTGGTGTTCTCTAATTCTTTAAGCTTTAAATCACCTAAAGATATACTACTTGTACCGACATTCTGTAAAACAAAAGCAACTTGATAGATTGGATTAACATCTAAATCACGTTCAAAGTCTATAGTCTCAACTAAAGCATCAAAAGGTACGTCTTGATTATCATAAGCCTGTAATGCAATTTCTTTAACGTGTGCTAATAATTGCTTGAAGTTCCAATCTGGATTTAATAAACATCGGAAAACTAACGTATTGATAAAACAACCAATTGTATTTTCATAGTCTGCATTTTGACGATGCGCTACAGGTGAACCAACAAGAATGTCATCTTCACCTGTATATAGATACAAGAATATATAATAGCAACTTAACAATGTCATAAATAATGTAGCATTATTTGCATCAGCATATTGCTTTACTTTCTTCGCTTTATCTTCTGATACTTGGAACTGATATATAGCGCCTTCATGTGTACGCGCTAATTCAGGACTCACATCAGCAGGAAATTGTAAAATACCACTAATACCCTCTAATTTATTCTGCCAATAAGCCAGTTGCTTTTTATACACATCTGTTTGTATAAAACTTTGTTGGTTTTCAGCATATTGATAATATTGTGCAACATCAGGCAATGTAATGTCATAATTATTAGAAAATGATGTATATAGAATATTTAGCTCTTTAAAAATAATACCATTTGACCAACGATCCGTAATAATGTGATGCAATAGTATTAACAACACATTCTTATTATCATGACACTGAATTAGCACGGTTTGCATTAGTTGATCGTTATCAAGTTTTAACTTTTTATTACTCATGGCGTGCATTTCTTTATTTATTATTATTTCTTGTTGTTCAGAAGCAAACTCACGCGCATCTAGTGTTGACAATAAAAAGGCAGTATATTTCTTTATTTCCTGGGTAACGCTACCATCATCATTCTCGATGAAGCTTGTCCGTAATGCGGAATGTCGTTTGCAAAGTTCATTAAACGCTTTTTCTAATGCAGAGATATTCAATTTACCATGCAGTTCAAATGCATTAAATAGATTATAAACTCCTGGAGTTTGTATAACCTTATCTAAAACCCACATTTGTCTTTGTATAAATGATAGTGGGTAGAAAGAATGCTTACTGGCAATCTCACTTCTATTATTCACGCTAATATCATCAATTTTTGTATCAATGTCATCACAGATATCATTTAGCTTGCTAGCCATTTCACGTATAGTTGGCGCTTCAAAAATTAAACGCAACGGGATATTCACCTTATATTTTCTTTTTACTCTTGCCATTAACCGTGTTGCAATTAATGAATGTCCGCCGATTAAAAAGAAACTATCATCAATACCAAAACTATCTTTTGTTAATAATTCTTGCCAGATAGTTAACAAATCTTGTTCCAATGCTGTTAATTGGTTTGTTTTAGAAACGGTTTCCATGTTGACATTAGTATATTCTGTTATTAACTTAATCCTATCAATCTTGCCATTTGCTGTTATTGGAAATGAAGCAATATTATGAATATGCTCTGGAGTCATATAGCTCGGCAACTTATCTTGTAGCCACTGTCGAATCACTGCATCAACACTTTCATCTTCATTTTCCATCTTCAAAAAAGCATATAAAACCATCTCTGAATTACTGTTTTGCTTAGTAACGAGTACTGCGTTACTGATTAACTCATGACTTTTTAATATATTTTCAACTTCTTTTAAAGAAACTTGATTGCCTCTTATTTTCACCATATCATCTTCACGACCAAACAACTCTAAACTTCCATCAAAAAGGAAACGAGCCATATCGCCCGTTTTATACATAACCCGACTCTCTTCAAACGGATTATTTATGAAATGTTGTGATGTTAAGACCTCATTATTGATATAGCCTTTCGTCATTGTGTTACTTGTGACATAGAGAGCACCAATTACCCCAGTAGGAACAACTTGTAATGCTTTATTTAAAATATAGACTTTACTGTTATCTGTAACAAAACTAGATTTATTGATTTTTTTAGCTGCGATGTCATATTGTATTTCTTCACAATATATCGAAGTTGCTTCTGTAGAACCAAAACGGTTTAAGAGCATGGCTTCTGGATATGCCCGACAAAAATCTAACGTTAATTGCGGGTCAAGATATTCGCCATTTACGCCCCAGAATTTTAATTGTGGCAGTAACTCGCGAATATTAGCGTGATGTTCCATGATAATACGCAGTAACGATGGTACGAGATCAATTCTAGTAACCTGCCATTGTTTTAATTTTGCAATTAAATGCTCTGAATCCACTAAATCTTCTTGGCTGGTAATAACGGTAGTAATACCTTGCGAGACTGCACCTAACATTTCCCAAAACGTATCAATAGTATTAATGGGAGCCAACATGCATTGTCTATCAGTCGCTTTAAGCGAATAACGATGCCACATCCATTGAAAACGTTGCAGCATATTAGCATGCGTTCCTAATACTGCTTTTGGCTCTCCTGTAGAGCCAGAAGTAAACAGAACAAAAGCATTATCAGCAGGCTGAATAGAGATATCCGGTCGTTTTTGGCTGCAATTTATTAGCTTTTTATCTACATCAAGCCGAATAATATCTCCCATGAATGCGCTTAGCTTGCCTAATAAATAGCTTTTTGTAACTAACAACTTATTCTCAAGCTCAGAAAATAATTTAGTTATTCTTACCATTGGATAATTGGCTTCTACTGGTACATAAACTGCACCTATTTTTAATATTGCCAAAAGTGCGATGACCGCATCGTTACTACGTTCTAAACAAACATAAACGAAATCACCGTGCTTAATATCATATTGATCTATCATATGATTAGCCAGTTGATTTGCACGCATATCTAAGTCACTAAAGCTTAGTTGTTCGTCTTTATATATTATGGCTATCGCAGTAGGTTGCTTATCAACTTGCTCGATGAATCGCTCTTGAACACATGATATAGATGGGTAAGTTGTATTAGTATTATTATACTGATAGATGATTTCTTGCTTTTCACTTTCAGCAAGCATTATAACATTACTAGCAGATTCATTAGTACCCGAGATAAGATCAAGTAAAATCACATTTAAATGTCGACTAATTTGTGCAACTTGCTCTTTACAAAAATGCTGTTTATCTGCCTTAAATTTAAGAGTTAGCTCATTATCTGGTAAAACTAAAACTGTTAATGGATATTCATTGCGACCAATACCTTTTACACCTTCTACTAGCAATGGAGCATCCATATCATCAGTATTTTCGGGGATATTTTCATAAACGAGAATACTATCAAATATGTTTTCATGATGGTTCTCTGTTAGCAATGTCTGAATCGTGGCTAATGATAAGTAACCATAAGTCTGCATCTCACTCATTTTCTGTTGTAGATCACATAATTGCTCTTTAATTGAAGAACCATCTGCAAGTTTAATACGCATTGGCAATGTATTGATAAACAATCCTACGATATTCTCTACACCCGGAACTGGAATAGAACGTCCAGAAACAGCAACACCAAACGCAATATCTATATTACGCGTATAACGTGATAATAGAATCGCCCATGCTAACTGCATTACCGTATTCAGTGTTACGCCATTAACTTTAGCCAATTGTCGTAATTGATTGCTCACATCAGAAGCTATAACCAAATCATTTTCAAAGAAAGATAAACCATTTATTGCTACCTCTGTATTGCGAATATAGTCAAAGCGTGTTGGAGAGTTAAATGCAGCTAAATGCTGTTTCCAAAATGTTGTTGCTGCATTGATATCACAATTTTCCTGCCAAGCTATATAAGCAGAATAAGGTCGTGCATAATCTAATTTAATCAGCTTTTCCTTTAATAGTTGGTCATATGCTTTTTGGATATCAGACCAAATTAGTGGCCAACACCAACCATCAAATAAGATATGGTGATGACTCACAATACAAAATGCTTGATTAGTATTGTATTTAATAATTATTACTCTAAAAGCGCTGTTTGCATAAAGATCAAATTTATCCTGCCGATCAAGCAGTAGATATTCATCTAATGCAACATCCAAATTAGCATACTGCTGCTTACTCCAATCAACTTCATGCCACGCCAAATTCACATCACGATTAACTATTTGAAGAGGAAGATCTAAATTTTCTGTTACAAATCTTGTCCGCATAATGTCATGTTTCTCACAAACAGCATGCCATGCAGTATGTAATAAGTTTACATTCAAATTTTCACTATTAAGTACAAAAATACTCTGCATAAAATAGGTTTGTCTTTCAACATACATTTGCTCATAAAATAACAATCCCTGCTGCATTGGAGACAATGGATAGATATTTTGAATTGTGGTGTCACCATTCGTTAATATGTCTAATTGTTGTTGAGAAATGTCTGCCAAAGGAAAATCTGATGGTGTATAGCCAAAGTTCTCAGCTTTAGTACAATAATTAATAAGCTCAGTAAGACATTGTATATATAGATTGGCAACATTTTCTATTGTTGTCTTTTGAAAATGATTAGAGCTATAACTACAAATCAATGTTAGTTGACTGTTGGCAATCTCACTGACAAAGTCTATTAGAGTAGTACGTTTGTTTTCTTTAGCAATACAATTTGGTGTTATGAAATCTTTAGAAGTAAATATTTTATCATTAACCGCATTATCATTATCGTGCCATTGTCCTAAATAATTAAAACAAATCTCAGGTTTAGAGATTGCATTTATTATATTTCTAGTTTCTGCATCACTAGATAGATGTTTCATAATAGCAAAGCCAACACCTTTCATGGGAATAGCTCGCAAGGTTTCTTTAATACTTTTTATAGTATCCGTATGGGTATGCTTTAAATCTGCTGTTAAAATCACCGGAAACATAGAAGTAAACCAACCGACTGTTCTCGAAATATCAAGATTAGCAGCAATATTCTCGCGCCCATGTCCTTCTAATAGGATTGCAAAACTATTACTACCTTGCCATTGATGTAGACACAGGGTTAATGCTGATAATAATATATCATTAATCTGTGTATTAAAGGCTTTGGGGACATCTCTTAACAATTTGGTAGTTAATTCTTTATCTAGTTTAATAACAACATCATCGCTTTGTTCAATAGTTAGTTCAGTACTACTAGTATCTGTTGTTAATTGATGAGTAGATATATCTACTAAATTTTTCCAATCTTGTAACTGTGTTTTAAGCACATCAGAGTTAACATAATCAAGCAGCGTATTTGCCCATTGTTGATAAGAAGCTGTCTTGGCTGGTAATGATAACTCTTTATTAGCCACTAACTGTTGGCATAATTGCTCCATGTCTTCGAGTATAATTCGCCAAGAAACACCATCGACTAGCAAATGATGAACAACAAAAAATAGCTGCTGTGATCTTGATAGTCCACAATCATATAAAATCACTCTAAATAGCGGTCCTGACTTAAGATTTAAGCTAGCCTGAATAGCATTAATTGATAGATTGATTCTGTTATCAATTTCTTCACTAGAAAACTGACTTAAATTAACGACACTAACAAATTTATCAATACAATTTTGATATTCTTCGAAGGCATAACAGTGTTGCATCCAACCTTCATTTTGATTAAGGAAGCGCGTTCTTAATATATCATGGTGACAAATAAGTTGCCGCATCATGTTGCATAAAATAGTCAAATCTAATCTTTTATGTACATTTAAAAAAGCAACCTGGTTAAAGTGTTCTGGCTTACTATGCTGTGTTGCGAAAAACCATTCTTGGATTGGCGTTAATGGAATATCGCCTTGCATAGATGTGACTATTGGCGTTGCTGCAACTTGTATTGACTCATATTCTGCTAAGGCTGCTTGCTCTGCAACTGTTGGCGCTTGAAAAACATCTTTAATACTGAGAATTAAGCCCTTGCTGCGTATTCGTGATACAAGTTGTAAACTCAATATTGAGTCACCACCTAGACTAAAGAAGTTATCATGTATGCTAAGCTGTTCCAAAGATAACAATTCACACCAAGCATCTGCTAATAAAACTTCTTTATCTGTTTTAGCTATTTCGAAAATATTATATGCTAGCTGACTTTCGACAACCTCTATTGGCAATGCTTTTTCATCAACTTTACCATTTTTATTTAATGGCAACTGGTCTAAGATAAAAAACAGATTAGGATGCATATAGTCTGGCATTTGTAAATTACAGTATTCTTTTATATCTGCAATCAAACATTCTTTGTCATTATTCACAAGCTCATCTTTAATAATTAGATATGCACATATACGCTTCAGTGTATTGTCTTTTACAACAACATTCACATAGCTAGTATTAACTTGTGGGTGTCGAGACAATATTTGTTCTATTTCTGCAAGTTCAATTCGATATCCTCTTATTTTAATTTGCCGATCAGAGCGGCCTAAATATTTAATATCGCCATTTGCTAAATAACAAGCAAGGTCTCCAGTTTTATATAACCTTAGTTGTTGCTGGCCAATTCTTATAGTAACAAATTGCTGCTCTGTTAATTCTTGTTGTTTAATATATCCTTGAGCCAAACCTGCACCAGCCACATATAATTCACCTATAGCGCCTATTGCTGCAACTTGATGTTGCTCGTCAAGAATATAGAGTTGTGTGTTGGCTATTGGTTTACCGATAGGCGCTGCATTTTCATTATCCTGAATCATAGTCCGATTAATTAAATGATAACTACAAGCAACCGTTGCCTCAGTTGGACCATATTCATTGTAAAATAATGTTTTTGAGTCTGCTGTTAGCCAAAACTCTATATCTGCAAAACTTAACGCCTCGCCACCAATCACAACAGCATTAACTTTATCTTGTAATTCAGCGCTAGACAGCTGCGTTGCAAGCATTCTTAAATGTGATGGCGTTAGCTTAAGCACGTCAAGCTTGCTGTCAGACTGCTGCAAATAATCGCCCAAATTATTAGAATGTTCTTCTACCGCCTCATTGACTATACATACTTTGTTACCAGCAATTAACGGCGTAAAAATAGTTGTTATCGCCATATCAAATGCTATCGAGGTATGTAATAACATACCATTTTGATTATTGACGGGGTATTCTTGATGACACCACTGTATATAATTCGAGAAACTATTATGATTAATCGTAACCCCTTTAGGCCTTCCCGTTGTTCCTGATGTATAAATAATGTAAGCCAAAGACGACATTGATGCTGTTGTGCTAGGTTTTTGTGAAGATAGATTCATAATAGAATCAAAAAGCGTATCGATATTGATTATATTAATATTATCTCGATATACCTCAACGTCCATATCCTTATCAATAATTAGTAATTCAGGTTGCACTTCTTCTAAAATTAAATTTTGTCTTTGTTGTGGCTGGCTAGTATCTAATGGCAGATAAGCAGCGCCTAGTTTTAACACCGCGAATATCAACGTAATTAAATCTACAGAACGTGGTAAGCATAAAGCCACAATATTATTTTTTCGTACACCGACTAAAGCAAGATAGTTTGCACATTGATTAGCATGTTTGTCTAACTCAGCATAGCAGATAGTATTATGCTCTAACTGCAATGCAATATTGTCCGGCGTTCTACTAACCTGTTCTTCGAATAGTTGCACGACTGTCTTATTCTGAAAGTTTACATTAGTACTATTCCAATGATTTATTTTCTGCATCTGTTCTTGTTGCAAAGCTTCATGAATTTTCTTTAATTGAGTCGTGTTATCTAAGTCTTTAAATTTACCAAGTATGAATTGTAGCTTTTGAAATATGTCATTTATATTCTCAATATCAAAATGTCTATTATCAAATATAAAACGCATTATTATGGTTTTTTCCGGAATAACGACTAAGCAAAGTGGATACTCTGTATTCTCTATCGCTTTAATTGACTGAATAGTAAAACCATCAATATCTCCAGCTGAAGCTTCATCATAGGGGAAATTCTCAAAGATGAATAAGCTATCAAATAAGTTATTATCTTGCTCTTCGGTATTCCACCAACGTTGAATCTGGCTTAATGGAACCCCTGAGTGTTTATGCAGCGCTGATATCTGCTTATGAATATGCTTGAAAAATGTCTCTAGACTATAATCTTGATTTACATCTATAACTAATGGCAACGTATTAATTAGCATACCCACTATCGTTTCAATATCCGCTATTGGTAAGGTTCGTCCAGAAACGGTTACCCCATAATTAACATAAGAATTTGAATTATAATATGCTAACAATGTCGCCCAAGCTGCTTGCATAATAACATTCAATGTTACGGCTGCTTGTTTAGCCAACATTATTGCTGCGCTGCTTATTTCATCAGATAATGCTAATTCATGCACATGGTACTCTGAACTTACATTACAATTTATCAAATGCTTGCGGCTTACAACGGTTTTTTTCTTAATCGGAGCTAATAATGATTGCCAATAGTCTTTAGCACTGGATAAGTCATACTGTGATAAATAATCGACATAATTGCGAAATGGTGCTGATGCCGTGAGTACAATGTCTACTGTATCTTTACCACTGTTTAACTGACGATAAACAGTTAAACATTGATCTAAGATAATTTGTCCAGACCAACCATCAAGTAATAAGTGGTGAAAAGCCCATAAAAAGTGATTTTGCGTAGCAGAAACCTTGATAAAGTGTAAACGCATCAAAGGTGCATCATCTAAATGAAATCCTAGCAATCGATCTTTATCAATAATATTATCTAATTCCGCCTTTAATTCTGCTTGAGGAATATGACTTAAGTCATGCTGCAGCCATTTAATATCAACCGATCGCATAACAACCTGCATAGGCTCTTCTAATTTTTCCCAAAGAAATTTTGTACGTAATATTGAGTAATGCTGCAAAGCCATTTGCCAAGCTTGCATAAAATGCTGTTGATTAATAACGCCGTTAATTTCAAAAAGATTATGAATGGTATAGATATCTTGTTTGTTTGAATATAAGGACCCAAACAATATTCCTTTTTGTAATGGGGTAAGCGGATAATAGTCTTCAACATTATTAGGGTCATCAAGCATCAAATTAATAATTGCGCTATCGACAGAAGATTTAATCTGTTCAGCATTAGATTGAATCACTTTAGCTGGTGCTGCCTGCTCCTGCCATTGAGCAACTTGGCAAAGCGCTGAGATTGTTGGTTGTTCGAAAACATCATCAATTGTAATGTCAATACCAGCTTGATTCGCCATATAAATCATTTGAATACACAGAATGGAATCACCACCTAGCTGAAAAAAGTCATCATCCATAGCGATATTATTAACTTGTAATATTTCCACCCAAATAGCCATGAGCTGCTTGATCATCGCACTAGGTTGAACGTTACTTTCTTGCTCACCCTGCTCTGCTGATGTATTTATTTGTTTAATATTTTCATTTGGTACTAAGCTACTTAATGCCGCTATTGTTGGATATTCAAATACATCACCTATATCAAATTGAATTCCATGCTGAGTTGCTTTAGAAATCATTTGGATGCATAGAATAGAGTCGCCACCTAGTTGAAAGAAGTCATCATCTTCCCTAATATTCTCAACACCTAATACTTCCTCCCAAAGTTCTATTAATAACTTCACTATTGGTGAGCATGTTACTTTAGACTGCTCAGCAACATTAGTTTGTTTTTCTGGCTTAGGTAGCGCATCAATATCAATTTTACCATTTGCCGTCATTGGTAAGGTCGTTAAAGTAACAATGTGATGAGGTAGCATGTGATTAGGTAACGATAAGGCTAGCTCATCCTTTAATGCGATATTATCAACTGTTTTATTTTCATCGCAGATAATATAGGCAATAAGTTTTGGTTCATTAGCTATATCATCACGCAAAACCGTCACCGCACCAGAAACATTCTCGATATTTTTGATAGCGGCATCTATTTCTGCAAGCTCTATACGATACCCATGCAATTTTATTTGATTATCCTCTCGACCAATATACTCGATTTCGCCCGTTTTATTATAGCGAGCTCTATCACCCGTTTTATACATTTTACTTGCTGATGATTTTACAAATGGATTATCAATAAAAGATTTTTCTGTTAGTTTAGGATTATTCCAATAGCCTCGAGCAACACCGGCACCGCCAATATAAATCTCGCCTATGACACCTGGTGGAACAGGTTTTAAATATTTATCTAGTATATAAATATTTGAACCCGGTATCGCTTTACCAATTGGTACCGGTTTACCTGAAAAATCATCTTGTTTAAGTTCAAAAGTACAACAGCCTACTGTTGCTTCTGTAGGCCCATATTCATTAATAAAGATGGTGTCCTTATCATAATCTTGCCAATATTTAATATCATCGCCCATCAAGCGTTCACCACCAATGATGAGCTGCTTGGTTGTACCTTTAATATCGTCTAATTGTAATTGTTGCTTAAACACATTTAAATGTGTTGGCGTTAGTTTAATAAAAGCAAAGTTGTTATTAGATTTTATCGCATTCATTAATGCAACTTGGCCTAAGTCCTCATGTAGAAGCATTAAAGTATTACCAGTAAGCAAAGCAACAAAAATAGAAGTGATAGACATATCAAAAGCACAAGATGAATAAAAAGGAATAATTTCTTCTGTTGTACTCACATATTTTGTAATACACCATGTTAAATAATGCATTAGATTACGATGCTCTATCATCACTCCTTTAGGAGTGCCTGTTGAACCTGAGGTATAAATAATATAAGCAAGGTCACTAGGCTTAATTATACAATCTATATTTTCAACACTTTTATTTTTATATTCCTCACTCTTTATAAGAGATTCAATGTTAATTAACTCATATTTATTATTCGAAACTGTATTGCTTATAATAAAAGATGTTTTCAGATCATCTAATATCCATTCAACACGTTTTTCTGGTTGTTGAATATCAATAGGAACATAGGCACCATCAGCCTTGATGACAGCTAAAATTGCAATAATCAGTTCAATTGAACGTGGCAAATGAACCGCGACTAATGATTCACTCTGCACACCTTGTTGACGCAGATAATAAGCAACAATATTAACTTGGTCATTTAACTCATCGTATGTGAGGCTTTGCTCTTCACATATTATGGCAATAGCATCAGGATTTAACTTAACCTGTTTTTCAAATAGGCTAATTAATGATTCGTTCATTCTTCCTCTACTCCAATAATCTGCATATTTTGTCTTTCTTCCTTAGTTAAAATATCAATATCGCCAAGCTTAACTTCATTATCTGCAACGATTTGTTCCACGATGAGCTTAAAGCGCTCCATGAAATTTATGATAGTTTCTTCATCAAATACATCTTTACTATATTCGAAACTAAATTTAAATTTTTCCTCAGTAGCAAATATCATTAAACTTAAATCAAATTTAGCGATGGATGTCTCTAGTGGCATTTCCTCAGATGTAATGCCTTCTAATGTTATTACTTGATCCGCATTATCAATAAATTCAAATAACACCTGAAAAATAGGATGCATACCTAGAGTTCGTTTCATTTGAACCTTATCAATCACTTTATCAAAAGGTATATCTTGATTTAGATGGGCCTCTAAAACAGTCTTCTTAACTGTATCTAACAGCTCAAGGAAAGTGGGATTACCTGCAGCATCAACCCGCAAGGCAAGCATATTCACAAAGAAGCCAATAATATTTTCCACACCAGGATAATGACGGTTAGCAACTGTGCCACCAACAACCATATCTTCGGCAGCAGATAGTTTATGTAACAATGCGAAAAATACTGTTAATAATAAGATATAAGAAGTTACATTCTGATTTTTTGCAAAATTTAATAGTGCTTGCGAGCATTCTACGCTAAAAGCATCCGTACAAGTACGGCCTATATAAGATTGACGTTTTGGACGAGCATGATCATAGGGTAATTGCAAGGGCTCAGGCAAATTAGCGAGCTGCGATTGCCAGTAAGCCTCTTGATTTCTTAGCATTGTAAAATCTAACCATTGCTGTCGTGAAAAAACATAATCCGCATAGGTATGATTCAATTCAGGTAAATCTATCAATTTGTTCTGCAGCTTTGTGTTGTAATAGTGCATCAATTCATTAAAGAAGATTCCAATTGACCAGGCATCAAAAACAATGTGATGCAGAGTAATCAAAAGAACATGTTCCTTATTAGCAAGTTTAAGCAATGAGACCTTAATAGGTATTTCTTGGGTCAAATCAAATTTATGATTAACGGCCTTTTCAATATGAGTTTGCATTTCATCTAAATTAAGCTTTCCTGCCGGTAGTTTAGTGACTTGAATTTCAAATCCCACTTTATTCAAGATTTTCTGAATTGGACGACTATCTTCTACTTTAAATAATGTTCGCAATACAGCATGACGTTGAATAACTGATGTAAATGCATATTCTAATGCGGAGAGATTTAAGTTCCCTATCAGTTTATTCGCGATAATAATATTATAAAGGCCACTAACTTTAGAAATCTGCTCCATAAACCACAATTGTTGCTGTGTAGATGTAAGAGGTATCGTATCCATAAAAGTATGCATCGATAACTGTGGTTGTTGCTGCAAATTTTCTTGGCTGTTATTAATATGCTGTACTAATTTCTCAATGGTTGGGTAGTTAAACAAATCTATTATTCTAAGCATTATATTATGCTTAGCTGCTTGGCTAATAATTTTAATAGCCAATATTGAGTTTCCACCTAATTGAAAGAAATTATCATCAATACTTATTTTATCAACAGATAATATTTCACACCAAAGATTAACTAGGCGTTCTTCTTTAGAATTTCGCGGCAATAATATCGGCTTAGATCTCGTATTAATGTCTTTTAGCGTAAGTAATTTCTTATTATCCAACTTGCCACTAGTTGTTAACGGCATCCCATCAAGGGCTATATAACTATTGGGCAACATATATTCTGGCAAGACGTTAAGAAGAAATTGTTGAAGCGCCTCTTCATCTATGCTGTTTTTATCTGCTGCAACATAATATGCTAACAGGCTCGCACTCTCCCCTGCTCCATGTACTAAAACAGCAGCTTGCTTAATACTGGGATACTTCAATAAATTGTTTTCAATTTCTCCTAGCTCAATGCGTAAACCTCTTAATTTAACTTGCTGATCAACGCGTCGTATATATTCAATATTACCGTCAACCAAAAACCTTGCTAAATCGCCAGTACGATAGAATCTTCTGCTTTGACTATTAAGCGTTAAACTAACAAATGCATTATCTGTTAATTCTTGTTTATTAAGATATTCACGAGCCAAGCCAACGCCTTCTATATATAATTCTCCCGCAATCCCAACGGGTACAGGCTGTGCATATTGATCGAGAATATATAATTTAATATTTGCTATTGGTTTACCGATGGGGATATTAGTTACCAAATTTTCTCTTGGACAATCATAGTAACTCACATCAATAGCTGCTTCAGTAGGACCATAAAGATTATGTAGTGATGCATATCTAAATTTTCTATAAAACATTTGTACTTGTGCAACTGATAAGGCTTCACCACTACAAATAACATACTTTAACGTGCATTGTTCTTTAATCGCTATTGTTTGTAGAAAAACGTCCAACATAGTTGGCACAAAATGTACAACGGTTATCTTCTCAGCGCTAATTAACTCATGTAAATACTCTGCATCTTTATGCCCTTTTGGTTTTGCTAAAATGAGCTTTGCGCCAAATAGTAATGGCCACAAAAACTCCCAAACAGAAACATCAAAAGTATAAGGTGTTTTCTGTAACACAATATCATTTGTAGAAAGCTTGAACTTATCTTGCATCCAGAAAAGGCGATTGACAATAGCTTGATGCTCAACAACAACACCTTTTGGTTCGCCTGTAGAACCAGAGGTATAGATTACATAGGCCGCATTATTTGAATCAATTTGAGCAGTATTTCTCGCATCACTCTCTTTTCTGCTGATATCACTAACATCAACAATATTTATTGGCATCTTACTCGATAATTTATTCGTAATTTCAGAAACGAGCTCTGTAGAAGCGATGATACAGTTAGCAGCACTATCCATTAGCATGTACTCTATGCGGTGAGTAGGATACTCAGGCTCAATTGGTAAATATGCCGCTCCAGATTTGATAACCCCAAAAATCGCTATTACCAACTCAAGACTTCTATGCAGATAAAGTCCAACTATATCGCCAGTCATAGTACTTTGTAAGTAGTTTGCAATATTATTTGAGTAACTATCTAATTGTGAGTAACTCAATTCCTTACCTTCATAACTTACCGCAATAGCATTAGGTGTTTTTGCAACTTGCTGTGAAAATATATCGGTCAAGCTTAAATTAAGAGGATAATCTTTTCCTGTATGATTCCATTCAGTTAAGATTTTTTGCTTTTCACTATTGGTAAGAATACATAAATCACGTTGTAACAAATTATCTTGCTGAATAGTTTGAAATAAAATATTCTTTATATGCTCTGCAAACATTTCAATAACGTCATCAGCAAAACAGTCAGCATCATAAAATAATTGCCAAACAAGTTGCTTATCTTTTAAATAAGAAATACTGTTTAATGGGTAATTGTTGCTTTCTATTGCTTGTAGATCGGCTATTTGTAATTTGCTATTCGTTAAAGATTTTTGCGGGTAATTCTCATATACAAACAAGCAGTTAAAAATTGATTCATGACTGTTAATCTCGCTACACGCTTTGATCTCAGTTAATGATAAATAACTGTGATGATTTAACTCTTGTATTTTATTATGAATAGCTTGAATTTGTTGCTTAATCGTAGAATCATGCTTAAATTGAACTCGCATTGGCAATGTATTAATTAACAATCCAACTATTTCATCAATACCGGGTAAATCATGTGAGCGACCAGAAACGGTCGTGCCATAAATAATATCCGTCGAACCGGCATATATAGATAAAACGCGAGCAAAGATGAAGTGCAAAACACTATTTATTGTTACTTGACACTGATATGAAAACTTCAACACTTGTTCCGTTTGTTTCTTACTCAAGGTAAAAACAATTTTTCGATGCTTATCAATAGCTTTATTTGTATCAAGCTTAACACTCGCTTTTTCAATCCCGAGTACTGTTGCGGCATCAACACCTTGTAACTCTTGTCGCCAAAACTGTTGGGCAATCGTCTTGTCCTGTTGTTGTAACCATAGAATATAATCTTCATATTGATAAGTTACTGTCGACGTGATTTTCTTATTAACAATTAAGTCATCATAATATTCTTGCAACTTAACCATTAATATTGGCATAGACCAGCCATCTAAGATAATATGATGACTCGTCCAAATGAAAAGAAAGTTATCTTCATGTAACTTTATTAGATGAAACCGCATACAGCTTGGTTCTGATAAATCAAATGGTTCTTGCAAATCATGTTGCAAATACATTGTTTGAGACAATGTTTGTTCTTCAGCAGAGTACATGCTCCAATCTTCTTCAGTCCATTGCAAATTAACATTAGCCTCAATAATCTGAACAGGCGCATCTAGATTTTGCCAAACAAAACGTGAGCGCAACACATCGTAGTTATTAATTAACTTTTGCCAAGCAGCCTTTAATATAGGTACATTTAGATTATGTTTGTGTCGCCAAAACAGCTGCACTCTATATTGAGATGCGTCTGGGTCATGCAAGGCATGAAACAACAACCCTTCTTGTAAAGGTGAAAGTCCATATGACCTATGCCTGTCAGTCAACATCAGCTCATCTAAGACATCTTGATTAAAGTAAGCTAGTGGGAAGTCTGATGGTGTGAATTTTCGTGTTGTCACTTGCATACAGTGTTGAACGATAGCATTCAATGTGTTTTTGTAAACAGATGAGAAATACTTAATTTCATTTTGATTAAATACGCCATTGTCGTATGAAATTCGCAATGTGAGCTTTTCATTTATTACTAAACAGTTTAATTCCAGCTTGTTAAGTGGCATGTTTTCAGCTGCGATTGTCTCCAGCGCCAATATATTGCTATCAAGTTGCCATGTTTCATTTAGACTAGCATTAGAAAATTGCCCCAGATAATTAAAGTTAACAAGTGCTTTTTTAGCTATATTTGTTAACATATCCCGAATTTTTGCATCATTGTGTAAATATTGTATTGTAGAGAAACCCAAACCATTATCGGGAATTTTGCGCAGCGACTCTTTCACATAACAAATTGTTTGACCAAGGCTTCGCTGTGAATGGTAGCGCAAACAAACTGGAAAAATACTAGTAAACCAACCAATAGTTCTTGTTAAGTCGACACCCTCGTAAATTTCTTCTCGTCCATGCCCTTCTAAATTAAATAAAACATCTTTTTTATTAAAGCACTGACAATAAGCTAATACCAATGCACTTAATAAGATATCATTAATTTTCGTACCATATGCCGCGGCTGTCTTTTTTAATAAAACTTGCGTTTCTGTATAGCTCCACTCTATTTGTAAGTGTTGATTGCTCCCTGTTTCCGTATTAGGTGTTTCAACGCTACTGCTATCAAGCAATTCTTGCCAATACTGAATTTGTTTGCTGGCTACATCACTATTTGCATAATCAAGCAATTTCTCAGACCATGTTTTATAACCTGTCGTTTTCAAAGGTAGCTTATATGCCGAAGATAACTTTAGAGCTTGATAAAGCATAGCTAAATCTTCAGTCAATATTCGCCACGAAACCCCATCAATATGTAAATGATGCACTGCAATAAAAATACTATCACCAGTTTTTTGATAACCTGTTATTACGCCAATAATGATAATAGGGCCATGACAAATATCCATCTTCTCTTGCCATTGCTGTGTTGCAGTATTAATTATGTCAAAATTAGCGCTGCTATCACTACTATCAAGCTGTAACGTTTTAATAACGAAACTACTATCAAGTTCATCATTTTTGAAACATTGCTGCCACTCACCATTTTCGTTAGCAAAACGAAGTCGTAATGCATCATGATGCAATATGATCTTAAACATCGCTTGCTTTAAAATAATAATATCTATGCTTTCATGTGTATTAAGCCATTGCGCCTGATTAAAATAGTTAGACACTTTAAATTCTTGTGTAAAAAACCATTTTTGAATCGGCGTTAATGCTACTGTTCCTGCTAACAAGCTTTGTTCTGCGATATCACAAGATGTTACAATGTCAAGTTTACTAGCCAGTTCATTGATAGTTGGATATTGATAAATTGATTTAGGCGTAATACGCAGATTGCTTTTACGTAATTCAGAAACCACTTGAATACTTAGAATAGAGTCACCACCACTACTAAAAAAGTTATCATGAATTCCTATATTTTTAAGCTGCAATATCTGTTGCCAAACTGTCGCGAGTAACATCTCCATTTCAGTACTAGCAGCAACAAAACCATCCTCATCAACATCAATTTTTGCCTCAGGTAATCGTTGATAATCAACTTTGCCATGACGTGTTAGCGGAATAGTATATAATGATTGAAACACATGCGGAACCATATGACTCGGTAGTTGTTGTCCTAACTGCTCCCGCAATGCATCATTAACAAGCGACGCCCCTTGAGCGACGTAATATGCGACAACTTGTTGCTGAGCATTAACAACCACAACAGCTTGATTGATGTCTTTAATTTGCAATAACGCAGACTCTATCTCACCCAACTCTATCCGAAAGCCGCGAACCTTAACTTGCCTATCTACACGACCGACATAATAATAATGTTGACCTTCACGCTTCACTAAGTCACCACTTCGATATAATCGATTGCCCTTACAATACGGATTTTCAACAAAATGCTGCGCTGTTAAACCTTCACGGTTTAAATAACCTAAACTAACGCCAGCACCGCCAACCCATAACTCACCAACCACACCTTCTGGCAATAGCTCACCCGTCTCACTCATCACATAACCGTATAAGTCAGGAAGTAACTCGCCGATAGGACTGAATACTACACCCCACAAATCTGATTTGCTTAAGGCATAGTAACTTACATGCACCGTCGTCTCGGTGATACCATACATATTAATTAATTTCGGCTTGTCTTCCGCATAACGCTGCCACCAACTCGCCAAATCTTGTACCTGTAATGCTTCCCCTCCAAATATTACATAGCGTAAAGCATCTAAGTTACGCTTGTCAGCAAGTGCTACTTGACTCAATTGACGAAATGCCGATGGTGTTTGATTCAGAACACTCACACCCGTCTCTTGTAATAGCGCATAAAATAACTCTGGGTCTCGGGTAACAGCATAGTCAGGTAAAACTAAACAACCGCCATAGAAAAAAGCGCCCCATATTTCCCATACTGAAAAGTCAAAGGCATAGGAATGAAATAAACACCAGACATCAGCTGCATTGAAGTCATACCATTTCTCGGTGATTTTTAACAAACGGTTAACATTACTATGACTGACTAATACACCTTTCGGTTCACCTGTCGAACCGGAGGTATAAATAACATAAGCGGCTTGCTCAACATCGATTGGCTTTTCATAATGCGCATCACTATATTCATCTAAGTCTATGCTAACATCGATAACCATATCGCCAGTCAAATTTAATAAACTGCTGTTAGTTGAAGCTTGATTTATTAGCAGCAGTCCGGGCTTGCTATCTTCCCATAGATAATGTTGTCGCGCTTCTGGATAACTTGGGTCAATCGGAATATACATCCCGCCAACTTTCAGTACGGCGAGAATACTAATAAGCAGATTAGGGTGAATTTGTTGACTAATAGCTATTGGTAGCGCTACTGGTAACTCTTCGCCATAATGTGCTTTGTAAAAATTTTCTATATATCGAGCAAGTCGATTTGCATGAGCATTTAATATTTGATACGTCATGCTTTCATTTTGATAACGTAATGCTATTTTTTCAGGATATTGGGCTGCAGTGCGGACAAACACACTAGCCAAGTTTTTATCGGCATTAACACTAATAACATTTGCAATACATTGCTCCGCATAAGCTTGACTAACAGCATGG
>JAJFKO010000009.1 GCA_021773175.1 Gammaproteobacteria bacterium
ATAGGGCGCGACTTGCAATACGCGGTCATGCTCAGCCAAACCGTAGGTGCGCAACATCCATAATAACTCATTAACAACACCAACATGTTCCACCATGACCCCTTTCGGTTGTCCCGTCGAACCTGACGTATACATCACATACACTAAGTCATGAGCAGACACCCGCGAATGTATTTGTGCTTTAGCTGAGACACGCATCTTGCGCGACGATAATATCGAGTCTATCGTCACAACATCAACAGATACATCCTGCAACCAAAAATCTTCTACCTGTAAAGCTTCCTGACAAAGCACTAATGCCGGCGCACTATCTTCTAACATATACTCAAGCCGTGCCGCAGGATAATCAGGGTCAAGCGGTAAATACGCTGCACCCGCATCTAATATACCTAATAATGTGATCACCAATTCTAGGCTACGCTTCATACAGACACCGATAATCGTATCTTTGGGTAAGGCGTATTGATATTCAAGATAATAGCGCTGCTGTAAATACGCACTCACATGCTGCACGTTCTTCTGAAGTTCTGCATACGTTAATTGACACTCTTGAAAACGCACCGCAATCGCATCAGGTGTTTTTGCAACTTGTTCAGCAAATAAGCCAGGAATGGTCTTATCTATTGGATAATCCGTCGCCGTCTGATTCCAGTCATAGACAATACGCTGGCATTCTTCTGCCGTCAGCATCACTAGTTCAGATGGTATCGCAGTATCATGCGTTACAACCCACTGTAGAGTATGAGCAATATGCTGGGTTAATTGTGTGATCTGCTGCTCATCAAAGACATCCTCCGCATACGTAATATGTAAGCGCAAACCGTTGCGTGCTAACCATGCCAACGTCAACGGGTAATTCGCCTTCTCAACACCACTCATCTGCTGCCGTGCCGCCGCAAGCTTTTCTGTTGGGTAATTCTCAAAAATCGATATGCTTGAAAACAAGCCTAATGCGTTCGACCATGAAGCTTTTTGTTGTACCGTCTCTAAACCAATATAACTATACTGATTCACTTGTTGAATACGTTGCTGCAACGTAAACAATCCTTCAAGCACTGTCACTTCAGCATCAGTATCAACACGCAATGGTAAGGTATTAATAAACAATCCCACCATTCCTTCAATGCCCGCAACCTCACTCGAACGTCCCGACACCGTCAAACCAAATAATGCATGCGCCTCACCCACATAACGCGATAACACAATACCCCAACAATATTGTACCAACGTATTCAACGTTAAACGATGCCGCTTAATAAACGTATCACATACCTGCATAACTTCTGCAGTAAACGCATAAGAATAATGATGCTGCTCAGCATCACCCGCACGTACATCCTTGTGTTGTGTGTGATAAGGCAAATACGTCGGCGCATCCAAAGCAGATAATTGCTCCTGCCAAAAAACTCCGGCAGCCGCCATATCCTGGCAATATAACCAATCAATATAACGGCGATAATCCGCCACGTCCGGTAACATTAATGTGGCATCTTCAGCATAATAGCGATAGTAAGCATTCAAATCCCGTAAAATGATGGGCATGCTCCATCCATCAGTAAGAATATGATGATGGCTCCAAACACACGTATACCCATCCTGCAGTTGAAGTAAATGCAACCGCATGACACAAGGCTTGTCTAAATCAAAACCACGCACCCTATCAGCAGCATAATACACTTCCAACTGACCCGACGACGACTTGCGAGATAAGGTGCTCCAATCTTCCTCATGCCACGGTAGCTCAACCTCATCATAAACCACCTGAATAGGTTGTTGTAAGCTTTCCCAAACAAACGCCGTACGCAATATCGCATGACGTGCAACTAAACGCGACCACGCTTGATATAACGCCGCGACATCAACATCCATTCCATAATGAAAATGCAGCTGCGTACAATATAAATCACTTTCCGGATTATAAAGATGATGGAATAACATACCCGACTGTAATGGACTCAATGGGTAAAGCTGTTGTACCCCAGGGTTTGCTGTCAACTCATCAACCTGGACTTGCGTTAGTTGCGTATAAGGGAAATCACTCGGCGTATAAGCAGACACATCCGCTTGACAACAATACGCAATTAATTCTTTTAATGCCGACTTATAACTCGTCACCAGCGACGCCGCACTCTCAGCATCATAATGCCGTTTGCTATAACTCAACGTCATACCAAACTGACCATCACGCACCATACCATTCAACGCTAGAATATGTCTCGACACATTCTCAACACTGTTCGTGCGCCCCTGGCTCAGCGTATCGCCTTCCCACAACGCGTCACCATCGCGGACACGTCCACTATCCATCTGCCCTAAATAATTAAAAACCAATGAGCTCCTATGCTTTCTCAGTTGCTTAGCGACAGCATCATCACGTAAGTAACGCCAGACACCAAAGCCTAATCCCTTATCAGGAATACACCGCACGCTCTCCTTCACTAATTTCAATACGCGGTCAAATAAAGTGGCTGATTCACCCGTCGGCAACGATAAGTGTACGGGATAAATACTGGTAAACCACCCCAGTGTCCGTGATACATCCACACCCGACACACAATCTTCACGACCATGACCTTCCACATCAATAACCACCGACGCACAATCGCGCCAACGCGATATCCCTAGTAATAAAGCACTCAATAAAAATTCATCAATACGCAGGTTATATGCCGATAAGCTCGATTGCAGTAACTGACTTGTCATCATTTTAGATAAGCTAAAACGCACATGCTCCATATCTTGAGCCGTTATAACATCATTATAGTCATGGTCTACAGGAAATGATGGATGTTGCGATGCTTGCGATAACCAATAATCACCTTGTGATAATAAACCATCACTCTTAGCATATCGTTGCAAACCCGTTGACCACGCTGAAAAATGACTCGTCGCAGTCGGTAATGATACTAATACCTTCGCCAATAATTGCTGATATGCCGTCTGCACATCTTCTAACAAGATACGCCACGATACCCCATCCACCATTAAATGATGTATCACGATGAATAATCGACTATGGCCATCAGCATGGCCTGTATACAACACCGCGCGAGCAACAGGAGCTTTTTCAATATCTAAACGTGCTTGTGTCTCATTATTCCTGCTTTCAATAAAGGCATCGTGGATGTCCGCATCACCAGCCGGTAACATGGCTTCTTCAATCGGTAATAACTCAGCATCAGAGGCGTCAACATAATATTGCTGCCAAACCTCACCCTTTTGTCGATAACGTAGTCGTAAACCACTATGTACCAACGCAACAGCAAGCAACGCTTCGCACAAACAACTTAAATCAATATCAGCATGCAAGCACAATAAGCTACTTTGATTGTAATGATGGCAATTACCATGAAGCTGTTCAAAGAAATACGTTTGTATCGGGGTTAGTTCTACCTCACCACTATCAACGCCTAAATCTATAGCCGCTTGCTCAACAGCATCCACTGCTAACAATGCTAAATCAGCAATTCGCGGCGCTTGAAATAATTGCTGTACCGTTAAGTGCAAGCCCGCTTGCCGCACACGTGACAACACTTGAATGCTCATGATGGAATCGCCACCTAAAGCAAAAAAATCATCCTGCACTCCCACGCGCTCAACTGGTAACACCGACTCCCAGGCCGTGACTAACCGTTGCTCAATGTCATTACGTGGCGCGACATAGTTTTTCGTCGACATCACTCCCGACCAGTCCGGTGCAGGTAACGCCTTGCGGTCAATCTTACCATTCGACGTTAAGGGTAAAGCATCCAGCGAAATGAATAATGACGGCATCATATAATCCGGTAAGCGTTCACCCGACCATGCCTGTAATTCAGCACTCAACGCAGCCTCATCATCAACAACTTCTGCAGGCACTACATAACCCACTAAGCGCTGACTGCCTTGCTCGTCATGTAAAACAACAACGGATTGCCGCACTGCTTCATACGCTTCAAGTTGGCGCTCTATCTCACCCAACTCAATACGAAAACCTCGCAACTTCACTTGGAAATCTGCACGGCCTATATATGCAATATTCCCATCAGGCAACCAGCGACACATATCACCTGTTTTGTATAAGCGAAGGTTTCGACCCGCTACACGCTCAGCATCCGTTACAAACGGATTCTCAATAAACCGCTCCGCCGTTAAGTCTGATTTATTTAAATAACCACGCGCTAAACCATCCCCTCCTATATAAAGCTCTCCAGTAAGACCTTGCGCAACTGGTTGTTGATGTTTATCGAGAATATAAAGTCGAACATTCATTATCGGCTTGCCTATCGGCATGATCGAAAGTTTCGTACCCTGCAGGTCTTGAAAGTTATAAGTACTAGCATCTACCGTCGTTTCTGTCGGGCCATACACATTCAATAAGGTGACATCGAGATGCTGCATACAGCTTTTAACAAGTTCTGTCGAAAGCGCCTCGCCTCCGATAACCAAATAACGTAAAGACGATAGTTTATCCGTTTTTTTGCTCGTGATGATAGTTTGTAAAAACACACCCAGTACAACAGGAACCAATCCTAAAACTGTTATCCTTCGAGATGAAATAACATCAATCAAACTCTCCATATCTTTTTCTGCGTCAGGTGTCGCCATAACAAGCTCCGCACCAATCATTAAGGGCCAAAAGAGCTCACTTACCGACGCGTCAAAACTATATGATGCTTTTTGTAATAAGCGATCTGTTGAATCTAAAGCATGTTTTTTCTGAAGTCCCATTAGAAGATTGACAACACTATGCTGCTCGACCATGACCCCCTTCGGCATTCCCGTCGAACCTGACGTATACATCACATATACTAAGTCATGAGCAGACACCCGCGAATGTATTTGTGCTTTAGCTGAGACACGCACCTTGCGCGACGATAATATCGAGTCTATTGTCACAACATCAACAGATACATCCTGCAACCAAAAATCTTCTACCTGTAAAGCTTCTTGACAAAGCACTAATGCCGGCGCACTATCTTCCAACATATACTCAAGCCGTGCTGCAGGGTAATCTGGATCGAGCGGTAAATATGCCGCGCCTGCATCTAATATACCTAATAATGTGATCACCAATTCTAGGCTACGCTTCATACAGACACCCATAATCGTATCTTTCGGCAACACTTGCTTGTACGCAAGATAATAACGCTGCTGTAAATACGCACTCACATGCTGCACGTTCTTCTGAAGCTCAGCATATGTTAATTGATTGTCTTCGAAGCTCACCGCAATCGCACTCGGCGTCTTCGCCACTTGCTCATGGAATAACTGTGGAATCGTCTTATCACGCGGATAATCCGTCGCCGTCTCATTCCAATCGTAGACAATGCGTTGATGTTCTTCCGTCGTGAGCATTGATACTTGATGTATCGGGTCATCCACTGCTTGTAACAATCCACTGAGTAACACGTTAAAGTGACCCGCCATACGAGCAATCGTCTCTTCTGCAAATAAGGCCGTGTCATAATTCAACCCACAGACTAATCTGTCTGCATCTACACTAATATCCAACGTTAAATCAAACTTTGATACCGTAAGCTCACCAGATTCACCTCGAGTATGAACCTGTAGTCCCGGCAACGATAAAGGCGCATCATCATTGGCATGTGTCAACGTGAACATGACCTGACATAAAGGCGGTCGACTCGTATCGCGTACCAGCTCTAACGCATCCATCAAATATTCAAACGGTAATGCTTGATAGCCATACGCCGATAAGCATGTCGCTTTGACGCGCTCAACAACATCGATAAACGTTTCATCTCCCTCAAACTGCGTTCGCAATGCCAAAGTATTAACAAAAAAACCAAGCATCGATGCCACATCCGCATGTTGGCGATTCGCAACCGGCGTCCCCACAACAATATCATTCTGACTACTATAGCGTTGTAACAACACCATAAACGCCGATAACATCACCATGAATAAGGTACTGTGTGTCTGCTCTGTTAATTGTTGTGCTTGTGCAGCAATATCGCCATCCAGCTCAAAACCATATGTCGCACCCACATACTGCTTTTGTAAAGGCCGTGGATAATCCGTCGGCAAATCTAATACTTGTGTATTCGCTAATTGCTCACGCCAATAATCCAATGCCAGCGCATAATGATTATCCGCAATATATGCCGCTTCACTCACCGCATAATCAACATACTGATACCGTAACGGCAGCAAGGCAGGTTCTTCTCCCGTCGCATATGCTGCATAACATGTACTTAATTCTCGAAGTAATAATCCTAAAGACCAAGCATCCGTGATGCTGTGATGTTGATTAATCAATAATACATGCGATGCTTCATTCAGCTTATAGAGATAAACTTTTAATAGCGGTCCCGTCGATAAACTAAAGGCTGTATGCATATCATCATGCAAGACATCCGCTAATGTAGATTCATCAATATCACGCTCAATAAAATAAACAGCTATCTCATCTGCTACATACTGACAACCAAGATTATCTTCCATCCCATAATGGCTACGTAATATCGCATGACGTGATAATAAATAAGCAAAGCTTGATCGTAAGGCCGCAACATCCAGTTTGCCTTTTAAGCGAACCCGGTAAGGCACATTGTACGTTGCACTATTCCCGCCTTCATACACATCTAAAAACCATAAGCGTTGTTGCGCGGAAGATAACGGATAATACGCCACCGGATCAGCAACATTGAGAGTCAAAACAGGCAACCCTAATTCAGCAGCATCGCCGTCGCCACTTTGCAAAACATAACGAATATAATCCGCCATCAGACTTAAGCGTGGCTGTTTAAAGATTAAGGTGACAGGATACACTATCGAAAAATGCGACTGTATCGCCATCGATAAACGTATCGCCAATAAAGAATGGCCACCCAAAGCAAAAAAGTCATCCATCACACCCACACGTTCAACCGGTAACACCGATACCCACGCATCTACCAGGGCCGTCTCTATCGCATCACGCGCTGCCACATAAGTTTCTGTCAGCACCACGCCAGACCAATCAGGTTTTGGTAACGCCTTACGGTCAACTTTGCCATTCGGTGTCAATGGTAATGCATCCAACATTATCAACAATGGCGGCACCATATAATCCGGTAAGCATTCACCCAACCATGCCTGTAGATTCGCACTCAACGCAGCCTCATCATCAACGACTTCTGCAGACACTACATAACCTATTAAACGTTGACTGTCTTGATCGTCATGTAAAACAACAACGGATTGTCTGACAAACTCATGTGCTTCAAGTTGGCGCTCTATCTCACCCAATTCAATACGGAAACCTCGCAACTTCACTTGGAAATCTGTACGACCTATATACTCAATATTCCCATCAGCCAACCAACGGCATACATCACCCGTTTTGTATAAGCGCAGATTACGCCCTGATGCGCGTTCAGCATCCGTTACAAACGGATTCTCAATAAAACG
>JAJFKO010000010.1 GCA_021773175.1 Gammaproteobacteria bacterium
GCTAAACTAACAATAGGAATATCACTATCTTGTAAAAACGCGTCACGGTTTTGCTGCGCGAGTTTTTCATATAATTGTCTTTTGCCTTGATGTAGGAATAATGCGCCGCAACAAGTTTGTGTTTTAGATACTTGTATATTAATACTATATGCCGCTAATACTTTATAGCTAGCGGCTATTGCCGCGGTGTCCGCTAATGGGTGTATACAGCCGGGAAAGACAATGACTTGTTGTGTTGCCGTTTTGTTGGTTTGTGGTTTATGGGTTTTTAATGAATATGGTGCAGCAGGTAATAGTGCATCCAAATGTTCAAGTCGCATTAATTTGAGTAAGCCAAGTTTCTTGGCAAGGAAACGAACCCCAAAAACTTGATAAGCAAATAACAAGTAGCGACTTGCATTTAAGCGGCGCGGGTGTTGAATGATATATTCAAGAAAGGTTAATGCTCGTGGTGATTGCGCTTTCTGCTGTGGAAATTTTTGTTGTAGGAATTGCTGCGTGTAATCCATTAACTCACCATACTGAACCTTAGAAGGACAAACAGCTTCGCAAGTCCGACATGTCAAACAGTGATTGAGATGTTGGTCTGCTGTTTCTGTAAAATCTAATGTTCCTTGTGCTAGTTGTTTGGCAATGGCAATGCGACCGCGTGGTGACTCTGCTTCATTGCCAGTGAGTTGATAGGTTGGGCAAACTGGTAGACATAGACCACAGCGTACACATTGTGAGCTTAGCTGTTCGATTGATTGCGTTAGCTGATTTTCGCTATGATGATTTTGCATTTTAATTGGTTGAACTATGAAGATAAGTTATTATGCATAATACTTTAATATATGAGTATTGTGCAATATACCGTTGTCGGTATATCAGCAGGACTAACCAAAAGAGCAAAGGAGTGACGATTATGAAACGCATAATTGCTGGCGCAACAGGCTTTATTGGCCGTTATTTAGTGGCTGAATGGCTTGCTCAAGGATATGACGTAGTCGTTATTGGCCGTGATTGTGAAAAAATCCATCAACAATTTCAAGATTCAGTTACGCCACTATGCTGGAATGAGCTCAGCCAGGAGCAACTGGCCTTATTTGCTGATTGTGATGCTATTGTGAACTTAACGGGTAGTAATATTGCGGCAGGTCGTTGGACCGCAAAAGTAAAGCAAGCGCTTTATACTAGTAGAATTCCGCGGACGACAACATTGGTTGACTTACTTAAAGAGCTTGGTGATAAAGCGCCAGTATTGTGTAATGCTAATGGCATTGGTATTTATGGGTGGCAACAAGCTCCAGAGCAAGGTTTGCCGACAGCACTAACGGAAGCAGATAACATTGACTATCAACAATCTCCCGATTTCTTAGCACATTTAGCTCGCGCTTGGGAACAAGCGGCACTTGCTGCGTGTACAGCTGGCGTTCGTGTCGTGAGCATGCGCTTTGGTGTGGTATTAGGTAAAGAAGGAGGCGCTTTGCCACGAATGGCATTACCGTTCCACTTTTTCTTGGGTGGGCCAATTGGTAATGGCAAACAACCCCTTTCGTGGATTGCTTTACCTGACTTAGTTCGCGCTATAGACTTTGTTATTGCTAATCAAGCCATAGAGGGTCCCGTAAACTTTACTGCGCCGCAATGCGTGACGCAGAAATATTTTGCTAAAACGTTAGGTGAGGTTTTACATAGGCCGAGTTTATTACCGACACCAGCCATAGCATTACGAGCTGCATTTGGTGACATGGCGGATGGTTTATTATTAAATGGTCAGCATGTTGTGCCAGAAAAATTACAAATACAGGGGTTTGAGTTTGATTATCCTGAATTGAAAGCAGCCTTAAAATATTGTTATCCTAGCGTCAAGAAATAATGGAAATACATTAAAACAATGTCAATAAACAACGATTCCCACACAGCCTTTGTGTTACATACGCGACTGTATCGTGAAACCAGCTTATTAGTAGACTTTTTTACTGCTGAGCATGGCCGCATGTCGGCTGTGGCTCGTGGTGCTCGGCGACCGAAATCGATGCAAAAAGGTTTGTTACAATCGTTTCAACCATTACTATTACAAGTAGCAGGAAAAAACGAATTAAAAACGGTGTGTAATGTTGAGGCGCAAAGTATGGCTATACGCTTAACCGGACAGGCATTATTTTGCGGCATGTATATTAATGAACTTATAATGCGTTTATTACATAGTGGTGAACCGTTACCCGGTGTATTCAAACGTTATTCAGAAGTGATAAAAGCATTGAGTTGTAACCAGAATATTGAAAGTACATTGCGTTTGTTTGAGCGCGATTTACTTGAACTGCTAGGTTATGGTTTGCCTTTGCTGCATGAAGCCTATAGTGGCGACACAATTAAAGCTGATAACTTTTATTATTATGAAGTAGAAAAAGGTTTTGTTTTGCAATTAACAACAGATTGGCAACGACAGGTTTATCGTGGTAAAAGTCTAATCGCGTTAGCACAAGGTGAACTGCAAAACAAAGAATGTTTGCTTGATTGCAAACGTTTATTGCGTTATGTATTAAGTGGATTTTTGGGGAATAAACCGTTAAAAAGTCGCGAATTATTTTTGAGTTAGAATGAGAGGAGATAGATATCGTGCATAAAGATGTATTGTTAGGCGTGAATGTTGATCATGTTGCAACCTTAAGGCAAGCGCGCGGAACTAATTATCCTGATCCTGTTTTAGCTGCACAACAAGCAGAGCTCGCTGGCGCAGATGGTATTACCGTACATTTACGTGAAGATCGTCGTCATATACAAGAGCATGATGTTTTACGCTTACGAGAAATTCTTAATATTCATTTAAATCTAGAAATGGCTGCAACAGAGGCGATGACCGATTTTGCTTTGCAAATTAAACCTCAATTTTGTTGTTTGGTTCCAGAGAAGCGTGAAGAATTAACAACGGAAGGTGGCTTAGATGTCGTTGCTCATGAAAAAGCAATTAAACATGTTTGTCATCAATTAGCAGAAGCGAATATACACGTTTCATTATTTATTGATCCGGAACCAGAACAGATTTTGGCGAGTGTCCGTTGTGGTGCGCCGGTTATTGAATTGCATACTGGGCATTACACTGAAGCTGAGGGTGAAAAGCCGCAACAAGAATTACAGCGCATTAAAGATGCCGCTCGTTTTGCCAAGAGTAAAAACTTAATAGTTAATGCTGGTCATGGCTTGCATTATCATAATGTCCAACCGATTGTTGCTATCCCTGAAATTAATGAATTGAATATCGGCCATAGCATGGTGGCGCATGCGGTTTTTGTCGGGATGGATGCTGCTGTACGCGAAATGAAGCAGTTGTTACGACGCTAGTATTAGTGTATCTTTTTGAAATCAAATTTTTATGACTCAGTTTATTGTGTGTAGGGGGAAAAATGCTAAGAAAGAAGCCCGCAAAGCGCTATATCGGGGGAGCGCTTTTCTGCCTACTGTTCGGTCTAAGTTCGACAGCCTTTGCTTCGGCTTATCAAATATGGGAACAGAATGGAGCTGG
Source organism: Gammaproteobacteria bacterium (assembly GCA_021773175.1). GTDB lineage: Bacteria > Pseudomonadota > Gammaproteobacteria > JAJFKO01 > JAJFKO01 > JAJFKO01. Next base: position 3,506 of record JAJFKO010000010.1, read on the forward strand.
AGTTGGTGATTATCATGCGGGTGGTGCTGCTGAAGCCAATGATGCCAGTACAAACTTTTATAATGCCGCAGGTTTAATCCGTATCAAAAAACAAGAAGTTGTTTTTGGTGCTGCCTATGTTTCAACAAGCATAGAATACACGGGTTCAGTTCAAGTTAATACTTTATCGCAACAGCCTTTTATTGTCAGGCCTGCACAAGCAGGCAATAAAAATTTAATTCCTGATTTCTATTATTCAACGCCGTTATCGCCACATTGGGCATTAGGTTTTGGTATCAATGTACCATTTGCGGCTGAAACCGATTATGGCAAAAGTACCGTATTACGTTATATCGCAACCGAAACTAAATTGAAGACCATTGATGTTAGTCCATCTGTTGCCTATCAAGTTAGTAAAAATATTGCGATTGGCGGAGGTTTTGATGCACAGTACATGACCGGCGAGTTTAATTCTTTTGGCGTTTTGTTTGATCCTTCTTTTGATACAGCAAGTCGTAATGATGCCAAGGCTTGGGGTTATGGGTATCACTTAGGAATGTTAGTGATGTTTACCCCTCATACCCGAGTCGGTTTAAATTATCGTTCCCAAATTGTTGAGCATTTGCGAGGAGATAGTCGTTTTCGTGGACCACTTGCAAATGGTTTTGTCGGAGGCTCGCAAACGTCAACAAACTTAGAAACAACGATTCTCACGCCGCCAACAACAACGCTAAGTGTTTACCATGACTTTAATAAAGTCTGGTCGATGATGGCATCTGTTTTTTATACGCAGTGGGATAAACAATCTAACTTGGTTTTAAAGAATGTTGCCGCAATTAACTCTACAACGTTTGCTGCCGATAATACTGTTTCCGCTAAAATTCATGAAGGTTTTCGCAATACCTGGAATGTTGCACTTGGCATTCACTATCATCCAGTATTGCAGTGGTTATTTAAGATGGGTATTGGCTATGATGAAACCCCAACGATTAATCGTTTGCGCACCTTACAATTACCAGATGGTAATCGTTATGTCATTGCCTTTGGCGTGCATTTCCAAGCGACAAAACAATTAGGTTTAGATTTAGGTTGGACTCACTTGTTTGTACAAAAAGCTAAAGTGGCTCCGCCACCACAAAAAATTTCTGCGCAAGTGTCATCACTTAATGGCGTGGTTAGAAGTAGTGGTAATATTGTTGGTGGTCAGCTGACTTATGATTTTATTTGATTTTGACAAGCTTATATGAAAAAACCTCAGATGAATTTAGTATAAATCCACCTGAGGTTTGGAATGATTTTTAATTGAACCGGACTTAAATAGTTATTTAGAGCTTACTGGTTTTAATGTCATTGTATCTTTGCTACCAGTAACGATAACGGTAGAACTACTATCCGTAGCAGCAACGTCACCCATGTTAGGACCGGCAATGGTTAGCTCAACAGTTGCAACCGGTGTACCAGTACATGTTTCATTATCATAAACTGCGGCTTTACATGTTGTACCAGAACCTGCGCATAAACCAGCAATCAAAGCCCATGGAGCATTACTCACACCTGGTGTGCCATTTTGCTCTGCTGGAGTAAAGGTGTTTGCCATACCAAGTTGTCCTGGGCATAAGCCGGCGTGTTTACCTGAAAGAATTTTAACAGTAGATGGAGCATTCGTGTAATTTGTGGTATTTAAGCTTGCGGCATTCGCAGTAGCAAAACCTAAGAAAGCGGTTGTAAAAGCGACCCCAAGAATTACTTTTAATAGTTGTGTCATCGTCTTTCTCCTACAAAATGTTGTATTGTTAATTAATTGACGAGCGTAATATAGGGTCAAAAGCGGGCATTTGCAAATTTTTTACGATTATGCGATGTTTATTATCAATTTTGCGCAAGAAGGGTAGGGTTTGTGATATATAAGTTACTGATTGATTTGAATAAACAGCAGTTATCCTTGCTGCAAAACGAGCAAGCTTACAAAGTCTATAGTATTTCCAGCGGTGCTAATGGTATTGGTGAGGAACAAGGTTCTGGCAAAACACCACGCGGTCGTCATTGTATTTGCGCAAAAATCGGCAAAGAAATGCCAATAAATACAGTATTTCGACATCGTAAACCTACTGGCGAGTTATATACAGAAGAGCTGTGCAATAAATACTCTGAACGTGATTGGATTTTAACGCGAATTTTATGGTTACAGGGCTTAGAAGTGGGTAAAAACCGTTTAGGCAATGTAGACACCTTTGAGCGGTTTATCTATATTCACGGTACTCCAGATTCGACGCCTATTGGACAACCTGGTTCAAAAGGCTGCATTCGTATGCGAAATGCCGACATCATTGAGTTATTTGGTCTGGTTAATATTGGAACGGAAGTTTATTTGCAAGATTGATGCAAATTTTAGCAATAACTTGTTATAATAGCCGCTTTGTAAATTTGAGGACTTGCGATAGTCCGATCAAGAAGGGAGCAATATGACTAATACTCCAAGTAAAGAAAATATCTTTCGTATTATCTTTTACAACGAAGAGAACGTTTATGAAATTTATTGTCGTGGTGTTTCTGAAAGTGAAATGTTTAGTTTTATCGAAGTTGAAGATTTAGTTTTTGGTGATAGCGGTTCAGTTGTGGTTGATCCTTCGGTAGAGCGTTTGAAAGCAGAGTTTAGTGGCGTCACGCGTTTTTATATTCCAGCGCATTCTATTATTCGAATTGACGAAGTTGAAAAAGAAGGCGTTGCCAAAGTCCATGACAAAGGCGACAAGAAAAATAATGTTAGTCATTTCCCAACAGGAATGGCAAGTTCAACGGGTGATAAGGATAAACGTTAATGCTTAGCGGTCCTCTCATGTTAGATCTTCAGGGTCTAACATTAACAACAGAAGAAAAAGAATTACTCGCGCATCCTATGGTTGGGGGAGTTATTCTTTTTGCTCGTAACTATGAGTCAATTACACAAGTCACCGAATTAACGCAAGCAATTCGTCAAGCGGTTAACAAGCCCTTGTTGATTGCAGTTGATCAAGAAGGCGGGCGTGTACAACGATTTCAAACAGGTTTTACCAAGATTCCTGCCATGGGTCAGCTTGGAGAACTTTATAAGCATGATAAAGAGCAAGCGTTAACATTAAGTGAAAACTGTGCTTGGTTATTAGCTGCAGAAGTATTAGCGGTGGGTGTCGACATTTCTTTTACGCCGGTTTTAGATTTAAATCTAGGTATTAGTGATGTTATTGGTAATCGTGCTTTTGCTAGCAACGCAGATGATATAATTCAATTGGTCAGCGTCTTTATAAAAGGTTTACAGCAAGCGGGTATGGCGGCAACTGGCAAACATTTTCCTGGTCATGGCTCCGTTGCTCTTGATTCACATGTGACAATGCCTGTTGATGAGCGTGACATACAAACTATTCAACAACTAGATTTAGAACCTTTTAAACGGTTAATAGCAATGAATGCTTTAGCTGCTATTATGCCTGCTCATATTGTGTATGAACAAGTTGATAAATTACCCGCAGGTTTCTCAACAATTTGGTTACAACAAATACTACGACAAGAATTACATTTTACTGGTGCAATTTTCAGTGATGATTTAACTATGCAAGGTGCTAAAGCATTATATGCTGATCCTTGTGAGCGAGTTGATGTTGCACTTGCAGCTGGTTGTGACATGGTCTTACTCTGCAATGACCGTGATGCGGTTATTAACGTTTTGGACAATATGCAAATGGCATTATCAACGGCAAGTCAACAACGTTTACAAGCAATGCTTGCACTAAATACGCAATATAACGTTAGCGAGTTACGCAATCATCCTCGCTATTTAGCAACGCAAGAACAGCTCCAACAATTAGGGGAAGGTGTTACCTCATGAAATTGTATGCATTCAAACAACAGTACGCACATTTTATGCAAGTGATGAACCAACAGTTAAATGGTAATGGTTGGGTCGTTGAAGTGGCTATTTTCTTAGGCATTACTATTATTATTAGCGCTACAGTTGCCATAACGTTAAGTTCAATTCATAAGCGTCTACATAAAAGCACAAAGAATCGGCATTGGGATAAAATCATTGTTCGCGCGCTTGACCTGCCTTGTCAATTATTGATTTGGGTGGTGGGACTTTGCTATATCGCGGATATATTCCAAAATGTTGTTAGCAATCAGACTGTTTTCCAATTTGTGGCGCCACTGCGCATGATTGGTATTATTGTTGCGTTTATTTGGTTTTTATTGCGTCTTGTTCGTTTTGCTGAAGAGTACTTTTCTGAACCGCGTATGGCAGCAAAATATGATGTGACAACAGTACATGCAATCAGCAAGATTTCGCGTATTACGGTTCTTGCTATTGGCGCATTAGTTTTATTACAAAGTATTGGTATTAAAACCTCAGGTATTGTCGCGTTTGGTGGTGTTGGTGGTTTAGCCGTTGGTTTTGCTGCTAAAGATTTACTAGCTAATTTCTTTGGTGGTTTTGTTATTGCCATTGATAAACCATTTCGTGTTGGAGATTGGATTCGCTCTCCAGATCGAAATATTGAAGGTACAGTAGAACAAATTGGCTGGCGAATAACACGTATCCGGACTTTTGATAAGCGGCCGTTATTTGTGCCTAACTCTGCTTTTTTAACTATTTCAGTAGAAAATCCATCACGGATGCAAAATCGTAGAATTAAAACAACGGTAGGTGTTCGTTATGATGATTGGCATGTTGTTGAAAAAATAACGCATGATATTGAAACGATGCTGCGTGAACATCCCGATATTGATACTCGACAAACATTATTTGTGAAGCTTATTGATTTTGCACCATCTTCATTGACCTTGTTAGTTTATACTTTTACAAAAACCACTGCATGGGTGCAGTATCAAGAAATTCAACAAGATGTCTATTTGAAAATATTAAAAATTATTGATGATAATGATGCTGAATGTGCATTTCCAACATCAACATTGCATATTGCTAAAGCTGGAGATTTTGCCGAGTTAGGAGCATGACAGCTTAATTGACTATATATTAAGACTTACGACAAACTTTTCTGGGGGGGAAAGACCAATGATAGATAGTACCAAAGTTAAAGATATTCTTGCCAAGGCTGATTGTTTGTTTGATCAGCAGGCATTGCAGCGTGAAATTGACCGCATGGCGACAGAAATCGCTGAAATAATGGGGGATGAACACCCATTACTATTATGTGTAATGACTGGCGGTATGTTTGTTACTTCTGAATTAGCGTTACGCTTAAACTTTCCTTTAGAAATTGATTATGTGCATGCCTCTCGTTATCAAGGCGGTATTCGTCCTGGTGATTTGCATTGGCGAGTTGAACCACGCATTCCAATTGAAGGCCGTACTATCTTAATTGTTGATGATATTTTAGATGGTGGTTTAACCTTTGGAGCGATTGTTGATTACTGCCATACTCAAGGCGCTAGTAAAGTTTACACCGCTGTGCTTGCAGATAAAGATCACAAACGCGATGAAAATGGTTTAGAAAAAGCTGATTTTACAGGTGTGAATTTACCCGATAGATATGTTTTTGGTTATGGTCTCGATTATGAAGAAACGTTGCGGAATGCACCAGGAATCTATGCTGTTGCTGAAGAGCATGATGCTTAAAAACATTCGCTGGTAATTTTTACGCTAAGTTTAGATCGGCAAAGCCAACTTCGATAATAATTTCACAACGTCTTTGACAATGTTGATACGTATATCAGCATTGTCACTTATATGCAAAAAGCGTAATTGATTATTACCACTAAGTTTAAACTCTCTGGGCTTACTTTGTATTAATTGAATTAAAGCGACAGGGTCAACATTCGGTTTATCAACAAAGGTAATCTTACCGCCTTTAGAGCTCGCTTCTATTTTACAAATACCTAATGATGTTGCTTGTATTTTCACTTCGCTAATCGCAAATAAATTCTGAATCGCTTGTGGTAATAAACCAAAGCGATCAATCATTTCAACTTGTAACTCATCAAGCTCCGCAACAGATTTAAGATTGGCAATACGCTTATAAAGAATTAAACGTTGGTGGACATCACCAAGATAGTCATCAGGAATAAGTGCTGTCATTTGTAAATCTATTTCTATACCTGCATTCGAGCTGTTGGTTAGCTCTAGATCTAACTTTTCACCTTTCTTTAACGTTTTAACTGCACGATCCAATAGATCCATATATAAATCAAAACCAATTGCTTGCATATGACCACTTTGTTCATCACCGAGTAACTCACCGGCACCACGAATTTCTAAGTCATGTGATGCCAGGGTGAATCCTGCGCCTAAATCTTCTAAAGAAGAAATGGCTTCGAGTCGTTTCGTAGCATCCTTACTAATACTTTTTGGACCAGGAATTAATAAATAGGCATAAGCTTGGTGGTGCGAACGGCCAACACGACCACGTAATTGATGTAATTGCGCTAAACCAAGTTTATCAGCTCGGTCGATAATAATAGTATTAGCAGTGGGGACGTCAATACCACTTTCAACAATCGTGGTGCAGACTAAAACATTAAAACGATTATGATAGAAATCCGCCATGACATGTTCTAATTCACGTTCACGCATTTGGCCATGGGCAAAGGTAACGCGAGCTTCAGGAATGAGTCGACTTATTTCATCTGCTGTTTTTTCGATGGTCGCAACATTATTATGTAAGAAATAAACTTGGCCACCACGTTGTAATTCCCGTTGAAGGGCTTCAACAATAATGTGGTCTTGACGCTGTTGCACAAAGGTCTTAATTGCTAAACGTCGCGCCGGTGGTGTAGCAATAATCGATAATTCACGAATACCGCTAAAGGCCATGTTTAATGTACGCGGAATGGGGGTTGCAGTTAGGGTTAATAAATCCACATCAGCTTGTATCGCTTTAATTTGATCTTTATGACGGACACCAAAACGATGTTCTTCATCAACAATAAGTAAACCGATATTATGAAATTTAATATCTTTTTGTAACAGGCGATGGGTTCCAATAACAATATCAACCTTATTATTGTTGAGGTCATCTAAGACTTGCAGTTGTTCTTTTTTAGTTTTAAATCGCGATAATAATGCAATACGTACTGGCCAATCAGCAAAGCGGTCACAAAAATTATCGTAATGCTGTTGTGCTAACAGCGTTGTTGGCACTAAAATACCAACCTGCTTATTATTATATACTGCGACGAAAGCTGCTCGCATGGCAACTTCAGTTTTACCAAAACCCACATCACCGCAAACCAAACGATCCATTTTATTGGTAGTTTGCATATCATCAATTACAGCATTGATCGCCTGTTCTTGATCGGGGGTTTCTTCAAATGGAAATGAGCTCGCAAAATTCTGATAAGCTTCTTCTGGTAACTCATGTTTAATGCCTTTTTGTGCGGCGCGTTTTGCATAAATTTCTAAGAGTTCTGCGGCAACATCACGAATTTTTTCTGCCGCTTTACGTTTGGCTTTTTGCCACTGTTCACTACCAAGACGATGCAGGGGAGCATTCTCCGGATCGCTACCACTGTAGCGGCCAATTAAATGTAAATCTGTTACGGGAACATAAAGTTTATCATCGTTAGCATATTCTAAGCTTAAAAATTCTCTACTGATATCACCTAAACTAATTATTTGTAGACCTAAATAGCGGCCAACACCATGTTCGATATGCACAATCGGACTACCAATTTCTAATTCAGCAAGGTTGCGAATCATGCTATCAGGGTCATAGGCCTTTTGTTTATGTTTAGAACGTCGACGTCGTTGTAAAACTTGCTCACCAAACAATGCATCTTCCGTCAAAACTAAAATATTCTGTTCAGGTAAATATAGACCTTGTTCTAAACTACCGATAATAATGCCAAGTTTTTCAGTGTTTGCCATAAACTCATGCCAAGAATCATAGTTACGAGGATGATGGTTGGCTTTATTAAGCAGAACCAATAACGCTTCACGACGCCCCGCAGATTCCGTACAAAATAAAATACGTAATTGTGAATTCTGTTCTTTATATTCAATAAATTTGTGCAAAGGTTCTGCTGCACGGTGTTCAATTGTGAGTGTTGGAATGTTTGCTGTTGCATAGTTGATGCGGTTAGCTTTGTCATTGATCTTACCATGTTTAATATTAATGCGAGCATAATGACGTAACGCATCAGTGTATTCATGGGCACTCAGAAAGATTTTTTCCGGAGCTAAGATAGGTCGTTCAATATTATACTGTAATTGTTCATAGCGATGCTGATATTGTTGTTGAAATTGCTGTATAGCTGCATCAATATCACCGACTTGAACCACAGTACTATTGCTTGGCAAATAAGAAAAAAGATTTGCCATCTCAGTAAAAAATAACGGTAAGTAATACTCAATCCCCGCAGAACTTAATCCTTCACTAATATCTTGATACATTGGGCATTGCATTGGATTGCCTGAAAAGCTTTCACGCCATTGTTGACGAAATAATGAAATAGCCTCTGGTGTAAAAGGGTATTCACAGCCTGGCAATAAATGAATGCTGGTAACCTTCTCTGTGGAAAGTTGATCGTCAACATCAAATAGGCGTATCGTTTCAATTTCGTCATCAAATAGATCAAGGCGAAATGGTTGTTCTGCCCCCATCGGGAAAATATCAATAATTGAACCGCGCATGGCAAATTCACCATGTTCCATGACTTGTGAAACACAGTGATAACCACAGCGTTGTAAGCGCTGGCGTAATTTTTCACTATTAATACGCTGACCACAATCAAGGACGAAGCTATGGGCATCAATAAAAGTATGAGGTGGTAAGCGGTGTAAAATCGAGTTTACCGGTAACAATAAAATACCATGTTGCAAACTACTTAAACGCGATAATGTGCTTAGCCGTTCAGAGGCAATATCTTGATGTGGAGAAAAATGATCGTAAGGCAAGGTTTCCCAATCTGGAAAATGCAAAATAGGGTGCTGTTCATAATTTTCTAAGAAGAAACGTAATTCATGTTCTAAACGCTGTGCCGATAAACTATCGGGTGTAATGATCACAAATAATTGATTGTTTGCATTGGCAATAGCTTGACTTAATGCAAGACTGGCGGCTGAACCATAAAGTTCACCCCATTGCACCATATCACCCGGATTTTCTGGTTGTTTGACTGTTAGCATCGCTATCTTTCGTTAATAAATTCATGAAAATAGTGTGAGAAGGGGAGTTTACCGGATTTTGTACTGATTTAAAGGTTTAATTAGGCAGAAATACAGCTATTTTGGCCTTGCTGTTTATGTTTAAGTTGTTGAAAGATAGAGTTTTCCGGGGTTTTTTCACAAATCGAGAGCGCTAATCTCGATTTTTGATGATTCTGGTGTATATTTCTCGCAAAGGTAAGGAACTAATAATGTTTAGACGTTTAATTCAATATAGAGCCCCCCGATCTAAGCATAGTGTATTTATGTTTGGACCTCGTGGTACAGGCAAAACATCTTGGCTAAAACAGCATTTCAAAGATGCCTTGTATTTTGATTTATTGAATGATGATACATATACGGAGTTTTCTGCTTGGCCAACTCGTCTCAGTGAAGGAATTCCAGCAGGTTATGAAGGCAGGGTTATTCTGGATGAAGTTCAAAAGGTACCAGCCATTTTAAATGAAGTTCATCGACTTATATGAAGCTCGGAATCTACGTTTTATCTTAACAGGTTCAAGCGCTAGAAAGTTAAAGCTGCAAGGTGTAAATTTATTAGCTGGTCGAGCTCTCATTTATCAAATGGTTTTATTAATTATTTGAGTATATTGAGCAAGTATTCTTTCTATATTTCTGAACCCCACAAATCATATTCATCAGCATTTGTGATTTCGACATCAATAAAATCGCCGATCTTTAATTCTTTATCGCTATCAATATACACGATACCATCGATTTCAGGCGCATCAGCACTGCTGCGTGCAATTAGACCTTCTTCATCATGGCCGTCGATTAATACTGTCATGCGCTTACCGATCTTCGCTTGCATTTTTGCGGCACTAATTTTTGCTTGTGTTTCCATGAAGCGGGCATAACGTTCTTCTTGCACTTCTTCAGGAATCGCATCAGCTAAGGTATTTGCAACAGCACCTTCTACTGGAGAATATTTAAAACAACCGACACGATCTAATTGTGCTTCTTCTAAGAATGCTAATAACTCATTAAATTCTGCTTCAGTTTCACCCGGGAAACCAACAATGAAAGTACTACGAATGGTTAAGTCAGGACAAACCTTACGCCATGCTTGAATGCGTTCTAAGTTGTTTTGCGAATTTGCCGGGCGCTTCATGGCTTTCAATACACGTTTACTCGCATGTTGAAACGGAATATCTAAATACGGCAGAATCTTACCTTCAGCCATGTAATGAATAATGTCATCAACATGCGGATATGGATAAACATAATGTAGCCGCACCCAAATACCGAGTTCGCCCAATGCTGCTACTAAATCATGAAATTGTGTTTTGTATTCTCGACCACGCCATTCACCTGCCGCATATTTGGTATCGATACCATATGCACTGGTATCTTGCGAAATAACTAATAATTCTTTTACACCTGCAGCCGCTAATTTTTCAGCTTCTAACATTACATCACGAATATTACGGCTAACCAATTTACCGCGCATGCTAGGGATAATACAAAAAGTACATTTATGATTACAGCCTTCAGAAATTTTTAAATACGCATAATGGCGCGGAGTAAGTTTAATGCCTTGCGGCGGAATCAAATCAGTAAACGGATCGTGCTCTGGTGGTAGGTGTTGATGAACTGCTTGCATCACATCTTCATAGGCTTGTGGACCCGATACAGATAATACATTTGGAAATTTTTCAGTGATCACTTCTTTCTTAGCACCAAGACAACCGGTCACTATCACCTTGCCATTGGTGTCCATTGCTTCTTGAATACTATCTAAGGATTCAGTGACGGCAGATTCGATAAAACCACAGGTATTCACAATCACCAAATTAGCATCGTCATAAGTCGGTACCAATTCATAACCTTCAGAACGTAGGCGCGTGATGATGCGTTCAGAATCAACTAGCGCTTTGGGGCAGCCAAGGCTGGCAAAGCCGATTTTTTTCGCCGATTTATTTGCAGGTGCGGACATGTAAGCATTCCTGTAGTGTAAAAAATTGCCAATTATACGCAAAATCTATACAAATTGTCACGAATAGAAATAATTAATATTAGGTTAGAAATTGCGCAGAATGGTTGTGCGTGTTAAAATCACCCAAATGCAACGATATCCATCTAGGATAGAAGGGTAAGTTAATGTTTCATAAAGGTTTATTTCCTTTCGTATTGACGCACCAGTCCATTGCTGGTCAACAAACGCTATATGATGTTTTGGGTCGACAAATCCAGGACGCCATCCAAAGTATTCAAAGACAGTGTGTGAATGCTCAGATATTAAATGCTGTCTTTGTTGTCAATGAGCAGCTTGTTGTTGCACAAATCTACATTGAGCGTAAAAATGGTTTTGCGCCTACCGATAATGAAATGTCTCGCTATGGCACAACGCCAACTTTATATAATGTTCAGGTGCGCTTTCCATTTGGTTTGAATATTAATCTCGATGGGGAAAACATTTTTATTCCTAGTGGTGAGTTTGAACATGTATTAGTGCCCTATAAGTCTTCTTCCGGAGCTGTCAAAGATGATGTGATTCGTGGCACGAGTAACTTTGATATTATTTACGGAGATGGCGTCATTAAAAGAATTCAACGGGATCGTATAACTTTTACTTATAAAGACCAAGACGTCACTTTACCCATTAAAGATGAGCTGGGAGTAGGTTTTAAACGCTTAACAGAGACTAGTGCTGAATATGATTATCTTGAAGATTACCGACTTCGCTTGAAACAAGATGGTGTCTATGCGCTATTTTACAGTGGCAGTGGCTTGCCTGCAGATTCACGTATAGGATTAATGCGTTATCATCCTGAATACCCAGGCTATACGCACTTACAAAATGTAGATAGCGGTGTTGAATATGAATCTCGAGTCCAGGGTGTAGCTGAACGCAAACGTGCTTATAAACAATGGGTACAAGCTCAGAGTGATCTAGTCCTTTCTTCAGCAGCAGGTCAAACATGGGTGCAAAGTCTAGAACAATCACAAACACAAGAACCTTTTGTTCTGAACATGACCGTTGCGAACGGTGTAATGTTAATTCCTAGTTTAAGAATGCCTGTGACACGTTTGCGTGACTATCAAGCGGCTATATTCATGCGTTTTGCTGCTTTCATTGAAGCTGTTAATAGAAATAGATCATTAAGGAATAGCCATGCAGCAACGATTAACCTAAGTGTCGGTGGCGGCAAAACGTATCTAACCTATGTATTATTGGTTTGGATACGACAACTTATTCAAACAAGGCAATTAGATTTATCACCCGCTTATTGCTTAGCACCTGATGCAGCAGTTGCTAATGTAACGGTTAAGACCGTTACTAGGCAAGGATTAGCAACAGGATTTACAGCAACAGCCGTCACGAATAAAGCTCAAATGCCAAATGCGGCTACTATTGATGCTTTTACAAATATTACGCAACGTGCGCTCAGAGAAGCAGAAGGCCTCTATAATTTTTTAATGCAGGGACTACAAGAGCGAATGCTTGCGTTTTGCCGTTCACACAGTTTACATCCATTTATCATCATAAATTGTTTATATGATTTAGGTGGAACAAGTTTATTAAAAACATATAAAGAATCTATTGATGCGAAACGTATTTATCTTCTTGTGGAAGGACAAAAAAACTTACTTAGAAATACAGGCATGCAAGCCATCACGGCATTACGTAATTTGTTACAAATATTTGAAACATTAAGAGAGAGCGCTAATCAAGATTCGCTAGAGCAAGGATTGATTGCGGCTATTGGAAGAGCAGGAAATGCATCGGCAAATATAAATATACGCTATGACCAAGATGTAAATATGCCTAACTCTATGAAGGGCTGCGTGACGGGAGATAAAATTAATGTTACTAAAATAGATGCTGTGATGTTGCGAAATATTTTAATATTTCGTAATACTAATGCACGGACAAGAAAAGTAAATTATGTTGCGGTACGGAATTTGCTAGTACGAATGGCATGCCTCAACTCTACTGAGGCAGCATTGCTGCTTGCCAATTCTGGCGGATTAGGTAACACCAATACTGAAGTTGAAATGCAGCGTCAAATTGAGATGCTTCTAAAGCCTGCAACACAGCGTCTGCAAGAGCTTTTGCAGAAAAACCCTAAAGATGATACCTGTCACTATGAAATCTATTTGTTTCTAAACGATTTCTTTTCAACAATTCCAGACGCAATTAATGTTAAGAAACAACTTAATCAAAAGAATATCTATGCACAAGCGGTGCAGAGTAGTGTACAGCTTGTTAATGAAGTTTGTAAGTGGTTACAGCAACAGCTTGCTCAGTTAGCTCAAGTTGAGGGTGTTGATGCTGCTCGAATTTTAGTAGAAGAATATGCACTGCAACCAAATATAACTTTGATTGAAGCGAGTCATCAATTAGCAGGATTTATGGGCTTGGCGCTCACAGGAAATACTAAAAGTAATGGGCAGGCAGAAGATCTCTTGTTAGGTCACGTGCCAGTATTTTCGCCTGAAGGATTTGCTAGTTATATAGAATATCTAGCAAGCTTAGAAGGAAAAGTCGCAATAGCCGTACAAGCACAGTTTGGTCTTTTTGCTGTTAATAGACGTGGAGCTAAAATAACAAAAAATGATATCAAGGTGCGTTTACAAGAAATTTTTACGACATTAGCTATTGCTGATGAAGTGCACAAAGAAGCCTATCGTTTTTTATATGATCCTAACAATCAACACTATCAGCGCATTGATGCTGTTACGCGACGATTATTAAATCAGAGATTATTGGATATTCTGCCTCACCGCATTGGCATGAGTGGCACCATCAATGATGTTGCAAATAGAGCGTTTGGTCCTGATTCTTTATATAAGCTTGGTACACAAGCAATGATGCGCCGCGGTATGGTCAAGGTTGTTAATATAGAAAGTAATTTTGCTTCTGCTGCATGCAGAGAAGAAGTGGCTTTAGATGATGATGAATATGCTAAATGTTTTGTGGTTGATTATTTTGTTGCGAATTGCCACTTAAATATGGTGCAAGTTGTTAATGGTAGAGCCGTCGTACCATCGCTATATGAGCTATCGCAAGGCTTGGTATTTGGTAGTGATTTACCAGAACAATATAGAGATAGGATTTGTTATTATTTCAATCTATTGGTTAAAGCAAGAGAAACTGGGGAGCGACAAGAACAAGCCGCCTTATTGCAACGCATCAATGCCAAGCGTCAGGAAAGAGTTGCTTTATTAAATAAAAAGTTGTGTGGGGAAATACCATTAGATACACATGAAGTACAAGGTTTAGAGCGTGCGCAACAACAAAATACAGAATCTCGAGTTAGACTTAGAGATAATGTCTATCTGGAAAATTTTGTAGGTAATATAGGAATACAGCCTCTAGTACTATATGACTTTCAGGCAATGCAGCTATCAATATTACTAAACTATTTATTGGCATTGTATTTAGAGTTTATATTGTCAAAATCAGGTTCACCAAAAGAGTTATCTGAAATAATTGGTTTGCAGAATAAGTTGGCTGACTATAATTATAGTTTGTTGGACATCGCTAAAGCTAATAATCTAAAAGAGGCAGTTGATTTAGTAAAGCTTTGTGCTGGTGTTGATGAGCAATTGCTAACTGACGATGCGGCAAAAATATTTATTGCTGAGCGTTTACGAAATTCAGAGATGGCTGGCGTATGGTGTGGTTGGGTGAAGCAACATAAAAACGAAGTATCAAGTTTCGCTGGAAGCTTAAGTTTTTCTAGATTTCAACTATGTCCATACTTAAATGGTTTGATTACATGCTCAAGAGATGAATTCGAGAGTGGCACATCGATGCTGTTGTTTGCTACGCCTGCGGAACTAACCGGTTATTCTCATGAACCTATTGGTAATATGCTCGAAGTTCCTAACCCCAAAATTGACTATCGCCGCTTGAGTGTTTTATTAGGACAAGAAAGGTTTATAGAGAGTGATGTAGAAGAGCTGCTACCGTTGATTCACTTTATTGCAAGAACAAGCAGAAGTTATGATGCTAAAAATCAAGCGGGTGGTCGTGCCATACGCACGCCGTATGGGCAAGTAAGATATATTGAGTATCTATCCGATCTTAACGCGTTTTTAGCAAGGCACAATTTTGGAGAACATATCGCATTATCATTATTTCAAGTTGAAGTATCTTTTAATGATATTTTCACCTTCGACTCACAACATGCTGAGCAAATCAGAGAAAAGACTAAGCTGAACCGACAACTGCTTCTATTGCTCGATGATTTTTATAAATATTGTGGTGATAATAGAGATGAATATTTATCAATACTTTGTCGAATGATTAGCTTTAGCTTGCTACGCGAGAATGTGGAAATCGCTTTGGATAATCAATATAGAATGGCTTTATTTATTGCGATGACGCTGCAACCTGAACTGGCTTGCAATTATTTAAACGATCCAGAACAAGATCTCAGTTGTTTTGATGATATTCTACGAGTGTTAACAACAGAATATGCACGAGTCAAAGAAAGAGTGCCTGAGTTAGATGAACTTGCAGCGCAACGTGATGCTGCCGTCTTGCGTGATAGCGAACATAGGGGGATTATTTGGAGTGAAATTTATTCGCAAGCTGTATATCGTTATGATTCTCTGCCAGAAGAGACTATGCAATTTATAACATTTGATAAAAGCATGAGTAGATTTATGCAAGCACTGCATATTGCTCGTGTTACAGAAATCACGATTTTATATTGGACAACTATGGTCAATGATATTTATTATCTGTACAGAATAAAAAGCGTTCAAGCAGACCAGCTTGCAGCTAAGTTTGAGAGTATATATCAAACCACTTCTGCCGTTCATAAATGTGCAACGGCTTATCAAGCATTTCAAGGTGGTTCAAGGGTAACGAGTACTCTGCAGTGGCTTGGTGATAAGTTTGACGGAGTCAGGAGAACTTTAGCTGGAAATGGAGAACAACATCCTCAGAGGGGTACTGTGAGATTAAATCGCAAGAGATAAATACAGAGTTTGCTTAGTTAAAATATAAGATAGTATAATACCAAAAATAATAAATTAGGTGGCTATCTTGAACAAAACTTACCTCTTCTATGATCTGGAGACTACAGGCTTAAACAAAGCTTTCGATCAAGTCATTCAATTTGCTGCAATTCGTACTTCTTTAGACTTTAAAGAAATTGAACGCGTCGAATATAAAATTCGATTAAATCGTGATGTGGTACCGACACCAGAAGCTTTTTTAACGCATGGCATTCGCATTAGTGATTTAGCCGATGGTCTAACAGAATATAGCTCTATGCAAGCCATTCATGCCATGCTGAATCAGCCAGGAACAATTAGTGTTGGCTATAACACTCTTGGCTTTGATGATGAGTTCTTACGTTTTTCATTTTATCGGAATTTACTAACACCATACACTCATCAATATGCGCAAAATTGTTCGCGTATGGATATTTATCCACTAACCTTACTATATCATTTATTTCAAAAAGATGTGTTAACGTGGCCAAAACTAGATGGCAAAACCACATTAAAGTTAGAGCATGTCGCGAATGCCAATAATTTAATGCACGGTGCTGCGCATGATGCCATGGTGGATGTTGACGCAACCGTTGGTCTAGCCAAGTGCTTAGCGAGTAAACCAGAGGTATGGCAATACGCATTAGGTTATTTTGATAAATTAGTTGATCAACAACGCATTGCGCAATTGCCAGTAGCAATGCGTAGTCAACAAGGTTTGCATTATCACGGTATGATGTTGAGCGGTAACTTTGGCGCCGCTCAGTTTTATCAAGCTCCTGTACTTTGTTTAGGTTGGCATCGACAATATAAAAATCAATTAATTTGGTTACGACTAGATCTAGAGAAGTTGCAAAAAACAACGTTAGAAGATGTTACTAGTTCAGTTTGGACGATCAACAAAAAGCTTGGTGAGCCAAACTTTATTTTGCCTGCGAAAAATCATTATATGCAATATTTAACGCCTGAGCGGCAACGGATTATGCAAGAAAATCTGCAGTGGTTAAATGCTAATTCAGCAATATTTAATAAACTTATCGAATATCATACTAATTTCACCTACCCAAACATTCCAGATCTTGATTCAGAAGCAGCGCTTTATCAAAATGGTTTTTTAAATGATTACGAACAAAAGTTATGCCAGCAATTTCATGCGGCGCCAATTACAGAAAAAGATAGTGTCGTCGAAAAATTTTCAAAAGATAGCTTGAGGACTTTAGCTACACGTATTATTGCACGCAATTTCCCAGAAACATTAACGTCAAATATGCAAGAAGATTATCAAAATTATTGGCAACGTTTGATTAATCAAAATGACAATAACATTATTGTTGATTATAAAGGCCTACCACGTTTAACGCCGCAGCAAGCTTTGCAACGCATTGATGATTTACAAGAACAGGCGACAGGAGAGCAACAAGTTCTTCTGAGTGAGCTCAGTCAGTATATTGTCGCTACATTCGTATAGAAATAAATTTCAAGAATAATAAATAAAACAATCGTGACTTATAATTTCTATTGATGATAATATCGCGCCGAATTTCGCTTGCGATAAATCATATTTTGACGTCACAGTCTATTCTTAATATGTTTTCATAAGCATGCACTATAAAAATAATTATTATGAAAGAGGAAATCCATTTATGCAGGGTGCAGTCACGCGCGATCAAGAAGCCTATTCACCAGAACAAATTGCAGAATTTATAGGAAATATTCCAACACTTCGTCAAGCAGATAGTATTTCTACAGAAAAGGTTCTCAATACTAGGTATGAAGAATTCTCAAATGAATTGATTGTTCATCATATTCTCAATGCTTATGCGAATAGTCGTGATGAATATGAAAAACGTAAATTAAGACAACAGTTAAAGAACATTTTAGCAATGGGAGCAAATCCAAATGAATGGGATCAAATCGATAGGAGTCCCGCTTTACATCGTGCAATTCGCTTACACTCACCTAGACTAGTCAGTATATTACTTGAGTCAGGAAAAATAGATATTTCTGCGAAGCAGCATGATATGTATTTGACAGCGTTGCAAGTTTGTCTAGAGCATTGGCCAAAAAATATAAACTTGATGACAAAACTAGCTGAACGTGCGGGTAAAGAGATTCAAGCTATTTTTCTTGAAGCGATCGCAGAAAAAAAGTATAAAAGAATTAAATATTTAATAAGAAAGGGTCTGGTGGATTTCAATGCGCCGGACACAGAAGGACGCTACCCATTACTCTTGTTATGTTTAATGGGAGATAGCAAGCTTTTTCAATTTGTTATTGAAAAAGTTCAACAATCAGGAAAGACAATCGTAACAAATGTTTTTGATAAAAACGGTAATACTGCATTACATTTTGCATGTCATCCTTTAGGTCAGCCCAATAGTGATATTATTCAATGGCTATTAGATAATGGAGTAAGACCTAACTCTACCAATCGTGTTGGCGATACAGCTTTGCATCATTTAGTAGAACACAATGAGCCTATCATGTTAAAAAGGTTAATTGCTGGCGGCGCAGATGCTGGCGTTTATGATGCGCTGGGGCGAACGCCTTTGGAAAAGTATTTAATGCGACCAGAGTTATCTGCAAATAGTAATATGATTCAGGTACTACAATCTGCTGCTGGAGACACCGCAAATGTAGCAGTGGCTACATATATCGATCCAATGTTATTAAATTATGAGAGAGGATTTTGGATACGCGCTATCGGTGCAGATTGTACAGATGTCGTAACAGCGATTGAACGTGAAATGTTAATTTTAGACAAACGAGAAAGTATATCTGCTGCTAGGCTTGTAAAACATCGTCCGGATGTTAATGTTAATAGAAAATCACATTATCGCTATAGTCCGGCAACATTTGTTAAAGCCGGTTTGCCAATTGGGTTATTTGGCGCTGATTGTCCTTTTTCATTAATTATTCAAACATCAAATAAAATTCCTGCGTGGTGTAGTGGTTTACGTGGTGAGGTAAAAACCAATGATGACGGTCATGGCGATGTGGATTTCTCTGCGTCCACCTTATCATTTCGTTATGCAGCAGATCATCAAATTAGCGGAGCAAACTCTGATGAAATAGCAATAATGTTATCACGTTTATTTCGAGATAGTTTAGCAAACTACACTCCATTAGAATTATATGATGCATGTCTATCAGGAACTTACTTGCCTTTTAATGAAGGTTTGTTGCGTTACAAACGTGGTGATATTAAAGGTTTGGTTGTAAAGCCAGAGCCAAGATCTGTAAGCTATGCTCTGATGTTTTTAAAACTGTGTAAACTCGCACTCGAAAAGGTGCCTTTCTATGAGTACGATTCTCGACAAGGAATGAAACGGATTTCAGAGCAGCGAGTACAAGAGTTAGCTGCACAGCATGCAACGACTACAGATGAAGATGGCGATGAAGTTTATGCCGCCTTGCAAGATTTACATTTCTTAGCAGGCTCACCAGCAAGACCGACACAAGGAGAATTAGCTCAGCGTTTGGATGCTGCTGCAAGTGGTGGTAGAAGGCGAAAAGTAAATGGGAAATAATGCACTTCTATATATTAGGAGATTTTCGTTTGAGAGGTGTTTCATGTATGCATTACGGCACGATGTTATTTTAGAAATGGATGGCACAAGAACAAATTACTACCTACCTATCACAAGGTGTGATAATCATTGAGCTCTTTTGTCAAAGCGCTAAAAACTCTGCAGAATTATTTTATTCTAAAGATCATTGTCTTAGAATTATATTGAACGAAAGTTCGGTTCCATCATTGCAATTAATTATGAATTAATTAGTATTTCGATACTAAATATAAGAATCATGGATGATTTTTACTATGGGCGGAGCTGAACAGCCAAAAGGTGATGTATATAGATGTGCAGATTTACTATCTCCTAGATCCTCACTAGCAAAACTATTAATAAAAGAATGTTATCTAGACGGTGATTTTCCGCTTAGACAATTATTAAGAAATTTTTTCACTACCCTGAATAAAAGAGAAGGCTTTGAATCCTTATTTAATGTGTCAGAAGCAAAGTTACCAATATTCGGAGACACTGTTTCTTATGATTCATTAAAGAGTAAAGCAGATATTCATATTTCAGCTATCGATGTACTTATTCTGAGACAAATGCTGGATAGTATTTATAGAACAGGTGGCGAAATTACTGATAATGATAATGCCGTATTGGATATTGTTCTGAGGATGTGGGTAGAACTTAAAGCCATATTCCACAAAAAATATTCGTTACAAATCTTTAGCGATTTTATAACAGCATTAGCAGCACCAGATAAATTAAAAAATAAAAATAACGCGACAAAACTTTTCGCGAAACTGCTTTTGTTTTGTGTTGCTCTGCATCAACAAAATAGTGATGGTGATTTTTCTATAGACTGGTTAGATAAACCCGAGTTCATAGAGTTTATAAGTGAAATGCATGTTTGCGATTTTTTGACTTTTGATGATGAAACAAATAGCTTATCTGTCGAGCCGAATATCATTAAAATGTACCAAGAATTTCGTTGCCGATATTTGCCTGTCTGCTTTGTTATTCCTGACATTGCCTTTCCTCCGCAACCTTCAACGGATGCGGTTGCAAAATATCACTTGCAAGAAGGTATTGATTTACGAATTGATAGACTGCAGGATATGGATTTTTTTCTGCAAGAAACATTGCAATCAAGATTGAATCCTCGTGAGTGGCAATATATTGAAAATAATATTTTACTTTTTCGCCAAACTCGAGAGCGTAGAACATTGCATTTATGTCGACGTGAAGCTATGTTATTAGACGCATGTATTTCTACAGCTATTCCCCACCTTATATGTAATGGCGCTATACGTTCTGAAGTATTGTCGGGAGAGCTTTCTTGTCATGATATATCTCGAGCTGATGTTGATCATCAAAAATTACTTCATAGAGGGGTGAAATCTTGGGTAAAATATTTGAAATTATTAATTCATTTTCCTCATCAAAAGGCACTTTTAACTTTCACAAAAAAGTTTTTAGAACACTATTCTCTAGATTATAAATATTTCGATATGATTTACCTGAAACTGTTTATGTTGCTACAAGTTCGTGGTGATATTAATTTAGAGAAACTTACCGCGGCTTCACAACAGCGCCTTATAGGTGCTTGTGATTTTGTTTTACGTGAAGAGTGGTCTTATTTTGAATATAGGTCTAAATCTGTTGTGTTGAGTCGAGAGGTTGTAACGTTATTTGAAAATTTAGATATGAGTGTTCCAGATAATGTTGCTGTAGAAGCTTTAGTGAGTTTACGAAGTGCAGCTCAAGATACTGCAGATGCATCTGCTCAACAAGCACCTGCAGGACCTGCTCAAGATTTAATGAGAAGTAAGCTATAGTCGCTCCTCATCTTTCAAAAGCAGGACTTGCGCTAAACACCAAGGTTATGAGCTATTCTTCTTTCTTACCACAACCGCAGCTAACACAGAGGTTATAGACCCAGCCAATAATCAAACCGCCGATGAACCAATCAACAAACGCCCAAATTGCGCCAAGGACACTGCCCCAAAAAGTTGGTTCGAAACCATGATAAATAGAAGAGATAACTCTAACCATGTCATTGCCCCAGCCCCATTGCCAGGCAACAATTCCCATGATGAAAATACCTATCGCCCAAGTGATACCTAATGCAAAAGCTAAAGCCCAAGGACATAACTTTCTGTTTGTACTACTCATTATCATTCTCCTTAGTCGAGAGCCCTGAATATATATGAGATATATCAGGAAGTTAGCATTCCTAGGTTAAAGTATAGTCCAAAAATAGAATTTATTGCCTTAAAACTGAACATATAAAGGGGGGGGGTTCACATTTCCTTGACCTTAAATTGGTTCAAAGTAAGCCCATTGCTGATGTTGTAATAACTTGTAATTGCTGAGATTCTCGGTTAAGCTTGCGCGCATTCTAGGCTTAACTATATATAAAAGGTAATATTTGCTATGCGTCGAGCTATGGTAGCAGGTAATTGGAAAATGAATGGTTCCAATGCCTTAGTGCAAGAGATGGTTCAATCCTTAACGGCAGAAGCATTATCAGCAGAAGTTGTTATCTGTCCGCCGTTCCCATTTTTATCCGCTATGCATACTGCTTTGCAAAACAGCCAAATAGCACTTGCTGCACAAAATCTTAGTGAGCATGCTAATGGCGCATACACTGGTGAAGTGGCAGCGAATATGCTAGCTGAAGCGGGTTGTCGCTATGTTATTATCGGGCATTCTGAACGTCGCGGTTTATATCAAGAAACTGATGCAATGGTTGCTGAAAAAGTCAAAATGGCAGTGGCTAATGGTTTGCAACCCATTATTTGCGTTGGTGAAACTCATGAACAGCATCAGCAAGACTTAACTCAGCAAGTCATTACTCAGCAAGTAGAGAGTGTACTTGCAACGGGTATTGATAATCTAACCAATGCGGTTATTGCTTATGAACCAGTATGGGCAATTGGTACTGGATTGACGGCAACGCCTGAACAAGCGCAAGGTGTTCATGCTTTAATTCGGCGACTAGTCGGTGCACAAAATGCTTCCATTGGTGCGCAGATTCGCCTATTATACGGCGGCAGCGTTAAGCCGAATAACGCTCAACAATTATTTGCGATGCCAGATATCGATGGTGGTTTAATTGGTGGAGCAGCATTGCAAGTCGAATCTTTTTTAACAATATGTAAGGCAGTTGAAAGTTAGTTATGTTACAGCAAATTATTTTAGTTCTTCATGTGTTGGTTGCCGTTGCTATTATTGCATTAGTTTTAGTGCAACATGGTAAAGGTGCAGATATTGGTGCAACTTTTGGTGGTGGCGCCTCGAATACTGTTTTTGGTAGCCAAGGTTCCGGTTCTTTTCTATTAAAGTTAACCGGTTTTTTAGCGATAGTGTTCTTCGCGACAAGTTTGATTTTAGGTTACCTTGCTAACTCGCATTATAAACAAGAGCAGCAAGCTTCTAAGCAACTGATACCGATCACCCGAACGGCGCCAGTAAAAACAAAACAAAATACAGTAACGACAACTAAACAACAATCTAATAAAGTCGATACGAAATAGTATATTGCCGGAGTGGTGGAATTGGTAGACACGCTGTCTTGAGGGGGCAGTGGCGAAAGCCGTATCGGTTCGAGTCCGATCTTCGGCACCATAATAAAAATGTTTTTGTAAGATAGGGCTTACGATAAATGCCAAGGTCGAGACAACATGATTAATGAAGAGATTGGAATTTAGCGTAAGTCCTATTAAAAGAGTAAGAGAGAACTCTGCAGAACTAAAAATAAAGAAGAGAGGGCTTTAGATTAAGTCCTGTAATATGAGGCTGAATGAACTATGTTGGCGAATTATTTCCCCATACTTGTTTTTATTTGTATCGCCATTGCCATTCCTGTGGCATTGATTATGGCGGGTTATATTCTTGCAAAACGTAAACCCAGTCCTGCAAAGTTAAGCTCTTATGAATGTGGCTATGATGCATTTGAAGATGCGCGTATGCGTTTTGATGTGCGCTATTATCTAGTCGCAATTCTTTTTATACTTTTCGATCTTGAGACAGCTTTTTTATTTCCATGGGCAGTGTCATTGCATACTATTGGTTGGTTTGGATTTATTAGCATGATGGTGTTTTTAGCATTTTTAACAATCGGTTTTATTTATGAGTGGCGGAAGGGAGCATTGGAATGGAAATAGAAACCTATTCAAAAAATCCTGGTTTTATTACCACATCCGTTGAGTCTGTTATTAATTGGGCGCGCACGGGTTCAATGTGGCCAATGTCATTTGGTTTGGCATGCTGCGCTGTCGAAATGATGCATTCAGCTGCTTCACGTTATGACTTAGACAGATTTGGTGTCGTGTTTCGGCCTAGCCCTCGTCAATCAGACTTAATGATTGTGGCTGGAACATTATGCAACAAAATGGCGCCGGCTTTACGTCGAGTCTATGAACAAATGGCAGAACCGCGCTGGGTGATTTCCATGGGTTCTTGTGCCAATGGTGGTGGTTATTACCATTATTCCTATTCTGTTGTGCGAGGTTGTGATCGTATTGTGCCTGTTGATATTTATGTACCGGGTTGTCCGCCAACAGCAGAAGCATTATTCTATGGAATTTTACAGTTACAAAATAAAATTCGTCGTGGCAGTACTATACAGCGCGATTAAACTTAACTTTTAAAAGTGTATTAAAAGATGAGCAGACTAACGGAACTAAAAGAAAAATTACTACAATACCTTGGAGATAAAATTTCTTCAAGTGATATATATCGTAATGAATTAACGATTACAGTACCTCGAGAGCAGATTAAAGAGATTGCTACAACCCTACGTGATGAATTTTCTTTTCAACAATTGATGGACGTTTGTGGCGTCGATTATTTAAGTTATGGAATTAGTGAATGGGAAACAACACATGCCAGCGGTAGTGGTTTTGATCGAGGCGTTACGCTTGGTAAAATGAATGACTCACTAACCACTCCACGTTTTGCAGTGGTTTATCACGTATTGTCTATTAGTAATAATATTCGCTTACGTGTTAAAGCTTATGTGCCAGAAGATGATCTTGTTATTAGTTCAGTGATTGATGTTTGGAACTCAGCAAATTGGTTTGAGCGCGAAGCATTCGACTTATATGGAATTCTATTTGAAGGCCATCCTGACTTACGTCGTCTATTGACAGATTATGGTTTTATTGGACATCCATTCCGTAAAGACTTCCCTTTAAGTGGCGAAGTAGAAGTGCGTTATGACGCCAAACAAGATCGTGTTGTTTATGAACCTGTTGTTATTGAACCACGTATCTTAGTACCAAAAGTAATTCGCCAAGATAATCGTTACATGTCAGCTGAAGAACCTACAGTACAAGAAGCAAATTCTGGGGAGCAAAACAATGGCTGAGTTTCGTAATTACACCATTAACTTTGGTCCGCAGCATCCCGCCGCTCACGGCGTGTTACGTTTAATTTTAGAAGTCGATGGTGAAGTGATCCGACAAGCTGATCCGCATATTGGCTTATTACATCGAGCAACAGAAAAGTTAGCAGAAAGCAAAGTCTTCAACCAATCTATTGGGTATATGGACCGTCTTGATTATGTTTCGATGATGTGTAATGAGCATGCTTACGTTTTAGCTATCGAAAAACTATTAGGTATCCAAGCGCCAGAACGTGCGCAATATATTCGCGTGTTATTTGATGAAATCACGCGTATTTTAAATCATTTACTATGGTTAGGTGCTCACGCTTTAGATAATGGTGCGATGACGGTATTTCTTTATGCATTTAGAGAGCGCGAAGATTTGATTGATTGTTATGAGGCTGTGTCTGGAGCTCGCATGCATGCAACTTATTATCGTCCGGGAGGCGTTTATCGTGATTTACCGGATCGCATGCCACAATACGAACAGACAAAGTGGCGCAGTAAGAAAGATACCAAGCGTATCAATGAGGATAGACAAGGTTCATTACTAGATTTTATTGATGCCTTTATGCAACGTTTTCCACAAAAAATTGATGAATATGAAACGCTATTAACAGATAACCGTATTTGGAAACAACGAACTGTTGATATTGGCGTCGTATCATCAGAGCGTGCAATGCAACTAGGTTTCTCTGGGCCAATGTTACGCGGTTCAGGTGTTGCTTGGGATTTACGTAAGAAGCAACCTTATGCTGTTTACGATAAACTAGATTTTTCAGTGCCTATCGGCCAAAAAGGCGATTGTTATGATCGTTATTTAGTGCGCATCGAAGAAATGCGTCAATCAGTTCATCTTGCTAATCAATGTATTGAATGGTTACGCAATAATCCTGGTCCTGTCATGTTAGATGATCATAAAGTAACGCCGCCATCACGCGTGAACATGAAAGAAGGTATGGAAGATTTAATCCATCACTTTAAAGTTTATACCGAAGGCTATTGTCCTCCAGAAGGTGAAGTTTATGCGGCTGTTGAAGCACCTAAAGGTGAGTTTGGTATTTATCTCGTTTCTGATGGTGCCAATAAACCGTATCGAATGAAAATTCGCGCGCCAGGTTTTGCACATTTAGCTAGCTTAGATGAAATGGTTCGCGGTCATATGATTGGGGACTTAGTATCAATACTATCAAGTCAAGATATTGTATTTGGGGAGGTCGACCGCTGATGGCGACAGAAACTGTAGACACAACAGCAGAGTTTGTACTTTCAGAAAAAGTACGCAAAGAAATTGATCATTGGTTAGAAAAATTTCCAGAGGAGCAACGTCAATCTGCAGTGCTTGCCGCATTGCATGCAGTACAACAAGATATTGGTTGGTTACCAGAAAATGCGATGGATGCCGTGGCTGATTATATCGGCATGCCACATATTGCTGTTTACGAAGTCGCAACATTTTACGATATGTATAACTTAAAGCCGATTGGTAAACATAAAATTACCGTGTGCACTAACATTTCTTGCATGTTATGCGGCTCTGATAAAATCGTTGAACATTTACAACAGCGCTTAGACATTAAACTTGGTGAAACAACATCTGATGGTATGTTCACTTTAAAAGAAGTGGAATGTTTAGCAGCTTGTAAAAATGCGCCTATGATGCAAGTAGATTTTGATTATCATGAAAATTTAACGCCTGAGAGTTTAGATCAAATAATAGAGAAATATCGCAATGACAAATGAAGTTTGTTTTAGAACAAAACATTTAGATGAACCATGGTCACTTAAAACCTACGAGAGTGTTGGAGGTTATAGTTCGTGGCGCAAAATCTTAAAAGATAAAGTGCCGCCAGAAGACATTGTAGAAATTTTAAAAAGTTCGAACTTACGTGGTCGTGGTGGTGCTGGCTTTCCAACGGGTTTGAAATGGAGTTTCATTCGTCGCGATGTTCCTGGACAAAAATATGTGGTTTGTAATTCTGATGAAAGTGAACCTGGAACTTGCAAAGACCGCGACATTCTTATGTTCAATCCGCATCAGCTCATTGAAGGTTTAATTATTGCTGGTTATACCATGGGAGCAACCGTTGGTTATAATTATTTGCGTGGTGAATTTGCTGGCTTACCATTTCAACGTGTTGAGCAAGCATTAAAAGAAGCCTGTGAATTAGGTTTACTTGGTAAAAATATTCAAGATTCTGGTGTTGATTTTGATCTACATAATGTTCTTGGTGCAGGCGCATATATTTGCGGTGAAGAATCTGCATTAATGAATTCGCTCGAAGGTAAGCGTGGTTTACCAAGATTTAAACCGCCATTTCCTGCTAACTTTGGTGTTTATGGTAAACCAACAACGATTAATAATACGGAAAGCTTTGCATCGGTACCGGTGATCATGCAACAAGGTGCTGAATGGTTTATGAACTTAAGCCGTTCGAAAAATGGTGGCACCAAGATTTTTTCTGTGACAGGACACGTGAATAATCCTGGTAATTTTGAAGTACCACTAGGTATTTCATTTGCTGAATTATTAGAGATGGCGGGTGGTGTACGTAATGGTCATAAATTAAAAGGGGTCATTCCTGGCGGCTCATCTATGCCAGTTTTGCCTGCAGATATTATGATGAAAACAGATATGGATTATGAATCTTTGCGTGATGCAGGTTCAGCACTAGGTTCTGGTGCAGTTATTGTTATGGATGAAACAACGTGCATGGTTTCAGCTTTAGAGCGTATATCACGTTTTTATATGGAAGAGTCTTGTGGTCAATGCTCACCATGTCGTGAAGGAACTGGTTGGGTGTGGCGTTTAGTCGATCGTATTAAACAAGGCAAAGGCTCTATACAAGATTTAGATAGTTTAGAACGTGTTGCGAAAAATATTGAAGGTCGTACGATTTGTGCTTTTGGTGAAGCCGCTGCTTGGCCTGTGGGCGGATTTTTACGACATTTCCGTAATGAATTTATTTATTTGATTGAAAAAGGCAAGAGCATTGTCACTGCATAAAGTTTTGTTACTACTGAATGCAGTAGTCATGAGGAAAGTTAGATGGTAGAAATTGAAATCGATGGCAAAAAAATCCAAGCTGAAAATGGTGAGATGCTCATTAAAGCTGCGGATGATAATGGAATTACAATTCCTCGCTATTGCTATCATAAAAAATTATCGATTGCGGCTAACTGCCGTATGTGTTTGGTAGAAGTTGAAAAAGCACCAAAACCATTACCTGCGTGTGCAACACCGGTTGCTGATGGCATGAAAGTTTTTACGCGTTCGCCATCTGCACTAAATGCTCAGCGCTCAGTCATGGAATTCTTATTAATTAATCATCCATTAGATTGTCCTATCTGCGATCAAGGTGGGCAATGTGAGTTACAAGATTTAGCTGTAGGTTTTGGTGGTGATCGCTCTCTCTATGATGAAGGCAAGCGTGCCGTTGCTAATGAAAATGTTGGTCCACTTGTTGAAACACGCATGACGCGTTGTATACATTGCTCTCGCTGTATTCGTTTTGGCGATGAGATTGCTGGTTTACGTGAATTTGGCATGGTACATCGTGGAGAGCATGCTAAAGTTGCGACGTATGTGAAACATTCACTGCGTTCTGAAGTTGCAGGAAACATTATTGATTTATGCCCAGTCGGGGCATTGACTTCTAAACCGTTTTTATATCGTGGACGAGCCTGGGAATTAGATGCTCATGAAGCGATTGCGCCGCATGATTGTTTGGGTTCAAACATTTATGTGCATACCCGTCGTAATCAAGTAATGCGCGTGGTACCAAGAGAAAATGAAAGCATTAATGAAACATGGTTAGCTGATCGTGATCGTTTTAGTTATTTAGGTGCTAATAACGATGAGCGAGTGGGTAAGCCTATGATTAAACGTGAAGGTCAGTGGCATGAAGCGACTTGGATTGAAGCATTAGAATTCGCGGCTAATGGTTTAGAAGGTGTGCGCAAACAACATGGCGCAGAAGCGTTAGGTGCACTAGCCTCGGCATCGTGTACTGTTGAAGAATATTTCTTACTACAACAGTTAATGCGTAGTTTGGGATCGCATAACATTGATCATCGTTTGCGGGAAACAGATTTTAGTGATCAAAAACATCTACCATTGTTTCCAAGTTTAGGTATGCAAATCGAAGATTTAGAAAACTTAAATAGCTTTCTATTGATAGGCTCAAACATTCAACGAGAGCAGCCTTTAGCAGGTGTGCGTTTACGTAAAGCGGTTGTAAAAAATCAAGCAAAAGCTATGAGTGTTAACTTTTTAGATCATACAGTTAATTTTCCATTATCTGAAAAACTAGTCGTTGCTGGTGATGCTCTCCTGTTTGAATTAGCGGGTATTGTTAAAGCCTTGATTGCTGATCAAAAAGAATTACAAGATCAAACTGAACAATTACTAAAAAGCATGCAGCCAACTGCAGAGCAACAAGCAATTGCTGATAAATTAAAACAAGGTGAAAAGAGTGCGATTATTCTTGGAGCGTTTGTGCAGCAGCATCCTGAAGCTGCGACAATTCGTGCTTTAGCGCAGTTAATTGCTCAGGCTTCTGGTAGTAGCTGTGGAGTCATGAGTTTAGGCGCGAATAGTGCTGGAGCTTATGTTGCTGGCATGTTACCTCATCGTTTAGCCGGCGGGGCTGTTGCTGAAAAACCAGGTTTGGATGCAGGCGCGATGTTAACAGGTGCTTGTCGCTCGTTATTATTATTGAATGTTGAACCTGCATATGATGCAGCTAATTCAGCATTGGCTGAACAAGCTTTAGCAAAAGCAGATTTTGTTGTCTCACTCGCACCATATTTAAGTAATGATGTACGTGAACATGGCGATGTATTATTACCAATTGCGACGTTTGCTGAAAATACTGGAACCTATATTAATGTTGAAGGTGTCTGGCAAACATCACGAGCGGCAATTAAACCTTTTCAAGAATGTCGACCCGCGTGGAAAGTGTTACGCGTGTTGGGTAACATTTTCAAACTAGATGGCTTTGAATATGTTTGTGCACAAGACGTATTAAATAAAGCTCAAGAAGTTATTGATGCAGCAAATTTTGTTGAGCCACAATGGTTCTGTCCAGCACCAATAGCATTACCAAAAGCGAAAACACAGCGTATTGCTGAATGGCCAATTTATTCAGTTGATAATGTTGTGCGTCGTGCAGTGGCATTACAAGAGAGCTTACACTACGAGCAACCTTATGGCGCGCGTATGAATCAAGCGACGGCCAATAAACTAAGTATTGCAGGCGATAGTGAAGTCATGGTTGAGCAAGCGAATGCCGCATCTATTTGTTTGCCATTAAAGATTGATGCGACTGTGCCAGATAATGCTGTTGCCATTGAAGCAGGTATTGAAGCAACACGTGGTTTAGGTGGAGCTTTTGAAAATATCACAATTACTAAAAGGGTAGGTTAGTAAAAGTATGTGGGAAAAAGAATTAATAAATTTAGTTTGGATTGTGGTTAAG
Source organism: Gammaproteobacteria bacterium (assembly GCA_021773175.1). Lineage (GTDB taxonomy): Bacteria > Pseudomonadota > Gammaproteobacteria > JAJFKO01 > JAJFKO01 > JAJFKO01. Next base: position 33,980 of record JAJFKO010000010.1, read on the forward strand.
ATTATTATTATCTTAATACCAATATTATTAGCGGTTGCTTACCTGACATATGTTGAGCGTCGTGTTATTGGTTATATGCAATGCCGTATTGGCCCAAACCGTGTCGGTTTTATGGGGTTGCTGCAGCCCATTGCTGATGCGATGAAATTATTATTTAAAGAAATTATTATACCGGCGCCGTCGAATCGTTATTTATTCATTATTGCGCCAATTTTATCTTTTGCTCCGGCAATATTTGTTTGGTCGGTTATTCCTTTTAGCCAAGGCTTGGTGCTTGCAAACATTAATGCTGGATTATTGTTTGTGTTAGCAGCAACATCTTTAGGTGTTTATGGTGTGTTGGTTGCTGGCTGGGCATCAAATTCAAAATATGCTTTTTTTGGTGGTATGCGTGCTGCAGCACAAATTGTATCTTATGAAATCGCGATGGGGTTTGCTCTAGTTGGTGTGTTACTTGCCGCGGGTAGCATGAATTTAACAACAATTGTTGAGCACCAAACAGGAGGCTTATGGCATTGGTATTGGCTGCCTTTATTTCCTTTATTTATTGTATATTGGATTGCTGGCGTTGCAGAAACCAACCGTGCCCCATTTGATATGGCGGAAGGTGAGTCAGAAATTGTTGCTGGTTTTCATGTGGAATATTCAGCGATAGCTTTTGCGGTTTTCTTTTTGGCTGAATATGCCAATATGATTTTAATTGCTAGCCTCGCAACGCTGATGTTTTTGGGTGGCTGGTTATCACCTTTTCAAGGTATTCCTGTGCTTGGTCCGGCATTAGCTTTTGTGCCTGGTTTGATTTGGTTTATCGCAAAAGTTGGTTTCTTCTTGTTATTGTATTTATGGATAAGAGCAACATTTCCGCGTTATCGTTACGACCAAGTTATGCGCTTGGGTTGGAAAATATTAATTCCCGTAACGTTAGTTTGGATTGTTGTTGTGGCGTTTATGGTGAAGTTAAATCTTCCGCCTTGGTTCGCAGGATAAAGCAGATGAATAAAGTGAGAGTATTGAACTAATGAACTTATTCGAAAAAATAAAACATAATGTCAAAAGCTTTTTGCTTTGGGAATTACTCGTTGGTATGAGTCTAACAGGGCGCTATTTTTTTCGTAAAAAAATTACGATTATGTACCCAGAAGAGAAAACACCTGTTTCAGCACGGTTTCGTGGTCTACATGCTTTGCGACGTTACCCAAGTGGTGAAGAACGTTGTATTGCATGTAAGCTTTGTGAAGCTGTGTGCCCGGCTTTAGCCATTACCATTGAAGCCGAGCCACGTAAAGAAGATGGCTCACGACGCACGACATTATATGAGATAGATCTGTTTAAATGTATTTATTGTGGTTTTTGTGAAGAGTCGTGTCCGGTTGACTCGATTGTTGAAACCAATTTAAGTAATTATCATTTCGAGCACCGTGGTGAAAATATTATGACTAAGCAAAAGTTATTAGCTATCGGTGATAAATATGAAGAAAGTATTGCGCGCGATCGAGCGAATGATGCGCCATTCCGTTAACGAGTAGGGAAGAGAATGACTATTCCACATATTATTGAACAAGTTGTTTTTTATTTTTCAGCAATCATGGTTGTGATTAGCGGTATCATGGTAATTGCGCAGCGCAATCCAGTGCGTGGTGCTTTAGCTTTAGTGTTAGCTTTTGTTTTTAGTGCTGTGTTATGGATTCTATTAGAGTCAGAGTTCTTAGCTTTAGCATTGATTTTTGTTTATGTCGGAGCAGTTATGACATTATTTCTATTCGTAGTCATGATGTTAGACATGGATATAGAACCGATGAAGCGAAATTTCGTACGATATTTACCAATTGGTTTATTCATTTCCGTATTGGTTTTAGCCTTTATGATTTATGTTGTTGCGCCAGAACATTTTGGCTTAAGCAAATATGCGAAGCCTTTACATGCCAGTGCTGCTTATAGCAATGTGAAAGAGCTCGGACATGTTTTATATACCAAGTTTGTATATCCATTTGAACTGGCTGCGGTTTTATTATTAGTTGCCATGGTTTCCGCAATTAGTTTGGCCTTGCCTGTGGTGCGTGAACGGAAACTGCAAAATCCTGCTGAACAGGTAATGGTGAAACGCGAAGACCGTATTCGTTTAGTTAACGTTCCAAGCGAAAAACGTATTGATTAAACCCCTTTTGGAGAAAGATATTGATAGCTTTATCAAATTATTTAATTTTAGGAGCAATACTATTTTCTTTAAGTATTGCAGGTTTTGTTTTAAACCGTCGTAATGTCATTACATTACTGATGTGTGTTGAGTTGATGTTACTTGCTGTGAATATGAATTTTATTGCATTTTCACATTATCTCAATGACATCAAAGGACAAGTTTTTGTGTTTTTTATATTAACCGTTGCTGCAGCTGAAACTGCAATTGGTTTGGCGATTGTTGTTTTGTTATATCGAAATAAGAAAACGATTGATGTACAAGAATTAGATTCATTAAAAGGATAAGTCGTGGCAGAAACAATACGTACCTTATCATTAATTATTGTATTAGCACCGCTACTCGGTGCCATACTTGCAGGATTATTTGGTAAAGTCTTGGGTCGCAAAACTTCACACCGTGTGACGGTGTTATTAATGTTTGTCGCATTTTTTGCCGCGTGTTGGGTATGGAAACTCACGGTGCTTGATCATGGTTATTTAAATTCGGTACTATATATTTGGGGCGAAAGCGGTAATTTTACCTTTAATATTGGCTTTATGATCGATCAGTTAACAGCCTGGATGATGTTGTTAGTCACCTTTGTCTCGTTATTAGTACATATATATAGTATTGGTTATATGGCAGATGACTCTGGCTACCAACGTTTCTTTTCTTATGTTTCTTTATTTACCTTTTCAATGTTGTTACTCGTCACCGCGAATAACTTTCTGCAATTATTTATTGGTTGGGAAGGTGTTGGCTTAGTTTCTTATTTATTAATTGGTTTCTGGTATACGAAAGAAGCGGCTATTTTTGGTAGCTTCAAGGCGTTCATTGTTAATCGTGTTGGTGACTTTGGTTTTATCATTGGTATTGCTGCCGTGATGACTTATTTTGGTACGTTAGATTACACAACAGTATTTGCTAAAGCGCCAGCACTGGCTAAAGCGGGTACCGTACTTGCGGTTATTCCTGGTGCTCCATGGGCTGTTCTAACCTTTATTTGTTTAGCATTATTTATTGGTGCGATGGGTAAGTCTGCTCAAATGCCATTACATGTTTGGTTACCTGAATCAATGGAAGGTCCAACGCCGATTTCAGCATTAATCCATGCGGCAACCATGGTGACAGCAGGTGTATTTATGGTGGCTCGATTGTCACCGATGTTTGAGTTGTCACCAACAGCGTTGTCAGTCGTGTTGGTTATTGGGGCAACGGGTGCCTTATTTACAGGGCTTGTTGCTTTTGTGCAACATGACATTAAGCGTGTGATTGCTTATTCAACATTATCGCAACTTGGTTATATGATGGCGGCGATGGGTGTCTCAGCTTATGCCGCAGGTATTTTTCATCTAATGATGCATGGTTGTTTTAAAGCATTATTATTCTTAGCTGCAGGTTCCGTGATTTTAGGTATGCATCACGAACAAGACATGCGCAAGATGGGTGGTTTACGTAAGTATATGCCTATTACCTATATAACATTTTTAATTGGTGCTTTAGCCTTAAGCGCTATTCCACCTTTTGCTGGATATTATTCTAAAGATGCCATTATTGAAGCGGTTGGTGCTGCCTCTAATATTCCTGGTAGTGGTTATGCATATGTTTGTTTAGTTCTTGGTGCTTTCGTAACGGCATTTTATATTTTCCGCGCGTTCTTCTTAACTTTCCATGGTAAAGAAAGATTTTCTGCTGAAGTTAAACAGCATGTCAAAGAATCACCTTGGGTTGTATGGTTACCGTTGGTTGGCTTAGCGATTCCTTCGGTCTTTGCCGGCGCTATTCTCGCTTACCCATTATTATATGCGTCACCAAGCTGGTTTGGTAAATCAATTTTCGTGGCGAAAGGCAATAATGTTTTGGCAACGTTAGCTGAGCATTATCATGGTTGGTTTGCCTATGCTTTGCATTCAGTAACAACTGCTCCATTCTGGGCTGCTGTTATTGGTATTGTTAGTGCTTGGGTCTTATGCTTATTAGTTCCAAGTTGGCGCGATGTTTTAGTTAAACGCTTGAGTTGGATTTATTTCATCTTAGTGAAGAAGTATGGTTTTGATGACTTTAACCAAGTCGTGATCGCGCATGGTAGTAAACGCTTCGGCGAGTTTTGTTATCGTGTCGCTGATGCCAAGATATTAGATGACTGGATTATTAATGGTTCTGGTCGTGCTGTGCGTTTTGGTGCATCAGTCGTACGACGTTTACAAACAGGATATTTATACCACTATGTCTTTGTGATGATTTTAGGCTTAGTGGTTTTTGTTGGTTGGTTTGAACTATTTGAAACACATTCTGTATTGGCAGAAATGTTGAAGTCAAAATATTTTTAACGCAAGAAATCTCAGTTGTTTACGACTGAGTAGTTGAATAACAAGGTGTAGGAAGAATGCATTTTCCATTATTAAGTAGTTTAATTTGGTTACCGGTCATTGGTGGCGTTATTACCATGATGGTGGGTGATGATCGTCGTGCGAATGTGGCGCGCTGGATCGCGGCAATTGTGGCAATCATTGGTTTATTACTTTGTATTCCACTGTATGCAAATTTTTCTATTCATACTTCAGCAATGCAGTTTGTCGAGAAAATAACGTGGATTAAAGCTTACGGCGTTAATTATAGTGTCGGTGTCGATGGCATCTCCATGCCAATGATTATTCTTACCAACATCACTACGCTAGTTGTTGTCTTTGCGAGTTGGAAAACCATCCGTACTAAGGTCGCACAATACATGGCAGCATTTCTTATTATGCAAGGCATGATGAATGGTGTGTTTGCGGCAACAGATGCTTTATTGTTTTATGTGTTTTGGGAAGCGATGCTGATTCCTATTTACTTGAGTATCGGTATTTGGGGTAGCAGCAATCGTTCTTATGCATCGATTAAATTTTTCATGTTTACTTTTTTTGGTTCAGCATTAATGCTGATTGCTATTTTATATTTACGCATTCATACCGACTCATTTGCAATTACGTCGTTTTATAAATTGAAAATGACGATGGCGGTGCAAATATTTGTGTTTATTGCCTTCTTTTTAGCATTTGCAGTGAAAGTACCGATGTGGCCAACCCATACATGGTTACCAGATGCACATACCGAAGCGCCAGCAGGCGGCTCCGTTGTACTTGCTGCATTAATGTTGAAAATGGGCGTTTATGGATTCCTACGTTTTTCATTACCGATTGTGCCGAATGCATGCCAGCATTTATATTGGTTCATGATTGTCTTATCCTTAATCGCAATTGTTTACATTGCTTATATAGCGATAGCGCAAACTGATATGAAACGTTTGATTGCGTATTCATCTGTAGCACATATGGGATTTGCAACGCTAGGTTGTTTTATGATCTATCTTATTATCCAACACACGGGTAATCTGAAAGATGCCTATATGAGTTTAGAAGGTGGTATGGTGCAAATGCTATCGCATGCATTTAGTACCGGGGCTCTCTTTGTCGGGATAGGGATTTTATATGATAAATTGCATACGCGCATGATCGGTGATCTTGGTGGTATTACCGCGAAGATGCCAGTGTTTGCAAGTCTGATGATGTTGTTTGCTATGGCCAATGTTGGTTTACCAGGAACCTCTGGGTTTGTTGGTGAATTTATGGTGATATTAAGTGCTTTTCAAGGCAGTTTTTGGGTTGCTGTGATTGCTGCAACAACCGTTATATTATCGGCTTGTTATACATTATGGATGTTTAAGCGAGTATTTTTTGGTGGTATTACCAATCCGCAAATTGAAACATTAACGGATATTGGTTTTCACGATAAGGTCGCACTAGGGATTTTAGCCTTTATGGTTTTATTGATTGGTATTTACCCTGAAGTTTTACTGCGCGTGTTTCATGCTTCAGTCGGGCATCTATTAGCTTTAGCGCATGTAAACAAGTTACCGTAATATTAGGATTATTGGAAAATGACAACTGCAACCCCCAATTTATTATTAGTCTTGCCTGAACTTGTTTTGCTTGGTATGGCATGCTGTATTTTATTAGTTGATGTTTGCCTAAGCGAGCAGCGAAAGTTTATTACTTATGGTTTGGTGCAACTATCATTAGTCGCAGTGTTAGTTATTTTATTTTTACATTACAATACCGCAACAACATTTACGTTCAGTAAAATGTTTGTCATAGATAAACTTGGCAATTTAATGAAAATTTCCATGGTTTTCGTGGTGTTGTTTATATTTTTATTCTCACGCAATTATCTTAAAGAAAATAAGATTCCCAGAGGCGAATTCTATGTGCTTGGTATGCTGTCTTTATTAGGAATGATGGTTCTGGTTTCGACCAATGACTTTATTACATTATATCTAGGTTTAGAGTTATTAACCTTGCCAATGATTGCAATGGTTGCGTTACAGCGTGAGTCAGCGCAAGCCTCAGAAGCGGCAATTAAATTTTTTGTTATGAGTGCTTTAGCCTCAGGTATTTTACTATATGGCTTATCGCTACTTTATGGTATGACCGCAACATTAAATATTGTTCAGATGTCGCAAATCATTCCAAGCTTATCGAACGCGCAATATCCAGTATTATTACTCAGCTTAGTTTTTGTCGTCATCGGTATTTGTTTTAAAATCGGAGCAGTGCCTTTCCATATGTGGTTACCCGATGTGTATGCCGGTGCACCAAATCCGATTACTTTATTTGTGAGTAGTGCACCAAAAATTGCTGGCTTAGCAATGGGTATTCGTTTATTGGTTAGCGGTATGCCCGGCTTGCATATTGAATGGCAGGCATTGTTAATAGTGATTGCGGCATTATCAATTGGCTTAGGTAATCTCGTTGCTGTTGCGCAAAGTAACTTTAAACGCATGTTAGCTTATTCATCAATTGCGCATATGGGTTATATGCTGTTGGGTTTATTAGCTGCTACACAAATGGGCTATAGTGCTGCTGTTTTCTATGCGCTTGTTTATGCTGTTATGGCCTTAGGAGCATTTGCAATATTGGTTATTTTAAGTCGCAATGGTATTGAAGTAGAAAATATTCGTGACTTACGTGGTTTAAATAGTCGTTCTCCATGGTTAGCCTTTTTAATGTTATTGATTTTATTCTCTATGGCAGGCATTCCGCCGTTAGCTGGATTTTTTACAAAGGTTGGCGTAATTGAAGCTTTAATCGGTGTGCATTTAATCTGGTTAGCTGTGTATGCAATTTTATTTGCTGTTATCGGATGTTACTACTATATCCGTGTGGTCAAAGAAATGTATTTTGAGGAACCGGAAACTGACGTAGCGATTACTTATCCGCTAGATGCGCGTATAGCTATTTCAATAAATGGTTTATTTGTACTAGTGTTAGGGATATTTCCTGGTTGGTTGTTTGCGTTATGTAGAGCAGCTTTTGGAGCTTAATTCTCTAATAAAGAGCTTAAATAATAAGGATATTAATTATGTTAAGACGCGCTTTTTGGTTTTTATCGATTGTTGTATTTGCCATCATCGTATTGCTTTCTTTAATTTGGCCTGACTTCTTATTTTTATTTGTTATCGTAATTCCAATTTTTATGATTGGTGTATTTGATGTTTTGCAGCGTAAGCATAATGTTTTACGTAACTATCCTTTGATTGGACACTTTCGTTATATGTTCGAAAGCATTCGTCCGCAAATTCGACAGTACTTTATTGAGTCTAATCAAAGTGGCATGCCTTTTAGTCGTGAAAATCGTAGTTTAGTTTATGAGCGCGCCAGTAAAACTATTGATACATTACCGTTTGGTACTCAGCGGGATGTTCATGATTTAGGTTTTGATTGGGTTAACCATTCTATGAGTCCCACTGAAGTAGCAGAAACAGAAGGGCGTATTATGGTTGGTGGACCACAATGTAGCAAACCCTATTCTGCTTCACGGCTCAATGTATCGGCGATGAGCTTTGGTGCCTTGAGTAAGAATGCTGTACGTGCAATAAATCGTGGTGCTAATCTTGGTAATTTTGCACAGAATACAGGTGAAGGTGGCTTGTCTCCATATCATTTAGAAGAAGGTGGAGATGTTTTCTGGCAAATTGCGAGTGGTTATTTTGGCTGTCGTACTCCTGATGGTGATTTTGATCCGCATGTTTTTCAAGAGAAGGCCAACCATCCTAATGTCAAGATGATCGAAATTAAAATATCACAAGGTGCTAAGCCGTCTCATGGAGGTATGTTGCCAGCCGCAAAAATTACACCTGAACTTTCTGAAATTCGTGGTGTTCCTATGGGTAAAGATTGCCTTTCTCCTGCATCGCATAAAACATTTTCAACCCCTGTTGGGTTGCTAAAGTTTGTAGCACAGTTGCGTGAACTTTCCCATGGAAAGCCTGTTGGTTTTAAACTGTGTATTGGTATTAAGAGTGAGTTTTTAGGTATTTGTAAAGCGATGTTGAAGACGGGGATCTATCCAGATTTTATTACCATTGATGGCTCTGAAGGCGGTACCGGTGCTGCGCCTGTGGAATTAACCGATTATGTGGGCACGCCATTGAACGAAGGTTTAGTCTTTGCTCATAATTCACTTGTTGGTGTTGGTTTACGAGAACATATACGCTTAATTGGTAGTGGTAAAGTTATTACTGGTTTTGATATGGTATCTAAAATGGCTTTGGGTGCCGATATGTGTAATTCAGCACGAGGTATGTTGTTTGCGGTTGGTTGCATTCAATCACGACGTTGTAATACAAACCTTTGCCCAACGGGTGTCACAACACAAGACCCACGTTTAATGTATGCATTGAGTGTTAAAGATAAAGCACCGAAAGTGGCTAATTTCCATAGTGCAACAATACAAAGTTTCTTAGAAGTGTTAGGTGTCGCGGGAGTGAATTCTGTTGCTGAATTAACTCCAGAACATATGCATCGTCGTTTAGATGTTGGACATGCTGCAAACTATCGTGAAATTTATACATACTTAGAGCCGAAACAATTATTAGAAGGTTCTATTCCTGATGTTTTTGCACAGCCATGGGCGGATGCGGATCCAGATAAATTCTAATTAGATTAGCGATGTATATACCCGTCGCGATTCATTTTTTGGTTTTATCGCACCGGGATTTTTTACGAAGAGCGTGCTCTAAATCACAGGTAATAGCCGGACTATTGACAAGGCAGGACTTACGATAAACGCCAAAAACGAGGCAACTATTTTTTCTAAAAGCCGATAGTATACGTAATACACGAGGGTTTTAGAAAACATGATTAACAAAAAGGTTGGTGTTTATCGTAAGTCCTGCAAGGTTTAAAGTACACTCTTCGTAGAAAATAACACGCAAGGAAACCTAAAAATGAGTTGCGACGGGTATAACATCATCATTGATTTTGATAGTACTTTTGTCCAGACAGAAACGCTTGATGAATTAGCCGTTATCTGTAATGTTGATACGGCCCAGAAAAAGGCAATAAGTGATATAACTCACTGTACAATGTCTGGATCCATGTCATTTCAGCAAGCATTGCAAGAGCGTGTGCATATACTAAGTCCAAGCAAGCAACAAATGGCTAAAGCTTGTGAAATACTAGGCAATAAAATCACGCCATCATTTCAGAAAAACAAAGCATTTATTTCTCAGCACGCAGAAAGTATTTATATTTTCTCGGGTGGCTTTACCGAGATTATTGTGCCGATTGTTGCTGAGTTTGGTATAAAAGCCCATCATATTTTTGCTAATGACTTAATCTATAATTCACGGCAACAAGCCATAGGTGTTAATGATACTTTATTGTTGGCTCAGGATTTAGGTAAAGCGCAACAACTTACTGAATTAAAATTAACACAGCCTGTTTATGCGATAGGGGATGGTTATACTGACTATGAGATGAAATCCACAGGTATGGTCACAAGTTTCTATCTATTTGCAGAGAATGTTCTGCGTGAAAAATTAAAAGATTTGGCAGATAGTATTATTTATTCGTTTGATGATTTTATAAAGGATCGACAATCATGAAAACATCTTTTCCGAAAGATAAAATTAACGTGTTGTTATTAGAGAATATACAGCAGGGTGCTGTTGATAACTTTCAATCAGAAAATTTTAATGTGGAAGCCTTGTCAACAAGTCTTAGCGAAGCTGAATTGAGTGAGAAAATACAAAATAAACATATTCTTGGTATTCGCTCTAAAACACAAGTCACCGAAAAGGTTTTGGAACAGGCAAACTGCTTATGGGGAATAGGTGCTTTTTGCATTGGTACCAACCAAATTGATTTGCAAGCCTGTTTAACCAAGGGTATAAGTGTTTTTAATGCGCCATATAGCAATACGCGTAGCGTGGTTGAGTTAGCCATTGCAGAAATTATTATGCTAGCACGCAATATTACTGACAAAAGCATGTTATTACATCAAGGTATATGGCGGAAAACAGCCGAGAACTCTTTTGAAATACGCGGTAAAAAACTAGGTATTTTAGGCTATGGCAATATTGGTTCGCAACTATCGGTATTAGCCGAATCATTAGGCTTACAAGTCTATTATTATGACATTGAAGAAAAACTAGCTTTAGGAAACGCATATAAATGCAATACTCTAAAAGAGTTATTAACGACTGTTGATATTTTGAGTATTCATGTTGATGGTAGAATAGAAAATAAAAATTTAATCGGTCATGCTGAATTGAAAATGCTAAAGCAAGGCAGTTACTTATTAAATTTAGCCCGTGGCTTTGTGGTTGATTTAGAGGCTCTAGCAGAATCGTTAGAAACAAAACATATACTTGGCGCAGCACTAGATGTTTTTCCAGAAGAACCTCAGGGTAGTATCGAAGATTTCAACTGTCGAGTTCAACAATTACAAAATGTAATATTAACACCACATATCGCAGGAAGTACGCAAGAAGCGCAAAGTAATATTGCCAGTTTTGTTTCGGGAAAATTAATTCATTATATGAATCATGGTGACTCGAACATGAGCGTTAACTTTCCGGGGCTACGTTTGCCAGCATTAAAGGATGCGCATCGTATGATCCACATTCATAAAAATACCCCCGGTGTCTTAGCACATCTAAATAAATTATTTGCGAGTTATGATATCAACGTTGTTGGACAGTATTTAAAAACTAATGACAGTATTGGTTATGTTATTACTGATGTGAGTAAACAATATGATAAAAAGATAATTGATGATTTACTTGCTTATGAGCACACTGTGCGGTTTCGTGTTTTATATTAAAGTATATACCCATTGCATTTCGAAGTGCGAGCGGTATAGCTGGCTTTAAATCTGGTTGGGACAGGTCTAAAAAACAGAGAGAGAGAATGATGCGGCAAAAATTTGCTCTAGCACTTTGTGTTATTTTTTTTATTGTGCCAATTACCGGACTAGCCGGTAACTTAAGCAAACATAAGCCTACTTCTTCTTCTTTCGGCGGGCAAACCACCGTTGGAGGTACTGTTCTGTATTTAGAACCTACCGCAACAGATGGTGATTTTGAATATGGCACGGTCGTTGGTCCCGTATTTGCTGCCAGGCAAGTAACTAATGCGCATATGCAGTTATTTAAGCCTGACTTCCAAGATGCTTTTGAGTTTAACTATGATTATCAATTTGCTAATTCCCTTTATGATATTGGAGCTAATTACTTTTACTACTCTCAAGACTTAAATAGAAACACAAATACATCTTTGAATCCATTTATCCAAAGTTTCTTAGGTGGTGCCTTTACTAATGCACAAGCAAGCTATGATGAAAGCATAAATTACGCAACGGTGAAGTTCGGTAAGACTTATATATTGCCACATAATGTTATGTTTCACCCGCATATTGGACTTAGTTATTTATCTGTAAATAGAGACTTTAATGCACGGTTCAAAAATTTTCTTTTCACGCCACAAACACCAGCCAATTTAACAGGTAATCAAAGGAGTGACTTTCAAGGCGGCGGTATATCCCTTGGTTTTAATTTTAATTATCAGATCGTTCATCACTTTCATTTTGTCGGAGCTTTTGGAACGGGATTCTTGTTGGGTCATTTGCGTAGTAAGTTAAATGCTAATTTTATGTTAGGGGCTGCAAACACACCATATAATGCTACTTTTCGTAATAATACTCGCTTTGTTTTAGCGCTTGATGAGCGACTAGGTGTTAATTATCAATTCAATCTATCAAAAAATTCTCTGCTATCATTTGAAGTAGGCTATTTTGCTAATGACTTTATTGACTCTGTAGAGAGGGTGGCACCACTGAATGGTTTTGCGCGTAATCCTGGAGGAAGTAATCCTCCATCAACACATAATTCTGCTTCTCTCGGAGCAAATGGTCCTTATGCAAAATTATCACTGATGTTTCAGCCAAATAATAATTTATCAGATGATGGGGTTATCTCATTAATGTCAAAAAACTTAGCATCAAATGCCCCAGGCTTGTTTGTCAAGATAATGAATTCAGCAGCAAAACCTATTCCTGAAAATGCAGATACAACGTATGCCTTTTTAAATTCAGGAAATGCCTTGGTAAAAACAGAACAGGTAGAACCTAATTATGGCTGGAATGGCAAGATTACTTTAGGTTATCTATTCAAATCAAATAATACTGATTTGGCTATCAGCTATTCGCATTTAGAGGCAAGAGGTTCTGATTCTATTGCTCCTGGTGCAGGGCAGAGTTTGCTTAGCACGAATTCTAGCGGTATGGCGACAACCACCTTTTCTCAAGCTAATGCAAATATACAGTATGTTCTTGATCGTATTAACCTAATAGCTGGACAAAATTTTGCAATCGATAATAATTATAATCTGCATGTTTTTACTGGGGTTGATTACGCTTATATAAAAAGAACCCAAAAGAATAGTTATTTAGCCGGTGGGGTGAGTGATGTTGATAAATTTCCTGTATTAGTCAGTCGATTCTCTGGTGCTGGTCCATTATTTGGTACTGACTTTACTGGTTTATTTCAGAATCACTTTGGATTTATTTCACATTTATCTACTAGCCTATTATTTGGCACGATAACATCAACACTAAATCAAAGAAATTTTTATAGGTTTGGGGTGAAAACAAGTAACAGGCTAACGACAGGTAGTATGAAAGCCATGGTTGCAACTGCGGATGCTAAAATTGGTTTGTTATATAGGCTTAATTTTGGCAATCATTATCAAGTAGATTTTGAAGCAGGTTATCAAGGTCAATTTTATTTTAAAGCAATTAATTTAGTGTTCCCGGTTTTTTTAACTGGCCTAGAACAAAAGAATACTAACCTCGGCGTAATAGGACCTTATCTAACAGTATCAGTACGTGGTGTTTAGTTTGTTACTTAATGTCTTTCTGGTCTTTTATATTCATGCAATCCCGTAAGCGGTACTTTAGGTAGACTTAATCCTTCTAATGCGGCATCGAGTTGTGTTTGTAGGCTGGCCTCAGATGTAACTTGGCGAGTACTTCTACTCAGACTAGCATTTATATAAAACCAATCAACCTGGCCCATTACATAATCTGGCTGCAACTTATATTTAACTGTTGCGATCTCAAATGGGCCTATAGTTGTATTTATAGCCGTCTTGAGAGCAACTAAGTCAGGAACTCTGCTTCGAAGAGTTCCTGTTGATTTAATTACATCAATAAGAGCATCGATAACGGCTAGTAACTGGGATTCTAACCGACCATTACTTTCTGCATGGATATACTCTTTTTCAGTTGTATGGGTCAGGCCTGTCTTTACTGCGCCTTTGCGGATTCCTGCATAAATATACAATTTTCTAGATTGCTCGTCATATCGAAAGCTACTGCTGGGATGCAATAGTAAATCTTGATTTACAGACAGACGTTGTTTGCTATATTCGACTCGCTTAGTTTTAGCCTGTGCAATAGCATGTTTAAGGAAGCCAATAATTTCATCAAGACAACTCTCAACGGTTAGGTCTGTGCCTATGTCGCCTAATTTTGTTGATAAGTTTTGTGCAACTGAAACAAGTGCTGCTGTGAGATGTGGGTTATAGGCAGATTCAATGCCAAATAGTGCTGTTGATATGGTCCAAAAGTATTGTCCTGCTGTTGATTTAGAGTATCTGTATAACCGACCACCACGTTGACCTGTTTCGGGATCAAGATAGTTAAAACTTTCAGTGGCAGCTGCAACTAATTTTTGAGAAGTAAGCATAAATGGGTATCTCCAGCGTTTGTTATCAAGTCATTATGGCCGCAAATTATACACAAGTATGCTGGGTTGAAAAGCTTTATCTAAATTTTACCCAGATTAAAAAAGCATTGATGTCTGCTTATCTAAACAGCATACTCTACATCATTGATATACATATAAAATATTTCACAAGAGTTAATGTAATGAATGAATTTGAACTATTAGTGATGACCTCCGAGGCATGGCTAAATACCGTCTTACAAGACTTCAGCACCTTCTTAATCGATCATGCCGCGAACGAACGAAAAGCCTCCGCGATGGCGCTCTCTATGCTTACGCATTATCCTGATAGAACACAATTAGTGACTGCGATGACTGATTTAGCCATTGAGGAATTAAATCATTTTCGACAAGTGATTAAGTTAATTCAAGATAACAATATTGAGCTGCAAAGTGATGTTAAAGATCCTTATATCATGCAATTACGTGATAACATTCGTTCTGGGCGCGATAATTATTTTTTAGATAGATTACTGGTTGCAAGCATTGTTGAAAAGCGAGGTAGTGAGCGTTTTGCTTTGTTAGCGACGGGGTTGACTGATGCGAAGTTGCAACATTTCTATCAGAATCTAGCGAAGTCAGAAAGCAAACATTATTTATTGTTTTTAGAGTTAGCATATGTCTACTTTTCAGTTGACGATGTCGTACCTCGTCTAAAAGAGCTATTAAAAATAGAATCTGAAATCATTGTGAAGCTGCCTTTGCGTTCAGCTTTGCATTAAGGATATAGTTTTATGCAGAATAAAGCTCATGATAAATATTTAAAAAATTATGCAGAACAAGAATATTTGATTGTTAATAAGATCGAAAATAAATACTCTAATGCTGTTATTATCCCTGCATATAATGAAGGTGAGTCATTGTTGATTTTGCTTGAGCAAATTAGAAATTTTCATGCAGAAAAAGTCATTGTTATTTTGCTTGTGAATGCTCATGATGCAACACCTCAAGATGTGATTATTACCAATCAATGCTTATTGAAAGAGATTCAACATCGTTATGTTTGTTGTTGGCAAGAAAAAAACTCTACACCAATGACGTTATATCAACTTGGTAAGCATGATTTATTAATCGTTGATCGTAATCAGCCTCACAACCTTTTAAGACAGAAAGAAGGTGTCGGCATGGCGCGTAAAATTGCCTCCGATATCGCATTCGCATTGTATTACCATGACAAATTAGCTACGCAGTGGATTCACAGCACCGATGCTGATGTTGTTTTGCCCGATGACTATTTTTTACAGAGCCGTAAGCTAGAAGAAATGAATGCCGCAGCTGCTATTTATGCATTTTGTCATCAAGTCATGGGATGTGAGCAACAGCAAAAGGCGATGCTTCAATATGATCTAGCTTTAGATTACTATGTACAAGGCTTGCAATTCGCTGCATCACCCTATGCGTTTCATACTATTGGTAGTACGTTTGTATTCAATGCAGATTGCTATGCTAAAATTCGCGGTTTTCCCAAACGCGCAGCTGGTGAAGACTTTTATTTTTTAAATAAACTCGCTAAGCAGGGAGAGATTGTCCAGTTACATGGCGATAAGTTGATTATTCAAGGTCGTTTGTCAGATAGAGTGCCTTTTGGGACAGGCCATGCATTGCATAAAATTTTGAATCTATGGCAGCTGGATTTAACCTACTGTTATTATCATCCAAGAGTGTTTCTATTATTAAAATTTTGGTTGCAGCTTATGTCAGAAATTACATTAGAGAGTGATTGTTTGACTATTAATAAAGAATTAGGTTTTATGGTTGAGGATGAACAAGAAAAAAACTTAATTATAGTAGTTCTACAGCAATTGGGGTTCTTTACTGCACTTGAAAAATTGCAACAGCAGAATAATGATATTAACAAATTACAAAAACAATTAGTAATATGGTTTGATGCATTTAGGACTTTAAAATTTATCCATGCGCTGAGAGATAATAGCTTGGCTTCAATATCACGTACAAGTTTACTAGAACATGACTTATATGAAAATATTATAACTAATTCAAATCAGCTAAACCAAGTCGCTTAATCATATCTTGATTAATATTAGCTTTCGGCATATCTAATGGCGGAATATAAAGGGTGTCTATCAATTCAACATCTTGTTGTGCGAGTTTTGCTAGCTCAAAGCGTCTGATTTTTGCTTGCTCGGTTGCGAATAGGGCTGCTTGATAGAGCACAATTTCATGATTAGAGGGGTATGATTTCAGAAGTTCTTCAGTAAGTACCTCAAGATTTTTAGCTAATGGAAATTCGGTATCAGCTAAATATTTGTTACCTAAAGAGCCAATTTGCCACAAGAGCAAATGCGAAAAAGGTGAGTAGGAATGTTGGCATACTAAGAAATCTGTAACTTCGAAACTCATACAGCCAGATACACCGGGGTCCACACCTAAGTCAGCATAGAGCCAATCTTCCGCTGAAATACCAGGTAGCATTTTAGTGCGAAAACCTTTTTGTTTTGCTAATGCGATGGCTCGATGACTTGGCATAGCAAATACACCTGGATGACCATAAAGTACAAAGGTAGTATATTTTCCTGACTCTAAATTATTAGCGACATGTTCAGCGATAGCAATATAATTTTTTAATCGATTTTTATGTACAAAGTAAAGATCTTGCAATGACTCTGTATTTGAATTCAATTGCTCAATCCACTCTGCTGCTTGTGCAATGTTAACTAAATAAAAAACCTTATCAGCATTCTTAATATATCCCTCAGCAGCACGCGTTAAGTCACTGCCAAGTTGTATACCCATACCAACAACCGCAAATAGTCCGCCCTTATTATCCACGCTATCCCCAATTTAAATTTTTTATTATGACATTACTTCTATACCTGTCGCGATGCATTCTTAGGATTTTATCGCTACGGGTATATTAAATATTTATTAAGCTTTTTTGTTAGCATTCATATTATAATTCGAGATAATAATCAGGGCAGACTGTTTGGCTTGAGGAAAAATATCTATCATCTATACTTGATTGAGTATTTTCCTGTGCTTGATAACTATCTAATAATTTAGGGTTTGTTGATATTTCTAGTATTTCATTTAGTTCTTGCATAGTGATGGCTCCTTATTAATATTGCAATTTTAATATAGTCAGGCAATAGATTGATGTCAATGTTTAGACTAGCCTGGTGTTAGTGAGTATTGATAAGAATGGATTTTAAATGGGAATAACATTAGCTGACTTTTCGTTGTGAACCTTTTATCACAGAGCAGTAAGCTAATCACGGTTTCAATTAGTAATGTCAAAATTTGGACCGAGTACTATTTGGAACCGGACATGCTTTACACAAAATTTTAAATTTATGGAAAAGCGATATGTCATATTGTTTTTATCATCCACAAATATTTATGCTGTACGTTGATAATGGACTGATATCGATACCCCTCGAAGGTTTGGACCAGCAATCACTTTACACAGAAAGGATGCATAATAGTCAAGTCAATATCTCTGATTTAATAGAGTGAACGGCCGCAACAGATAATAATTTTTGGAATTGGAAAATTTATCGAGTTTCTTCATATGGTAACGTGATAGAATTTTGAAACTACACTTTTCGTATAATAATAAAAGATGCAAAAATTAATATGGCTAACAATACTGTTATTCACTGGTTTAGGCAAGATTTGCGTTTAACTGACAATCCTGCATTATTCGCTGCTGCGCAAGCAGGAAAAATTTTACCTATCTATATACTCGATGATAAGAATGCTGGTGATCATGCTATGGGGGCTGCTAGTCGTTGGTGGTTGCATCATTCTTTAACTGCATTACATGAGTCACTAAAAAAGACGTTACATATTTTTCTGGGTAAACCGGAAGAAATTCTACCTAAATTAATTCAAGAACATAATGTTAATGCCGTGTTTTGGAATCGTTGCTATGAGCCATGGTGTATTCAACGTGATCAAAATGTTAAAGGCCTTCTCAAAGATATGAATGTTGAAGTAAGTAGCTTTAATGGCTCACTACTGTGGGAGCCTTGGCAGATTAAGAAAAAAGATGGCGGTAATTATAAAGTATTTACGCCATTTTATCGTAAAGGCTGTTTGCAGGCGTTACCTCCAAGAGAGCCATTATCAGCAATTGAGCCTACCAACTTTTATACGGGTAATGTAGCAAGTGATTCAATCAATGCTTTAAATTTATTACCTAGCATTGCTTGGGATAAAGTGATGAGAGAAACTTGGGAAATTGGTGAGGCAGCTGCTTTAGGTCGACTTGAAGAGTTTATTGACTATGGGTTAAGTGACTACAAAGAAGGACGTAACTTTCCTGCAAAGCATAATGTTTCACGATTGTCACCACATTTACACTTTGGTGAGCTTTCACCAAATCAAGCTTGGTACGCGGTTAAACAACAAAGCTTAGAGGCTAATGTCGATTGCTTTATGAGTGAGTTAGGTTGGCGTGAATTTTCTTATAGCTTATTATATTACTATCCAGATCTGCCTATTGATAACTTGCAAAAAAAGTTTAATGCTTTTCCCTGGCTTGATGACAAAGAAGCTTTATCACGATGGCAGAAAGGTATGACAGGCTATCCTATTGTTGATGCTGGTATGCGAGAACTTTGGCAAACAGGTTATATGCATAATCGTGTGCGAATGATAGTCGGCTCTTTCTTAGTAAAAAATTTATTGTTGCATTGGCATTATGGTGAAAAGTGGTTTTGGGACTGTTTAGTTGATGCTGATTTAGCGAGCAATAGCGCGAGTTGGCAATGGGTTGCTGGTTGTGGTGCTGATGCTGCTCCATATTTTCGAGTCTTTAATCCCGTTACACAAGGTGAAAAATTTGATCCTGATGGTGAATATACTTTGCAATATGTTCCTGAGCTTTCAAATCTACCAAGAAAATATTTATATAAACCATGGGAAGCATCAACTGAAATCTTGCAGGCAGCAGGCGTTATACTTGGTAAAACTTATCCTAAACCGATTGTTGATATTAAAGAGTCAAGACTGCAGGCATTGAATGCATTTGCATCTATAAAGAATATACCTAAATAAGATTAGCCTCTTTTGCCTTGATTAGCTTTTAGAATAATTAACAAGCTGATGATGGTGCCACCTAATAGAGTCCAGATAGAAATATGAAAGCCATGTACGAAAGCTTGTTTAAAATATAAAACAATTTTTTCGGCAAGGTCTTTGCTAAAACCACTTAATAGACTTTTGACACGATCGGGATTGGCAATCATGGCTTGTACTAAATGTTGCTGATGCTCAGTTAGTTGAATGTTTGCCTTTTGTAGAGAGAGTTTTAAGCCATCGCGCTCGGCGTAATAAAATATCGTTGTGACAATTGCTAAGCTTAATACACCACAGATATTTAAAATAGTAAGACCTGCTCCTGAAATAACACCCGCATCAGACATATCCTCTATGTCAGAGAGCATAATAGGAATACCTAGCCCATTACCGAATCCCCATGCGCTACCAAAAATAAAGAAGGCAATAAGCATAAACCAAACAGGAACATTAATATTAAAGAGTAAAAATAGAATATAAGCTATAAATGCGAATAGAAACATAATCGCTACTGCGACACGAGCATTGTATTTATCATAGATATTACCCGCGATGACGGGAGCAATTGCGGTCATAGCCGTCATAGGTAAGATGAGCAAACCTACCATAAGTGTTTTATAGTTTTGCACATCATGCAAGAAAAGTGGTAGGAAAAATAGGATAGGCCATGCAAAGCCAACACCGATAACATACACAATGTTACCTACTAAGAAACCACGATTCATAAATAGTGGAATAGGTAAGATGGGGGCTTCGACTCTCTTCTCAACTTGGTATAACAACCAAAAACCAATGCCTGCAGCAATAAATAAGCTAATCGTTATTGGGGTTTCCCAACCAAAATAAGGGCCTTCATTAATAGCAAAAACTAAGGTTGCTAAACTGAAGATTAATAAGCACATGCCAAGCCAATCGATTTTAACATTCTTATTAACTGAATCTTTTTTTACGACGAGGAAACACAACACAAGACTGATAATAGTCAGTGGAATATTAATAAAAAAGATCCAGCGCCAAGAAGCAAAAGAACTAATTAAGCTACCCATTAGTGGTCCAAATGCTAAGCCAATACCAACTAAACTACCGTATAGGCTAAAAGCTCGACCTTGTTCTTCTTTAGGAAAATTATTTGCGTTAATTGCCATGCCACAGGGAAAAACAATTGCACTGAAGGCGCCCTGTAATATGCGGAAGATAATTAACATCAAAGGTGTCGTTGATAAACCAGAACCCAGTGATGCTAAGCTGAAACCAATAATAGCGATATAAAGCAATTTACGATGGCCGAATAAATCCCCAGCACGTCCCGCGGTTGCAAGTAATGCACAGAAACTAATGCCAAAACCTGAAATTAGCCATTGTAATTGATTGACTGTTGAACCCAGATCTTTTTGGATCAGAGATAAACAGGTATTTACAATGGTAAAGTCTGCTGCCACCATAATACCCGCAAGACCTGTTGCAATGAGTACTAACCACTTGTTTCCCTGTGTCATTATAGCCAAACCCTTATATTATTTTTTGATGAAATATATGTATTGATCTATTGGTAAAGTCCACTGTTGATTTTGATAGTCAAGTTTATCAATAAGTATTTTCAACTTCTCTTCAAAAGTTGGTAATTCTGTAATACCTTCCATGCGGAAAAAGTTTTGCAGATATTTTTTAATCTCATCTATGTTAGAAAAAGTATGATACGTTCGATAAGGAATAACATCAAAATTATTAAAAGCTTCCAGTCCTTGTTTATACTTTTCATATTGAAGACAATAAACATGACAGATATCTTTGGTTTCATTCTCAAAGAGATCGAAAATTAAGCGAGTATCACCAAAAATAACGATTAATAATCCTTCTGGTGCGACTAAATCATATAGTTTGTTTAAAGTAGGAATCCAAGTGGACTCTGGATAATAGTATTGTACATGTGAATATAACATCAAATCATAATGATTTTTTTCTAGAGGAAAGTCTTCAATATTATCAATGGCAATATTAGCATTGGGAAACTTAGTGTGTAGAGTTTCTTTATAAATAGGCAGTAGTTCTAATAAAGTGTAATTTTGACAGCGTTGATAGAGTGGCATACTAATTAGGCCAGGACCTGCTCCTAAATCAATACCGTTAGCAAAATGTTGTTTTCCTAAATGCTCTTCCAAATGTTGCGTGATAATTGCTTTCTCGTCAGTTGTGTCGTAGTAAAGGCTAGACATTTCATCTTTGAATTTTTCTTCACTAGCTAATAATTGTGAGCTCGTTATCTTCATGAAATATAGTCCTTTTTATGGCAGGGTAAGCCAAAAATTTTGTGTTCTTTTATACACTGATTGCATGAGGAAAGCTATTACGATACTGCTGACATGTGTATATGGGCTCTATCTCAGTAGCCAAATTTGAAGAGGAACAATTACTTTAAGGTAAAAAAATCATGGGGTTACTAGTTCCAATCTAAGCTGAAATAGGCTACAATCCGGCAAATTTACTATCTTAACGCCATGTTTATTCCAGCGAGTTTTCTTATATATACTGAGAACCTGAAAATTCGGCTGGAATAAGCATGTTCCTTGTTTTGGAACATTATGTATGCAGCATATTCGAAATTTTTCTATTATTGCCCATATTGATCATGGCAAATCAACCTTAGCCGATCGCTTTATTCAGCATTGTGGTGGTCTCGCAGAACGCGAGATGGCTGCGCAGGTTTTAGATTCCATGGACTTAGAGCGCGAAAAAGGTATCACCATTAAAGCGCAAAGTGTCAAATTATCCTACAAAGCTAAAAATGGAATCACTTATCAACTTAACTTTATTGATACACCAGGACACGTTGATTTTGCTTATGAGGTATCACGTTCTTTAGCCGCGTGTGAAGGCGCACTATTAGTTGTCGATGCTGGACAGGGTGTTGAAGCACAGACTGTTGCTGTTTGTTATACCGCAATTGAGCAAGGCTTAGACGTTATACCAGTATTAAATAAAATTGATTTACCACAAGCAGAGCCAGAACGCGTAAAACAAGAAATTGAAGATATCATTGGTATTGATGCCACTGATGCTGATTTAGTTAGTGCTAAAACAGGTTTAGGCGTGGAAGATTTACTAGAAACCATTATTGCAAAAATCCCTGCGCCGGAAGGTTCTGCTGATGCTGCATTACAAGCTTTAATTATCGACTCTTGGTTTGACAGTTATCTTGGTGTTGTATCTCTAGTGCGAGTAAAGAATGGCACCTTGCGAGTTAAAGATAAAGTACAAGTTATGTCAACGGGACAATCTTATCAAGTTGATAAGCTTCACGTGTTTACACCAAAGCGTGAAGAAACTACAGAACTGTCGGCAGGCGAAGTAGGTTGTATTGTTGCTGGTATTAAAGAAATTAATGGCGCCCCTGTTGGTGATACGTTAACAGCAGCAAAAAATCCTGCAACAGAAGTACTACCTGGATTTCAAACAGTACACCCACAAGTTTATGCCGGAATGTTTCCTATTAGCTCTGATGATTATGAGGCTTTTCGTGATGCGCTAGCTAAATTAAGCTTAAACGATGCCGCATTATTTTACGAACCTGAAACATCAACAGCATTGGGTTTTGGTTTTCGCTGTGGCTTCCTTGGCATGCTTCATATGGAAATTGTTCAGGAGCGACTTGAACGTGAATATGATCTTGATTTAATTTCTACAGCACCTACGGTTATTTTTGAAATTGTTGATAAAAAAGGTGTTGTGTCACAGCTAGATAATCCAGCATTGTTACCCGAGCCAAATTTTGTTGAAGAAGTTCGTGAACCCATTGTTGAAGCTAATATCCTGGTGCCACAAGAATATTTGGGAGCGGTTATAACCCTTTGTATTGAAAGACGTGGCGTACAAAAGAATATGGTCTATAGCGGTAAACAAATTTCATTAACCTATGAGATCCCTATGAATGAAGTGGTCTTAGATTTTTTTGATCGTTTAAAATCTGTGAGCCGAGGTTATGCGTCGCTAGATTATCATTTTGTGCGTTTCCAAGCCGCAGATTTAGTTAAATTTGATATGTTGATTAATAGCGAACGTGTTGATGCGCTCTCTGTTATTGTGCATCGAGAACAATCACATTATCGTGGCCGACAAGTAGCGGAAAAATTGAAAGAACTCATTCCTCGACAAATGTTTGATGTGGCAATTCAAGCAGCCATTGGTAATCAGATTATTGCGCGCCAGACAGTTAAGGCTTTGCGTAAAAATGTTACGGCAAAATGCTATGGTGGAGATATATCGCGTAAACGCAAGCTACTGGAAAAGCAAAAGAAAGGGAAAAAACGCATGAAGCAGTTTGGTAAGGTGGAAATTCCACAAGAAGCTTTCTTGGCTGTATTGCGAGTGGAGAAAGATAAATGATGTTTTCTGTTAGTGTTATTGTATTAGTTGTCTCAGTAATTATTTGTTTGTGGGATTGGTTGGTAGCAAGCAAAGTACGTCATCAACACGTGAATCAGCACGTTCATGACGCATTTTCAGCTAAAGAGACAATTGATGAAGATCTGATTACCGAGCAACTCAAACCTTCGGGGCTGATACAAACGGTCCAATTATTATTAGCCTTGAGCGCATTAATCGTTTTTGTTGATATCTTAGGCATCGAAACGCTATTAGTGCTAGCCGTATTTGTCGCCTTCATATTTTGGATTGGCTATCATTTTTGGTTTGCTCGCTGCAAAAAACGTCAAGCCATTCAACTAGGTAGAAATAAACAGGCGCTACAACCTGACGATTTTTCGCAATATACTATTGAACAAAAAGTTGTTTGGTATAAACGCAAATTACATGTTGAAACTGTGGCGCAAACACTGGATAGTTTGCGGACGACATTTCTTATTTTATTGGTTGTTGTGTTGTTACGTTCTTTTCTTTATGAACCTTTTAGAATTCCTTCTGGTTCTTTAGAACCCACTTTAAAAGTGGGGGATTTTATTTTAGTGAATAAATATGATTACGGCTTACGTTTGCCGGTAATAAATAAGAAAATCATTAAAGTTGGTGAGCCTAAAGTCGGGGATATTGCCGTCTTTCATTGGCCTGCAAATCCAAAAATTGATTATATTAAACGCGTGATAGGTGTTCCTGGCGATACAATTAGCTATATCAATAAAGAGCTATATATTAATGGCAAGCCGGCGCCACAAAAACTTATCGGTAATGCAATAGATACCAATGGATTTGGTCATTACTGGCAAGTGTTAGTTAAACAAGAAGATTTACTTGGTATTAAACACGGCATCTACTTGCGTTCAACGGTTAAAGCTCAGAACTTTAATAAATTGATTGTTCCTAAAGGCTATTACTTTATGATGGGTGATAACCGTGACGACAGTTTAGATAGCCGCTACTGGGGCTTTGTTCCTGAGAAAAACATTGTTGGTAAAGCCGTATTAGTTTGGTTAAGTTGGCGCGGTATAAGAAGTTGGGATTGGAATGGCATTTCACACGCTATTCGTTGGCAGCGAATTTTTAAAACAATTTGATGATTGAGCGGGAACAAAACATGGAAGGACTCGAAAGTTTATGTCGTAAGCTGGGTTATCAATTTGATAGTATGAAGCTGCTAGAAAATGCTTTAAGTCATCGTAGTGCCAAGGGCGAAAGTAATGAGCGTTTAGAGTTTTTAGGTGATTCAATCTTGAATTTTGTTATTGCCGCTAAGCTATATGATAGTTTTCCGCAACTTAACGAGGGAGAGTTGAGTCGTGTTAGAGCAAGTTTAGTTAAAGGTGAAACTTTGGCATTGCTCGCTAAAGAGTTTAATTTATCAGAATATTTGCGCTTAGGAATCGGCGAACTAAAAAGTGGTGGTGCACATCGCTCATCTATACAAGCAGATGCTGTAGAAGCCATTATTGGTGCAATCTATATTGAAGCAGGTTTTGAGACCTGTCGTGAAATGATTTTAAGCTGGTTTACTTCACGCTTAAACAATGTGAACTTGGTCTCCGCCAAAAAAGATCCTAAAACGCAATTACAAGAAGCTTTACAGGCACGTAAATTAGCGTTGCCAGATTATGATGTGGTTGCGATTAAAGGTGAGGCGCATGCACAAGAATTTCATGTGCGTTGTAAAGTAACAAGCTTAAAATTTGAAACAATTGGTATTGGTACTAGTCGACGTAAAGCTGAGCAAAGAGCCGCAAAAGAATATTTAAAGAACTTGTCCTAAACTGAAGTGATATTATTATTATTGAAGATAGGATCATATTTAAGGTTAATAGAGTATTATGTCTGAAATGCAGCAACAGAGTGGTTATATTGCCATTATTGGCCGTCCGAATGTTGGTAAATCAACATTATTAAATAAGCTATTGCAGCAAAAAATTAGTATTACATCGCGCAAGCCACAAACCACCCGTCATCAAATACTCGGTGTTTTAACTGAAAGCAATAAACAGGCAATCTTCGTTGATACGCCAGGAATTCATCGTGGACATAAAAAAGCATTGAATCGTTATATGAATCGTGCGGCACGAAATGCTTTGCAAGGTGTTGATCTGGTTTTGTTACTAGTTGATGCGGCCTATTTCAGTGATGAAGATGAATGGATTTTAGAAGGCTTAGAGCACGTTACAGCCCCCATCGCTTTAGTTATTAATAAGATTGATAATGTAAAAGATAAAAGAAAATTATTGCCTTATTTAGAAAAGCTTTCTAAGAAATTCAATTTTCAAAATATTGTGCCATTGTCCGCAAAGACCGGTGATAATTTAGAACAACTAAAGAAAATTGTCTTTCAGGCTTTACCTGAAGGGCGACATATGTTTTCAGCGGATACCGTTACAGATAAGAGTGAGCGTTTTCTTGCAACAGAAATTGTTCGTGAGAAATTAGTGCGTCATTTAGGTGATGAGTTACCGCATTCTTTAGGCGTGACTTTAGAAGACTTCAAGCGTGAAGAAAAACTGATTCGATTGATAATGATTATCTGGGTCGAACGTAAAAGTCAAAAGCAAATTGTTGTTGGCAAGGATGGTGACGTTTTAAAGAAAGTCGGTACGTTAGCTCGTAAAGAAATGGAGCAGATGTTTGACTGTAAAGTTTATCTAAACCTCTGGGTTAAAGTTAAAGAGGGTTGGACTGACAACAAACAAGATTTACAACAGTTTGGTTTTGAGTAAGTGCTTATTGCTGCCAAACTAGCAACAAATTATAATTGAGTTTCTTTCATATAGTTTTAAATATCCCGCCTATCAAATGGTAGAATTAAAAATCACCCATAAAATTGTTTATATTTTATTCGTTTTGTAATATTATCTTTTGCAGAAATTTTAGATATCAGCAGTTATCGCAAATAAATAACGCGGTAACACTTATCTATTCCATAGAAAACTGTAGTAAAGAAAACTTAATGCCAAGCTCATTACCAAAATCCACACATGACAATTGGTCTGTCAGACTTGTAGTAAAGCCACAAGGTATTTATTTTCTTGTTACTGATAGGTTTGGTATTTCATATAAAACCGATTACGTTATTCTTGAGGAAGTGTCAGCCGCCTCCCTTGACTCATTAGATATAACAGATTTACTTCTGGCTAGATTTCTTAGCGCCAATAGATTTCAGGTTCATGTCATTCGTCAGCAAGGCAAGGTATTCATACGCATTGGTCGTTATGGCTTGCAAGGTGGTGGCCGCGGCGATGGTATTTTTTGGGGCATTGCGCAAGTCGCAGCAGGTGTTGCTCTTGCCGTTACAACTGGAGGCCTTGGTGCTGTGGCGGGTGCTGCTCTTATTTCATCTGGTGCTAAAGGGGCGACTTATGCTGTTAGCACAAATGAAGCTGACTATAAAGATGAGGAATTTCTGCGTCAAACTGCAGTGGGTGCTGCATCTGGTGTTGTGACAGGAGGTTTTGGCATGGGGTCACTGCTCGCTGTCGTTGCCGGTGGTGGCGCGGGAGCTGCAGCTTCAAAAGTTGCAGATAAAGTAACAAAAGATGGAGAGCTACCTTCAGCCAAAGACGTTGTTAAAGAAGTCGCAATTGGTTCGTTGGCTGCAGGGGTGGGTGCTGTTGCCAGTCAAGTTTCCGGTGGAATTGCTAATAAATTTATAGGTGAGGTTGCTGATGATGCCGCATCGCTAGGGCGGACTGTTGTTGATGGTGCAGTAAAAGGTAGTTCATATGGTGCTGCAGAGAAAGCTGCGACCAATGCTTGTGAGGGTAAAGACATTGCTGATGGGGTTGTTGGTGCTGCTGTATCGAGAGGTGCTTTAGCAGGCACAATTGCCGGCGCAAGTAAATTATACAAAGGTAATAGTTCGACTGGCACAGATAATGGTGGGGAAGATGGTGCGACTGATCCGAATGATACCGTGACAACGGATGATGCAACAGGAACAGACACAACAGGAACCGATACTCCAGGAACCGATACTCCAGGAACTGATACTCCAGGACCGGACACAACAGGGCCAGATACACCTAGTGCTGTAACTCAAAGTACTAAGCTTCAAATAATGCAACAAGGTGAGTCTGGAGTGGACTTTGCAACCACACAAAGCTCTTTAGCTAACCCTTTACAGAATCAGGCCGGACAAAATAGTTTTGGTCTGAGTCCAGAAGCATTAAGGGCCGCAAAATTAAGGTTGAGCGTAGTGAACAGGGGGCAACCTGGGCGAGGCAGAGGCCGAGGAGGACTTGACTTTCAAGGCCAAACAAAGCCAGGACAAACTGCTACAGACGCTCGTGTCATGACCGTTAAGCCAATTAAAACGCCGGCAGTTCAAGATACAGCTCCAACCGTGGTTCAACCAGAAGTACCGAGTGATGCTAAAATGAGCTCAGTAACAGCTAATAATCCAAGTATGAGAGCTCGAGCAACAACGCATTTACAGCGTGTAGTGGTTAGCGGAGGCAAACAAGATAGGGGTAGCGATCAAGATGATAGTTTAAGTAGCGTTAGCTTGTTATTGGGTTATAAACTTCAACCATATAAATCTATAGGTTGCTATATAGTTGATACAGTTAGACTTGATGATTGGCTGGCTCACTTAAGTGAGGTGGTTAGCTGTTTTAAGCATTCTTTAGGTGATGCAAGTAACTTAAATTCACAAGAAAATTACCAACTATTGATCCCCATACATCTAAATGATGGTTATTGGAGTTTACTTGAAATTTCTTATTCTTCTGAGACAGTAACAATAAACTATGTTGATTCTCGTGGATGCGATGTTCCGGCTGACATCAAGGCGATTTTCGCAAGAGAAAATAGTTTTCCTGATACTGTTATTAACATGCAGTTCAATGCTGATTTAGGTTTAGATAAAGCGTTAAGTAATACATGGATAGTTGAAACTGTTGTTGCCATTGCATCTAAAAGCCAAATTCCGCAAGTTAAATCTGAACTGGAGATTGCAGCAGATAGACATTCAAGCTTGCTTGCAAAACGGGCAGGGCAATCTGTTCAAGTGGATGTAAATGCTCTGCGTAACTTTAGTTTTCTTCAGTCTGGCTTCGGCAATATGCCTCAAGGCCATCCTGCAGCAGCAAAAAATCGTTCTGTGCTCAGAAAAGAAGTCAGAGTCTAATAAAGCAATCCAGAACGTATAAACTCCCTAAGAGCATGAAAAACTAAAACAGCTCTTCAGGCATAGCCATTAATGTATTACTACCCGTAAGGATGATTTGTTTTAAACTAAACACTTTTGGCAATAAGCGTTGCATGAAAAAACGTGCCGTGTGGATTTTTGCTGTATAAAAATCTTTTTCTGCAGAACCATCTATTTTATTAAGCGCGATAGCCGCCATTTTAGCCCACATAAAACCAAAAGCGGTTAAACCAAATAAGTGTAGATATTCTGTAGATGCCGCGCCGGCTTCAGCAGGATTTTTTCCTGCATTATCTAATAGCCATTGGCTGACATCGCGTAGTGTTGTTAAAGCATTATTAAGTGGTTCAATAAATTCTTGCATAGCATTATTATTGTTTTGTTCATTAATGAATTTATCGACTTGTTCAGTGAAAATAGCTAAGTGCTCACCGTTGTTTGCCAGTAATTTACGTCTTACTAAATCGAGTGCTTGAATACCGTTAGTGCCCTCATAAATTTGGGCAATACGAACATCACGAACAAACTGCTCCATTCCCCATTCGCTAACATAGCCATGACCACCCAGAATTTGTAGCCCCATATTACATACATCTAAACCAACATCTGTAAAATAAGCTTTAACAATAGGTGTTACTAATGCAACAAAGTTAGCTGCTTGTTGGCGTTGTTCAGCATCAGGATGATGATGTTCTAAATCAACATGCATGCCAACCCAAACAGCAAAAGCGCGAGCCGCTTCGTTATAAGCTTTCATGGTTAATAACATGCGACGCACATTTGGGTGCACAATAATAGGGTCTGCTGATTTTTCTGGATGTGTTGCACCTTGTGGAGCACGACCTTGGAGTCTATCTTTTGCATAGAGCAATGCATTTTGATAAGCAACCTCACCAAGTCCTAAGCCTTCGACACCAATCGCTAAACGTTCAGTATTCATTACTGTAAACATGGCATTCAAGCCACGATTAGGTTCACCAACAAGATAACCAACAGCATTATCATAATTTATAACACAGGTTGCCGAAGCTTTAATTCCCATTTTATGCTCGATAGAGCCACAACTGACATGGTTACGCTCACCAATACTATTGTCTTCATTAAGTTTATGTTTAGAGACTAGAAATAAGCTTATACCTTTAACACCTGCTGGCGCATCTGTTAATCGGGCTAAAACAAGGTGCACAATGTTATCTGTTAAGTCATGGTCACCACCGGTAATAAAAATTTTAGTGCCACTGATATTATAAGTGCCATCATCATTGGATTCAGCTTTAGTGCGTAGCAAACCTAGATCACTACCACAGTGTGGTTCAGTTAGGCACATGACACCAGTCCATTCACCGCTTGTTAACTGTGGTATGTAAGTATTTTTTAATTCTTCTGTTGCATGCTGTTCAATAGCATTAGCAACAGCGTGGGTTAAGCCAGGATATAAACTAAAAGAAACATTGCTCGAGCTGAGCATTTCTTCATTTAAGGTATTGACCATTTGTGGGAAGCCTTGACCGCCGTAATTTGGATCTGCTGCAATCGCTGGCCAACCAGATTCTTGATAGGTTTGATAAGCTTCTTTAAAGCCTTTAGGTGTCGAAACTTTACCATTATCAAATTGACAACCTTCTTGATCGCCAGATTGATTCAGTGGTTGTAACAACGTTTCATTAATTTTTGCGGCTTCTTCAAGTACGGCATCGATAAGGTCGGGAGATATTTCTGCAAAGTTAGGGCAGGTGTTGAGTAAATTTTCAACACTCCAGACTTCTTGTAATACAAACTGCATATCACGAATCGGTGCTTTATAACTTGGCATCTTAGTTTCTCCCTGATCAATATCTGAAAGTCGCTAAATATAGCATAAATTGCTTGGCAAAACAGGTTTACCCAACCAAATACGTCCCTGTTCCTGTTGCTAAAAGAATATCTTCTTGATTGCACAGTTCTGCATGAATCACGGTAACTTTATTGCCCGCGCGTAAGATATTTGCTGAGGCTGTAAACTCTTTGCCTATGCCCGGTCGCAAATAATCAATGCGTAAATCAATCGTGCCGACTTTAGCAATACGATCTAATTGTTCTTGCCGAGATAAGCTTGATAATTTACCAAGCATATTGGCCAGCGTGACCATACCACCAACATGATCTAATAACGTTGCGATAACACCGCCATGGAGCGTGCCCTGAAAAGGATTGCCAATAAATTCTTTTTGCATGGGCAGCGTTATGCTAGCAGTATTAGGCGTGATTTCTTTAAGTTGCATACCAAGGTTCGTTGCAAAAGGAATAACACTAATAAATTGTGAAGCCATTTCTTCTAGTAATGCATGTTGTTTTTCATCAAAGATATTATCGTTCATTGTTTATTGCCTTAATTCTAGTTCGTCGTAGCAAAATCATGTTGGTAAAGCTCAGCAAGTGATGTTTTAGCGATGGTACTTAAATTATTATTTACAGAGTTTAATACTGAATCTAAACGCTTATCAAGAATTTCTCGAGGTAACGGCCACGGCAAGCTTTGGTAAAGCTCGAATAAGCTAACATGATTGCAATCGCGGGTTAAAACAAACGTGTCACCTTTGGTCGTTTCTATAAAATGTCGGTTTTGTAACTCTTCGAGAATTGCGCGCGGCGGTAATTCATAGTTTTCCTTATCATTCATAATCAAATGCTGCATTGATAGCGCTTCACCATCTTGCTGTGCTTGCCACAAATAACCTAACCACCGAAATGCATGAGTGAAGGGATCAAGCTTAATACCTGGACGAATAACATAGGCTATCGATAATGCATAACTGATTTCAGCACCAAATAAAATAATTGTCCAAGCTAAATAAAGCCATAATAAGAAAACGGGAATGGTTGCAAGTGCACCGTAGAGTATGGCATAGGTGGAAAAATTTTTTATATATAGACCAAATAGCCATTTGGCAATTTCAAATGCTATGGTTGCAAAAGCCGCAGCAGCAAAACCATAACGCAGTTTAACTTGGCAGTTTGGTACAATGATATAAAGAATAGAGAAGGCAACAAAGCTTAAGGCAATGGCAAAAACTTTGTAATAAGGGTGATGTAAATTTTGTATGCCATTAAAATAAGAACCAAGTAAGGGTAAGCTTCCTAAGTAAGAAGAAATAACAAGACTTACACCGATTAAAATTGGAATGAGTGTTAGCATCGACCAGTAAAGAATAAAAGCAGAAATTAATTTACGCCGACGTTTAACTTGCCATATTGCATTCAGTGCACGTTCAATAGTAAATAAAAGTAATACGGCGGTAATGATTAGAAAAATAAAGCCTAGCATTGACATACGGCTGGCTTGATGGGCAAAGCTTTGTAAATTTGTTAATAATGTTTCACCTGATGTTGCCACGAAATTACTAAATACAAATTTTTGGACTTTATCACCCATTTCTTTGAAGGCTGGAAATGCGGCTAAGATGGTAAAACCGACAGCCATGAGTGGCACGATAGAGAGTAATGTTGTAAAGGTTAGTGCAGAAGCACGATAGATACAGTTATCTTTTAGGAATTGTTGACAGACGAATCGCGTTAATGCAATGAAGTCTTGATAGAATTGTTGCCACTTATTTTGCATGTTATTCTCTTTTTATCTCTGAAAGACCAACGTTAAGACTGACGCTAAATGCCAAAGTCCTAAAAAGTGTTTTGCTTAAATACTAAATTGTTAGTTAGAATACACGAAATTAACCAATGAGCCAAAGAAGGAGATAATTCTATGGCTGATGTTTTAGTGCTTTATTACAGTCGTTATGGAAATGTGCAAGAAATGGCTAAACATGTCGCTCGGGGTGTGGAAAAAGTTGATGGTATGGCAGCAAGAATTCGTACTGTTCCAAAAGTATCAACAGTCTGTGAAGCAGAACAAGATTCTGTGCCAGAATCAGGTCCTCCTTATGCCACATTGAATGATTTAAAAGAATGTGTGGGTTTAGCGCTAGGTAGTCCAACTCGATTTGGCAATATGGCTGCCGCAATGAAATACTTTTGGGATGGGACTGCGGGATTATGGTTGTCAGGAGCGTTAGTCGATAAACCGGCTGCGGTTTTCAGTTCTACTGCGAGCATGCATGGTGGACAGGAAACAACATTAATAAGTATGATGTTACCACTTTTACATCATGGTATGGTGATGGTTGGATTACCGTATACTGAGCCACGTTTAAGCAGTACTACTTCTGGAGGTACGCCTTATGGCGCGACGCACGTTGCGGGTTCTGACAGTAAGCTACCGTTAACAGAAGATGAAAAAATATTATGTCAGCTTTTAGGTAAACGCTTAGCTGAGACTGCAAAAAAACTCATGTGAGAAAGATAAAATGCAAGCATTGAAAGACTTTTTTTTACAAAAAAAGAACCTATATCGTATATTATTTTTAATATTAATCGTGCTTATTTATTTATGTGTTCGTTGGTTTTTCGACTACTATGCTTACTCAAGAGATGGTTACTTATTCGCAAATGTAGTGAGTGTGAATAGCCGCGTTCCTGGTCAAGTAGAAAAAATTAATACCTACGATAATCAAAAAGTAAAAAAGGGACAATTATTATTTGCTCTCGATCCGCAAAAATATCAATACGCAGTTAATCAGGCAAAGGCGCAATTGCATTTAGCTGAAATTAATTATCAGCGTTTAGAGAATGCTGAAAAAGGAGCCGTCGATGCACTAAAGCAAGAGCAAACTCTATTAGCTTTAGCAAAAGATCATCTGCAACGTTATGCAAAGCTTTCGACCAGCGGAGATATATCGCAGATTACTGTTGCTGATACAGAAGCAAAAGTTCAGCGACTGCAAGCGAGCGTGGCCCAAGCGCAACAAAAGCTAGACGATACGCGCAAACGTTTAAATCAAAATACGATCAAAGCCGCTCGAGCAACACTAAATACAGCAGAGTATAACTTAACACATACTAAAATTTATGCTCCTGCAGATGGTCGAATTACTAACTTTTTTATGCGAGTTGGTAATTATGTGCAGGCAGGAGAAACCTTATTTGCATTAGTCGAAACCGATAAATGGTGGGTGATTACGCGTTATCGTGAAACTATGCTGAGTAATATTAAAGTTGGAGACAAGGTGTCGGTTCGTGTAGATATGTTCTCTGAAAAAACATTTGAAGGTGTTGTCACAAGTATTGGCTGGGGTATTAATCGCAAACAAACATCAAGCAATGCAGCACCATCTAGCCTGGCATATTTAAAAGCGACAGAATATTGGATTCGTATCGCACAACGTTTTCCGGTGCGCATTCGCATAGTAGATGCCAATATGAAAAAGTATCCATTTCGTGTCGGTGCAAGTGCCAGAACAACCGTATTATTAAAAGATCATGATGTTCAGCATGAAAAGCAGAAAAACAAGGCGCCAGCATGACGACGCCTTGAGGTGTAATGGCTATATTTAATTCTGTAGTAATTTTTTCGTTGGGTTAACATCACTTTTAACATACTGTTCAAAAGCTTCTGCTTGCTGCTGGCTAAAACCAGTAATTAACAAATGACTATTAATGCCAGAACGAATAGTTGCTGCTGTAATAACTTTTCCATCTAAAACAAAAAGAGCACTTTTACCAATATTATGACTTGTCATATCATGCAGTTTTGCTGCTGTCGCTTTATTTAATGTGATTTCAATCGCATAGCTATCTGGCCCGAGTTTTTCAGTCGCAATTTTTTTAATATTGCTTTTATTGAAATTTAAATGATTTTTAACAACTTGAAATTGTAAGCCAGGTTGTTTTTTGTGTAATGCTGCATTAGGTGTCATATTAGGAGAGGGTGGATTCATTGCTGCAAAGCAGCTTAATGGTAGCAATGCCGTGCAGCAAAAAATGCTGATGTGCTTGATGAATGTTCTTACTCTAGACATGAAGTTCTCCTTGGTTGAATTTACGCTGCAGAGAATTGTAGAACGACTTGCTTGGAAAGGCAAAAGAGAAGCTAATGGTCTTCTAAGGTATGACAAAAAGTATATAAACGGACGACCGATATAGCCTAAATGATAATATAGCTTTTCCATTATTATCTTTTCTGTTATTTACCAAACTGGTAGAAAAAGTAAAATCCCAACGAAGCCATCAACCAACAGGTCCGTAATATGAATGTCAAAGATATTCGCCGTGAAAATATGCGAGCATTAGCCCGTTCAATCGGCGGTGTTTCCGCAATTGCACAGCGACTTGGTAAGTCACAAGGGCAAATTAGTCATCTTATCGGTACAACACCAATAAAGAATATTGGTGATCGTATTGCTAGTGAGGTTGAAAAGGAATTCAAGAAGCCACCAGGTTGGCTCGACAAAGCTCACCCAGAGATTAATGAGACAGCTGCTTACTATGATGTTTATCATACCGTACCTTTAATTGACTGGACGTTAATTAGTTCTTGGCAAGAGCAGACGTATTATCAAAAGGAAAATGTGATTCGCTGGGTAGGATCGAGTGTGCGTCGTATGGGTGAGAAATCATTTGCAGTTAGTGTCCGAGATGACAGTATGGAACAGGCTTCTGGCATGTCATTTCCGAAGGATTCTATTATTATTGTTGATCCAGAAAGTGTTGCTAAAAACGGTAGGTTCGTCATAGCGTGCGCTAAAGATGGAAGTCCTACGTTCAAACAACTCGTAATCGATGGTCATCAGCAATATTTAAAGCCACTTAACCCTCGTTATCCGATTATTGAACTTTCGCATCATTATCAGATTCAGGGTGTCGTTTTGCAAATGCTGGTATTATTCGAAGAAAATTAGATAATAAAGGTAAAGTCTGTTGCCACTTAATCATCCTTAAGGTAATATTCATGCAGCTTAATTTCATTAAGGATGTATGGCAATGTGCTTTGGACTGATGATTAACAATATTCTTACTGTGCATGGTTATTCAATACGGCGGATTTCACGAGAACTTGATATTTCACCAAATACAGTGCGTAATATTCAGCGCCAAGTCACTCGTTATCCAGCACGTAAAATTAGGATTAAAATAATTTGGTTATACGAGTTATTAGTCTATACACAACAAATATCAGGCAAGCGCGCAATGAATATCAATATTAGACGGTTAAAGACGCAAGCTATTTTAGCATTACGGCAAAAGTTATTACGTCCAGAGCATAGTTTGGATGAATGTCGTTTTGCTGAAGACAATGACGATATGACGAGTCACTTTGGAGCTTATACTGGGAAATTATTAATAGGTATTGTTACGGTTTTTCCTGAAAATTTCCCTGATGCTCTTAATGGTGATATCTGCAGTAGTGCATGGCGATTACGAGCGATGGCAACGTTGCCGCAGCTGCGAGGTCTTGGTATTGGACGCGATCTTGTAAGTCACTGTAGTGCCTATGTGATTTTTCAGGGCGGCAGTTTGTTATGGTGTAATGCGCGGAGTCATGCCGTAAAATTTTATGAGAAATGTGGTTTTCAACAATATGGTGATGAATTTGATATTGACAGGATAGGGCCGCATTACTGTATGCTAAAGAAGCTTCATTAGTCGATGCTTTTTTATGGCATTGTACTTAAATTGAAAAAGCGCATTTCATCCTAAGCTATATACCTCTTCATGTAAGAAGATGTATATCATCAGCACAACCAAAGTACTCAACAATACCCTGTTTCCATGGCATAACTTTGATATTATCAATTTGCTTTGGATAAGGATCACGACTAAAACAAATTGCTTCACATGCGCCAAAGTCACGGGCTAATTTCTTTAGTGTGTGGAGTTGTTCGGGGCGAACATCTGTAGAACTTTTTATTTCTATAAAAAGTGTTTTTTTGCCAGGTCTTTCGACAACTAAATCAATTTCAGCATCATCTTTTGTTTTCAAAAATGAGAAACGATATTCACTTTTATAATACTGCGCGAGTTGCTGACATTGTAAAATAATAAAATGCTCAAATGCTTCACCATAGGCACTTGTACTTTCTTCTACAGGAACAGATAACCTACCGGCTAATGCTCTAACAACACCAGGGTCAAAGTAGAAAAACTTAGGAGACTTACTTAAACGCTTACGAAAGGAATGTTGAAATGGCTGTAGATAGCAGCCTAATAAGGTATCTTCTAATATACTGTAATACTTTCTGACCGTCGTATCATTCACACCAACGTCACGGGCAATATTAGAGAAATTAATAATTTTCCCATTTGATTGTGCGGAGACTTGTAAGAAATAGCGAAAAGGTTCCAATTCACGGATGAACTGTTCAACCCAAATTTCTTCTTTTAAATAAGTATTAACGTAATCTTCAAGATATTTTTGCTTTTTACCCTTATCTTCATAATCAAATATTTTAGGAAGCATACCCCAACGTAAAGCTTGATTAAGTTCAAATGATGATTTAATTTCTGTATATGCAAATGGTGCTAAATTATAAACAAATGCACGGCCAGCCAATAAATTAGCTCCTCCATGTTTTAATTTACGAACACTTGAGCCGGTTAAAATAAAATGTGCATTGACCTCAGGTGATTCAATGAGGTTATGAACAATATCTAGTAATTTTGGTATTTTTTGGACTTCATCAATAATAATATGTTGATTTTCAGAGGATAAACTATTCGCTATATTGGCGAGCTCATCTGGGTTACGGTTAAATCGATTCTCATTTTCTGAGGTTAATAGGTTGATGTATATAGATTTTTCAAAAAAAGGTAAGTTCTTAAGATAGGTCGTTTTGCCGACACCTCTAGGCCCAAATAAAAATAAACTTTCGTCTTTTGGCAACTGTAATATGCGTGGAATCATAAATATACCCGGCAATTTCTTTCTTCAAAACCGAGATTGCACGCCATTCTCGGTTTTGGTCAAGAAAATTGGCGTGTTAGTTGTTTTTCAAAAGTAAACAGAACACTGAGTGGGGACATTAATATTAATCGCACTTGCTTGATATTAGCACCAGGTTGGTTTAAAGTTGTACATTCGAGTGGGGTTTAAGGACTTAGTCAAAAGTTATAATGA
The DNA here is from genome assembly GCA_021773175.1 of Gammaproteobacteria bacterium. Taxonomy (GTDB): domain Bacteria; phylum Pseudomonadota; class Gammaproteobacteria; order JAJFKO01; family JAJFKO01; genus JAJFKO01. The sequence goes on from JAJFKO010000010.1 coordinate 71,865, forward strand.
CTTTGTAAATAATTCTATAAATTAGAGTATCAATGATGACTCCAGAACAGATTGCAATGGCACGGCAGAAAAGAATTATTTTTCCAACCCCAAAGCCTCTTTTTACTGCACCTCCAAATCAAGATGCGCTTGCTAAATGGGTTGTAGCAAATAGCTTTCCGCATTTGCCACACTCAGCTTCAATTGCAAAAAAAATTGCCAGCAATATATACTACATAACATTTGATGAGTTTATGGCGCTGCTCAAAAGAACCATTGCGGATTTTAATGCACGTTGTGATAAACCTTATGTTTTATGGTTAGCACAAGATGTTGATTACATTTTTGAGCATGGTTGTAGTGAATTGTGGGTTGCAGGATTAGCCCTTGAAGACTGTGATTTAAGGTGGCCGGAAGCTATTGTCACGAGTCGAGAGCTCCCCAGCTATTTAGCAGAACACACTGAGATTGAATCTGTACTACTGTTGGATGATGCGGCTTATAGAGGTTTCCATCTACATAGGGAGTTAACGTCCCAACATAAATGGTTAACGGAGGTTGAGCGCGCGGTATCAATTTATATAGGCATTCCATTTGTATCGGAAGCTGCTGAGGAAATTGTTAGAAAAAAAGCAGAAGAGCATCCCTCAATAACATTTCAGTTATTAGCGCATCAAGTGATTTTTGCAATAACCCACTATTTATCTGAAGATGAACAGGCCGAGATAAGAAGCTTACCGCATCATCAAGTGTCTTTATTTGTAACGCTTACTTATTTTCAGCATAAGTTACCTGACCACTATTCAACTTTACGCTTGTTTGATAAGGGTTTGTTCTTCTTGGATACTTATAGATGTTTAGTCTATAAGCAAGGTATTAAACCCCGAACAGATTCAGATGCGACTGTGGCTAGGCGGGTTAATGCTGCTGAATGGAATGCTGCATATGACCGTTTTGAACAAGAACAATATCTTCCTCTCGTACCTTATATTGCAAGTGTCTATAAGCTACATAGAGATGACAAGTGTGAAAGGTTACGTAATGCATTAAGGAATGGTGCTTTAGGTGATAGAACAGAGCATGTGTTACCTGAACGCTATGTGCACGCAAGAGAAATTTTAGCGGCAGGAGAAGTGGCAAAGCTTAGTGAGTGTGAAGCTCTTGTTAAAACTGAAGATGCAAGCGCCGCGTTTGATCTTTATATTAAAGAACAAGGCGAACCAACTAATGCAGAATCATTTAATGCGCTAGTTAACCAAGCTTTGTTAGCAAGAGGGAGTTTGTTTGCAAGACAATGTTTTGATAGATATCGAAATAAATATATTCCGAGGTTAGAGAAAGATGAGGTTCTTGTTGATTTTAGTAATCTCGGTTTTGGTAGTGCTTGGTTTATGCTCCATGTTCTTGCGCAATCATCCAGTAATATGTTTTGCTTGCTATTGCTAGGACATGCTCATGTTGTTGGTGATACCAATGCAGATGAAGCCAGACAAGCCTGTGATTTATTTTTCCAAGCGCGTAAAGATGCACTAATAAGAGTTGTATTTGAAGATGGCTCCAACAAGGGTTACTTTTACCGGAATGGAGATAAGCTGTGTCGCGATACAGCGGTTGATTGCAACTTTAAATACGACGAATCTAATGGATTTAGTTTTAAGTAATGCCGACTAAAATTAATACGCCCACTTCAAATAAATAGCGCCCCAAGTAAAGCCTGCACCAAATGCCGCTAAAATGATATTATCGCCTTTCTGTAATTTGTTTTCATATTCCCATAGACATAATGGGATTGTGCCGTTAGTTGTGTTGCCATATCTATCAATATTTAGCATCACTTTATCTTCACTTAAGCCCATACGCTTAGCGGTGGCATCAATGATACGTTTATTGGCTTGATGAGGCGCTAACCAAGCAATATCGTCACCAGTCAGCTTATTACGTTCGAGGACTTCGGCACTGACATCTGCCATGTTTTTTATGGCATGTTTGAATACGGTGCTGCCTTCTTGGTAAAGGTAATGTTCTTTGGCATCAATTGTTGCGTGTGATGCGGGTTTAACAGAACCGCCGGCATCCATTTTTAAAAAATCACGTCCAGCACCATCACTACAAAGCAGGGCATCTTTGATACCATAGCCTTCAGTGTTAGGTTCAAGTAAAACAGCGCCGCCACCGTCACCGAATAATACACAGGTTGTGCGGTCAGAATAGTCAATAATAGAAGACATTTTGTCTGCACCAACAACAATAATTTTTTTGTGCGAGCCGCTTTCAATAAATTTTGAGGCAGTTGTTAATGCATAGAGAAAGCCAGAGCAAGCTGCCATTACATCAAAGCAAAATGCATTCTTAGCATCAATTTTATCGGCAATAGTGCATGCGGTAGAAGGAAACAAAACATCTGGTGTCGCAGTTGCACAAATGATGGCATCAATTTCTGAAACATTAAGCTGCATTTTCTCTAGCAAGCCTTTAATGGCATTTGCGCCAATATCAGATGTTCCTAAGCCTTCGCCTTTTAATATTCGGCGTTCTTTAATACCCGTTCGAGAAGTAATCCATTCATCAGAGGTTTCCATCATGGTTGATAATTCGTCGTTGGTTAGGCGGTATTCTGGAACCCAAGCATGGATGCCGGTAATGGCGGCTGTGATGTTTCCCATTAAATATCCTTAGCATTCGTTTCAATTTCGGGAAATTGTAATCAGCTCATGACAAACTTGCAACTTTTGTCGTCATTTTGTCAGCAATATCACGGATTTTATGGAATTATTTTAGAGATAGGGCTAAACCTAGATTCCGTAGTTGTCATCTACTGCGAACGCCTAATATGCTGAATCTAAGCTAAAATTTTGCAAATTAACGCGCACCCGTAGGGTGACTACTGTGCCCACATTAATTTTCAAAATTTCAGACTATCTTCAACATATTAAGCGCTCTCGCTACGATGCCAACTGCGGAATCTAGGTTAAATCATGATGTTAGAGTAATTCACCTATTCGCTGCCAGCGAACACTGTGACTAAATTTATTCCAGCTAAAAACAATAACGTTGGCTTTTGCAATGATTGATGAACTAGGAGCAAATCCCCAGTAACGACTATCTAAGCTATCGTCGCGATTATCGCCCATGGCAAAGTAATCATTTTTAGGAACGAGCAAATCTTTAAAGTTTTGTGTGGGTATTGCTGGGTTAAGAAAAATATCGTGTTTGACGCCGTCTAAATCTTCTTGCATTTTAACGACGTGCCAAGTTTTACCGTGTTGGCTGATTGCTTTACTATCAGCAATAAATTTTTGGGGTTGTTTTTTTCCGTTTATATATAAAATCTTATTGATATAGCTGATATGATCGCCTGGCACGCCAATAACGCGTTTGATTAAAGTAATTTTAGGATTACTCGGATCACGAAATAACATGATGTCACCATGTTGCGGTGAACCAGTAGCAAAAATTTTAGTATGTATGATAGGTAAATGTAAACCGTAATTGTACATGGTTGCAATAAGATCATCGCCAGGAATAATGGTTGGTTCTAATGAACCCGTGGGTACGGTATAAATTTGCAAAACAAAAGCGCGGATCAGTAGAACTATAAACAACCATGGAAAGAATGAGCGAGCATAGTCAACCAGAAGTGGTTTCTTAATATCTTTAGTTGCAGTTTCAGGTCCATATAGTGCGCGGCGTTTCGCTGCAAAAAAAAGACTATCAGCTAACCAGATGATGCCGCATAGAATGGTGACATAAGTAATGATAGAAAGAATATTAAAGCTGGTGCTCATTATGTAAGGCCTATATCTAGTTAAATCTAAATTCTGCAGTAGATGCCAACTGCGGAATCTGGATTAAAGTTTTTTATGTTGTACGATGCTTGTAAATAGTACGCCGATAATAACAAAATTTTGTAGTGAATTCACATCGTTTAAAGCTGCATTTTGATTTGGTGTAATTAAATAAGATTTATCGCCATCAATAATGACTTGTTGTAATGATACTGCGTTTGCGGTCGCTTGCGCTGCTAAGACATAGTCTTGGTTTTGTGCTGGTAATTGTGGGTCAAATAAAAGTAAGCTGCCAAGCGGAATAGAGTTTATCCCTGAATTTTGTTGTAAACGTAGAGCGAAGCTATGAATACTGCAGTTAGCATCGACAGTTATGTAATTTTGAATTTCCTCAGTTTTAATGTTTGCGTGATCTAAGGCTTGTTGCCATGTTAATAATGGTAAATGTCGTAAAGGTGTTTTTAATTCGTTGTTTTGATGATTTGAGCTAGTTTGTAACGGGCTATCACCAATAAGCTGACTAATAGAAATCTTAAAATATTTAGCAATAGGACTTAAGGTTGCAACTTTTGGATTATCTGTTGTGCCGGATAGCATACGATGTATAACTGGCTGGCCGATACCGGTAATTCTTGCCAAGCTGGAAGCGGTAAGCCCTTGTTCTTGTAACAATGTTTTTAAGGTATTACTAAGTTGTTGCACGCCTAAATAACCACTCTATAAAAATTTGCTAATATCTGAGAAATAAACAGCAACGAGTATATCACAAATATTTATGTATAATCGCCTGTAATCATGCGAATATATCTAAAAATTCTATCAGATATATGCTCTACACTTTGAATAATGTGTGATGAATAGAGGAGGACTAATGATGCCAGGGGCGACGATTATTTGGGATGCACATGCTTGTTTTCCTTTACGTTTTGATGCGGACTTAAGTGATTTGCAGCGCTATAAACAAGCAGGAATTCACTATACCTCTATTAATGTTGGCATGGACTATAACTCGATAGAAGAGGTTTTGCGGGTTATTGCTAATTTTCGCTACTGGATAGCTCAGCATGCAAGTGATTACATATTAGTACAATCGACTGCTGATATTAGCGATGCTGTCGCTAATAACAAAATGGCACTGAGCTTTGATTTGGAAGGCAGTGTACCCTTAATGAATGATTTACACATGGTGAGTTGTTTTTACAACTTGGGGGTGAAGCAAATGCTCCTGGCTTACAATGCGGACAATAGTGCTGCTGGCGGTTGTTGGGGTAAGGATAATTTAGGCTTAAGTCATTTTGGTTGTGAGTTAGTGCAAGAAATGAATCGGGTTGGGATGGTCCTGGACCTTTCGCATATGAGTGTTGCTGCAAGTTTTGATGCCATCGATATTTCAACACAGCCGGTAGTATTTTCGCATTCCAATCCAAAAAGCTTGGCGGATCATCCGCGCAATATTACGGATGAACAAATAGAAGCCTGTGCTAAAACCGGTGGTGTTATTGGTATTAATGGGATTGGACGATTTTTAGGAAATAATGACACGTCAACTCAGCGTGTTGTTGAGCATATTGACTATGTTGTTAATTTGGTTGGTGATGAACATGTTGGTATTGGCTTAGATTATCAGATTGATATTGATGAGTTGCTCGCGTATAAGAAAGCACATCCTGAGATTTATCCACCTGAAGATAGTGCGGTAGAGCCGCGTTATGTTGCACCCGAACAATTTCCAGAAATTATTGTTGAACTGCGGGCACGTCATTATAGTGAAATTGCTATTGCCAATATTATGGGAGAGAATTTTTTACGTATTGCCAAACAGGTATGGCAATAAGAAGATAAAGTTAACAATTTAAATAATAAGAAGGATAACGTATGCGGTTGCGAGAGTTTCGAATAGTAGTGTTTTTATGTGTTTTCCTGCTCTGTATTAATGTTGCTTCAGCAACACTGAAATCAGAGCCAATACCAGGATTAATTCAAACTAAAATCGACCTTCATACTAAAGCTGCAATTCGTGCGGCACAAAAATTTATTCCAAAAATGATGCGGCGCTATGCTATTCCTGGTGTTGCTGTTGCTGTAGTGAATAGCAAAGGCATTATTTGGGCGCGAGGCTTTGGTTATACTGATGCATCTAAACGCTATCATGTGACACCAGGCACTTTATTTAGTGTGCAGTCACAATCAAAGATGTTTACCGCACTAGGCGTTTTATTAGCGGTGCAACAGGGCCTGTTAACCTTAACAACCCCTATTGTGCAATACATTCCAAGCCTCGTTATTCATGAGCCGGAACATGATAAAACGCGAGATAAAATCACATTAACGAATTTATTAAGTCATACTGCGGGTTTTATGTTTGATGCGCCAGTTGGCAATAATAACAATAGCAGCACCACCTTTAATAAAAGTATTCAAAGTATATTGCCTGGCACCTGGTTGAAGTTTCCCCCAGGTAAAAGCTACAGCTATTCCAATATAGGCATTGATCTCGCGGGCTATATTTTACAAAGTGTCGGTAATAGACCCTTTGCAAAGTATATACATCATACCGTATTAATACCTTTAGGCATGCATAACAGCACATTTAGTATTAAACAAGTATTGCAAGACAAACAGCGTGCGTTAGGAACTGTTCCTGGAATGGCGACAGCGCCGCTCAATCGTGCAATGTTACCAGCCGGTGGTTTATACAGCAGCGCTAATGACATGGCGCACTTTATTATGTTTATGCTGAATGCTGGCAAAGTAAAAGGTAAACAATTATTGCCATCAGCATTATTGCATAAAATGCTGAGCATTCCATTTCCGGCGCAAGATCAAACTCAAGGAACCTGTTTAGGGGTTTGGAAAGGTATGCGTAAACATATTCCTTTTTACGGGCATTTGGGGCGCGGTTTTGGTTTTGCATCCACGTCTATTTGGTACCCGCAATACCATATAGGGATTGTTGTTTTGACGAATAAATATATATTTAAACCATTAGTCGATGTGCAGATAGTTCATAAAATTCTAGATCCAATCCTGGCTGCGGATAAAGCTCAACAGGCAAGTCAGCTCGAAGCAAAAATGCAAGGCCACTATATTTCTAATATGGGCAACATAACGCTTGGTCGCCAAAAGGCGGGCGAGTTTGGTTTTTGGGGGAGTGCTATCAATGTCGGTATTGAAGGTAGTGCCTTAGAATCTGGTTTTTTTCCGTTAGACTATTATGCGAATAATATTTTCTATTGTCCGCGAGATAAGCAGCGTTATCGTTTTGTTGAACAGGGTGCGACCGGCGTTGCTGAATTACAACGCGTTGGTGATGCTTTTACCTGGTATTTTAATGATGGCGAGTCATTGCCCGCCGGACCGAATAAAAAAAGTTGGCGGCACTATATTGGCAGCTATGTAATACAAGGTTATGGCGGCGCTCGAAAAATGAAGGTCCGTATTAAGGATGGTTACTTATATATAAATGCGATATTACTCCGAGAATATAAAAAAGGTATTTTTCGCGCAGCCAATGGTGATGTTTTGCAATTAACGCCTAAAGTAAAGCGTTGGCGCAATCTGCCTTTAAGCGTAAAGGAGTCGTAATTATGCGTGCAGTGATTATGACAGGACCGGGTGATGTTGATGTATTACAAATGGCTGAAGTAGCAACGCCAAAACCTGGGCCGCATGAGTTACTCGTGGCAGTGCATGCTAGTAGCTTAAATCGTATTGATATTTTACGACGGCGTGGTTTATATCCGAAATCAGCGGATGATAGTAATATTTTAGGCTTAGATGTCGCTGGTGACGTTGCGGCTGTTGGCAGTGCGGTTAAACAATTTAGCGTTGGTGATAAAGTTTTTGGATTGGTGAAGCAGGGCGCTTATGCAGAGTATTGTTTACTGCCGGAGGTGCTAGCTATGCCAATCCCTGAAAACTTAGCCTATACCGAGGCTGCTGCGATTCCTGAAGTATTTTTTACAGCAGAAGAAACCGTATTGCAGTTAGGACAATTACAAGCCGGACAAACCTTATTATTGCATGCCGCGGGTAGTGGTGTTGGTGTGGCGGCATTACAATTAGCAAAAGCCATTGGCGCTAAGGTTATTTTTACTGCCGGTAGTGATGCTAAGATTGCCAAGTTATTAGCGCTAGGTGGTGATGTCGGTATTAATTATCGAACCCAAGATTTTGCGGAGCTTGTGCTACAAGCAACGAATAATATAGGGGTTGATGTTGTTGAAGACTTTATAGGTAAAGATTATTTTGCGCGCAATCTTGCTGTATTAAAACCCGGCGGATGCTTGGTGCAAGTTGCTTTTATGAGCGGTGCAACAACAGAAATTGATTTGCGTCTGGTTTTACAAAAACGTTTACACATTATTGGCTCGGTATTGCGGAGTCGTGATTTAGCAGATAAGGCGGTTATAAAACAACGTTTTGCCAAGACGTGGCTACCATTATTTGGCAGTGGCAAACTACATGCCGTGATTGATAAAGTTTTTGCGTTTGCTGAGGTGCAAGCTGCGCATCAGTATATGGAAGCGAATTTGAATTTTGGCAAAATCATCCTACAGCACAAGTGATGTGCTGTAGGATGATAAGTGTTTCCTTAATTTACGCTATTTCTTCTTGAGCGGTGATGCAAATGTTACTGTCTTTGCTGCTGCTCCTGCTCCTGCTCTGCGTGTAGGAGGAGGGGTTCTTACTGCATCTATATGCTCTGTTGGTGATTTTTTATTGTTATTATAATCAACTTTACACTGTGGTAACCAGGCTTGATCTGCGGACAAGCTATAAGCTTCATGAACTTTATCAAGACGAGTAGCTGAAGTACAATCCTCTGTGCCTTGGTAAAGTAACTTGTCATGTAGATTATTCGCTGCGAGGTTTGCAAATAATAGTTTCTGTACTTGTGGGCATGCTGAAAATATTGTTCCATTAATAATCTGCACAATATTTTGTGTACTGGTATTATCATTAACATCCATTAATAGATGAAAAATAGCATTAGCACATGCTTGCGCAAAGTCAAAATTTTCAGGTAGCTTGAGCTCTGTACTCAGGCGTGACTCACTATTAGCAATATCATGCAGATAAGCTTTACGTAATTGCATGAGTAATTTTACAATTTGAAAACGTTTTGGGCTTAAGCAAAATTCAGCAAGTCTCCAACGAGAGTCTTTGCGGCTATTTTCTAAAACGGCATCTATAGTACTTGGGCGCTGGTAAAAACGTGGAATCGCTGTGCCGGGTTGGTCTGGCTCGTCTTTTCCTGTCTTGCTTGGCCGAGAATCGCTTGCAGCTAAAATATCCGGGTGCATTAGGCCAAGCATCGTATCAATTCTTCTTGTGGCCGAGGAAGAGGAAGGTGGTGCTGTTGCTGAACCTGAGTGATTAGCAATTTGATCTAGCCATAGAGCGCGTCGTTGAGCTCGAACGGTTTGTCGTGATGATGTAATCACGGTTACCGCATCTTTTTGTTCTTGAGCTGCGGTTAGCCATTTCGTTAGCGTTGTTGTTTTACCTGCGCTAGGTTCAGCAACAAGGTACATTGATAATGCATTGACAGCTTGTTGTAGCGGTGTCTGTTGCGGAGAGGCTGTTTTTGGTGTTGAAGCTGGAGCTGTTTCACGACTGCCTGGGAATAGGAATCGGTTTGCGATACCTCCCAGAATACTACCGGCAACGACACCTGCGAGAGTGCCAGTAAGAAGACTATAAACGTCACGGAATGAATTCTGCGATGCACCTCCCAGAAGTCCACCCATGAAACCACCTACTAAGCCTCCACGTAAGAATGAGCCTCGTCGAGTCATTGTTGTAGTTGGAGTGTTGCTTGAAATGGCAACAGCTGGCACTGATGCTGCTGGAGCAAGGTCATCACTCAATGCTTGCCAAGCGGCAATATCAGCTTCAATCTTTAGTAATGCGGCAATGGTTGTTGCATCAAAAGCACGTGTTGTTATTGCGTCGTAGACAGCTTTTATCTGCATAGAAAGTTGTTTAGCTTTATCACTGGGATCCGCAGGATCTTTAATTTGAGTATGTGCCAATTTTCCTGCTTTTCCTAGTGCACGGCGAAAATTCGTCAGCGCAGTATAATCTGCATCTTCAAGTACTGCTGCTGCTCCGCGCAGTGTGTTCTTATGGTTGGTTTTTGTGGTTTTAGCTGCTGCTAAGCCGTCCAAGTTTGCTTGAACATCTGCTAGAATATTTCCCCCGGCCATCTATGTGTACTCCGTCATTAATTATAATTTTTTATCCTCGTCCTTTTCCAAATAGAAAGCTTACTTCCTGCAAGCTGTAATCTAGTATCTGTAATCGTTCCAACGTTTGACTCTAGATTTAATCAGGGCAAAATTTATCTAAAACCACAAGGAAAAGCAAGTTTTGTTTAATGAAGTGCCTTTTTTATACGGTTACCGCTCGATAAATTTACAGTATGCGTGTCAATGAATGTTTGGTAGGAAAGTATTTGCCTAGATAATGATCGGAATGAAAGGATTCGAACTTTCGATTTTAAAAGGAACGATGCAAAGCAAATTCAGCAAGTGCTAATAAACCATCACGATATTTTGATGGGTTAATTTGTTGTAACACACTCGTTGCTGCTTGTACTTCGCGTTCAGCGGCCGCTTGCGTGTAGTCAATAGCTTGGCTATCGGTAATCGCGATTTTAATTTCATCAATATGTTCTAAACCGCCTTGCTTAATGGCTTTTTCAATTAATTCACGTTGTTCTGGGGTGCCGTGATGCAAGGCATAAAGTAAGGGCAATGTCGGTTTGCCTTCTGCTAAATCATCACCAATATTTTTACCTACGGTCTCACTGCTGGAACTGTAGTCTAATAAGTCATCAATTAGTTGAAAGGCTGTACCAAGATGCAAACCGTATTGTCGTAACAGGGAGATTTGCTCATCATTCGCTTGACCGAGCATCGCGCCTATTTCTGCCGCTACAGAAAAGAGGGCGGCTGTTTTGCCACGGATGATGTCCATATATTCTTGTTCAGTTGTCGCCGGGTCATTACAGTGGATTAATTGTAAAATTTCACCGCGAGAAATTGTATTGGTGGCATTAGCAATAACCCGTAAAACTCGCAAATCTTCAACATCGACCATTAATTGAAAAGCGCGAGAATAAAGATAATCGCCAACCAGGACACTAGCTTGATTGCCCCAAATATCATTTGCAGTTTGTTGGCCGCGGCGTAAATGCGAAGCATCAACAACATCGTCATGCAGCAGGGTTGCCGAATGCACGAACTCCAAAACAGCCCCCAATTTAATATGATCTTTTCCTGGATAATCAAAGCATAAGGCTGATAAGAGTAGGAGAATTGGTCGCAAGCGTTTACCGCCACTTTGGATTAGATGTTTGCTAATTTTGCCAATCAGAGCAATATCTGAGTCTAGTTGTTCATCAATAAGATTATCAACTGCGCTTAATTCATCATTAACTAAGGCTCGAATGGCTTCAATTTGCATGGTAGTATGGCGCAACTCTGTGATTGTTCATTTATTTAGGACTTACGTAAACACCAATCTCTTCGTTATAGCCATACCCAAAGGCATGACACAGGCTGATGTTGGTATTTATCGTAAGCCCTAAGCTTTATGTAGGATTCACGCAGACCCCGTAAAATATCATTCAATGAAGCATCGGGTTCACTAAAGTCCTACTTATAGATAGCAAAGGATGCTATGAGCTCGGCATAATGTTGTCAAGTTTATTCGCATTTTTTTGGAGTTTGAGAAGGCGTGGCCCTGTATTTTGATATGAGATATTTTTATCCAGCAAATCGGTAATTTATCCTTGCTTATATGAATTAGATCTCATACAATTGCACGCCTTAAAATAAGCGCAAAATTTGACAAGACCGGTGATAAAACCTCGGGTCGAAGCAAAAAATATTTTAAATAAAGAATTTTAGCTGAACTAAATAATTGAGTTAAAACATTTTTTAACGAAGAGATTGGTTTTTAGTGTAAGTTTTTGTAGAGCTGGAGTTGAAAAGAATGTATGCAGTAATTATTACCGGCGGTAAGCAATATAAAGTCGCGAATGGCACTATATTGCGAGTTGAGAAATTAGTGGCCGCTGAAGGTGAAAGTGTTGAATTTGATAAAGTTTTAATGCTTGTCGATGGTGAGAAAGTGACAGTAGGTAAGCCCTACATTGATAATGCCAAAGTGACGGCGTCTGTTGTTAGTCAGGCACGTGCTAAGAAAATTCGCATCATCAAAATGAAGCGTCGTAAGCATCATCGTAAAACACAAGGGCATCGTCAGCACTATACCGAAATCAAAGTTACCGGTATTGCGGCGTAAGCTAAATGAATAATTTAGGACCTAAGTTCTAAATTTTATAAAAGAGGATTTATAATGGCTCATAAAAAAGCAGGTGGTAGTACTCGTAACGGCCGCGATTCCAATCCTAAGTTTCTTGGCGTCAAGAAATACGGTAGTGAGTTTGTTCGAGCTGGCAATATTATCGTGCGTCAGCGTGGTAGTGAATTTCATGCGGGTGATAATGTTGGTTGCGGGCGTGATTATACATTATTCGCTTTAATTGATGGCTATGTGAAATTTTTTGTTAAAGGCAAGCAGAAACGTCGTCATGTTGAAATTATTCCTGCAGCAAATGCGGAACAAGAATCTGCTGCATAATAGCTCTCTTGGGCTATTAGCAAAGAGTAAATAATGATGAAAAGCCCCTGTATGGGGCTTTTTTGTTATCAGAATGAGAAATAAGTCATGAAATTTGTTGATGAAGTAACAATCCGTGTTGAAGCTGGTAATGGTGGCAATGGCTGTCTTAGTTTTCGACGTGAAAAATGTGTCCCGCGTGGTGGCCCCAATGGTGGCGACGGTGGTGACGGTGGCGCGGTTTTATTAAAAGCCGATCAGCATCTGAACACGCTGGTTGATTATCGTCATGCTCGTTTACATCGCGCTAAAAATGGCGCCTCGGGAGAGGGTAACCAATGTACCGGCAAGGGAGGTGATAATTTAATGTTACCTGTGCCTGTTGGAACCATGGTTTATGACGCGGATACTGGTGAATTCATTGGTGATTTAACGGAATCAGGGCAGGAGCTAATAGTTGCCCAAGGTGGAACGCATGGTTTAGGTAATATTCATTTTAAAAGCAGTGTTACTCAGGCTCCACGTAAAATAACCAAAGGTACGCCTGGCGAAGGCCGTAATTTATTATTAGAACTAAAGTTATTGGCGGATGTGGGTTTGTTGGGTTTGCCGAATGCGGGTAAATCAACGTTAATTCGCTCCGTATCAGCAGCAAAACCAAAAGTTGCTGATTATCCTTTTACAACGTTATATCCCAATCTTGGTGTTGTCAGTGTTGGCCCGATGCAAAGCTTCGTGATTGCCGATATTCCTGGCTTAATTCCTGGAGCCGCAGAAGGCGCCGGTTTAGGGTTACAGTTTTTACGGCATTTAACGCGCACGAGTATTCTTTTACATTTAATCGATGTTGTTCCTGGTGATGAGAGTGATCCTGTTGTTGCTGCACGTGATATTATCAATGAATTGGCTAAATTTAGCGAAGATTTGGTACAACGTGAGCGTTGGTTAGTGTTAAATAAACTCGATTTAATTCCTGAAGATCTACGTGATGAATATTGTGATGACATCCTTAAACGTTTAGAGTGGCAGGGGCCCGTATGGAAAATTTCGGCGTTAAGCCGTCTAAATACTGAGAGTTTATGTCAAGCGGTAATGCGCCGCTTAGTGGAAGCACAAGAAAATTAATCATGTCAGCAGTAAACTTGGTGACGAGTGTGAAGCAATACTTAGTTGAATATCTAGAAAATTTTCAGAGTGAAACACTTTATCTTGGTTTCAGCGGAGGCTTAGACTCTACGGTTTTATTACACTTGGTGGCGTCATTACGTAGCGAGCTGCCAGTTAAGAATTTTGTTGCAGTACATATCAATCATCAATTAAGTCCTAATGCTGATGCTTGGCAACAGCATTGCGAAGCTGTTTGTGCAGACTATCAACTTCCTATACAAAGTTTTCAAGTTACCGTGAGTAAAGACAAGGGCTCCAGTCTAGAGGCGAATGCTCGTGTTGCGCGTTATCAGAAATTTACAGAATTACTTAATGTAAACGATGTAATGTTACTAGCGCAACACCAAGATGATCAAGCCGAAACACTATTATTACAGGCATTACGTGGTTGTGGTGTCGCTGGCTTGGCAGCAATGCCACTGTGTCGAACATTAGGCAAGGGCAAAGCAGTAAGGCCATTACTAAACTATACTCGCGCAGAGCTTTTAACATACGCAAAACAACATGCTTTGCTTTGGGTAGAGGATGAGTCAAACAGAGTGAAAGATTTCGCGCGTAATTATCTGCGTCATGACGTTATGTCGCAGCTAACTGAACGTTGGCCTAGTGCTGCTGCGAGCTTCGCACAAGTCGCAGAGCATTGCGCAGAAGCACAAACCTTATTGCAAGAAGTCGCTGCTAATGACTTAGATAGTTTGAGACTTGAAGAGCAGGCGGTTATCGAGTCATATCTTGATTATCAGCCTACAGCAAAGTATTTTCCAATCTGTATTACAAAATTATTGGATTTATCTGTTGCTCGGCAAAAGAATGTCTTGCGTTATTGGTTGCAACAATTAGGTTTAACGAGCCCTAACCGCAAAAAAATTGAGAATATCTTACAAAATATTTGTTTAGCTCGAGAAGATGCTCAACCATTAGTAACATGGAAAGGCGTGGAAGTACGTCGCTATAAAAATGCACTATATGCAATGTCGCCGCTAGAAAAAATAGATTTGCAGTGGCACAGCGAGTGGCATTTACAACAGTCATTAGTGTTGCCACATAAGTTTGGTATGTTAGAGCGCAGGATGCTTGCTGATATATTAGCAGATGATGTCGAGACTGTGACTGTTGCTTGGCGTCATGGCGGTGAGCGTATCCAGCTTGCAGGTCGCCAACATACACATAGTGTTAAACATGTTTTACAAAATTCTGAGATCCCGCTTTGGGTGCGACAACGCGCTTTGTTAATAAGTCTAGATAATCACGTTATAAAAATTTTATGTCTATAGGCATTCCATACTGCGAAGAGTATATTCAACATATTCCGTGTGGCTTGGTTTTTGACATATGTACCTTTGGTGATGCGGCTATTTTTGTTTTTTTACCACGACTTAACTCTTTAATCACTTGCTGAATATCTTCCAATAGTTTTTCCGCTAAGTCGTGACTGAAATTTTCTTTCACTACCATGCGCAACACAACCGTTTCCTCAGCATTTGGTGGCAGTGAATAAGCAGGAATTATCCATCCATACTTTTTTAATTCAGAGGAGATGTCATAGACCGTAAAATCTTTATCATCTTTTAATTTCACAACAACTACCGGCAGGAATTTAGTATCAGTTAAAATTTCAAAATAACCAGTTTTAACTAAATACTCTTCTAACATTTGTGCGTTATTCATTACGGCATCCATAATTCTTTGATAACCTTCCTTGCCGAAACGAATGAAGTTGTAGTATTGCGCCATCAAATTTGCGCTGCTCTTAGAGAAATTCAAACTATAATTATCCATAGAACCACCGAGGTAATTAATTTGAAACGGTAATTCTTCAGGCAGATCAGACTTGTCTCTAAAGATTAACGATCCCATGCCCGCATAAACCAAACCAAATTTATGATTAGATACATTAATCGTACGTACCTGTTCTAAACGAAAGTCCCATTTGAAATTAGGCTGAATAAATGGCATTACAAAACCGCCACTGGCGGCATCAACGTGAATAGGAATATCTTGCCCGGTTTTTTGTTTATGTTTCAAGAGTAATTTATTAATACCGGCAACATCATCAACTTGCCCAGTAAACGTGGTACCAACAATGGCCCCAACAGCAATCGTATTTTCATCAATTAAGGGCTGAACATCATCTGCATTAATCGTATATTTCCCGGGTTGCATCGGAATAACCTTCATATCAACATCAAAATAACGCGCGAACTTTTCCCAGCAAGTATGTACATCCGCGCCGAAAATGACATTTGGTTTGGAGTTATCAAGCCCCGCTTCACGACGTTTTTTGCGCCAGGCCCATTTATGCGCTAACAAACCCAGCATGATCGCTTCTGAAGAACCGACAGTAGTTACGCCTGTTGGCTCGCAATCATTCGGTACATTAAAGAGGCTCGCCTGCATTTTAATGACACGGTCTTCTATCTTTTTTAATTGCGGATACTCATCTTCATCAACTAAATTATACATTGCGCCAAGCTTCATTAGCTCTTCAGCGGAAGATTCCATCCATACTGTCACAAATGTCGCTAAGTTTAATGCAGGATTGCCTTGCAAATTCATTTCATCACGAATAATTTGAAAAGCTTGATCTTCTCGCATGGAATTATCCGGTAGTTCCTTTTTTGGTACTGCCGCGGTATCCCAACGACTACCATAGACTGGCGCTAATAAGCTATTTTCTGATGATGATTTTTGTTTGCTCATGATTGACTCCTGATTTTTATAAACTCATTGTGTCTGTATTTCTGGTAATAATAAATAGGCAGCAATAAAAAAACATACAGCGCCTAGCAGTGTTAGTTCTGTTGCTAAGCTTGCTGAAATTGCATGCCCTGTTTCAAAGGGGATAAAGCTTAAGAATGCGGACAGTTGAAAAAATATCGAACCAGCAATATTTACCCAAACGATCCACCATGTAAAGGAACGAAAATTATAGAGATGTTTATCTTTATAGATTTCTAGCCATGCAAAAAATGCAGCAAGTATAAAACAGATAGAACCCAGCATATTGGGTGTCCATATCAGTATATCTGTTTGTTTAGTTGTTAATCCTGTTAGCATGCCATCAAAAGTATTTATATTAAAAAAAAGTGTGCCTAATAACTGCGTGAAGCTAGCTAAAAAACCTAAGTTATGTGGACGCCATGCCCACCAGCACAAAGAACGTTGCTGTGTCGCAAGATGGCTAGTATTGGTTATGTCAGCATTAATCGATTCCATATATTGGCAATACGCTGCGCTAGTAAAAAAAATTGAACCTATAAAATAAGTCGCGTTAATCGTTATTACAGAGAATACATTTTCAAAATAAAGGTTTAATATACTCGCTGCAGCAAAACAGGATGAACCAAGCATGAAGAAAATTGCGATCCACCATGAAAAACTTTTTGGTTTAAAGATAATAATAGCGAAAGGTTTAATTTGCTGAAGTTCAATTGCTTTACCACACTCATCACAGGCAAGGGCAATAAGTCCTTTACGTAAACGTCTTGAAGTATGTAAACGCAAATCATCAGGCTTACGTTGCTCAACTAATTGTGTTACGAAAGGACCAACTTTTTGAGTTTTTATCAAGCTCTTTTGATTTTCAATCTTATTATTCGCTAGATTCTGGTGCATTCCTTGTCACCTTATTATGAATTCGGACTTACATGGCTTTGCTTTTACAGCTTGTGCTTTAATTATGTATTATATAGCACATGCTCACCAAGGCCGGGTAAGCAACTGATTTTTAAAGTTTTATTTTTCTTGGCTGGATTGGCGGAATGCTAGAGCTATTTCGTTTATTAATAAGAAACTATTAAATATTACCTCAATGTGCAAAGCGGTTTCTTAGCTTGCTCTTCTGTTTCTGCGTTGAGTAATAAAGAGTGAACCTGTACTTGATGCTCTTTGGCGTGGCGGAGCTGCATCGCCTTTGTGAGATGGGTTGGCAGGTGATTGTTTTTTCAAATCTGCAACTTCTGATCGTAGTCCAGCCACGGTTGATGTTAATGCTGCAACTTCTGCGGCTAGTGCTTTTTGTTGCGCCATCATATCCCGCATAGTTGCAGTTAACTCAGACACGTCTGCTTTTAATTCACTTTGCTCTTCGGGCATGCTTGCTTTCACTAACTCAGAAATTTCGGGTACTCTGATAAGACATTGGCGCCATGCATTTAGATTAGGTAGTACCGCAATAAGATCGAGTAGTCTCGAGGTGCGAGCACTTCGCTCATTTGCGCAAAATCCTGAGTCTCCTAGGACTCGTTTTAGCATTTCTACACTGGGAGGCACAAGCGAGATAACCCGGGTGAGATGTTTTTCCTCAAAGCGAATAGGATGTGCTAATAAATATATGAGTGTCTCTGCCCAATCAAAATTATCACAAACAGTACCACTATTACGTCCTAGTATTTGTACTACTAATATTGGATGTGTGGCGCGAGGTAGCTGTAAATGCCCAGGGTACTGTTTAAAACCTAACGCCCCAATATATCGGCTTGCGGCCGAATAGTAAGCACTCATTGCTTTATCATTAGGAAGGTTTGCTCTGTCAAGGTTCCTGAGTAGCAAACTGAGATGCGCTATAAAGCGTAGGCCAGACGCGCAGCTAATGTTTAAGTTTACAAGAAAAAAACGAAGTACTTTATTTTTTATGTCATGTTGGTGCGTATACATAACTAATAAAGCATTAAATAAAATTTCTTCATTAAATGAAATTAATGCCTCAATATAAATATTAGCGCACGCAGTGTTTACGTGTTCTGGAATTATGCCAGCGTAATGAATTAAGCAATATTTTGCTGTGTCATAAAAGTATGCCCTATCTTGAGCTGAAAGTTTTTTTATGTCATTGGCACGTGGGAAATTATACGATGGTTTTTGTTCCAAACATCTAAATTTTTGGCGCGATTCTTCAAGACAAGAGTGGTCTTTTAGCCACGTAGTATAGAACGCTTTTCTCAGAGCCTCTCTAGCGCCATCAGAAAGGTCTGTGCGTTGTAATTCAGTAAGTAAATCTATAGGGCCAAGTAACTCTGCGAATGTTGGGGAACTTTCTTTTAAACTGCGGCCACTAGAATTAGCATTGTCGTATACCTTCTTCCATATATTTGTATCGATTCGAGATGCATAATTTCCGCTTGTGCTATTAGTCGAGAATGTTTGTCTTAATGCTTTTACAGGCGCTTGTAAAATTGAATGTAATGTTGCTATACCAGCGTCATCTAGTTTTTGTATTCCTTCGTGAGATAAGTCATCGTCGTGTTCATATTTAAGATAGTGTTTCGGCAAATGTGGTGAGATGGTATTTTTTCCATTCATAACTTAAAACTCATTTGTGATTAAATTTGGGTCATTATAGGTTGGTGCCAAACCCAGGCGCTATTGGTGAAAACGACAATATAAAAAAGAGAAGGAAATTAATTTGTACTTGGTTCAGCAGCTTTGTTAGAATTCTCTCCCGTTTAATGCAAAAAAGTAGCCTGGTTTGGCTATAGCAATCATTATTATAAATATCAACAGCTTATCTAAACGGGACATTCATGACTAAATATATTTTCGTTACCGGTGGTGTGGTCTCTTCTTTAGGGAAGGGGATTGCCTCGGCTTCACTTGCCGCTATCCTCGAAGCTCGTGGTTTAAATGTAACCATGTTGAAGCTGGATCCTTATCTTAATGTTGATCCTGGTACCATGAGCCCTTACCAACATGGTGAAGTATTTGTCACAGAAGATGGTGCAGAAACCGATTTAGATCTTGGGCACTATGAGCGTTACATTCGTACCAGAATGAATAAAAATAATAATTTCACCACCGGCCAAGTGTATGCGAACGTATTACGCAATGAGCGTAAAGGCGCTTATCTTGGCGGCACTGTACAAGTTATTCCGCATGTTACCGATGAAATTAAACGTTTAGTCAAGCAAGGGGCGAGTGACGCCGATGTTGCTTTAATTGAAATCGGTGGCACGGTTGGTGATATTGAATCGCTACCATTCTTAGAGGCAATTCGACAATTTCGTGTTGTTAATGGTCCAGCTCAAACGCTTTATATTCACTTAACACTTGTGCCGTATATTATGAGTGCCGGCGAAATTAAAACCAAGCCAACACAGCACTCAGTAAAAGAATTACGTTCTATTGGTATTCAACCCGATATTTTAATCTGTCGTTCACGCAGTCGTATTCCTGATGATGCACGAGAGAAGATAGCATTATTTACCAATGTTGCTAAAGAAGGTGTTATCTCATTAATGGATATGGATAGCATTTACAAAATTCCGCGCATGTTACATGAGCAAGGTTTAGATGAATTGGTCGCTAATCGTTTGCAATTATCAGTAGGGCCTGTGAACTTACAAGAATGGGATGACGTTGTGACGGCTGAGCAAGCAGCGAATAAAGAAATTACCGTTGCCATGGTGGGTAAATATATGGATTTAGCTGATTCATATAAATCTTTAAACGAAGCCTTAAAGCATGCTGGCATTCATACCCTTTCAAAAGTAAATATTCAGTATGTCGATGCCGAGGAAATTGAAAGTAGTGGAACAGATTGTTTAGCTAATGCTGATGCTATTCTGGTACCTGGTGGTTTTGGTTCGCGAGGTGTCGAAGGTAAAATTTCAGCGGTACGTTATGCGCGTGAAAATAATATCCCTTATCTAGGCATTTGTTTGGGTATGCAAGTGGCATTAATTGATTTCGCAAGAAACTGTGCAGGAATGTCTAAAGCGCACAGCACTGAATTTGATAAGCATACTGATGCACCTGTTGTTGGTTTGATTACCGAATGGAAAACAGCAAATGGTGATATTGAACTGCGCGATGAAAATTCTGATCTAGGTGGCACCATGCGTTTAGGTAATTATCTGTGTCGTTTACAGCCAGAAACCTTGGTGCATAAGATGTATGGTAAAGATGAAATCATCGAACGTCATCGTCATCGTTATGAAGTCAATAATCAATATATAGAAGCCTTGCAACAAGCAGGTTTAATGGTTTCAGGTCGATCTCGTGATAACAGTTTAGTGGAAATGATTGAATTACCAAACCATCCTTGGTTTGTCGCATGTCAGTTTCATCCGGAATTTACTTCTACTCCGCGTGATGGACATCCATTGTTTAGCGGATTTGTTCAAGCTGCAAATAAATATCGAGAAACAAAATAATTATTAGAGGAAATATGAATGCAATTATGTGGGCATGAAGTTGGCAATAGACAGCCATTTTTTTTATTGGCGGGTCCTTGTGTCATCGAAAGTGAAGCATTAGCGTTAGAAACAGCAGGAATACTCAAAGAGATTACAACACGTTTGCAGATCCCTTTTGTCTATAAGTCATCGTTTGATAAAGCTAATCGAACTTCTCACAAAAGCTTTAGGGGCTTAGGTGTCGAACAAGGCTTGCAAATTTTAGAGAAAGTGAAGCAGCAAATTGGTGTGCCGGTTGTAACCGATGTTCATGAAGATACACCTTTAGATGAAGTGGCGAGTGTTGTTGATATGATCCAAACACCGGCATTCTTATGTCGACAAACCAATTTTATGCAGCGCGTTGCTGCAACAGGTTTGCCAATTAATGTTAAAAAAGGCCAATTTTTAGCGCCTTGGGATATGGTGCCTGTTATTGAAAAGATGCGCGCAACCGGTAATGATAAATTGATGGTGTGTGAGCGCGGCGTGAGTTTTGGTTATAACAATTTAGTTACCGATATGCGTTCATTAGTTGTTATGCGTGAAACACAATGCCCTGTCGTTTTTGATGCAACGCATTCAGTGCAATTACCTGGAGGACAAGGTTCTTCATCTGGAGGTCAACGCCAATTTATTCCTGCACTAGCACGTGCGGCAGTCGCAGTTGGTGTTGATGGTTTGTTTATGGAAACCCATCCAGATCCAGATAAAGCCTTGAGTGATGGTCCTAATTCGTGGCCATTGGCACAAATGGAAAGTTTACTAAGTATGCTGCAAGAGCTAGATCATGTAGCTAAGCAGCAAATTTGGCATGAAGATAAAGAAGACTTTCGCTAAACACCAATCTCTTTGTTAACAAATATTTTTAATTCGGTCATTTAGTTTAGCTAAAATCCCTCATTAAAAACATTTGTTGCCTCGATCTTGATGTTTATCATAAGTCTTAATTACGTTTAAATATGGGAGAAGATAATGAGTAAAATTAATGTACCAACAGATGGTGAAAAAATTCAAGTTAACCAAGATCTATCGTTAACAGTTCCTAACCGACCAATAATTCCTTTTATTGAAGGTGATGGCACCGGTGTTGATATTACACCAGTGATGCGTAAAGTGATCGATGCTGCTGTCGAGCAAGCTTATCGAGGTGAAAAGCAATTAGCTTGGATGGAAATTTATGCTGGTGAAAAATCCACAAATGTATACGGTAGCGATGAATGGTTACCACAAGAAACGTTAGATGCGATTAAAGAATATAAAGTCGCAATTAAAGGTCCTTTAACCACGCCTGTTGGTGGTGGCATTCGCTCTTTAAATGTAGCGTTACGTCAAAACTTAGATCTTTATACATGTTTACGACCTGTACGTTATTTTGCTGGTACACCAAGTCCTGTAAAAGAACCTGAAAAAACGGATATGGTTATCTTTCGTGAAAATTCAGAAGATATTTATGCTGGTATTGAATGGGCTGCTGATACGCCTGATGCGGAAAAAGTGATTAACTTTTTACAAAAAGAAATGGGTGTTACCAAAATCCGTTTTGATAAACATTGTGGTATTGGTGTTAAACCTGTATCAAAACCAGGAACAGAGCGCTTAGTACGTGCCGCGATTCAATATGCGATTGATAACGATCGTGATTCTGTTACGTTGGTACATAAAGGTAACATCATGAAATTCACCGAAGGGGCGTTCAAAGATTGGGGCTATGAATTATCTGTAAAAGAATTTGGTGCTCAGCCTTTAGATGGCGGTCCATGGCATGCGTTTGCTAATCCAACAACGGGTAAGCAAATCGTGATTAAGGATGTCATTGCTGATGCATTTTTACAACAAATCTTATTACGTCCAGCTGAATATGATGTTGTGGCAACGTTGAATTTAAATGGCGATTACATTTCTGATGCGCTTGCTGCACAAGTTGGTGGTATTGGTATTGCTCCAGGTGCGAATATTGGTGATGGTGTCGCTTTATTTGAAGCAACCCATGGTACCGCGCCGAAATATGCAGGCCAAAATAAAGTGAACCCAGGTTCATTGATTTTATCGGCTGAAATGATGTTACGTCATTTAGGTTGGACAGAAGCCGCTGATTTAATTATTGCCGGTATGGGAAATGCCATTTCTGCGAAAACGGTGACCTATGATTTTGAACGTTTGATGACGGGCGCTACATTATTAACCTGTTCTGAATTCGGTCAAGCTATTATCAATGGCATGACAGCATAAATCTATCATTCTATCGTGAGGTCGGTGTTAGGCCATTGCTAGCCGGCCTTACGATAGCCTACTCTTCTGAAAAGCTTTTATTTTCAATTAATTGATGATAAAGTTTAGCGCTTTATAGTGATGGCCAAGCAAGCCCAAACAGGGTTTATCGCAACCCTGCCAAAGTTTCCCAAAGCATGCATTTTAGACTATGTTTATAGTAACGGTGGGAGAAATAGCAATGGTACACGGTAATGAACATATAGGTACTGTTGAAAAAACTAAGACGCAAACACACTCGGTGACTAAAAAACCCAAGCAGTTTAAAGTCTTATTAATAAATGATGATTTTACACCGATGGATTTTGTGATTGAAGTATTGGAGAAATTTTTTGGTCTTGATGAAGTAAAAGCTGTTACTATCATGTTACAAATTCACAATGCCGGCAGAGCCGTATGTGGAATATTTTCTCGAGATGTAGCGGAAACGAGGGTAGTACAAGTTAATGAGTATTCAAGACAAAGACAGTATCCATTATTATGTCGAATGCAAGCGATGTAACAAGAATAATTATGAGTATGGAGATGGCGATGGAGATGGAGGTGAACTGTCATGTTAGATAAAGAGCTAGAGCTAACTCTGAATCTTGCTTATAAAGATGCCAGAGAGAAGAATCATGAATTTATGACGGTAGAGCATTTGCTATTAGCATTGCTCGACAATCCATCTTCAGTAAGTGTATTACGCGCATGTGGTGCTAATATTGCTCGCTTACGTAATGACCTAACCATTTTTATCAATGAAACCACACCTATTATTCCTGAGAATATTGTTGATCGTGATACGCAACCAACTCTAGGCTTTCAGCGTGTATTACAGCGTGCCGTTTTCCAAGTGCAATCTGCCGGTAAAACCGAAGTATCTGGTGCCAATGTACTTGTCGCTATTTTTAGTGAACAAGAAAGCCAAGCTGTTTATTTCTTGAAGCAGGATGGCATTACTCGATTAGATGTTGTTAATTATATTTCGCACGGCATTTCTAAAATGCAAAATGGTGAAGAAGATGATGAGGAGTCTGGCGGTGGACTTGACAGTCACTCTGGATCGCAGGTGGGTCGAGACAAGAGTCCTTTAGAAAACTATGCAACGAATCTAAACTTAAAAGCTAAGTCAGGCAGTATTGATCCTTTGATTGGGCGTGAAGAAGAAGTTTTACGTGCCGTACAAGTTTTATGTCGACGTCGTAAAAATAATCCTTTGTTAGTTGGTGAAGCCGGTGTTGGTAAAACCGCTATCGCAGAAGGGCTAGCAAAATTAATTATTGAAAATAAGGTTCCTGAAATATTATTAAAATCTACGGTTTACGCTTTAGACCTGGGTAACTTGTTAGCAGGGACTAAATATCGTGGTGATTTTGAGAAACGCTTTAAAGCAGTACTCGCGCAACTTGAAAAAGAAGAAGGTGCAATTTTATTTATTGATGAGATTCATACTATCATTGGTGCAGGTGCCGCGTCTGGTGGTGTTATGGATGCCTCTAATCTAATTAAACCTATGCTTGCCAATGGTGAGTTAAAATGTATGGGTGCGACGACGTTCCAGGAATACCGCAGTATTTTTGAGAAAGATCGTGCTTTGGCGCGCCGTTTCCAAAAAATCGATATTAATGAACCGTCTGTTGATGAAACGTTCCAAATCTTGAAGGGTTTAAAAAGCCGTTTTGAAGAACATCATGGCGTCAAATTTTCTGTGGCAGCACTGCAAACTGCTGCGGAACTATCGGAACGTTATATAACCGATCGCTTTTTACCAGATAAAGCCATCGACATTATTGATGAAGCGGGTGCTTATCAAAAACTACTGTCAGCATCGAAACAGAAAAAAGTTATTGGTAAAGCTGAAATTGAAGATATTGTTGCAAAAATTGCTAGAGTTCCTGCTAAAACGGTTTCTTCTAATGACCGTGAATTACTACGTAATCTAGATCGCGATTTAAAAATGTTGGTTTATGGACAGCATGAGGCGATTGAAAATTTAGCTGCTGCAATTAAATTAGCACGGTCAGGTTTACGTGAGATTGATAAGCCTGTTGGTTCCTTCTTATTTGCAGGTCCAACCGGTGTTGGTAAAACAGAAGTAACCAAACAATTAGCGCATTTGTTAGGTATTGAATTATTACGTTTTGATATGTCTGAATACATGGAGAAACACACCGTTTCACGTTTAATTGGCGCACCGCCAGGATATGTGGGATATGAACAAGGTGGTTTATTAACTGATGCTGTCACCAAAAGTCCGCATGCGGTTTTATTATTAGATGAAATTGAGAAAGCGCATCCAGATATTTACAATATTCTATTACAAGTGATGGATCATGGTACTTTAACAGATACCGATGGGCGTAAAGCGGATTTCCGTCATGTTATTTTGGTAATGACGACTAATGCTGGCGCCGATCTTTTGAGTCGTGCATCGATAGGTTTTTCTAAACAAGATCATACAACAGATGGCATGGGTGAGATTAATCGTATGTTTTCACCAGAATTCCGTAATCGTTTAGATGCGATTATTCAATTCCATTCACTTGATGAAAAAGTGATTGAACGTGTTGTTGATAAATTCTTAGTGGAACTAGAAGTACAGCTAGAAAGTAAATCGGTTAACCTGAAAGTTGATAAAACCGCACGTGCTTGGTTATCAGAACATGGCTATGATGAAAAGATGGGCGCTCGACCAATGGCTCGTCTCATTCAAGATTCATTGAAGAAACCATTAGCAGAAGAAATTCTGTTTGGAAAACTGGTTTCAGGTGGCTATGTTAATGTCAGTGTTAAAGACGATAAACTCGATTTTGCGTTGTCAAATGAACCAGTTGATATGACTGAGCCAGATTAAGATTTATTGCCGTTGTATGGTTTAGGACTAGATCTATCATGTCGGATGTATAGAGCCAATAAGTGAGTAAGTATGCAGAGATGCTACTTACTCACTTTTGTTATTTTCTGCGTTTTCTTTCTCTTTCAGCCTATTATCTCTAGAACGCATATCTTTATGACGGTAGGTAATACGGCCTTTACTTAAGTCGTAAGGCGTCATTTCTACTGTGACAAGGTCACCCGTTAAAATACGAATATAGTTCTTACGCATTTTTCCTGAGATATGAGCCGTAATAATATGACCATTTTCAAGCTCAACGCGGAACATGGTATTGGGTAAGGTGTCAGTAACCGTCCCTTCTAATTCAATATGGTCTTCTTTAGACATAAGTACCTCTAATTATTAAAATTAATTACAAAGTATTGTAAAGCGCTGGATTATAATCCAGTTATACTAAATAAGAAAGCTTAGCGTTGGATTGGAGGAAATTACCTGATAATAAGTGGTTTAGATTGCCCCTACCGCCAGGCTTGTGCTAAAGTCGACCGCTTTTAAAAGTTTTGATCAATGATTATATAAAAACAATAACGAAGATATAGAAAATGAAGGAGATGAGCTAATGCTGGGAAGCCAGATTCAGGAAATTATTAAGACATTAGGCTCTAGTGTGAATAGTTTAGATAGTCAACTGCAACCATATATTAAGCCATTATGGGCTCAGACAATTTATCCAGCACTCATAGGAGTCAAAGTAGAAAATTATAGTAATGAGCTTGAGTATATTGAGGCATTAGCTAATGCACTACAGGGGTTATCAACAGAGCACTGTACGTTACCTGCAGAGGCAGATCTTAGTGATGATCGTAACTTTGCTTTAATGCGTCTTAGTGGTTATCTAGGTGGCGCAGCAGAAGCTTTAAAAGAGCTTAAAGCTAAGAAAGAAAAAGTTATCAATGAAGATACTCGTGTAAATCGAGAGGAGCAACAACCGCTTACCATTTATGTTGAAGCGCTGTACGAAGCAATTAGAATCGTGCCAATGACAGGATTTGATAAACATAGTCCAATGAAGGCGGCATTGCTTTCTATGCTTAAAGCAACTATAGATGAAGCGCAGACATACCGTGCATTGTTTGGGACGATGCTTTATTTAGTAAGATTTTGCTTTCCTACTATTGATGCGGAGACTGATCTTGGTATGGTATCACGCTGGCAGCTATTCGTAGGAGGTGTCATAAGTATCGCATTAAATAATAATAAGCAAACACAAGAATTCAGCTTTGATGAGATTCTTACTTTCCTATTAAAAGAACTTAATGGCATCGATACAAGTGAAGACATTCAAGAAGCATCTGCACAAAGACAATTTCGACAAAAATTAATTGCTTGTATTGAGGCTTTTGCTGTCGAATTTCGTAGTTTAAAAACTTGTTTGCAACAAGCGCTTTTAGTGGCTGAATGTGTTATTCACCTTAGATCAATCAATTTCTTTTCACAGGGCGAAAGCGAGAGTGATCAGCAAGCTCGAAAATTGCTATATAAAGCTTTATGTTTGGTAGAAGATAGCAATGCTCCACAATTTGTCTTTATCGAACAGTATAAAACAGGGAAATCAGTTGCTAGAGCGAGTAGTATATTTCATTCAGCAGATGAAGGCGCTACTCAATCTGAAGAGGATGTTGATGGATATACGCGGGAAACTTCAGAGAAAATACAAGGAATTGTTCGTCACTTAGCTGGAAATATTGATGGGGTCACGGGGTTGTTTGCGAATTTTGTCTCGGTATTTCAGCGCTGGCATAATGAGATTAGATTAAAATCACAAGCAGAAGACAGTTTAGCTACTGCCCTTGATGAATTGATAAGGCAATTAGACTTAGCAAAACCTTCTGTAGAATCTGAGGCTATAGATAGGCAATTATTGTCTGTAAAAGATTATATTGGTAAAGCAAAAGCTGCCATCTACGATGTAAAGTCAGTTTCTGTTTTAATTGAAGATAACGTCGGTGATTTTTCACAATATGTCAGCAGCACTCCAGAAGTAATAGAAATTACTAGTCAGCTAACGTTAAATATTAATGGAATTGAAAATTTATCTAATTCTTTTTCTGCTGTTTTTAGAAGATGGAAGCTGGCATTTATATCAAAAGCGCAAACAAGAGAGAGTTTGTCTACGGCTCTTGATGCATTGCAAGAGG
This sequence comes from Gammaproteobacteria bacterium, assembly GCA_021773175.1. Lineage (GTDB taxonomy): Bacteria > Pseudomonadota > Gammaproteobacteria > JAJFKO01 > JAJFKO01 > JAJFKO01. The sequence continues at coordinate 99,889 of JAJFKO010000010.1, forward strand.
AATTAGGCGTTAAAACAGTTGAAGGTCAATCTGAAGAAATAGATACGCCGCTAGCAGAGATGACAACTCATATTTCTACCGCAAAAGCAGCTTTAGCAGCTTTAGCAGTTCCTAACGTTACAGAAATTGATGCTACTAGTGCTTCGTTACCAAGACCAAGACCTCCAGCGCGACCAAGGGGTATGTTCAGAGGCGGCTGCCCTATTCAGTAAAACTGACAAATTCATTTAAGTGTTGAAGAAAAGCCTCGCGTGGAATTTCTTCAGCACCAAATTGCTGGAGGTGTGTTGTTGTCACCTGACAATCAATTAGTTGAACCTCAAATTGCTGCAACCAATCGACCAAAAAAACGAATGCAGTTTGTGATGCATGACTACAACGGCTAAACATCGATTCGCCAAAGAAAACTTTGCCGATTAATAAACCGTACAATCCGCCAACCAACTCATCATTTTGCCAGGCTTCAATACTATGCGCATAACCTGATTTATGTAATCTGTAATAAGCTTGCATCATGGCTTTGTTAATCCAGGTACCATCTTGTTGTGGTCGTGGTTCAGCGCATGCTTGCATGACGCCAGCAAAGTCACGGTCAACAGTATGAGTAAAAGATTGCTTGCGAATAATCTTTTGTAGGCTTCTACGGATCTTGAGCTTTTCTGGAAATAATACTAAGCGCGGATTGGGTGACCACCAAAGAATAGGTTCGCCGTCACTAAACCAAGGGAAAATGCCTGCTCGGTAAGCATGTAAGATACGTTCTGGTGATAAGTCGCCACCAACAGCAAGTAAGCCATCTGGCTTTGTTAAAGCGTCACTGGCATCAGGAAATACCAAACTGTTCGGATTTAAATAGGCTAAAGGCATAATCTCACTCTATAAACACTTAAATTGCATACTCAAATAATTAATGCAGCATTCTATCTTGGTATTTATCGAAAGTCCTGATAGTATAATTTACACATTATTTTTCAAATATCATACGGAGTTTTAGCATGTATACTGGGATAACCCAAGGATTATTTCCTGTTGTGAATATGCAAATGCAACCTAATCTTTTAACGTATACAGTAAGACTTAATAATCAATTAATGCAAGGGCTGGTTATCGGCGCTAGTGTCAGCATCGATGGCGTTTGCCAAAGTGTACGCACTATTGAAAATAATGATGTCACTTTCGATGCAATGCAAGAAACCTTAGAAAAAACTACGCTAAGCGATATGTCTGAAGGATGTCTGGTCAGCGTTGAGCGCAGTGCTAAATTTGGTGATGAAATCGGTGGCCATGAAATGGCTGGGCATGTCAATGGTACAGCAGAAGTTGCCGATATCATCGCAAGTGAAAACAACTTACAGCTTACAATTCGTTGTCCCAAAGACTGGATGAAATATATCTTACCGAAAGGTTTTATTGCTGTTGATGGTTCGAGCTTAACGGTGGGTGATACCGAAGAAGAAGGTCTATTCAATTTACATTTAATTCCTGAGACTGTTCGTGTAACTAACTTCGGTAATAAGGAAGTTGGTGATCGCGTTAATATCGAATTAGATGCCAAAACTCGCACGATTGTTGATACCGTTGAACGTATTTTACAAGCTAGACTGTAAAGAATATCTGTTTCTAGTAAGGGTGAACGAAGTTTTCCGATTAAATTTGTTTATAAGATAGAGAATTCATCACGATGATAAAAGCTGTAAAAATTGGTGCGTTGGTCGGCATGGGACCAAATTCAACTTCATTTTTTTACGATAAAGTCATTCAATATGCTCGACAACTTTATGGTGCAAAGCATGATAATGATTTTCCTTTTATGGTAATGATTTCATTACCAACGCCATTCTCAGTAGAAGAAGAATTGAATCATGACGCAATGAAAAAAAGTTTATTGAAAGGCATAGAGACTTTGAATCAATGTGATGTTGATTTTATTGTTATTCCTTGTAATGTTGTCCATCAATATTTTCCTGATATGCAGAAAGCTAGTAATAGTCCTATTATTAATATGGTTGACTTGGTTCTAGAAAGTTTATCTCTAAATCAAAATACCTCTACTGCTTTGATTACAACTGAGAGTACGGTCAGAGCCGATATATATCAATCAAGGCTATTAGAAGAAAACATTAATTTAGTTTATTCAGAGAGATTGCAAATAATGGTGAATAGCTTATTAAAAGAACTAAAAGCCGCGAGAATATCTGAGAGAGCTATACAATTATGGAATCAGCTTTTTAGAAGCATTGTTAAAGATGGCGCTCATTCGGCAATCATAGCGTGTACCGATATTTCCCCGTGCCTTGAACTTCCAAGTGACAATCTAAAGTTTATAGATTCAGTCGATTTACTGGCTAAAGCAACGATTTTAGAATATATGCAACGAATAGCGTGACCTAAATTTATTACTTTTATTTCAATGGGTTATGAGATTTTATGTAAGTTCCCAAGTTGTAGTTGGAAACTTACATTTTTCAGCAGGATGTTTTCGGCAAGCCACTGTATTTAAATGAATTAATCGTCTAAAGCATCAAAATACTTTTCAGCATCAAGCGCTGCCATACAGCCGCTACCCGCTGAAGTAATCGCTTGTCGATAAACATGATCGCCAACATCACCAGCTGCAAAAACACCTGGAATATTGGTTGCTGTAGCATTGCCTTCGGTTCCACTTTTTACTTGAAGGTAACCGTTGCTATGCATCTTTAATTGATCTTTAAAAATTTCCGTATTAGGTTGATGACCAATCGCAATGAAGACGCCATCAAGATCTAACTCTTTAGTAGCATCAGTTTTAACATTACGGATCCGCATACCGGTAACACCCATGTCATCACCTAAAACTTCTTCCAAGACATGATCCCATTCAATAGTGATTTTGTCGGTTTCTTCAGCTTTACGGAATAAACGATCGGCCATGATTTTTTCGGCACGTAATTCATCGCGACGATGCACTAGCGTTACGTGAGAAGCGATATTCGCTAAATATAAAGCTTCTTCAACCGCTGTATCACCACCACCAATCACCGACACTTTTTTATTGCGATAGAAAAAACCATCACAGGTCGCACAAGCAGAAACACCTTTGCCTTGAAAAGCTTGTTCTGATTCTAGCCCTAGATACATTGCGCGTGCGCCGGTTGCAATGATTAAACCATCACAAGTGTATTCAGCATTATCGCCCGTTAAGACAAAAGGACGTGTTTGCAAATCAGCTTTACTAATATAATCCATAATAATTTGTGTATCGAAACGTTCAGCATGTTGCTTCATACGTTCCATTAAATCTGGGCCTTGCAAACCTTCAACATCGCCAGGCCAATTATCAACATCGGTGGTTGTCATTAGCTGGCCACCGATTTCAATGCCCGCGATGAGCGCTGGATGTAAGTTCGCACGAGCAGCATAAACTGCGGCACTGTAACCTGCTGGCCCTGAACCAATAATAATGAGTTTGTGATGTTGACGATCTGCCATGCTATTTTTCTCCCGATTGTTCATATATACCGCTCGCATTTCGAAATGCGAGCGGTATAGAGGCGTTTTATCCCTCAGATAAGTTTGACGATGGTAGCGGAATATTGAGCCATATTGCAATAGCTTTCCTCGCAATATTTGTTCAAAATTAAACAGCTTTCAATTACAAGGGCTTTCGCTATAATATGGCCAGTCATTAACAAGGGAAGCAGTTAATAGTGGCAAAAAATACACAAAAAATTCAACAAAGCTCGCGTTCTATGTCAGAAGGATTTAGCCAGCGTTTACGCGAAGGTGTGTTCATACTTAGTTCAGCTCTTAGTATATTTCTTTTAATAGCTTTAGTGACGTTTCACAATAGTGACCCCAGCTGGTCGCAAAGTGGTTGGACGGATCATGTTTCGAATGCTGGTGGTATTGTTGGTGCTTGGTTCTCAGATATCTTTTTATATTTCTTTGGTTACATCGCGTATATTTTTCCGGTAGGGGTTGCTTATGGTGCTTGGAGTTATATGCGTCGTCAACGCGATACAGCAGAAGATACTGCGCATGACTACTGGTTACTCGGTTTACGAATATTAGGTTTTATTTTAATTGTATTAGCTGCCGATGGATTGGTGAGCTTGCATGGTTTTGCTAATAATGGTTATTTACCTTTTGATTCAGGTGGTATTACTGGCGATGTTGTGCAGCAAGGTTTAGTTGCAACCTTTAATGTCTTTGGTTCTTCGGTTGTATTACTTGCTTTATTATTAGCTGGTATAACATTATTTACCGGTTTATCTTGGTTGAGTTTATTAGAGCTAACAGGCAAACTTTCTCAAAAGCTGGGTTTAAAATTTTGGCGTTACAGTCGCCGTCTCTGGCAAAAATCATCTGAGAATCGTGCTGAACGTAAAGCATTACGCGAAGAACAAAATCAAGTTGCAGGAAACGAACTGCATATATCTGTGCCAACTGCAGATGAAAAATTACGAGTCACCAAACAACAAATGCAAGCGGCGAAACCTGTAGTCCATATGCCGATAGCAAAGCCAAAACCACAATTACAAGATCTTGCGCCAAAGAAACCCGCAATGAAATCTGCTCCAGCAACTATTAAACCGATTAAGCCAGGTGAAATTCCATCATTAAGTATTTTGGATCAACCCGTAAAAATTAATACTAAACAATTCTCTAGGGAAAAGCTCGAGCAATTATCGTGTGAAGTGGAAGCACGTTTAAAAGATTTTCGTATTGATGCTAAAGTTGTTGCAGTGCATCCAGGCCCTGTGATTACACGATTTGAATTACAACCAGCTCCAGGCGTCAAAGTTAGTAAGATTAGTGCTTTATCAAAAGACTTAGCACGTTCACTATCAACGGTAAGTGTGCGAATTGTTGAAGTTATTCCTGGGAAATCAGTCATCGGTTTAGAAATTCCAAATGATGACCGCGAATCAGTTTGCTTATATGAGGTATTACACTCCGAACAATTTGCTGCAGCTAAGTCTTCTTTAAGTCTTGGGTTAGGTAATGACATTGGTGGTCATCCCGTTGTTGTTGATTTGGCGAAGATGCCGCATTTATTAGTGGCAGGAACGACAGGTTCAGGTAAATCTGTTGGTGTTAATGCTATGTTACTAAGTTTATTATTTAAAGCCACACCTGAAGACGTGCGCTTAATCATGATTGATCCAAAAATGTTGGAATTATCTATTTATGAAGGCATTCCACATTTGTTAGCGCCGGTAGTTACCGATATGAAAGAAGCCGCTAGTGCGTTGCGTTGGTGTGTTGCTGAAATGGATCGTCGTTATCGCGTAATGGCAGCGGTTGGGGTGCGTAATCTTGCTGGCTATAATAAGAAAGTTAAAGATGCGATTGCTGCGGGTCAACCGCTTAAAGATCCTCTCATCAAACCAGAGCCGGGTGAAGATGCGCCAGAATTAACAACCTTACCATTTATTGTTGTCGTGGTTGATGAATTTGCCGATATGATTATGGTAGTAGGTAAAAAAGTGGAAGAGTTGATCGCGCGAATTGCACAGAAAGCGCGTGCTGCTGGTATTCATATGATCTTAGCAACACAACGTCCATCGGTTGATGTTATTACTGGTTTGATTAAATCAAATATTCCAACACGTATTTCGTTCCAAGTTTCATCTCGAATTGATTCACGTACAGTACTGGATCAACAAGGTGCTGAGCAATTACTTGGCCAAGGTGATATGTTGTATTTACCTCCTGGCACCGGTGTACCTGTGCGAGTCCATGGTGCTTTTGTTGCCGATCATGAAGTGCATAACGTTGTCGATGCTTGGAAGCAAAGTAGTGAGCCTAATTATCTCGAAGAAATTCTTAATTGTGAAAGCCCTGTTTCTGGAATTGATAGTGGCGGTGCTGAGGGTGAAGGCGGTGAGCAAGATGCTTTATACGATCAAGCTGTGCGCATTGTCACGGAATCGAATCGTGCCTCAATATCATTAGTACAGCGACGCTTAAAGGTTGGTTACAATCGTGCCGCTCGTATGATTGAAGAAATGGAAGCCGCGGGTATTGTTTCTTCTATGGAGAATGGTAGTCGCGAAGTACTCGTTGCACCACCACCACCGATTGATTAATGGTGATTAAGGACTGTTGTGTTATTTAAACGTATCATTATAATTCTCTTCTTATTTATACCTGTGATCAGCTATGCTAATTCTGCTGCTGTTACGCAACTCGAGCATTACTTACAGAATACTCAGACTATGCAAGCGCACTTTAAGCAAATTGTTAGCGACAGTGGTGGCACGGTAATGCAGAAAGTTCAAGGAGAAATATTTTTACAAAAGCCTGGTAAATTTCGCTGGCAGACGGTGGGGATGAACAGGCAATTAATTATTATCAATCTACAAAGAGTGTGGATTTATAATATTGATTTAAAACAAGTGACCACAAGACCTTTGCAAAAGAATAATGACACCACACCAGCGGCATTATTGTCTGGTAAAACAAGTGATTTTGCTAAGCATTTTATTGTTAAAGTAAAACAAGCAGGAAATAAAGATCGGCTGGTCTGGTTTGATTTACAGCCTAAAAAACACAATGCGATGGTTAGCAATATGCGTATTGGTTTTCAACAAGGTGAAATTAAAAAGCTTGTTTTCCAAGATAGATTACAACAGACCACAACCATTACTTTTTTCAATATCAAACTTAACCAACCGATTAACGAAAAGCAGTTCATTTTTCATATGCCTAAAGGCGTTGACGTTTTGCGCGAAAAGTAACCCCCTTTAATTTCTATAATATTCTAACCACTTAGATCTACCTATTAATTGTTATATAAAACAGCATCTTAAATGTCACCGTCAAGCTTGGCATAGTTCTTGCATGATATACCCTGACAAATACTCGGAGGGGGCGACATGAAAAAATTATTATTAATCAGTTTGGGATTACTCGTTTCAAGCCAAGCAATGGCGGTAACCGGCAGTGTTGGTGAATCGTTTGGGCTTATTGACGCAGAAAGCATTGTCATTGCTGTGTTGTTAATTGCGTTATGTGTTGCGTTAGGTCTTTTCATTTATAAAAAATATCGCAATACAAAATTACAAATCCGTAGTGGTATCCGCGTTTTAGAATCTATGTCGTTATCAAAACACGAAACAATCTATTTATTAGAAGTTGATAACCGAAGGGTCTTAATGGCTAGCAGTGATGGCAAACTAAGTAAAATACATGCCTATGAAAAAGATGAACTATGTGAGATTCAGCCGCTTGAGAAAGTATCGACACAAGCTCATTCAGAACATGTTGAGATAGGCAATATTAATAAATTTTCAAAGCAGGGGATAACTGCACATTAACTATAAGAAAATAATAAAGTTCATAAGAACTTATTGGGGGTTAAATCATGGATATTATATTAGAAGAGCCGAGAATAAAGAATAAAATTAATGCCTCGATTGAGGTGAATGACATGGTATTGCAACATGCAACCTTGGTTCGTAGAGTTGCTAGTAAAGTTATCTGTTATTTACCCGACGGCATGCAGTTTGATGATGTCGTACAGACAGGTATGATAGGTTTAATTGAAGCGGCAAAACAATTTGATGCGACTAAAGGTGCTAGCTTTACAACTTATGCAAGCATTCGTATTCGTGGCAAGATTTTAGATGAATTACGTAAGCTTGATTGGATGCCACGATCCGTGCAGCATAACTATCATAAAGTTACGGAAGCTGAACGACGTGTTGTTAAAGATAAAGGGCGAGAAGCAAGCGCTACTGAAATTGCTGCTGAGTTAGAGATTGGTCTTGATGAATATCAAACAATGCAACGCGATTTTCAAAGTGGAAAGTTTAGTGCTTTTGATGAAATAGAGGAAGTTGTCAATCATGATTGCATGTACTTTTCTGCTAAAGTTGGTACACCACATCATGATGCACAGAATGCTGATGCAGGTTATTGTCTTATTGCGGCCATTAAAGCCTTACCAGAACGTGAGCGTAGGGTTTTAGAATATTACTATCGTGATGATATGAATTTGAGAGAGACAGCTAAAGAAATGGGGATTTGTGAATCACGTGTTTGTCAGATTCATAGTGATGCAGTGAAGCATTTAAAGGCTAAATTTTTGGATTAATTAAATTCAACATAACAGCAAAGATTTCCTTACTACCTGTTGTTAAACGCCACGATTTCGTTCGTGGCGTTTAATGATTTTACCTGGTTGTTCATAGTCGTCTGTTATTAACTAATTTATCGTAAGCCCTGTAGTTAATAAACACGGTTATTCGCAATAAAAAAGAGAATAGCGAATAAAGCATTTGATTTTCTCTCCAAGCTGTATTTATAATTCCAGTTCGGGCCATTAGCTCAGTTGGTAGAGCAGCAGACTCTTAATCTGACGGTCATAGGTTCGACCCCTATATGGCCCACCAAACAATGAAAGTGCATGAAGAATAAATAGGTCTTTTCTAAATTGGGAGGGCTTATGAGCATCGGGTTTCAATGTGTATAATCTATTGTAATATCAGTTGGTTATACATTAACTGCGTTTTACTTTTAAACTGCACACCTCACATCTGAATAAATTATAAAGCCTAATCACAATTTTAAGGATGCAGAGTCTGGTAGCAAGTGATGGAATGTATTCATATATAAAATAAACTTCAACTTACCAGATGCTGTGCGCTCCAGTATCCAATCTTCGCCAACAACAGATTTAATAATATTAGGCTTAGCTTGGTTAGGATTCTCTGCTTGCCAATAAACAGTACCAATGGCTCGTACACGCTCAGGCTGTTCACAAAGTGGCATTAGATTAAATTCACTGAATTCATGAAGTTCATTAATCCATTGTAAATGTAGTTGGTAATGTTCTTCGCAATTAAAGGTTACACCGCTCGGCATAACAACAATACGCGAATTAGGATCTAAAAAGAACTTAGCTTGTTCGGCTGCTGTACCTCCAGACATAACGGTATTAAACCATCTAGTTCCATGATCAATTACTTCGTCTAATGTAATAGGCATAAATGTTCCTTATTATTGCTAGTTTGTTAATATTGATTTTAAAGTACCGGTACTAATATTCGCACCACTTAAGATAACAACAACATTCTTACCATGAAATTGTTCGGCATTTTTAAATAATGCCGCAATGGCAACACCAGCACTTCCTTCTACTAACATATGTTGTGCTTCAATTAGTGATATAATAGCATCTTTAATCTCTTGTTCTGATGCTAGAATATAGTCATTAACATAGCGTTGACAGACATCAAAAGTAATTGCTTCGGGCTCTATGCCGCCTGCAGTAGCATCAGAAAGAGTAGGGAATGTCTTCATCTCAATTATTTTGCCAGCTTTGATTGATTCAGCCATGACGGGAGAATTTGCTGGTAAACAGCCTATAACTTGTGTCTGTGGTGATACGGCCTTTATATAACCGGCAATCCCTGAAATCAAACCACCGCCACCAATAGGTACTAATATCGCATCAATTTTATCGAGTTGATGAGCAAGTTCTAATGCTATGGTGCCTTGGCCGGCAATGACTTGTGGATCATTATAAGGTGAGACGTAGTACATGTTATGTTGTTTGGCATATTCACGCGCGTACAATTCAGTTTGCATGCAATCAGTTGCATAAAATTCAACAGGGATATCGTAATTGCGAATATTATTTACTTTGGTTGATGATGCGTTTTCTGGAACAAAGACGATACCTGGAAGCTTTAATTTATTTAGGCCAAAGGCGACAGCTGCGCCATGATTGCCAGATGAAGCGGTTACGATGCCTGCTTGTTTTTGTGCCGCAGTTAATGATAATAATTTATTAAACGCGCCGCGGACTTTGAAAGCGCCGGTGTATTGAAGATTTTCACACTTCAGATAAACATTGGTATTGGTTCGCTTGCTTAAAGCTAATGAAAAGTCTAGCGGCGTTTCACGTATGTGTGGCCGAATTCGATTCTCAGCAAGAGATATTTCATCTTTGAAATCTATCATGGCTAATACTCCCGTCTGGGCAAAATACTTTTTTTAAGATACTAACTTCGTAGAGTATATTAGCTTTTACTGTAAAACTGTAATCATTTAAATGCATTGTTCCATGATTTAAGCTATATTTCTTTAGTGTATAACACCCGCTAAAGAGATGATTATGGATAAATCCTCAACAACGAAACAGTCACTAGTTATGCTTCATGGTTGGTGCGGCTCCGCCGATGATTTTGCACCGCAAAAGCAATATTTTCAGGATCAATATGATGTTTTAATTCCAAACTGGATGGATTTAATTGCTGGAAATATATTAAATGATGAGAATATTTTTGAGAAAGCCGCCGAGACACTCTCTGAATGGATACAAAGCCAGACTAATCAATCTCCAATTTTAATAGGCCACAGTCTAGGTGGGATTTTAGCGTTACATTTAGCAGTTAATTATAATGTGAAGACTAACGGTATTATTGTGCTTGATAGTTCCTTACCATTATCTGTTGATCGTATTGCTGCATACAAGTCTCTGGCACAGAAACTCATGCGGAAGCTTGATAAAAAGATCGTGCTAGATGTTATTAATGAATATTATGTTTCTAAATACGATAATCTTAAAATTATGCAGCCTGTAGTCGAAGGCATGTTACAACGTGTTAATTTTAACTGGGCAAGAATGATGGACCATGCAGCGGACGTTGATACTGTTCAATTACTTCAGTCTTATAAAGCGCCTCTGCTTTATATCGGTTCTAGTCAGCCATTAGGTGATTTTCATTTAATACAAAAATATATGTCGCATGCGATGTTCGCACAAGTTGTTTGCTCAGGTCATTTCATCCAGCTCAATGCGGCAAAGCAAGTGAATGCTATGTTAGCGCAGATAATAATGCGCTAGATATTTGAACTGTCTATATCCATGTTCGCTAGAACCTAATATGGCAACTTAAATGTTAAAAACTACGATAAAACATAAGCAATGAATAAATCAGTTAAAGCTGCTAATCTCAGAATGTTACAAATTGTAGCGAAACAACTTGGAACTTCATGTGAAGAGGTTGTATTTTTAGGAGGGAGTACCATAGCGCTATTTATTACGGATCCCGCATCTCCTGATGTGCGTTATATACTTGATGTCGATTGTATTGTAGATGTGATTTCATTAAACCAATATCATTATGGAAGCATAGCTGATGGTCGTATTAATATTTTGTTAAAAAAAGTAGAGATGATTGCTCTGTGCAATAATTCATAACACCATCTTTTAAACATTACATAAAACCTTGCCATTGTTAAGACAGAGTTTAATATTGCTTGAATATCAAGTTTATAACCTTCTTACCTATAGATAATTTGCAACATGAACAGCAGTATAAATGCACCCGTCAACGCATGTTGAGAACAGCTTGCGATCACTCTTGTTGCTCAAGTCACCTCAATTAAGTTTATTAATAGAAATAAGTAAAACAAAATAGTCATTTAATAATATGTTAATTTTTTGGCGGTATCGTTGTGCTTTATTTTTTACCTATACATGGAATGTCAGGAAGGTGAGTTTATAAATCCTAATAGTGCTTTAGGTAAATATTATGTGTGAGAAAAATGTTTCGTCGATATAGAATTGAAGAGAAAGTTCAGAAAACAAAGCAAGCAGGGCAAGTTGATACTGTTGGTAAAGGTGGCTTTAGTATTGTAAGGCATGTCGAGTATAAGGTGGCTGGCATACGTAAGCCTATTGTGTTGGCGGAGCGCAGCTCTCAAGTAAGGTCTCATGCTTATCAAACACAATTGCCAAATATATGGTTAAATTCAATCTTCTTGGCAAGGCATCCTAATATAGTCTTCCCTGAATTTTTTGGTGTTGATGAGTATGCGTCTACTTATATTCAATTAATGTCATTAGCAGCAAGAAAGTCTTTGGATCAATATCCTCTTGCCATTAGAGATATTCCACATGTTGCAAAGTCAATTTATTCCGTCTTAAATTTTTCACATCAGACATTACATGTGGCACATGGCGATGTTAAAACTGGAAATATACTACTAAATAATAAGGGCGTTGTTCAACTCTGTGACTTTGATGGTTCTATCTCAGAGTATTTCCGAGAAAATAAACGTACTAGATTTACAATGTCATCAGGAAATGCGCCAATTTCTTCTGAAACGTGTCCAGAGAGTGGTGATTTATACACTGCAGCTAAAAATGCAGATAGATATGGCTTCGGTATTATATTATTTGAGTTATATCGTGGGCCTGGGCTTAACTATGATACGAAACTAAGCATCAATTATATGCCAATAGCAACAATGATTGATATCGTGCAGCAATATTATCTTCCAATCTTAGACCTTATTGATAAAAATTCGCAACAGCGCAAAATGATAGCTGAAAAATTGAAAGAATATATCGCAGCAGCCATAAGATGTGGCCAAGTAAAACTTTCTGTAATGCAAAAAACTATTGTTGATAAACTGTCAGACTTTTACGGAGCCGCATATGTTCAATCTAATTTACCAATAGGTTCTTTGGAACATTGCTTGATTGCCGAACAGTATCGACAAAACATTGCTGATAATCTTGAGTATGATGCTTTTTGGGATGCGCATCCCGATGCGTGCGCTATTATTAAGGCATTAGTTGTGGATTTTAATCCAGATACCTGTCAAAACGTGTGGCAGGCACTTGCTACAAGCCCTTTTTTACGCGATGCCAATGTAAACGCAAAGGTCGATACTCATATAGCTTCTGTCCATGCATTAAGTGACGAGCAAGTTGAGCTTACAATAGATGTCGTCGCTTATCGATTTCAACGCTGGCTAATACCAAAATATTTTGATGACAGTTTTGGCCGGTATTTTTTTGGACAGGAGAATGTTTGTAAAAGAACAGGTACCCATTTTCTTGGGACTAAAGCAGAGATGCTCACACATATTAAGGATATTTTGCTTAGCTTGCGAAAACTAACACAACAGCCAGTTCAAAGTGTAGCACCAGTTGCATCATGTTATAGAACTACATTACGTATTTTAGACGTGTTAGGGGAAGAAAATGAAACTGATCCGATTATGGATGCAAAGTTTATCTACAAAATCCCATCAGTCAGTCGTTGGCAAAATCTTTGCGCATCACTTGGTAACAATTCTATTTATAGAGATAGATTTCCTGAGCTTACAGAAGCCATTCGAAGCTATCAATCAGCAAAGCCAAAAGAGCGTTATGCAAAGGCATATGCCATATATAAATTAATATTAGATATTTTAGCATTAAAACCTGGAAACTATGGGTTTGTTGAAAAAAAGATGCGGTTTGGTGAGAGATTGTTAAGGAAACTCTATCGTAGAGTCATTCAGGAATTACATTATTTACAAGGGCATGTATTAATGCGTCATGTGAACAGAGGCATTGATATTGAAAGATTGCCTCCTGCTTTTAAAAGCAAAAAGGTTGAGCCTGAAGCAAAGCATCGTTTGGTGTCGGCAAAAACTATTCCTCGAATTGATAGTCTCGAGAATTTGCATGGAGGAGTTAAGGTTTATGATGTCGCCAGAGATAGGAATGGAGAACATGCGTTACTTATTGCTCAGCAGAGCAATCTTTGGCTCAGAGTTAATAGTGCTGGTACATCAGGTTATTCCCAAGTGCTAGCTTTGCAACAATCGGCAATCGATCAAGTTTATGAGATTGCTCGTTGTAAAAGTTAATCGAAATTAATTTATAAAGACTATTAAGGTCTTCCAGACCTACCTCTAGGCCTATCAGGTGCGCGTTGACGAGATTTAGCTTTAAATGCTGCGCTAGTGGGAGTGTTTGGCTTAAATGGGTCTGTTATCCGATGCAATTCGCCATACAGATCTTTCGTGATTTGCTTGCGTAATGGATGAGAACCCTTAGGCAATTTTGAATTAACGTCTTCGAGAAGTTGTCGCATGCCAGCTTCAGAAGAGGTTGCGCCATTTTCAACAGCTGTTTTCACAGTTTGGCGTATGCTAGTAAGATGGAGTGGTGCACCAGAGCGAAGACTTGCAGCTTTGTCATAAGTTGGACTATTTACAAAGCTAACCAAGTCCTCATATGCTGTGCCAAGTCTACTACTGACACTTGTTAACGCCATAGGGGCATTTTCAGAAGAGGCTTTTTGCATCGATGGCCCAAAGACTTCTTTATATAAATCTAAGTGTTCTTCAGGCAAGATAAGTATTAATTCAAATGTGTCGTCGGTACCAGGTATGGCGCGAGGTTGCACTTCAACGCCTTTATAAATCTGTAAACGTTGATTATATAATCCTGCAACGGTATCACTAAGGTATTTAGTTCCAGACTTAGCATTGAGGACAAATACGTTTTCAGAGTCATCAAAGGTAAATGCTGTTTTTTTAGATACAGCATGCATTGCTTTAACTACATTAGCTACAGTTTCTGCGGGGCTATCCGTATTGGCTTTTATGTAATCATCAGTTGTCTTTCGGACATCTTCAGTTTTCAGCAAGTCATATGCATCACCAATCAATTGGAATGCCTCACTATCCCCACCTCTGTCAGGATGAGCACCAGATCGTGCTATTTGGTGATAAGCTTTTTTAATTTGAATCTGAGTGGCACTCTTCTCAACACCCAATGCTTCATAAGGTGTTTTACCACTATCTAAAATTTCTTGTAGTGCAATTCTGTCAAAAGCAGGAGGTTTTACTGATTCGTCTGATTTTCCATGAGCCATTATTTACCCTCAAAAAGTATACAATTTATACAGCTAAGTATAGGCAAAACATGACCTTTTACTACCTGGGTTGGGTAACAGATTGAAGTATAGAGTAAATTTGAGCATTTAGTATGGGTATGGCGTGAATGGTTTTTTGGGCTTCGTTGAGTCCTAGCATCGTAGTATAGCTCTGTGGATCACTACTAAGAATGCGATCAATATTATAAGCAAGCCAGTTCAACCAATCAGCAAATAAACCAGCGATACCCGCTTTGATATTGTCGTTATTAAAATTAATGGAGCTGGTTTTTGAATAAACCTTAATGAATTTTGCTAAATATAATTCATTAATAATAAACCTACTATCAATACACCAGTAAATAGCCGTAACAACCAGATCTTTAACTTGATTAATATACCCCGCGGATTCCCAGTCGATGATATGGCAATTTTGATTTTTATCCCATAATACATTTTTTGGGTCTAGATCGCGGTGGCTGATAATCAAATTTTCTTGTAATAAAGGTAAGTAGTTATGAAATTGTTGTGTAATATTTATGATGTCAGGAAGAATCGCATCGAGTTTTCTTCCGACAGAAAGTTTTCGTTGTTGTAACTTGTATAATAAATTTTTCCAGTGCTCAGTCGATGGTATTTCTATTTCAGTCGCAGCAACATTGGCCAATTCAAATTTTGAGTTATGTATAAAGCTTAATACAGCTGCAATTGTGCTTACATGTTCAGAGGTAATATCATCTTGTTTAATTATTTTGCCGTGAATATATGGAAACACCATAAAGACATCGTTGTCATCAATGAATAAAACATCATCATAACAATATAAGGCTGGAACACTGGGAGTCACGTTTTGTAATAATTGAGAGATTTCTTCAGCCGTACGATAGCGTTGCAGACTACTGTTTTTCTCCATAATATCTGGATTAAGTTGTTTAATGATATAAACACCGCGTGTAGTTTTTAATTGCCAAGCTTGGTGCAGTAGGCCACCACTGACGCTGAGAATTTCTGCAATAGATTTGCCTAGCTGATAAGCTCGGCAAATCTTGTTAATAGTTTCGTTATTTAAAGACACGTTGATGCTACGCTTCTACGGCGTCGTCAATATTTTCTTGTGGCATTGAAAAGTCAGGTTTAGGTACCTTAATTAATATGATCGTCAGTACAACACCAATTACTGCCAGAACAAATGAAATCTTCATACATTGTGACATCGCATGAACAAACGCAGTATGAGTATCATGCATGATATTGGGAATCATTGCTTTTGGGAAACTCGTTAACTGTGTTGCACTGTAATGCGTACTTGCCATGAGTTTACTTACTTCATGATTTTGTACTGTTGTTAAATGAAGATGTTTCGTTGCAAATAGTGAAAATAATTTTAGCTTACCGATAGCAACTAAGATAATAGAACTAAAGATCAAGCCAATAGTATTACCATAACAACCAAACATGGTAAATGCGCCAGAAGCGGTGCTCAATTCATTTTGATCAACTGTTCGCATCATCGCGGTATTAAGAGCCGGGAAGGCTAAGCCTAATCCTAAGCCTGCAAATGCTAAGCCAATCATGGTCATCCAAACCGGTGTATGCAAAGTGGTAAAGGCAAAAATCAAGACAGCGACGGCCGTACCTGCTGCACCCACTGTGATCGGAATGCGCGCATCCATTGAATCTGCGAATTTGCCGCCGAAATAAGAGAGTATACCAAAGGCGATAGTCATGACTAAAAACACAAAGCCGGTGTCAAAGGCACTATAATTCAACGTATTCTGTATATATAAATCGATAATGATCAATACTGCAGCAAAGTTATAGCCCATCGTTACGTAAACTAAAACACAGCCAAGGAAAGGTTTGTTTTTAAAGAGAGATAAACGTATTAACGGATACTTTCTACGTAGTTGTATAAAGATAAATGCAATTAAGAAAACTGCCGCGACGGCGACTAAACTTAAAAAATTTATCGATATTATGCTAACGGAACTTAACAAACTCAATGCATAAATGAGACTCATAGATGCAACGGCAAGTAACATCATGCCCATGTAATCCATGGGTTCATCAAGAACGCGCTTCGGTTCTTTGGGTGTCACCTTTGTAATGATAAACAGAACAAGTAAGCCTAAGGGAACATTGACATAGAAAATCCAACGCCAATCAAGTAAATGTAAAATAACCCCACCTAGCGTTGGACCAATGGCCATGCCTAATGCGAAGGCACCAGATAAAACACCTAAAGCCATACCTTGTTTGTGTTCAGGAAAAGCGGTAAATACCAGTGAGTAAAGTGACGGAATAAATAGTGCACCGCCTAAGCCTTGTAACATACGACTAATGATGAGCATCCAGTCTGATGTAGCCATACCAGAAAACATTGAGCCAAGTAAAAAGAATACGGTACCAATGATAAACATGCGGCGTCGCCCAAAAATATCAGCAATACGGCCTGCAGCTAAAACAAAGGATGCCCAGGTGAGTACATAAGCACTTAATACCCATTGAATAATGGTTAAGCTAGCATGTAATGATTTGGATATATCGACAATCGCAACATTTACCGCAGTATAATCAACTTGCACCATAACAGCGAGAATACAAACGGCAAATAAGATCCACATGGGTCGCGAATTTTCTTTAAATTTAAGAGTTGGCATGATGATTGCACCTAAGTATAAAATTTAAGCGATTTTACGCTTGCTATACTATTTGTACAACCGTATTTTTACGGATTGTGGATTAATTGTTTATTTCTCTGTGGCTTAGCTTATCAAGCACTGCAGAAAAGTATATAATTTCGCGGGTCCACACAATTATACCCGTCACGACTTATTTTTAGGATTTTATCGCATCGGGATTTTTTACGAGGAGGGTGTTTTAAATCGCAGGTAATAGCCAGGCTATTGACAAGATTTAATGTGCACTCCTCGTAGCAAATAACAGGCGAGAAAACCTAAAAATGAGTCGTGACGGGTTATACATAAGGAAATGAAAAATGTTAGCAACACATGGAATTATCACATTAGTTATTGTCGGCATTATTGCTGGCTGGCTTGCCGGCTTGATTGTTAAAGGCAGTGGCTTTGGTATTTTTCTCAATATGATCATCGGTGTCATCGGCGCCTTTTTAGGGGGTTATATTTTCTCCCTGCTAGGTATCATGACAACGGGCATAATTGGCTTAATTATTGCAGCAATCATTGGCGCAATTGTGTTATTACTGATTGTTGGTATTATTCGCAAGATTGTTAAATAACTATAGAATTATTATAAATATAGAAAGAGGATGGGCGGATGTTAGAAGTAGGCATAGATGCAATTAGTTTTAGTTGTTCAAATCATTATCTTGATTTGACTCTTCTAGCAGAAGCCCGAGGAATCGATCCTGACAAATTCAATCTTGGCCTAGGTCAATACAAAATTAGTTGTGCAGCACCTGATGAAGATATCATTACATTAGGTGCTGCTGCAGCTGAACGCGTATTAAATTATGTTGATCGCAATGAGATTGATCATGTCTTATTTGCGACGGAAACTGGCATCGATCAATCTAAAGCTGCGGCAGCCTATATCCACAAATTATTAGAGTTATCGCCACATTGCAGTGTGATTGAACTCAAGCAAGCTTGTTACAGTGGTACTGCGGCGATACAAATGGCGGCGGGTATCGTAGCACGTAATCCACGCAGCAAAGTTTTAGTCGTTGCCTCTGATATTTCTCATTATGATTTAGCGACACCTGCTGAATCTTCCCAAGGAGCTGGCGCTGCTGCTATGATTATTAGCGCCGACCCTCGTGTTTTAATTTTAGATCCTGCTCGTGGCTTCTTTAGTGAAGAGGTTTATGACTTTTGGCGTCCTAACTACAGTGCGGTTGCTATGATTGATGGTGCTTATTCTGTGGATATGTTTATGAAAGGGCTGGAAATGTCATGGCAACATTATCAACAGCAAAGTAAAACAAGCTTTGCTGATCATGCATTCTATTGCTACCATACTCCAGTACCACGCCTTGTAGAAAAAGCGCAAATGCGCTTAGCAGAAATTAATGGCGTTACTTTAGAAAAAGCTGAAATGAAAAAAATGGTGGCGCCAACGTTAGAGTATATTAAAAATATTGGTAACTGCTATACGGCTTCGATGTATATTTCATTGCTATCACTGCTTAATCATCAAGATAAGCTGGCGGCGAATTCAAGACTTGGTTTTTATAGTTATGGTTCAGGTTGTGCCGCTGAATTTTTTAGTGGACGCCTACAAGCAAACTACCAAACAATGTTAGAAGCTGATTACTATGCTGATATGCTTGCTAGTCGTAAAGCTATTTCATTCGAGCAATATGAAGAATGGCATGAATTTAAATTGCCAGAAGATGGTAGTCAGTTAGTGTTGCCTAAAGCGAGTAACTGTAAATACCGTTTAGCTGAAATTGATGCTCATAAGCGTATTTATGTAAGCTAAGGTCTAACTATTCGTGAATAAACTACCGCAAAGTTCTTATGTGGAAAAAAATCAAAATAAAGTTTTTATTATATTAGCTGTATTATCTATGCTATTTATCGCGGCTATTATCATTTCTGACATCTTAACCTATAAAGTGGTCACCATTTTTGACTGGAGTACGTCATTAGCATTATTTAGTTATCCTTTAAGCTATGCAATTATGGATGTGGTTAGTGAGTGTTTTGGACGCAGTGTTGCGGTAGCAATTATTATTGCAGGACTTGTGATTGAATTAATGGCGGATTGTTCATTAGCCTTTTCTACAACAATAGTTAGTAAATTTGATGTTCACTATCAACATGCTTTCGCAATAGCACTTTCAGGATTAGGAAAGGTTGCTCTAGGTTCTATCATTGCGGCGTTGTTAGGTTATCTAGTAAACACAATTATCATGCTATATCTAAAAAAACGTTACCAAGGAAAATACTTCCAAATGCGTTCTATTATTTCAACCTTAGTCGGCGAAGCGGTGTTTATTGTTTTGGCTTATACAATTTGGTTTTGGGGAACGGGTATCGGAGAACAAAAAATTATACAAATGATCATGTTTTCTTTTGTGTTTAAAATATTATTTGCAATTGTGTATAGTTTTATTGGTGCAGAACTATCGAAAAAAGTGAAAAGTTATATGTCAAAAGATCTTTTTGACAGAGACGAGTCTATAAATTTAATTTCAGTCTGAAATTCATTTAAAACAGGAGCTTTTATGCAAAATACAGCGAGTAAACTTCAAGAAATTATAAGGGATTTAGATTCTGAGCTTACTTGGCTTTGTCGGACTTATTTTTCAGTAAGCACTCCAAGGTTTGTGCAAGCATTGCAAACTGTACTTAGAAGTCGAGAGATGCTGAATTTTATTCAGTATATACGAAATAATAGTCTATTTATGCTAGCAGCATTGCCAACTAGTTTTGTTCGACTCCTCATGGATAATATCACTTTTTTACAAGTTCAAAATAGAACACTTTTGGAAAACTTATTATATTCAAACATTTCATTGTTACCAGTGAATAGACAAAGAGCGGCTGCTCAGCTTCCAGCTAATAGAGGAGATGCAATACTTCAACTAGCTAGCGATCCAGAAATTGGAATATGGTTAGCCGTTAGATTAGCAAGAATTTTTGAACGAATATTACTTCGACATAGAGATATTATTGATATTTTATATGTTGATGACATGCCTGATAGAATTTCTCAACGCTTACCTGCTAGAGAGGTTGCATTGCAGCAATATGATGCTATTTTTGAACTGCTTAACCAAGACTGGCGGTATTTTGTAGCAAGACCTTTGGGATGGTTTGCTGAAAATAAAGGCAAAGTTGTTGGTGGTGTTGTTGCTGGTTTAGGTTTTATGTGGTGGGTTTCACGTACAGAAGCTGATGCTACTCCAGCTACACAACCTAATACCACTTTATTAGCAAGAAATCTTTCTAAGTGATATCCCAAAAGATTGTCTTATCATTCTGAGATGGCGTTCGATATGCATTGAAGAATTAATCCTCGAAACGTTTTACATAGCGATGACAGTAAGGCGCATTGCCTGTTTTTGCATAATAGTCTTGATGATAATCTTCAGCTGGCCAAAAAGTTGCAACGGGTTCTACTTGTGTTGCTATAGATAAACCTTGTTGCTCAAGTTGAGTAATTAAATTTGCAATAATCTCTTTTTGTTTTGTATCGTAATAAAATATCTTGCTTAGATATTGTGAGCCACGGTCGGGACCTTGACCATCTGCTTGTAGCGGATTATGAATTTCAAAAAATAATTTAGTTAACGTTATATAATTAATTCGTGTAGGGTCATAGATCACGCGAATGGCTTCAACGTGTTCTGTGGTTCCTGAACAGATTCTTTCGTAACTAGGATGATCAACATGACCGCCCGTATAACCTACTTCAGTTTTCAGCACACCATCTTGTTGTTTTAATAATGCTTCAACACCCCAAAAACAGCCACCAGCATAAATGGCTTCTTCACTATCAACGACTTCAGTATCTGTTACAAAATCAATAGCAAGAGAGTTGACACAGTGGCGAGTATTTTTTTCAGTTATATATTCACCATGAAAAACGTGGCCAAGATGCGCGTTGCAACGCTGACATAAAATCTCAGTGCGTCGACCATCCGCATCTGTATCTCGTTTAATCGTATTAGCAATCTCATCATCAAAGCTAGGCCAGCCACAACTGGATAAAAACTTGTTGGTCGAGCGAAATAAAGCGAGTCCGCATTGGCGGCAAAGATAGGTACCTTTGACCATATGCTCATTATATTCATTGGCCATGGGCATTTCGGTGCCTTTATCGTTAACAATATGTAAAATTTCAGGGGTGAGACTGGCTGATTTATCCATGGTTATTTACCTTAACTTAAGTTTCTTATTATTAATTATAATTGCGCAATCATAAAACAAAATAAATACCTTGGCGAGTCTGCACAAGGAGCTTGACTCAATCATAAGATGTTAATACAGTTCTACATTATTTTAATCGCCACAGAAGGTTCTAAGATGCTGATACTTAAAGGAAAACATGCTTTCTCATCATTTCGCTTACAACAAAAGCTAACAAATTTAAAGCAAGTTAGTACTCAGCTAACAAATATTAGCGCCAACAAGGTATTTTTTATCGATGAAACCCAGGAGCTGGCAGAAAATGAACAAGCGTTATTGCAACAAATTTTGCCTGTCGCATCCAGCCCTGATTTAGATTTAAAACACAAAGATTACGTTTTAGTACTACCTCGAGTTGGCACTATCTCACCATGGTCATCAAAAGCCAGTGAGATAATTGTTAATTGTGGTTTAGAGAATGTTGCCCGCGCTGAGCGAGGCATTCTTTATGAGTTTGAATTTTCCGCGACAACAACAATAAGTAAAATTAAATTAGAAGAATTAGCTGCCGTGTTACATGATCCTATGACGCAGTCACTTTGTTTTGATATTCAAGAAGCTCAAGAGCTTTTCTTGCATCCACAACCAAAACCATTACAAACAGTTTCTGTATTAGCTGAAGGTATTGTTGCTTTAGAAGAAATTAATTCGCGTTTAGGCTTAGCGATGGATAATGTTGAAATGGAATATCTACTTAATCATTATCAATCAATACAACGTGACCCAAGTGATGCTGAGTTAATGATGTTCGCGCAAGCAAACTCAGAACATTGCCGACATAAGATCTTTAACTGTAGTTGGGTGATTAATGGCAAAGAACAAGATAAAAGCTTGTTTGCCATGATCCGGAATACGTTTACAACACATCCTAATAATATTTTAGTGGCGTATGTAGATAATGGTTCTGTTGTCGAAGGCAGTGTCGGTGAACGTTTTTTTGTAACACCTGAAAATCAAGTTTATCAATTTTCCAATGAAGCTATTCATATGGTTACCAAAGTAGAAACGCATAATCATCCAACAGCGATTGCACCATTTCCAGGTGCGGCAACCGGTGCTGGTGGTGAAATTCGTGATGAAGGCGCAACCGGTCGTGGCGCCAAACCAAAAGCGGGCTTGTGTGGCTTTTCCGTTTCAAATCTACACCTTCCAAAATTAGCTAAAGCTTGGGAAACGCCTTATGGTAAACCCGCGCATGTTGCATCCAGTCTTGATATTATGCTCGATGCGCCGATTGGTGCTGCGGCATTTAATAATGAATTTGGTCGAGCCAATTTATGCGGCTATTTTCGCAGCTTTGAACTAACTGTTAATGGACGCGTCTGGGGTTATCACAAACCGATAATGATTGCTGGTGGGTTGGGAAATATTCGTGACCATCACGTTGAAAAAGAACCGCTTCCTGTCGCGACACCACTTATCGTTTTGGGTGGACCTGCTATGTTAATTGGTTTAGGTGGGAGTGCAGCTTCTTCAAAAAGTAGTGGCAGTGGTGCGCAACATTTAGATTTTGCTTCAGTGCAGCGCGGTAATCCAGAAATGCAACGTCGTGCACAACAAGTGATTGATGCTTGTTGGGAGATGGGTGACGACAATCCTATTTTATCGATTCATGATGTGGGTGCCGGCGGCTTATCCAATGCTATTCCAGAAATTATAGAAGCAGCGAATCAAGGTGGCATTATTGAATTACGTAAAGTACCCAATGCTGAATTAGGCATGACACCTATGGAAATCTGGTGTAATGAAGCTCAAGAGCGCTACGTGTTGGCGATCGACAAAAATAAATTAAAACAATTTTTAGGCATGGCGAAACGTGAGCGTGCGATTGTTGCGGTTGTTGGTGAAACAACTGCAGAAGAGCAATTACGCGTTACGGATGATATTTTTAATAATGCACCAATTGATATGCCATTATCAGTCCTATTAGGTAATACACCGAAACTAGAACGACGCGTTACTCGTGAAGAAGTGACTTTACAAAAATTCATGACGCAAGACATTGAGCTCGGTGATGCTGTGCAACGAGTTTTAGCATTACCAACTGTTGCCAGTAAAAACTTTTTAATTACGATTGGTGATCGCAGTATTGGTGGTTTAACCGCACGTGATCAAATGGTTGGCCCATGGCAGGTGCCAGTTGCCGATGTCGCCGTGACGGCATCAAGTTTTACGGGTTACTCTGGTGAAGCAATGGCAATGGGTGAACGTCCGCCAATCGCATTGATTAATCCACAAGCCAGTGCGCGCATGGCTGTAGCAGAAGCCATAACTAATATTGCTGCAGCAAAAATTGATTCACTAGCGAATATTTCTTTATCAGCAAACTGGATGGCAGATTGTCGTGATGAACAACAAGCAATTGCTTTATTTGACGCGGTAAAAGCGATTGGCATGGAGCTTTGTCCTGATTTGGGTATTAATATTCCTGTGGGTAAAGACTCACTATCAATGCGCATGATGTGGCAAGATGATAATGAAACTAAACAAGTGACGGCACCATTATCATTAATTCTAAGTGCCTTTGCACATGTTTCAGATATCCGTAAAACTTGGACGCCGCAATTAAGCGTTGACCAAGGTGCAACGGAGTTATTATTAATTGATTTATCGCAAGGGCAGCAACGCTTAGGTGGCTCTGCATTGGCGCAAGTTTATCAACAACTCGGCGATGAAGCACCGGATGTTGTTGCTGCAAGCGTATTAAAGAATTTCTTTTTAGCGATGCAAGCATTACATGATGATAATTCTGTGTTAGCTTACCATGATCGATCTGATGGTGGATTGATGACTACGCTATGTGAAATGGCGTTTGCTGGACATTGTGGTGTAACAATAGATTTACCAAATATGGCAGCTACAATCGCACAATTATTTAATGAAGAATTAGGTGCCGTATTACAAATTAAACAGCAAGATAAAGACAGTGTGTTAGCTGTTCTCAAACAATATAATTTAATTGATTGTTGTCATAGTATTGGAACAACCAACACAACCGATAAAATTGAAATTTCTCATCAAAACGAACAGGTGTTTAGCCAATCGCGAAGTGAGCTACAACGTATTTGGGCAGAAACAAGTTACCATATACAAGCATTGCGCGATAACCCTGAAACAGCGCAACAAGAGTTTGCCGCAATTCAACAGCCAGATACGGGATTATTTGTTAAATTAAGTTTTGATATTGAGGAAAACGTAGCAGCACCATTTATTAAAGCCGGAGTAAGACCAAAAGTTGCTATCCTGCGTGAACAGGGTGTTAATGGTCAAACTGAAATGGCTGCAGCATTTCATCTGGCGGGCTTTGAATGTCATGATGTGCACATGCAAGACTTACTTGAAGGTAATATAAAGTTAAATAGTTTTGTTGGTCTGGTTGCTTGTGGTGGTTTTTCATATGGTGATGTCCTTGGTGCCGGCCAAGGCTGGGCGAAAACGATTTTATTTCATAACAATTTAGCCGATCAGTTTGCTGAGTTTTTTCAGAATCCAAATACTTTTAGTCTTGGTGTGTGTAATGGTTGCCAAATGTTATCGCAGTTAAAATCTATGATTCCAGGTAGTGAAGCATGGCCAATATTTTTAGATAACAATTCTGGACAGTTTGAAGCACGTTTAGTTCAAGTTGAAGTGTGCGATTCACCGTCTATCTTTTTACAGAATATGCAAGGTTCACAAATGCCGATTGTTGTCGCGCATGGTGAAGGTCGTGCAGTCTGGGAAAATGCCGTACAGCAACAAGCTATGCCAGCAAATACTATCGCGATGCGTTATATTGATCATAATGGTAAAACAACAGAAATTTATCCTCATAATCCTAACGGTAGTCCAGAAGGGGTTACCGGCTTAACCACGACTGATGGTCGTGTTACGATTATGATGCCGCATCCAGAGCGAGTATTTAGAGCCAGCCAATTTTCTTGGCATCCTGATGACTGGCAAGAACGTTCACCATGGCTGCGTATGTTTGAGAATGCGAGACTTTGGATTAACTAAGTAGTGGATGTAAAAATTTTTTATAAAAATAATAAGGAGTCATTCATATGGAAACAACACGCATAAAGTGTTTGAAAATAGCATTAGTCATTGTTGGTTTAATCTTTATATTTGGTTTGCCGTTATTAATGTTTTTCTGGCCATCGGGTTGGACATGGCTGCCACGACAATACGAATACGAACAAATGATCATGGTAGTGTATGCAACACTGGGTGCGTTTTTGATTTATGCCAGTAACAAACCGCACGAACATCGGAGCTTAATTTGGTTTACCATTATTTCTAGCTATCTACATGCTGCCGTGATGTTTGCACAAGCGATGTTAAGCCCTGCAGATCATGCAAATCTATATGGTGACATTCCTGGATTATTTATTATTGCGATCGTATTGACAATTTTAATGTCGATACAAAAGCGTGATAGTAAAAATATAAACTAATCTAATAGGACTTAGGATAAACACCAAAATTGAAGTGAGTGTGCTTTCTAAAAACCGAGAATACTACGTAATACGTGAGGGTTTTAGAAAGCACATTCAACGCAAAGAGTGATGTTTAGCGTAAGTCTTATATGATAGGATTTGTCGAAATAAAGTCTAAGCAAAGGGGAGCTGAAAATGGCCAATAAGAAAAATAGTGGCGGTCATCTATTAATTAATTGTTTGAAAGCACAGGGTGTTAAATACATTTTTGGTATTCCTGGAGCAAAAATTGATGCTGTATTTGATGCAATCAATGATGTAGATGGTATTGAATTAATTTTATGTCGACATGAGCAGAATGCTTGTTTTATGGCAGCAATGATAGGACGTCTAACCGGCAATCCCGGGGTAGTATTGGTAACCTCTGGTCCAGGTGTTTCAAACTTAGCAACAGGTTTAATTACAGCGACGACTGAAGGCGATCCAATTGTTGCGATTGGAGGTAGTGTACCGCGTAATATGCAACTCAAACATACTCACCAAGGCATGGATAATGTCAGTCTCACAAAAAACATCACGAAGAGTAGCGTTGATGTTCTGGCTGCCGAAAATATTCCTGAAGTTGTTGACAATGCTTTTCGTACTGCAATTCAAGGTCGACCTGGGGCAACATTTATTAGTCTTCCACAAGATATCTCTTCTGGCGAAGTGAATATTGATATTATTGCTGCAAGTACCGAACTACAACAAGGTGCTGCCGATGACGCCCAAATCAATCAAGCAGCAGCTTTAACTAATCAAGCTAAATTGCCTGTTATATTGCTCGGTTTAGATGCGAGCAAGCCAAAAATCACCACAGCCATTCGTAAGTTACTAGAAAATACCGCATTGCCTGTGGTTTCGACTTATCAAGCTGCTGGTGTGATTTCGCGAGGTTTATTAGATTGTTTTATTGGTCGTGTCGGGTTATTTAACAATCAGCCTGGCGATCATCTTTTACAAGAAGCCGATGTGATTATCACTATAGGTTTTGATGCTGTTGAATATGACCCGATTATTTGGCACAAAGATTCTAAAGCAGAGATTATTCATATTGATACGGTGCCCGCTGAAATTGATCGTTGTTATCACCCTAAGCTTGAATTATTAGGCGATATTGCCAAAACATTAGCTATTCTTGGCAATGCTCTTAATAACCGTAAATCATTACTAGAACAAGATAATATCAAAGGGTTCAGAGAGGCGCTTCATCAGCAGATCCACAATATTCCATGTTCTGAAAAAATGCCTATGCACCCATTACGCATCATTCATGACTTACAATCTGTTGTTGAAGACGACATGACGGTCTGTTGCGATATTGGCACACACTATATGTGGATGGCTCGAAATTTTTTAAGCTACCAACCACGACGTTTACTATTTAGTAATGGCCAACAAACATTAGGCGTTGCATTACCTTGGGCGATGGCGACCAATCTTGCTCGTCCTGGCGAAAAAGTTATTAGTGTTTCAGGTGATGGTGGGTTTTTATTTTCAGCGATGGAATTAGAAACGGCTGTACGTATAGGTTGTAATTTTGTGCATATCATCTGGCGTGATGGCTCTTATAACATGGTTGCGGCACAAGAACAGATGAAGTACAACCGTACTACTGGAGTTGAATTTGGTAAGATTGATATTGAAAAATTTGCTGAGAGTTTTGGTGCAAAAGGACATTTGATTAATAATGCTGATGAATTCTTGCCAACGTTAAAACAAGCTTTACAGACACCAGTTGTTACGTTAATCGATGTGCCTGTTGATTACAGTGATAATCAAAAATTATTTGAAACTATTGATTGGAATATGATTCACTAACAGGAGCTACTCTAAATACCAATCTCTTCGTTTACCCGGAGGGCACAGGCAGCATGTTTTCTAAAAGCCTCACGTATTGTATATAATATCGTCTTTTAGACAACATGCTTACCTCAACCTTGGTTATTTAGTGTGGCTCCTGAACTAAAGGAATTGAATAATGCAAAATATTGATGTGATGGCTTGGTTGGTATTACGAATCGTTTATGCGTGGATGTTTCTCTATCCAATTCCCGGTTTACTTAAAGACTGGCAAACCACGGTAGCCGGGACTTCATTATTATTTCCATGGTTCAGTAATCTATTTGCAATTTTTTCTGTTGCGGGAATGTTTGTAGGTTCATTATCTATTTTGTTGGGTTTCTATGCTCAGATTGGTGGTTTAATTCTGTGTTTGTTTAGTTTGGGTGGAGCTGTTGTGCATTATAAACTATCGAAAATAGCAGAAACGGCAACGATAAAATCAACCTTATCAGCAGAAGATGTTAGTACTGTTAACCAACTTAAAACATTATTACAAGTTGGGCATGTTACGTCAGCACAAAAGAATATTCCTTTGGCAGCAGTAGGTTTTTTCTTTTTCATAATGAGTGCAGGACCATTAAGCATAACAAGTAAAATTTTATTTTAGGAGACTATCATCATGTCAGAACAAGACAAGAGTGAGCGTTATCATAAAGGTTTGCAACAAATGCGTAAGCAGTTGGGCAGTAAAGCTGATGAATATGTAAAAACCATCGAAGACTTTTCTGAGATCTTTGGGCGAGTGAATGTGGAGTTTCCATTTGGAGACTTATATACGCGCGAAGATGTTTTAGATTTACGGACCAGAGAAATAGCAACGGTCGCTGCATTAACGGTACAAGGCTTTTCATTACCGCAATTACGGGTACATATTGTGGCGGCTCTAAATTCTGGTGCGACACGTGAAGAAGTCGTTGAAATTATCACACAAATGATCGCTTATGCAGGCTTTCCTGCCGCAACTAATGCTTTGATGACAGCAAAATCTGTATTTGAAGAATTAGATAATGAGTAATATTAACCAAATATAAATAAGGCCTATTCTATGCAAACATATCAACGTGAGTTTATTGAATTTTTGTTAAAACGTGATGTCTTAAAATTTGGTGAGTTCACCTTGAAGTCTGGACGCATTAGTCCTTATTTCTTTAATGCTGGCTTATTCAATACCGGAGATGATTTGGCAAAAATAGGTGATTTCTATGCTGAAGCGATCCTTAATTCTGCTATTGAATTTGATGTTTTGTATGGCCCAGCCTATAAAGGCATTCCACTAGCGTGTTCTGCCGCTGTAGCATTAGCGACAAATCATAATAACAATATTCCCTATAGCTTTAATCGTAAAGAAGCCAAAGATCATGGTGAAGGTGGCCAAATTGTCGGAGCCAGTATTACCGGGAAGCGTATATTGCTTATTGACGATGTTATCACGGCGGGTACAGCGATTCGTGAGTCTATGCAGATTCTTGAGGCTGAGCAAGCAACGCTAGCGGGTATTGTTATTGCCTTAGATCGGCAAGAGCGCGGTCAGGGTGATCGTTCTGCTATTGAAGAGGTTTCTACTCAATATAATGTACCAGTTATTAATATTGTTTCTCTTCAGGACATTATTAATTTTGTGGGACAAGATCCAGAGCTTCGAGGTCACATAGAAGCAATAGAATGCTATAAGAATCAATATGGTACTTAATTCTAGTCCAAGCATCTCATTAAAAACTCTATTCCTCATCTAATCTAGCTTAGCCGCTCTTGGTAACTCTAGAGTTATGCATTTGTTTTACATATCATTTTCTAAATCGCTTAATTAAAAAATATATTAAAGAAATATGTCATTTATTCGAACTTTCACCCAACTATCCTGTCAAAAATATTACACAAAGGGTTTTTATTCAAAGAATTGGAAGGTAGAGGTGTATCATGAGCATTCAAATAGGTTCGAGCGGCGACGATACCATTAATGGTGGAGATGGTAGTGATATTTCCGTGGGTGGTCGCGGCGACGACACAATTAATAGTGGTGATGGCAATGATATCGCGATTGGTGGTTCTGGTGATGACACCATAAATGCTGGCGATGGTAATGATATCGCGATTGGTGGTCGTGGAAATGACACCATTAATGCCGGAGATGGTAACGATTTTGCAAGTGGCGGTTCCGGGAATGATACTATTGATGGCGGTGGCGGTAATGATTTTTTGCTTGGTGGTAGAGGTAATGATGATATCAGTGGCGGTAGCGGCAATGATTTTATTATTGCAGGTTCCGGTAATGATATCCTTCGATATAATGCTAGTGAGAATGTGGGGAATTATGATCTTTATTTAGGTGGTCGGGGCCAAGATACTCTTGTCCTTGACTTATCTCAAGAGCTATACAATTCAGAAGCATTCCAATCAGATTTAGCAAGATTTAGTGATAATAGTTTCTGGAAAGCATTTTCATTTTCTGCCTTTGGATTAAAAGTACATAGTATTGAAAATATTAATGTTGGTGTCTTTGCTCAAGCTGACTCTTACACATCAAATGAAGATCAAATTTTAAATGTTTCTGCAGCGAATGGTTTATTGGCAAATGACTTTGATGTCGATGGTGACAGTTTCGAAGTCGTTGCTTTTGATGCAATTACCGCACAAGGCAATGCTGTTGCAGTTAATGCTGATGGTAGCTTTAGTTTTACACCTCAAACAGATTTTGCTTTTGATGATAGCTTCACTTATACCATTGAAGACAGTTTTGGTATTCAACGTACAGAAAACGTTTCATTATTTGTCGACCCAGTTGCCGATACACCCGATTTAGTAGTGAGTGATAGTAATGGTCTTGAAGGTGACCTCATTGCTATTAATATTGATGCGGCTTTAACAGATACGAGTGGTCGTGAAAGCTTAAGTATCGAGTTTTCTAGTGTGCCGCTTGATGCTTCATTTGTAGACTCTCTCGGCAATAGCGTGGGACAAAACGATGGTGCTGGTAACTGGAATTTTTCATCTAGTGAATTGAATGATTTATTCCTGTTAAGTGGTAATAGTGCTACGCAGGCTGCAGAAGCTGCTAATGTAAGTATTGATGCATTTCAGGCACAGCAAGTTGAATTAGCACAGGCTCAAGCGGATTTGGCAAGTGCTGTTGTAGCTGTGGAAGCTAGTGAAGCGAGTGTGGCACAAGCACAAGTGGATGTTTCTAGTGCCTCGAGTGTTTTGAGTGCAGCAAATTCTGATCTCTCTGCACAACAAACACAACTTGTTTCTGAAACTGCAGATTTAAATAATTTAAACAATGAACTGAGCTCAATTAACGCCTCTCAATCAGCTAATGCTGCTGAAACTGCTGGTGCACAGGCTAATCTAGGTGTATTAAATACCGCATTAGCTGCAACACAAAGTGAGATTGCTAGTAAGAATGCTGCAAAACAGCTAGTTGATGCTGAAATTACAAGTTTAGACGATCAGATTGATGCACATACTGCTGAAATTAGTAGTTTACAAGCTGATGTGCAAACAAACGCTGCTCAACTCACTAGTCTTGATGCTCAAGAGTTAGCTCTACAAAGTGACTTAAATGCTGCGAATAGTGATGTTAGTGGTATTGATGCTCAACTTGTTACATTAAATGCAGAATTACAAGCGCTATTAGATCAACAATCTGGCGGCGGCGACGGAGATGCTGTTGAGGACACTGGCGACGGCGGAGATGTTGTTGAGGACACTGGCGGCGGCGGAGATCTTGTTGAGGACACTGACGACGGCGGAGATCTTGTTGAGGACACTGGTGGCGGCGGAGATGTTGTTGAGGACACTGACGGCGGCGGTGATCTTGTTGAGAACACTGGTGGCGGCGGAATTGAAGCTCCAAATAGCGAGGTTCCAAATAGCGAAGTTCCAAATAGCGAAGTTCCAAATGATGAAATTCCAAATGATGAAATTCCAAATGATGAGATTCCAGATAATGAAGTTCCAAATGATGAAACTCCAAATGATGAAATTCCAGATAATGAAGTTCCAACACCAACTGATCCGCCTCTTGAACAACAAATTGCGGCTAAACAGGCTGAAATAGCTGCTGCTGAAGCAGAACTTGTTACAGCAAATGCTTTAGTTGATAGTTTAGAGGCTGATATTGTTGCGATAGATGCTCAGCAAAGTACTGTTCAAAGTGCAATTGATGGTTTAAATGCTGATATCGCTGTTGAACAATCTGCAAGTAGTGCTGCAAGTGAGCAAAAAGCAATAAAACAAGCAGAGAGTGCCCAGTTAGCCGATGATATTGCTGTTCTAGAAGCAAGTGAGGCTGATAGTGAAGCCACGGTTTTATTACAAGAAAGTCAAATTTCTGATTTACAAGTTGAGTTGGCGGCTTTAGACCAACAAGCAAGTGCACAACAAACTGCGATTAGTGCTCAAGAAGTTGTTGTTACTACTGCGGAAGCAGATGTTGCGACAGCTAGCGATGCGGTTGCTAATGCTGAAACAGGCGTGAGTGATGCTGAAGACAATCTTTCTACAGAGAATACTAATTTAAGCAATGCTCAACAAGATGAAAGTGCAGCAAATGATAATGTTAATACTGAAAATAACGAAACAAATACGGCAGAAAACGATGCTAATGATGCTGTTGATGATGCGAATGATGCTGAAGCAAATAATGATGCAATCATTAATGTTAGTGTTACCTCGACCGAGCCATTTAATGATGATATGGCGGTAGTTGTCGATGTCATTAATATTGATATTTCATCTTCTGTTGAAGTCGATGCGATATTATAATCATCATAGAGGCTGGACCCTAAATATAGAGCTTAGGGTTCAGCCTTCTTTGTATCTAACAACCTATCTTTCGCTATTTTAATAATATATGCATTAAATTGTTTATATAAAGCCGGTTGAATGGCCCAGTGGTGCCAATATAGGGGCATTTTCCAGATTTTAGTTGGAAAAAGCTGTTGTAGCTTGCCAGTTTTTAATTCGTGCTCAATGTCAATTCTTGGAATCAATGCATAACCATAGCCGCGGATAGCAAAT
Source organism: Gammaproteobacteria bacterium (assembly GCA_021773175.1). Classification (GTDB taxonomy): domain Bacteria; phylum Pseudomonadota; class Gammaproteobacteria; order JAJFKO01; family JAJFKO01; genus JAJFKO01. Next base: position 132,763 of record JAJFKO010000010.1, read on the forward strand.
TCTCGAAAGCCAGCAACTGAAGGGACCACATGACATTGCGGATGTGCTTCATCAATATCAAAGAATTTTTTCATATATCGATCATGTAGTTTGTCATTATTATCGAAAATAACAGCAGGTGCAGATAACAGATTTTGGCGGTTATTTTTCTTTTTAAAATACTGTTGCTTAAATTCAGGGGAGGCGACCATAACATAATCCATATTGCCTAATGGTGTAACATGACAACCACTAATAGCCTGACTTGATGTCGATAAGCAAGCAGCTGCTAAACCTTTTTTTAAATATTCTTGCGTAATTTCTTGATCATCAGCAATAATCTCTAACATGATCTTTGAGAAAATAGGCGACTGAGCAATGACTTTGATGAACCATGTTTCAAGGCTATCGCGATTAATAGCGATAGTAATGCGCGGCAAGGTTTGCCAATCATTAATTTGGGCATTGAGATTATCTTCTAACAGCATGAGCTGTTTGAAATGACCTAATAAAGACTCACCAAGTTGAGTAGATTTGTAAGGGTGGGTACGAATTAATAATGGCGTTCCATAGAAATTCTCGATGACTTTAATTCTTTGTGAGATAGCAGATTGTGTTATATGTAACTTCTTCGCTGCGAGTTCAAAGCTTTGTAATTGGATGACTGTAAATAGCGCTTCTAAGCCTCGATAGTCCAGCATAATTTTACTCTCATTAATATTTCTAATGATTCATTAATATAATTCATTTTCCTTATAGCACTTATTTGGTTAGAATTCCAGCATGAATGAATAAGAGCAGCTTGGGGACAGCAATATGGCGTTTCGAATGGGGTTGGTTTTAGGTTTTAGCTTGATCATGGCAATCGGTGCACAAAATCTATTTTTACTTAAACAAGGCTTAAAAAGAGAATATGCTTATTTCTGTGCGTTAGTTTGTTCACTTTGTGATGTCATTCTAATTTCTTTAAGTATTACCAGTGTCGATAAATTACTAACATCGTTACCAATGTTCGAAAATATTTTATTAATTGCCGCTATTATATTTTTAACAATCTATGGTGGAATGTCTGTCTATAGTGCTTTTTGTCGAAAAGAAAACAAACTCGATAAAAATGAAGAACAGAAAACTTTATCAATATCTATATGGAAAATTTTAATTCTAACGCTTTCGTTTAGTTTGCTTAATCCACAGGCCATTTTAGATTCTATGATCTTAATTGGTGGGGTTGCCAGTAAATATACAGCAACTAATCAGTATGAGTTTATGTACGGCGCTATTCTAGCAAGCGTTATATGGTTCTTTGGTATCGTTACTATAACGCGCTATTTATCAAAATTACTTAGTAATGAATATGTTTGGCGGATCTTGAATTTTGTCAGTGGCAGCATCATGCTAGCTATTGCAGTGAAATGTTTTTTCTTAATGAAATAGCGCTTGTTGAGAATGCAATAATTAGTGCTAACCAAGCGAGTATCGTATAAAACCAAGCAATCGCTAAAGCATTTTGGCTATTGCTATAACTTGCAATTCCAGTAATAAGCGCTGCGACTAAAATGCTAACGGTTCCGCGTAAAGCGCTAGCAAGCCCGGCTTTTTCTTTGAACATGCTGCTACAGATTGCCGAGAGATTAGGGTAAATCAAACCAACGCCAAATAAGGTGACATAAATACAAGTGGTGACAACGAGAGCGGGTTGACTGCCTAAAAACATTAGCGTTAATAAAGAAGAGGCTCCAATAATAATAATTAAAATACCGATAGCAATCGTAATATTAATGGGGGAGTTCTTGAAGATAAATCGATTCGATAAGCTACCAAGAAAGCTTGCCGTGCCAACATATAATGCCAAATGACCATACGCCAATAGTGAAAATTGATAATGGACTTGATATAAGAATGGCGCGAAGGTATTAAACAATGCAATTAAAGCAAAGCCAATTGCTAGACAGAAGACTAAACTCATAAAAAATTTATTAGATAATACTTCAATGCCATTTAGTAGCAATTCTTTAGGATGAATACTGCGAGGATTTTTGTTAGTTTCTGGTAAGCGCGAAAAAATAATGATATAGAATAAGAGTGCGTAGATGGCAACAAACACAAAATCAGCTCGCCAACTAATAAACGTTTGTAAATAACTACCAATAAACGGTGCGATTATTGGCGTCGTAGTCCAAGCCATTACCATGTGAACGGAGACTTTACGTAAATCATTGCCATGAAAATAATCAGCTAAAATAGCTCGACAAGTGGTTGTTGTCGCTGCTACAGATAAACCTTGAAGTATGCGAGCAGTAAAAAATAAACTAATGTTTTGACTAAAAGCAGCGAGTAAACTTGCTAGCACAATGATAGCTAAGCCTGTGAGCATAATTGGCCGACGACCGAAACGATCTGATAACAGGCCTGCAAATACTTGGCCAGCACCGAACCCTAGTAAGTAAAGGCTGATGGTCAGTTTAATCATGGAGTGAGATGTACCGAAAAAATGTTGTAAGGCGGGAAACGCTGGCGTGTAAATATCAATGGTTAAACCTGTGAGAGGCAACACACAAACTAGTATGAGATGGATGAATTTGCTTTCGGTAATTTTCTGCATAAGCTTACGACAAAATAATTCTTAATGATTAGATTAAAGGATGCTATAAAATAGAGATATTCTATAGCATCCTTCTTATATAGTTACTAATAAGTAATTAGCTACTGCGAAAACACTTTAAATTTTACTGATTTTTTATCTTTCATATTCCATGCTTGAGCATAAATGAATTTAATTTTAGTAAAGTGGGGAGCATCAGTAAAAATTGGTTTTGCACGGAACTTCCAAATCACATAACCAGGAACTCCAGGCATTGCTTTATTTGGAGCAACATAGCGATGTTCAACGAGTTTTATGGCTCTAGCTGGCATGCGACTTAGATACCAAGTATAGCCTGTCGTGCGATTAGCTTTTAATGTAATAGTAAACGTATGTTTGTCACGCGAAATCATAATAGGTTTTTTTGGGTTACTGTAACTAATAGCCTGTTCTTGTTGCTGAGCTTTATTTTGAGCCGCTGCTTGATTTTTTTGTTTATTAACATGTTGCATAGCTGGCATTGTTGTCGCTAAAGCAAAGTTTGTGGTAAGTAGTAAAGCAAAGAGGCTAAGTGGTTTGAGTATTCTCGTAAGGGAGATGCTATGTTTAGTCATAATACGTGTCCTTGATAAAATGAATAATTACGAATTATATCTAAGAAAAGACAGACAACAAACATTTTTATTGTCTAGTTAATAAACTTTGCGTTAATCTTGCTATTTTAGCGGGCACTAGGTTTCAGTAGAGGTTTTTAGGATCATGAAGAAGAGTATTTTTCTATGCTGCCTCGGTAGTTTTTTAGAAAGCTTTGAATACGCTAGTTTTGCATTGTTAATTCCATATATCAGCAAATTCTTTTTTCCACATGAATCAACCACATATGCTTATTTTAATAGCTTTTTGGTTTTTGCTGTTAGTTATTTGGTGCGTCCTTTTGGTGGTGGGTTATTAGGCTATTTGGGCGATCGCTTTGGTAGGCGTAACGCATTATTGCTAACAGTACTGTTAATGAGTATTGCTGGATTTTGTATGTCAGTCATTCCAGGATATCAAACACTAGGGATTATGGCGCCAATTTTATTGATATTACTGCGAATTTTACAAGGTTTAGCGGTTTGTGGTGAAGCACCAGCAGCATTGGTTTATGTTTATGAAATTTATCCACAACGTAAAAATCTGTTATCCGGAATCATTTGTACCAGTTTTATTATTGGGGCTTTGTGTGCTTCAGGCGTTATCGCTTTATTACAATTTGAATTGGGAACAACACTCATGCTAGCTTGGGGATGGCGTATTCCATTCTTTATTGGTGCGGTATTAGCGGTGATAGTGTTAATTGCACGCGTAAGCTTGATTGAAACCCCAGTATTCACAAGTACTCGTAGTTATAAACTATTTTTCCGTAACCGCATCCTCAATGCTAAACGCATTATTCAAGGGATTGTGTTAACGGGTTACATGAGCCTCAACATGATTGTATTATTTTATTTTATGCCAAGTTATTTGGCGTGGTTACATTATCCAAAATTAGTCGTGCAGCTGGGTTTGACCGTCACGCTGATTTTTGCTGCGCTACTGGGTATGGTTTTAAGTTGGTTAACAGAGAATATCGATACGAAGAAGTATTTTTTATACTGCTATACCTTTGTTATGATTATTAGCGTATTGATTTTTAAATTTTATATGAGTCATCAGCTAATATTGGCATTAAGCTTAACAACACTTTGTATCGCTAGTACTATTGCGGTTTTTCCAACGGCGCTAAGCAATTTATTTCCGAGTGAAATTCGCTTAACTGGCGTTGGCTTGAGTTACAATATTGCTTTCGCACTATTTGGCGGTATAACGCCTGCGCTAATAATGTTATTAATTCATTCGACACATAATTATATGATGCCAGGGTACTATTTATTCATAATGTTATTATTAAATCTAAGCATTTTCTTACTATTAACTAAACGAGGGGAGCGCAGTGTCAACGAAATTACTTATACATGACTTGATATTATCAGTTAAGTTAGGCGTCAGCGTTGCTGAACGCAGTTATCCTCAAGAAATAAGCGTATCTATTGAGCTGTGTTATTCAGAATTGCCAGTTGCATGTCAAAGCGATAATATTATTGACACAGTTTGTTATATGCAATTAACAGAAGCACTGCAGAATTACTGTCATGATAAAGAATTTAAATTGATTGAGCATTTAGCTTGGCAGTTACAACAACAAACTATGCTGCTAGTAAAAGACTGTATTGTTAAACTCAGGATTAAAAAAATGCCGGTTGGTTTGGCGGCACAACACGTTGAATTTAGTTTATGACACAGCAAACATACGTTCTGGGCCTGGGAAGTAATCTTGACGACTGTTATGTAAATTTACGGCAAGCTTGTGATTTAATATCTCAACATGAACAGATCACAATAATCGCGCATTCTCGACTCTATCAATCACCGGCATTACTATTAGACAATGCACCAGAAAGCTGGAAAAAAGATTATTTAAATGCGGCTATAAAAATAGCAACCGAATTGCCCCCGGCGGATTTGTTGCAGTTTATTAAGTCCATAGAATTGACAATGGGGCGAGAGGCACAAGCTGCAAGGTGGTCGCCGCGACTTATTGATATTGATATCTTAGCGTGTCAGCAACTATGCTTGGTGACAGATTCATTGAAAATCCCACATCAAGAATTATTAAATCGTAATTTTGCGCTACAACCTTTATTGGATGTTATGCCTGACTGGCTGCATCCACAAAACGCTGAGTTGAACTTACAAAATCATCTGCAGACCGAACTGGGATTACTAGATAGGCTGCCATACCTATTAGGCTCGCCAGAAATCATGGCGATTATTAATATCACACCAGATTCTTTTGCAGAAACACAGCAAGAGATTAATTATGAAGCTAAAGTTCAACAGGCCATTGACTGCATAAACCAAGGCGCAACAGTTTTAGATATAGGGGCTGAGTCAACTCGGCCAGGTGCTGAGCGTATTAGTTGGCAACAAGAGTGGCAACGCTTACAACCGTTTTTAGATACTTTACAAGTAGCATTACAACAACATCCTTCAGCTGTTAATATTAAATTAAGCATTGATACTCATCATGCGGAAACAGTTGAAAAAGTATTGCAGTATGATATTGCATTTATAAATGATGTTCGCGGTGAAGAAGCTGATAAAATTGCAGCACGTATTAAAAATACAAAGATAAAATATATCTTCATGCATCAACTGGGTTTGCAACATAATCAGCATCTGTCGAATTCTATAGATATCATTGTTGAATTAAAGGTTTTTGCCAAACAAAAAATAGAGCAACTATTAAGTTACGGCTTAACAAAACAGCAACTAATATTTGATGTTGGGATCGGTTTTGCAAAACGACCAACACATGTCAGGAAGATTTTGCAAAACCTACAGGAGTTAAGGCAATTAGCAGTACCTATTATGTTAGGACATTCACGCAAAGCGTCGGTATATCCACCTCTTAAAGCTTTGGAGCCAGCACAGCGTGATTTAGAAACGGCTATCGTTTCAGCTCTGTGCCAGCGTGAGAAGATCTCTTACTTACGAGTACACAATGTCAACTATACTCATCGCGCTTTAGCTTTGTCGCAGTGGCTGCAAAGTTAAATTTTTATTTCGTGAAACAAGCAACATAATAAAGTTAAGGCTAATTAAACCTAAACAAATCATCATGACAACCGGTAAGGCATGAAACAATGCTTGCTGGACACCAAGCTGTTGATAATGGTGCAAGACAACACTGGTAGTTGCAATACCTAAAATGCCGCTAACGACACTCACTGTATAGAAAATACCACTAACCACGCCTCGATCTTTATTATTGACTGCTTGCAAAGCCATGCTGAGTGCGCCAGGTGAAACTAAACTATAAGCAATACCAGGTAATGCGAAAAACAATAATAATATCGTTAGTGATGTATGCGACGTAAAGTGCATGAAGCCATAGTAAGCAACAATAAATAACAATAGTCCAAGTAATGTTGGTTTTTTGCTGCCGGCTTTATCTATTATAAATCCGGCTAACGGAGATAGTATTCCTAAACATAATGTTAATGGCAAAAATAGTAAACTACTCATTAAGCTGCTATAACCAAGCGCTTGTTGAAAGTACAGTCCAAATAAAAATAGAACAATATAAAATGTGAAGTTACCTAAAAAACGCGTGGTTAATGCCATAGCGAGTACAGGATTTTGTAATAATTTCGTTGCTATTAAGGGATTGGATTGACGATTCTCGTAGTAAATGAAGATGCTCGCACAAACTGCTGAAATAATAAATAAGCTTATTATCCATATAAGTTGTGAATGCTGTGCTTTAGCATTTTCAATGGCGCAAATAAGCGTTATTATTGTTAACGCAAGTAAAACAAAGCCATAGTAATCAAACTTATTATTTTTGATTTGCGATGGTCTTGGTTTCGGAAAGTAGTAATAAGCAATAGCTAATACAAATAAGCTAACAGGAACATTAACTAAGAAAACCCAGCGCCAGCTTGCAACACTTACCAACAAACCACCAAGTGGCGCGCCAGCAGCAATACCAAGACCTATGACACTGGAGATAAGCCCAATCACCATGCCATGTTTGCTCTCTGAAAAAGCATTAATGCTAATTGCCATGATATTAGGATACATTAGCGCACAACCAAAGCCTTGTAATAGGCGAGCAGTTAGTAACATCCATAAACTGTTGCTTATGCCACCTAATAATGAAGCAAAAATAAAACAGATTAAGCCTATTTTAAAAATTTGTTGATGCCCAAACATATCGCCTAATTTACCTGCAGCAGTAATAAAAATAGCAAGACCAAGTAAATAACAAATAATAAGCCATTGCGTATTACCAAGTGCAATATGTAATGAATGCGCTAATGGCGTAATAATGAGATTGATAGCGGTAATTTCAATATTTAGCATAAATGTAGCTAACATCATTGCAGATAAAATCCAGTATTGTTGTGATGAAATCCGCTTTGGTTTTTGATTTGGCATTGTCATTCTCCTCGATTAATCCAATCTTTTAATATCCAAAGAAAGTATGCCTAGCAGTATAATTGGTTCCAGTTAAGATGATAATATGCTATATATTCATCTGTTTGTTTCTCGTAAGGACGTAATATGAAAGATTGGCTGACATGTTTAAAGAGTTATACCGATATCGTTGAGTTACATAGCTTTGCTGCGGCAGCGCGTAAACGCTATAGCTCTGCATCAACGTTAAGTAAACAGATCAACTGGCTTGAGGAACAATTTCAATGCCAATTATTGCAGCGCACGACACGTCATGTTGCCGTAACAGAAGCGGGTGAGCGAGTATATCAATTTGGCAAACAGCTATTTAGTGATTTAAACAATCTTAAAGAAGAGCTTCAACAATCAATAGAGCAGGTCAGTGGCAAGCTGCGAGTGACAATGTCAGTGATTGTTGCAGATGATTATGTCGCACCACATATTGCAGAATTTTTACAATGTTATCCTAATCTCAGATTTGAGTTAGATACCAGTAACAGCATGGTTGATATGATTAGTGAAGGCTATGATGTCGCTTTACGTACAACAACACAGATTGAAGAAAGTTATGCCGCTAAGCAAATCGGTTATGTACAGCGTGGCATTTTTGCGGCACCAACATATTTAAAAAAATATGGGGCGCCACAAAAAATTGAGGATTTAAAAGAACATTTTTGTTTACATAACCCAGAATATAAGAATGTCGACTATTGGTTATTTAAAGATGATAAAAAAATAAGAGTGCAGGGGAAGTTACGAAGTAACTCTGTAGAAGCCTTAAAGCATGCTGCAATTGCTGGACAGGGTATAGCCTATATGAGCAGCTTTCGAGTACAAAAAGCAGTACAAGAAGGTTTGTTACAAGGTGTTTTAACAGAGTTTTGGCCGCAGCCTACTCCAATCTATTTTGTTTATCTGAAACAGCAATATTTACCGCGCAAGGTAGAAGTGTTTATAGAGTTCTTTGCTGAAAAATTGAAAGATGTGTTTGTTTTGTGAGAGCGCGCTAAGTTAATTCTATGCGGATTGAATTGTTCGGCGTGTTTGAGCGAAGGCCATGTTATGCTCTATTGGAAATTTTGTTGCACATAAAGGCAGAAAATTACTTTCTAAATTAGAATAGATTTTTTGCAGTGTTCCTCGCTGTTTAGGGTTATATGCAAGCATTGAACCTAGGATGGCAATAATAGGTACGATAGCTTTTCTCTGAAGAGCTGAATAATTACCACGCTCTAAAATTTGCCGTTGTAGTGTTTTGGATGGCAAAAAGCTTAGACCGGCTGCTTTTACTTCAAGAACAGCACTATCTCTAATCTGATTCTGCTTAGTAAGAGAGAAAGTTGCATAATTTGGTAATGTCATATTAATTTTAAGCTGAGCTTTATTAAGCAATTGTCGTTCATAGAGGGTAATCGTTTCTCGGCCGAGTAATAATTCAATGCCCAGCATGCCTAATGCATAAATATCCGACTCAGGAATACGCGTTTTTAAGCTTTCTGGCGGCATATAAAGTGGTGAGCCTATGTGATGTTTTATTAACTTGCCTTCAGCAAGGGTTTTGGCGTAACCAAAGTCAGTTAGATAAACCTCACCATTAACAACCATAACATTAGGCAGCTTGATATCTAGATGTAAGTAGCCTGCCGCATGTAAAAAGTCGACAGCTTTGAGGATATTAATATACCATTGTAATCGAGTCACAAAATCAATATTTTGAGATTGCAAATAGGTATGCAGATCTATGCCGTCTAAATAATGCATGCAAGTATGAACTTTTATTCGCTCAGCCTTAGGTGGCTTCTCAGCTCTTGCTGTTGTGGCGACAACGGTATTTCGTGAAGGTTTTTTAATAATAACTGCAGTAGGCGTTGTTCCGTAAAGGGCATCCCAAGCACGCTTAGGCGCAAACAATGCTTTGCTAAGTAATGATTCTGTAATTCGGTATTCCATTGTATCCAGTACTTCAACGTCACCTGTAGGTTGCCAAATTCCATCGGTTGTGGACTTGGTAAACACATAAGCTTTACGTAGTTTACGGTTATTGTGTACATGAATAGGGTCTTTTGTTTTAAAGACAAGATAGGTCTTGCCGTCAGCACAGCGTAGTGCAGAATAATCGCTGCCAATGTCTTCGGCATGTATTCTGATATTATTAGGTAAGCGTTTAATCGTTGCATCAATGTTGTGGATTGCTTCATCAGTAAAAACACCAGAAACAGCTACTGCCTTGACTTGATAGTGAGAAGCTGTTGGTGCAACAGTTGCGACTGCTGCGGGTTGAACAGATGCTACGGCCAGCATAATAGTTTGAGTTGAGCAATGTTGAGGGATATTAAGTGAAATGCTATTTCTTAATATGCCTCCTAAAAGTGATAGATGTTCTTCTGCAATGGCAGGGTCAAGACATACGACACTATTGATAAAATCAATATCTACAATCGTTGCTTCGTTAGTATTACCAATTAATAATTTACTGGCGCTTAATTTCTCAAATAAGAAGTTTTTAAAATGTATAAAAATATTAATTTTTATAATTGTGAAGTGGTCCTTATAACTGTTAATAGTCGCCATTAACAGTTGGAGCAGGTAATAAAATTTAATAAGTTCTTGGCGGTTAGGGAAATATAGCCTTTCATCATTTAAAAAGGCTGAGCTGCTTTGTAGTAAGTTTTCAAGTAGCAGCTCAAAGTCGCAAAGTAGTAGACCTTGAAGAATAGGTTTTTTTTGTTTTTTTTTTGTCATGCGTAACTAATCTCAATATGCTAAATGGATTACATCTTTAATCCAATTTTTTGCGAATCTGTATCCTGTAGTGGCTTTTGTTGAGGATGATAATATTCATAAGCCTGTTGCCGAAGTGCCTTTATATTTTGAATATGCATTGCAAGATCTCCGCGTTGCTCAGGGTTGAAATTTGTCATTTTCTGATATATTTCTATTAACTGTGTATAGAAATTAAGCTCTGATTCGTTAAAACTTTTTGAAAGAAGAGCTGTTAAGCCACTGAGCCTTGGTAAATCTTTATGATCAATTTGTGCGATAATAAGATTTTTTTCTCTAGCAACATATTCTTTGCTGTAGCCTTTTTCTGCAATAACTGCATCCATCTTATTTGAAATGACATCGTGCTGATTATTTAAAACGGCGAGTCCAAAAGTCCATTCAGCAGCTAACATACCTGCGCTATATATTTCACTTGCAACATCATGTATACCATTAAATGCCTCAGGCGCCATGTATAGCGGGGATCCATCTAAGTTATTAGGTGCTGAATCTGTATATACTGCAAAGCCAAAATCAAACAAATAAGCATGACCATTAATAATCTTAACATTTTCACGTTTAATATCGCGATGCAAAATACCTGCTTGGTGTAAGTGTTGTAATGCTTCTAATATTTCAAGAAGGCGATCAAGATTATAAAGAAGGTTTGTATCGTTTTTCTTTTGGAAATCATCCATATTCTGCCCATCTAGAAAATGCATGCTGCTATACATTTTAAGATAATCTGCAGCCACGGATTGTTGTTCAGCATCTGCTGTAGCTTTTTTCTCAACCCGCTGTAATACATGCGTTTCTCCATAAAGTAACTGCCAAGCATTTGTTGGGGCGTCGAGATTTCTGCTAAAGATGCCTTGAGTAAAACGTAAAGGCATTCTAACAGTATCTAACACTCGAGCCTCACCTTCAGTTCCATAGCGGCTTTCTTGAGGTGAATATCTGTAGACGATACCGGTTCTGAGTTTACGACTGTGTCTCTCGTGTATCTTATGTTTAGATTTAAAAATGATAAATTCATCTGGCGCAGTTCTTAGCGCAGCATAGGCGCACTGCATATCAGCCGGAAAGTCGCGTGGATGTAAGCGTCTTACAGATTGTTCGGCTGCATTTAATGTGCTTATTATTTTTGCGTGGTCTGCTCGACTAATGTTTTGGAATAAGTGAGCTGTTTGCAAAAATCTAGGCTTAAAAGATTGATAAAATGGTACTGTCGTTGATCTTTGTCTTTTGAGTGGAGGCTGGACAGTAACTTGTGGATTTCTTTTTTGGTGCATCAGAGTCGGAGCAGGAGCAGGATCAGGAGCAATAATTGCTGTAATTGCAGAATGCGGTCTTTTCTTTCTTAATGGATGAGGAGCACGACTTTTTTGTGCAGAAGAAAGCTGAATAAGCATACTTTCTAGATATAGTTTATCGTGACGGTCTCTATCTATTCTGCTTTTATAGCTAACATATTCGTTGTGAAACTGCTCAAAGTTATTAAAACAAACGGGATCTTGGCCTTGAATTTCGACAACATACGTTTTGAGAGATGATTCGCCTTTGAGGCTGGCATTAAGATCGTGCCATCTGACGGCAATAGCATCTCTAACTTCTGCTGGAATCGCAGTACTTTGTTGACAGAGCTCATGTAAAGTTTCTAAATAAAAATAGCATTTAAAGAATAAACTTTTGCCTGTGAAGACAGGATTGCCGTGCCCATCTTTTTTTAAAATTGCGTTACTATATTCTTTACCGATCGTTTGTAGTACCGCTTGAGCAGAAGTGGTTGCTAGTATATTTGCAAGTTGTTGTCTAATAATCTCTATGGGTAACCTGGCACGTCTCTGTCCTAGCATCTTTATATGCATCCTACTTCTAAAATTAAGCTTGTAAATTCATTATTAGGACTTAAGCTAAACATAGTCCTAATTATTTAATTATAATGTTTGCATAATATATATGGTTAAACTTAAGCCAGCATTAACAATGCTGCGAATATTATCTTTTATTAACCATTTGCACAATAAGTTATTGTTTTTGCATGAAGTGATTGCTTGGAAAGGTTGACTGCATGGACTGAGTAAGCCCTATCTTGGATAATTCCTTCTTTACCTGATTTTTTGCCCTTGGCTTATGAAAGAACTGGCCTACGAAGTGATGCAGGAACTTTGATTTCAGATTTGTCAGAGAAAGATGCCGCACTTTTGTGGCCATGAAAATCTTTAACTGCAGCAGCAATTTGAACGGTGATATCTGTATTGATGGCATTCTCTTGCTTTTGACAGTACATTGAATATTGATTGCGAACAGCTTTAAATGCTTCAATTTGAGTATTCAAACAACCACGTTCATCTGCCTTAAAAGCAGTCATTGTTTGTAAGGTTCGACCTAGTTGTTGGTAAACTTGGTGTTCAGCATTAGTTGAATCAGACCAGTCTTTGGCAATAGTCTCTGTTAATACTTCAAGCCGTGGTATTTTAGTTTGATCGACTTCCATCGCAGAAGTGAGAAGATCTTTTTTTAGGCCATCGGAATGATTTGGGTTAAGGCGAATTCTTTCATTAATTAATGTCTTATACGTACTATATCTTGTATCTAGAGTATCGTGACTAAAGAATAGTTCTGCTCCTGTTATACCCATAGCAAAGATATCTGTCGCGGGACTATATTCTCCTTTTGCAATTTCTGGTGCCATGTATAGTGGTGAGCCACATGCAAATTTTATAGGATTGCTTGAATAAGTGGCATAGCCAAAATCAAATAAATAAGCATGGCCATTATGTATTTTGATGTTTTCTAGCTTGATGTCACGGTGCAAAATCCCGGCTTGATGTAGTGCTGCAATAGCCTCAAGTATTTCAATAAAGTAATTTAGTTTCTGTAATAAATTACATCTATGTTTCGATAAATATGTATCTAGCTCAACACCATCTAAATAATGCATGCTGCTATGAGTTTTTAAGCGTCGTCTTTTGACAACCCTACCATCTGCATCCTTTTTTTCTGGTTTTTCTATTTTGATAAGAGGGTGAGTTTTGCCATAAAGAATTTGCCAGGCGCGTGTTGAAGCATCGATATTTCTGCCAAATATACCTTGTTGGCAGGTGACAGGTAATAATAAAGTATCAAGAACACGCAGTTCACCTGTTGGAAAATAACCAGGGCGATTGGGATCATATTTATAAACAAGCCCTTCACGCAGTTTACGTTCACGTCTATCATGTATATTTTTATGCGCAGGGAATACGATAAACTCATCGGCAGCAACTCGACATGCAGAAAATTCACACTCCATATCTTTTTCATGTAGACGAGTAACATTTGCAGGACAGGCTGTTATATTACGAAGTATTGTAAAAAAATTAATAGCGCCATTTACAAACGCAAATATTTCCTCTTCTGATAATGTTCTACCATCGAATTCACGGTAAAACTTTTCTGTTGATGGTTTTTCATGACTCTGTGTCGAGGGGGGGGGGGCATGAGTTTCTTGAGGGGGCTCTTCTCTGCGACGTTTCTGTGCTGGATGTTTTGCAAGTAATAATTGCATTGTCGCTGCGCTTGTAGGTCGAAGGGGAGGACTAATGCGACTTGCTTCATTTTTTAATAAAGTTAGTAAACTTTGCAAATGCCAATAAGCTTGGTTATTAGCTTCTATTGCATTTCGATATACTTGATATTCTTCTTGAAAATGTGTGAAGTTATTTATTTGAGTTATTGTATTAGCGTTTTTTACAGCTACAAAAAATTTGCATGCTATACGACCTTGCAGGCTTTGCTCTAGCGTCGTCTTTTTTTCTCTAACCAGCCTTATTAAAGAATCATTGATACCTGCAGTACGCTCACAGTGGCTGAGTAACACTTCATAATAGAAACAGAGTAAGAATAATGATTGCTTGCTTTTCATAATAGGATTACTGTCAGCATCAAATCTAGCGATAGCATTTTCATGTATGCGAGCTAAGACATGATGCAGTGAATTAGCATCTTCAAAACCCGTTAATATCGCTCCAATATTATCGTATAGTGAATGGAGCTCTCTCGATAAATTTGATTGTGATGTTGCTTTGTGCTTTCGTTTTCCCAGCATTGAAAAATCTCTATTTTAACTATGACAGATTATTTAGCCCTGATTAATGGTGATGGGCCTATTCCAGCTAAAGAACCAATAATGAGCTTACCACCAGCGCTTCGTTCAAGTTTGCGTTGCCTATGAAGAGAAAGTCGCCTTGAAGCTTTAGTTCCCGGTACAGTAATCATACGTGCTACAGACACAGAAGTTTTACTTCTACTGTTCGATTTAGGGTCTGCTACAAGACCTCTTTCGGCTTGGTGAGCTTTTACTTGAGTTCGTTGCACGAAAGAATAAGGAGCCTTGAATCGCTTGGCTAACAGATCAAGTAACGGTTGTTGTGAACCTCTGGTGATATTGTCTTTATGAGTATTATATCGAGCAGAAAATGTTGTTGTTGAGAGTGTGCGAGGATAGCCATAAATAGGCTCTATAACAATCTTCGATGCAGAGTTTCCTGCAATGGAATCATTGACAGCCTGAAGTCGAGTCGCAATCATATTTCTGACAGATGCAGGAATGTCTTTATGTTGAGCAACTTCATTCAAGAGCTCCAGCAAATAGTAGTCATAATATAATGGTCCTTCGTGTTGATAAGAATAATCAGCTTCAGTACTACTGCCGGTAACCGTAATCCTATTTAGACGTTGAGCTAACTCTTCGCCATTAATGGTAGTTAATGTTTCTACTAATTGTTTATAAGCACGAGCTTGTGTTGGATCTAAATCTAATGGACTAAACATGTATATGCCTCTATTTTATTTTGTTAATAAAACCCCTTCCATATTTTTATTATTATTTTCCTGAGCGGCCAATTTAATGGACAAAACTTAACACAATATTAAGAAATGCAACAAATGTTAACCAAATATATTGTAAAAATTTGAATCGTTTTAATAAAATCTTAAGGGTAATCTGGTAGAAATTAAGATGTTAAATTGTTGTGAATTTCTTTATGCAGCATAACTGATTGAATTAAATAGATAATTTGGATGACATATGCTTGGTATGAATAATGATTTGTTATATGGAGCTCCGGATGAAGAGTGGGAGCGTGTTGCTCGAATATTAGCAGAAGATTCAAGCGGTATTGGAGAATTTGGAGAGGCAGACAGAAATATTGGGCCGGATAAGGGGCTTCTATCAACATATGCAGTTCTTCATGGTGGACTCGTAGATACAGATTTTAGTTTGGCTGCAACCTCTTATCCTTCAAGGTACGTACCTCCCATTCGAGAGCGATCTGTAGCTTTTCCTTCGGGTGTTCAAAGGATGGATGAAGTTTGTCAGGTACCTCCTGAACTTCCTGCAGAAAGTCGTAAAGACTCAGAAGAAGAGATGTATAGAAACGATCACTCTCAACTTACTCCGAAAGATGCGGCCTTTATTGAGCTGCAAGCAGAAGTAGATCGGCAGCTAGAAAGCTTAAATATCTTGGAACAAAAAAAAGGAAGATCGGAAGCGAGCAAAATTGCAATTAGAACATTATTACTTAAATTACGCGACAATCTGAAACGACTTTTAAATGATATGAAGCTAAGGCCACAAGAACAAGTACAACAATCTTTAAAAGAAGGTTATAAAGAACAATATAGGAAAATTCGAAATCGTATTTCATCAGCTAATACACGTGTTGCAAATAAAGCTCAAATCACAAGAATGCAACAATCTCTTAATGCTGCTGGATACAGAGCAGCTGCTGCAGAAAAAAGAGCTGTAGCGGCAGAAACAATGACAGCCGAAGTCAGAAGAGGTAACGATATTTTGATTCAATATTTAGGTGATTTGGCAACTGCAGTAATAGGCATAGAAACGCCGGCTGATCTCGATGTTGCTCGTGGCATGGCTGAGGCGCAGCAAGTAGCTCTTGAAAAATTCAAAGGAGAGAAAAGAAAGCGTGCGGCAGAAAAGCGAAGTGCACAAGGTACAGCAGATAGTTGTAAACGCTTATGTTAAGTAACTTAAGCTAAACTGACATGCATCTAATCCACCTTGGGAAGTTGACAATTCCTATTAGACTCTGCTAAGTTTACCCACATTAACACATCAGGCGAGGTACTCTGCCAGTGCGCAACTAAATTCAAAACGATAATCGAGCTTGTTTTACAAGTATTCAGATAATTATTTGTTGGAGAATTTAGTTATGGTAGAACCATCTTATATCTATTGTGAACACATTCATTTTCATTATCCGCAACAAGATAATTTGTTAAAAGATATTTCTTGTTCTTTTGCCGCGGAAAAAACCGCTATTGTTGGTAGTAATGGCTGTGGTAAATCAACCTTATTGCAATTGTTACTTGGAAAATTACAGCCAAGTTCAGGCATATTACGTTGCCAGGCCAAACTTACTTATTGTCCTCAAGACCTTAGTATTTACCATAAATATACGATTGCTGAATTGTTTCAGGTGGCTGATAAACTCACTGCTTATGCCAATATTTTAAATGGCAGTAGCGCACTACAAGATTATGAAGCATTAAATGATGACTGGGATGTTGTCGAGCGTTTGCAGCAACAATTAACTGATTGTGGTTTAGAGTATTTGCAAGCTACGCAAGCATTACAGTCTTTAAGTGGCGGCGAACAAACGCGTTTAGTTATTGCTGCTATGATGGCACAAAGTCCAGATGTTTTAATTCTCGATGAGCCAACCAATAATCTAGATAAGCAATCGCGTGATGTTTTATATAGTATGGTAGAACAGTGGCAGCAGGGTTTGATTGTCGTGTCACATGATCGGCAATTATTACGTTACATGGATAGAATAATTGAGCTGAATGCTAATGGTATGCACGTTTATGGTGGTAACTTTGATGCATATTGGCAGCAAAAGCAAGTTGAGCAACAAGCTATAGAACGCCGTTATTCTGATGCTAAAAAAGACGTCGTAAAAACCCAACGAGGTATACAGCAAGAACGCGAAAAGCATGAGCAAGGTCAACGCCGAGGTCGTCTTAATCGCAAAACCGGCAGTCAGACTAAGCTGTATTATGACGCTCAGAAAGGAAAAAGTGAAAACCATTTATCAACCTTGAAAATACGACATAAAAAACAACAGGAGCAGACTGGTTCGCAATATCTACAAGCTCGCGAACAATTGTTGCAAATAGATGAAATGACCTTGCACCTGCCTGAAACACAAGTTGCTAATCAAAAAATAATTCTTGAGTTGCAGGATGTTAATTTTAAATATTTAGGCATGAAGAAAAAATTATTAACTAACATGAATTTAATTGTGAAAGGGCCTGAGCGCATTGCATTATCTGGAAATAATGGTAGTGGCAAAACAAGCTTAGTAAAATTAATTTTAGGTGAATTAACCGCTGAGCACGGCACAATTAAGCTCGGCACTGATCGCGTTTGTTATCTCGACCAAGCTGTAAATATTCTACAACCAAAATTAACATTGTTAGATAATTTTCAATATCTAAATCCTGACTGTGATATCAATAGCTGTTACGCTGCTTTGGCGCAATTTCTATTTCGCAATCAACATGCGCGACGTTATGTCGCTGAACTAAGTGGTGGCGAAAAACTTCGTGCTGCTTTAGCTTGCGTATTAATGGGGGCTAGGGCGCCACAATTGTTGATTCTCGATGAACCGACAAATCATTTAGACTTCATAAGTATTGCCAGCATTGAAAAAGCACTACAAGCCTATCAAGGCGCGTTGTTAGTGATTTCGCATGATGTTGTGTTTTTAGAAAATATTCAAATTGAGAGGGCATTAATGCTGTAAATAAGAGTAGTGTAAAATTAAAACACAAGTTTGAGAGTCAGGACTTACGATAAATGCCTCGACCTTGGGGTTTAGCGTAAGTCCTGAGAGTATAGGCTTTTTCATTGGCGAGCCATATTACTATTGAATATAACTCACCAACGTCATCTAATTCTTGCAAAAACCAAGCAAAATCATTATTCTTAGCCGCTTTGGTCAGTCCGTTCTACGGGTTTTTTATTTTTTATAGCAGAAATGGTGACTTATACGCGAAAGTGGCGAAATTGGTATACGCGCTGGATTTAGGTTCCAGTGGGGCAACCCGTGAGAGTTCGAGTCTCTCCTTTCGCACCATTATTATATTAATTACTATAAATACAAGTTGAAAAACATCCTGAAAACAATCAGTTAAGAGAGGTTAAGCATATGGCTATGCAAGTGTCCGTCGAAACGCTATCTGGATTAGAGCGTAAAATGACAATCGAAGTCCCACAAGATACCGTTGAAAAGGCGGTTGCTGAGAAAATACAAGAATACAGCAAGCATGCTCGCATAGATGGTTTCCGCCAAGGCAAAGTGCCGCGGCAAGTCATTGAGCAACAATATGGCGAAGCTGTTTTGCAAGAAGTATTGGCAAAAATTACTGAAACCTCATTACAAGATGCCTTTAAAGAAAAAGAATTGAACCCCGTTGCTATGCCTGAAGTTGAGTTCACTAAGACTGAACGCAATGCTCCATTCGAATATATAGCCAAATTTGAAGTTGCTCCAGAAGTAACTTTGCCTGATTTTGCTGGAATTGCTATTGATAAAGTCAGCGGCGAACTTGATGCAACTGATATGGATGAAATGCTACAGCGCTTACAAAAGCAACACATTAAATGGGAAAAAGTTGATCGCGCCGCGAAAAATGATGACCGCGTTACCTTAGATTTCAAAGGCAGCATTGATGGTCAAGAGCAAGCCGATGCTTCTGCCCAAGGTTTCCAACTTGAATTAGGCTCCGGCAGCATGATCCCTGGTTTTGAAGATGGTGTTGTTGGTCTAAAAGAAGGTGGTGAAAAAACCATAAAACTAACGTTTCCAAAAGATTATCAGAAGCCTGACTATGCTGATAAACCTGCTGAGTTCCAAGTTACTATCAACCTAGTTGAAGAATCAAAACTACCAGAACTAAATGATGAGTTTGCTGCATTATTTGATATTAATGATGGTCTAGACAAACTAAAAGAAAAATTACGCGGCACGATGCTGCGTGAAATGGAGCGCTCTGTCGACGCGCAAAATCGTCAACAAGTTTTCGATAAAATGTTAGAAATGACGACAGTCGAATTACCAAAGAGTATGGTTCGTTCTGAAATTGATGCTTTGAAAAAACAAGCGATTAATTATTTCTTTAAAGGCCAAGAAACAAAGTTTGATGCTAGTCAGCTACCGGATGATGAATTTGTGAAGAAAGCTGAGCGACGTATTAGTCTTGGTTATGTTGTTAGTGAATTCATTAAACAAAATAAAATTGAAGCGAATGCAGATCAGGTTCGTGACTTAATCGAAAAAATGGCATCGGCTTATGATGATCCTGAACGCTTTAAAGCATGGTATTACAGTGATGATGAAAAATATGCTGAAATTGAAGCATTAGCAATGGAGCAAAAAGTTGTTGAGACGATAACAACAAGCGCGAAAGTCACTGAGAAAAAATTGAATTATCGTGAAATTATGCAACGCAATGAGGAAGCTTAATTATGGCAGTTGATTTTTTAGAAGAGAATACGCCGTTAAAGAATGCCGGTGGTTTGGTGCCAATGGTTATTGAGCAATCGGCTCGTGGAGAACGTTCATATGATATTTACTCGCGCTTATTAAAAGAACGAATTATCTTTTTAATTGGTGAAGTAGAAGATTACATGGCTAACTTAGTTGTAGCACAAATGTTATTTTTAGAGTCCGAAAATCCAGATAAAGATATTTTTCTTTATATCAATTCTCCTGGTGGTGTTGTGACGTCGGGGCTCGCAATTTATGACACAATGCAATTCATTAAACCTGATGTAAGTACACTATGCATTGGGCAAGCTGCGAGTGCTGCTGCTTTGTTATTAGCAAGTGGTGCCAAAGATAAGCGTTATTGTTTGCCTAATTCTCGTGTCATGATTCACCAACCTATGGGTGGTTATCAAGGTCAGGCTACGGATATTGAAATTCATGCCAAAGAAACGTTATTTGTTAAGCAAAGGCTGAACGAGATCCTTGCCAAACATTCCGGCCAATCTTTCGATACAGTTGAGAAAGATACCGATCGCGATAACTTCATGAGTGGTGACGATGCGGTTAAATATGGCTTGGTTGACAAGGTTATTGACACCCGTGACTAGAAATTATCCAATTAGAGATAAACGTGCTATCTTTAAATTAATATTGATTTAAAGTTGAATATCTATTCGTGGATGAGTAATTAACGAGTGTTTTGATGAAAAATAATGAAAATCAACGGCTTATGTCTTTGATATGTGTTTTTACTAGGGGCTTGAAATCTTAAGAAATGTCCATATCTATAATTAGATAGAAAAACTGTTTTGAGGTATGAAAATATGAGCAAAAAACGCTCTGATGAAGACTCTGGGAAAATTTTATATTGTTCATTTTGTGGCAAGAGTCAGCATGAAGTTCGTAAACTCATTGCCGGCCCATCTGTATATATTTGTGATGAATGTGTTGATCTTTGTGCTGATATCATTCGTGAAGAAGTGACTGAAGACGAACCGTCAGAAGATAATAATAAGCTACCGAAGCCAAAAGAGATTAAAGCCAAACTTGATGAATATGTTATTGGTCAAGAGTCAGCAAAAAAAGTTTTATCTGTTGCGGTATATAATCATTATAAACGACTTTATAATCGTGATGCTAAAGTTGATGATAAAGACAAAGAAGATAATGAGGTTGAACTAAGTAAAAGTAATATTTTATTAATAGGTCCAACGGGTAGTGGTAAAACGTTATTAGCTGAAACGCTAGCGCGTTTATTGAATGTACCCTTTACCATTGCGGATGCGACCACATTAACAGAAGCGGGTTATGTGGGTGAAGATGTTGAAAACATTATCCAAAAACTTTTACAAAAATGTGATTATGATGCTGACAAAGCGCAGCACGGTATCGTTTATATTGATGAAATTGATAAGATCTCTAGGAAATCTGATAACCCATCAATAACGCGTGATGTTTCAGGTGAAGGTGTACAGCAAGCCTTATTAAAACTAATTGAAGGCACGGTTGCTTCTATTCCACCTCAAGGTGGACGCAAGCATCCTAATCAAGACTTTTTACAAATTAACACTGCTAATATTTTATTTATTTGTGGTGGTGCTTTTGCTGGTCTAGATAAAATCATTAGCGAACGTACTGAAAAAGCTAGCATTGGTTTCTCAGCAGATGTTCGTAGTAAAAATGATACCAAAGGTATTGGTGAATTATTAAAAACGGTTGAGCCAGAAGATTTAATTAAATATGGTTTAATTCCAGAATTTATTGGGCGTTTACCTGTGATTGCGACGTTGGATGAATTAGATATAGATGCCTTAATGCAAATTTTATGCGAGCCAAGAAATGCGCTAACTAAACAATATGCGAAACTTTTTGCTATGGAAGAAGTCGAGTTAGCATTTACGGATGAAGCATTACTTGCTGTTGCTGAAAAAGCCATGGAACGGAAAACCGGTGCACGAGGTTTGCGTTCGATTCTAGAACAGCTGTTGCTTAATGTCATGTATGAATTACCTTCACAAGAAAACATTAAAAAGGTTGTTATTGATGATTCTTGTATTAATGGTGAGGGTGAACCATTATTAATCTTTGAAGAATCTGATCAGAATCGCTGTGCCTCTGACTAACATTTCTCTAAATTTAATGGATATTAATTGGTGAGTTATATGCAACAAAAATTACAAGAAAAGCAAGATCTAGAACTCGTTATTCCCATTTTACCATTACGTGACATGGTGGTTTATCCGCACATGGTTATTCCTCTTTTTGTTGGTCGTAAAAAGTCTATTCGAGCTTTAGAAGTAGCCATGGCGAACGATAAAGAGATTTTATTAGTTGCGCAAAAATCTGCAGCAAAAGACGAGCCTAAAGTAAGTGACTTATATAAAGTTGGTTGTATTGCTTCGATTCTGCAATTATTAAAACTGCCCGATGGTACGGTTAAAGTTTTAGTTGAAGGTTCGCAACGTGCAAAAATAACGAAGTTTATTGCCGCAGCAGGTTATCAACAAACTAAATATGAATTAATTGAGGAGGCTTCTCCTAGTAAAGAGGCTGATGCTGATATACTCATGCGTTCAGTTTTATCGGAATTTGAATTGTATGTAAAACATAATAGTAAAATCCCTGCTGAAATTCTTACTTCAGTTGCAGGTATTGATGACGTGAGTCGTCTAGCCGATACTATTGCTGCACATATGACATTAAAAGTTGAAGAAAAACAAAAAATTCTTGAAATTAAGACTGTCACTAAACGTTTAGAATGTCTGATTGGTTTATTAGAATCTGAAGTTGATATTTTACAGATTGAGAAAAAAATTCGTAATCGCGTCAAAAGTCAGATGGAAAAAAGCCAACGTGAATATTATTTAAATGAGCAAATTAAAGCGATTCGTAAAGAGCTTGGTAGTCTGGACGGTGAAGAGAGTGAGTTCGATGCCTTAAAGCGACGTATTGGTGAAGCGGGTATGTCTAAAGATGCTGAGAACAAAGCTAATTCAGAATTGAAAAAATTAGAAATGATGCCGCCAATGTCTGCTGAAGCAACGGTTATTCGTAATTACCTCGATATTTTACTTGATGTACCATGGAAAAAACGCAGTAAATTACATTTAGACTTGAACAATGCTGAAAAGATATTAAATACGGATCACTATAGTTTAGAGAAAGTAAAAGAGCGTATTCTTGAACATCTGGCTGTACAAAAACGTGTTAAAAATTTGCGCGGCCCAGTACTTTGTTTTGTTGGACCTCCTGGTGTTGGTAAAACATCTCTGGGACAATCTATTGCGCGTGCCACAGGACGTGAGTTTATACGTATGTCATTAGGTGGTGTGCGTGATGAAGCAGAGATCAGAGGGCATCGACGTACTTATATTGGTTCGTTACCTGGTAAAATCATTCAGAAAATCAGTAAAACGAGTGTAAAAAATCCGCTATTCTTATTAGATGAAGTCGATAAAATGGCTATGGATTTTCGTGGTGATCCTGCTGCAGCGTTGTTAGAAGTTTTAGACCCTGAGCAAAACAACACGTTTAATGATCATTATTTAGAAG
This sequence comes from Gammaproteobacteria bacterium, assembly GCA_021773175.1. Lineage (GTDB taxonomy): Bacteria > Pseudomonadota > Gammaproteobacteria > JAJFKO01 > JAJFKO01 > JAJFKO01. The sequence continues at coordinate 156,238 of JAJFKO010000010.1, forward strand.
TTGATTATGATTTGTCAGAAGTTATGTTTATTGCTACAGCAAATACGTTAGATATTCCTGCTCCATTATTGGATCGTATGGAGCTTATTCGTATTCCTGGTTATACCGAAGATGAAAAAGTTCATATTGCCATGCAGCATTTAATTCCAAAACAGAAAAAACTTAATGGGGTTAAAGCAAAAGAATTAACGATTGCTAAAGGTGCTGTTATAGAACTTATTCGTTACTATACTCGTGAAGCTGGTGTGCGTAACCTTGAACGCGAAATATCAGCATTATGTCGTAAAGTTATTAAAAATATTGTTTCCAAGACTCAAAGCAAAGTCGCTCAAATTACGCAGCGTAGTGTGGAAAAATATCTTGGCGTAAAGCGTTATCGTTACGGCCTGGCTGGTGAAGAAAATCGAATCGGTCAAGTAACAGGACTTGCCTGGACTGAAGTCGGCGGTGAGTTGTTAGAGATTGAAGTTTCAGTGGTTGCAGGTAAAGGAAAAACCATGTTTACAGGTTCGCTAGGTGATGTGATGCAAGAATCTATTCAAGCAGCCACGACCGTTGTGCGTAGTCGAGCTAAAAGTTTGGGTATTGCTGAAGACTTTTTTGAGAAACATGATATTCATGTACATGTTCCTGCTGGGGCAACACCAAAAGATGGACCTAGTGCCGGGATAGGTATGTGTTCAGCATTGGTTTCTGCAATTACCAAAATTCCGGTACGTGCGGAAGTGGCAATGACTGGCGAAATTACTCTGCGAGGTGAAGTATTACCTATTGGTGGCTTGAAAGAAAAACTTTTAGCGGCATTACGTGGTGGTATTAAAGTGGTGATGATTCCTGAAGAAAATAGCAAAGAATTAAAAGAGATTCCAAAGAATATTATGCAGAGTTTAGATCTTAAAGCTGTTCGCTGGATTGATGAAGTATTTGCTGAAGCGTTAACAGAAGTTCCTAAACCAAAAATCAAGAAAGATAAAAATGATGTTCGATTAACGGGAAGAGCTGCATCACGTAAGAAAAATGATGATGATGCTATTCATGCACATTAAAACATAATCCTAGATTCCGCATATTAAGCGTTCGCAGTAGATGGCAACTGCGGAATCTAGGATAATTAAGATTTACGCAAAACTCTCTACCTGTGTCCTGCCTGTGCCCTTTGGGTATGGGTATGGGTACCTCGTCTATAGAGTTTATCGTAAGTCCTAATAATTTAAAGAAGGGTGGGATTATGAAACGCATTATACTTTTTGCTGCGGCTGCGCTGTTATCTACTACGATTGCTTTTGCTGGTAATCATGCTAATGGCGAAAAAATTTATAACAAAGCTTGCTTAGCTTGTCATATGCAAGGTGTTGCCGGTGCGCCAAAAGTACATGATGTGGATGCTTGGCAAAAGCGCTTCTCTCTGGCTATGGAAACCGTAAAAAAACAAAATCCCAATGCAGACGCCAAAACGTTAAAAACCAAAGTGATGGCGCTTTTGGTACAGACTGCTCAGAAAGGTAAAGGAGCCATGCCTCCTGGGGCAATGTGTCCAAATTGCTCTGCTAAAGACTATCAAGCAGCAATAGCGTTCATGATGAGCAAAAAGAAGTAGCGTGAAAAGTGGCTGATCAAAAGCTCCATATGTAATCTATTTGACCAAAGGTGGGAAGGGGCTAAAATTAGCAATAACTATCTGTTGAAATGCCCTAGAATTCTATTGTTTTCTAGCAAATCTATGGTATTCTTCCCAGCCCAACAACGCAGTAAAGCCTGTAGGTTTGGGATATAACTGGTATTCAGACAGATAATTTATTTTTCGTAGAGGGCTGAAAAATTGCTAGCCCTGAAAATAAGAAGGTGTGAAAAATAGTGTAGGGTTTGGTTACTCTTAATCTATTTTCTGATTAACTAGGATTATACGATTTATTAATCCTATAACAATTTGAGGGAGTACTATTAAATATGAATAAAGCAGAACTCATCGAACATATTGCAGATTCAGCTGATTTATCAAAAGCAGATGCTGCTCGTGCTTTAGATGCAACCATTGGTGGCATTACAAGTGCTTTAAAACAAGGTGACCAAGTAACTGTTGTTGGCTTTGGTTCTTTCCAAGTTAAAGAGCGTAGTGCTCGCAGTGGTCGTAATCCTCAAACAGGTGAAGTTATCCAAATTAAAGCAAGTAAAGTGGCAAGCTTTAAAGCTGGTAAAGCATTGAAAGACTCTGTTAATAGCGCACAAGAAGCTTGATTTTCTAACTTTTGTCTGGCAAAAGTTGAAAAATTAATGTAGATTACGCGCCTCTTGGGTGCTTAGCTCAGCTGGTAGAGCATCGCCCTTACAAGGCGAGGGTCGGGGGTTCGAACCCCTCAGCACCCACCAAAATTTCTAACTCAGGAGTGGTAGTTCAGCTGGTTAGAATACCGGCCTGTCACGCCGGGGGTCGCGGGTTCGAATCCCGTCCACTCCGCCATTTTTTCAAGATAAAAAACGCGCTTTATGCGCGTTTTTTATTGTTTTTGCCTATAAATTTCTTCATTCCTCATCATTACAATATATACCCGTCGCGGTTCATTTTTAGATTTTATCGCACCGGGATTTTTTACGAAGAGGGTGCTTTAAATCGCAGGTAATAGCCGGACTATTGACAAGATTTAAAGTGCATTCCGCGTAGGAAATAACAAGCGAGAAAATCTAAAAATGAACCGCGACGGGTATATGATACCTATGCTATA